>CALCXM010000001.1 GCA_937905825.1 uncultured bacterium
AAAACTTAGCATTCCCCATTTAGGAAAAGCGCCGGTACTGTCAGATCGATCCCCCCCTCAGGCGCACGAGCCAGATTCGCTCGAGCCACCCGGCCTTTCTACTCCCGCCCCAGTAGCCAATGCCCCGCCCCCCCAGGCTTGCCCTACTCCTTCTATTTGTCCTGTGCCTTCCGGGTCAGGCCTTCGCCCATGAGCGTTGGGTTCGCCATGCGCTGCTCAGTGACTTCGATCGGACGCTCTTCGAAACGGCAAACCCGACGAACCTCTGGAGCCTAGCCGCCGTCGCGATTCTCGGGCTGCTGCTTATCGCCCAGTCCGTGCGCCTTCGAAAGGAGTTCACGGCGAAACGCGAAGGGTCCTCCCGGCTTTCCGATTGGGGCGCAACGATCCTGGGGACCTTCGCCGGTTTTGGCCTGCTGGTGCCCGCCTTGGATGGCCAATTCATTGCACCCGACTTGGTGGTGGATTCGAGCGCTGCCGGAGTTGCTTTGATTTGGGGAGGCGGGCTCGTGGGAGTTCTTTTCCTGCTCGGACTTTGGGTGCGCCCCGCTGCAGGACTCTTGATCGGCTTGTATTGCTTGGCCATCGTCGCCCTGCCCTTCGAACTCTTCGACGGGGAATCCGTCCCGCCCGTCGCGATCCTGAACTACTTGGACGTGGTGGGCATCGCCTTGTTCGTAGGCATGATCGGACGCGGTGCCCTTTCCTTGGACAGGATTTTCTTCCTGCGGCCGCGGGCCAGTGCGACTCGTTGGTCGAACGCAGTGGGCCTCCTGCGCATCTCCTTGGGATTGACCTTGGCCCTGCTCGGCGTGCAGAAGTTCTTGATGCCCGAGCTCCCCATGGGCGTCGTGCAGAACTACCAAGACCAGATTTATGAGCCGATCGCACGCATCACAGGCATGTCCCCGGAGATCTATGTGTTCGCCGCTTCGGTGATCGAGTTGACCGTGGGCCTGCTCTTGCTGATCGGAGTTTTCACTCGCCTTTGGACCCTGGTGGTCGCGGGCTTGTTCCTCACCACGGCGATGATCTTTCGATCGGAACTGATCGGCCACCTGCCGCTCTTTGGTCTTGCGATCGTGCTCTTGATCGAAGGTGGCGGCGGGCTGCGCCTGGATGATGAGATTCGGCGCCACATGGGTGGCGCAGGCAAGGGCATGCCGAACGCTACGGTGGCCAGCTTGCTCCTGATCGTCACAATGTTCGGAGCGATGCCCGGTTGCGCGCCCGACTCAGTGGAAGCCAGTCTGCCCCAGTGGAAAGGAACGGAGCACGCCTTCTCCATCGCCGGTGAAGAGGGTCGCTGCCGCTTCGAGATCATTCGACAAGTGGAACCCGTTAGCCTCAATCAGTTCTTTACCCTTCAAACTCGGGTGTTTGACGCGGACAGCGGAGAACCGCTCGGAGGGGGCAGCTTCCAATTGGATGCACGCATGCCCGACCACGAGCATGGCATGGCCTCGCAGCCCTTGACGATCGGGCCCACCGAAAACCTGTGGCGCACGAACGGTTGCAAGTTGCACATGTATGGCCGGTGGGTTTTCCAAGTGGACTGGAAAGCAGAGGGAGTTGAAGACCGCGCGAGCTTCGAATTCCAATTCACGGCACCTGAGCGAGGTGGGTCCCAATGAAGGCCAAACCAATCGCAGGAGCTGGTGCCGTCCTTTTGTGCTTGGGCGTTGGAATCTGGGGCAGGACCTCCCAAGCAGCCCCCGCTGCGGAAGGTCCCAAGTGGAGCGCCTCTGAGGTCGACCTGTTCAAGACCTTGGCACTCGATGGCAGCCCACCGCCCAGTCCGAGCAACCGCTTTGCGGAGAACGAAGCGGCCGCGAACCTCGGCCAGAGTTTCTTCTTCGACACGGGTTTCAGCGCCGACGGATCCCAGGGCTGCGTTAGCTGCCACAAGCCGGCCCTGTACTTCACCGATGGACAACCGCTCGCCGTCGGCCTCGGCAAGCTGACGCGCCACACCCCTTCGATCATGGGATCCCAGTGGAATTCCTTTCAGTTTTGGGACGGACGCAAGGACACGCTCTGGTCCCAAGCCTTGGCGCCTTTTGAAGGCGAGTTGGAGCTCGGAGTGTCGCGCATGCACGTGGTTCGTCGCGTCGCAACGGAGTACGCCGATGAGTACGCCAGCGTGTTTGATGAACTGCCCTCCTTTGATGTAAGCGAGCGCTGGCCCGCACAAGCCATGCCCGTCCCCAAGGATCCGCAGCACCCCTGGGCACTTGCCTGGGAAGCCATGGATCCCGCGGACCGCGAGCTGGTCAACCGCGTCTTTGCGAACGTGGGCAAGTCGATTGAAGCCTACGAACGCATGCTCACGCCCCAGAGCGCGCCCTTCGACCGCTATGTGGCCGCTGTCGAAGCGGGCGACATGAGCGGCGCGGGACACCTCTCCCCCACGGCGGAACGGGGCCTTCGTCAATTCATCGGTCCCGCGGGCTGCATCCACTGCCACAACGGCCCGATGTTCAGCGACCAGAGTTTCCACGCCATCGGCTTGGAGTCCGTCTTCCACTCCACGGAGATCGACCTGGGTCGGGCAGCGGCCATCGACGAGTTGCTCGCGGATCCCTTCAACTCCAACGGCAAGTACAGCGACTCAGAACCCGTCGACGAGCTGGTGTACCTCAATCCAGAAGTCGGCGATACCCGCGGAGCGTTCCGCACCCCGACCTTGCGCAACGTGCAAGCCACCGCACCCTACGGGCACAACGGACAGTTCCGGGACTTGAACGAAGTCATCGAATGGTACCGCGAGTTGCCACGAGTTCCCCTGGCTGGCCACCGCGACAAGATCCTCAAGGTGCTACCGGACGACGTGATCACCGCAGACTTGATCGCGTTCCTCGAGTCTCTGACAGGTCAATTGCCCGCTGCGCGCTGGTTGGCGGCTCCTGAGCAGAACTAGGCTGGAGCGCCACAAGGGTTTGATCTAGTCTGCAGGCCCTCGCCCTGGCCTTCAGACGGAACTTCATGTGGATTCAAATCGTACTCGGCGTCCTGTGCTGGCTCGCTCCCGCCTTGGAACCGGAACTCGTCCAGCAAACGTTTGCCGACAACACGCGCATCGAGTTTGAGTCGAGCACGGCTGCCGATGGAACTCGCGTTCGACATGGGGACTATCGCTTCTACGCTGCCGATGGCACCCAACGGATTATCGGCGAGTTCGAGCAGGGGCAACGCAGCGGGCGCTGGACCTTTTCGACAGCGGAAGGCAAGACCTGGGCCATCGGCAAGTACTCGAAGGGACAACGCCATGGCACTTGGTCGATCAAGGGCGAAGGCCAGACGGTCCTCGCCCAGGGCAAGTACAAGTGGGGCGCACCCACGGGGAAGTGGGTGCTGCTCGACGATCAAGGAGCGCAGCGCACGGGTGTGTTTGAACAGGTGACAAGCGAGTACGAGGAGGGTGCCATCGCTTCCGAGGGAACCCTCTTTGACGGCATCAAGCACGGGCGTTGGACCTTCTACTGGAAGAACGGTCGCAAGCAATTGGAGGCGGAGTACTACGACGGAGCGCGCACGGGGCCCTGGCAGTTTTGGCATTCCGATGGGACCCAGGACCCGCAGATGTTGCGCGCGAACCATGGGGAGCGCTGGGCGGTGACGAGGGAGTTCTACGAGTCACCGATCCTTGAGCCGCAGGACGCGGCACTTGCGATGAGTCCCCCCAGCGCTCCCGATCCTGCACAGTTGGAAGCACTCGACATCTCCGCGGCACTGCGCGCAGACGCCACGGCCCACGAAACCCTGCGCTTCGAATTGGCCAAGCTTGTGGAGGATTTGCGCGCACGGGACTACAGCCAGCCGGAGGCTTGGCCGGCAGCACACCAACACTTGATCGAAGCCGCCGGTCCGTTCCTGCGGGGTCACCGTCTGCTACCGGCCAGCAGCGTCCCCGGTCCCCAAACAACCGGACTGGCCATCGCCCGCCTGCACAGCCTCTACCAGCTCACAACGCACAGCCCGGACTTCTGGTTGATCGATGTGAACCACACGGGCCACGGGGAGGAGTCCGAGACTTGCACGCGCTTGCTTCATCCCCCGTTCTTGAGGGATGGCCTGCAGGACACTCAAAACCAAAGCGGAATCTACGGCCTGCGCTTTCAACGTTCCAAGCGCGACCTGCGGGCGAAAGGCGGCGCGGGCACCGAGCAAGCCTTGGAACTCGCCCTGCAATGGATGGTCGAGAACCAAGGCGAGGATGGAGCTTGGCTTGCGGACGATCCTTACTACTCCGCAGGGGTTACGGGCCTGGTGCTCCTGGCGCTCATGGCGGATGGCAACACCTTGCGTGAGGGCCCCTACCAAACGAGCGTGCGCCGAGGGGTCTCGTTTCTGTTGGAGCGCCCTCACCCTTCCATCAAGTGGCAGCCCAACCTGAACAGGCGCAAACTTGGCAAGAGTTTGATTCCGCCCGACGTCTCTTGGGTCAACAGCACGAACTTTCTCTACACCCAAGCCATCGTGACCCAGGTCTACTGCGAGTTGGCGGCGATCTCCCCGAGCCCGCTGATTCGGGAAGTCGCTCAGGCCAATGCTGACCTGTGCAGCAAGTACCGCAATCCGAGCGCCGTGTGGGGCTACGTCATGCCCGGGGAGGGGCTCGACGACACGTCAGTGACCTGCTGGATGGTGGCGGCACTCTTGGCGGCGGAGCGGGCCGGATTGGAAGTCGACACCGCCTATCGCGCGCACAGCTTGACTTGGTTCGAGGAAGTGACCGAGCTCATGTTCGGCCGAGCCGGGTATCGCTCAAAGGACCAGTCGAGCTCGCGCGAGATGGGCGTCAATGAAGACTATCCACGAGAACTGACGGAGGCCTTGACAGCCGCCGCCCTGTGGACGCGCTTCACCCTGGACCAAGACCCCCAAGAGCTAGACGTCATGGTGCGCAGCGCGGACACCTTGACGCGTTGCTTGCCGGAGTGGGACGCGGAGAAGGGTTACAGCAACGACCTCTACTACTGGTACTACGGCACCTACGCCATGGCACGCAGCGGTGGTGCGCACCACAAGATGTGGAACAAGGCCATCAAGGAAGTGCTGCTCACGAATCAAGAGACGATTCGGGAGGAGCGAGGTTCTTTGGAGAACAACGGGCCCTGGGGTTCCGTCGGTGGCCGGGCTTACTCGACTGCGTTGCTCGCCATGTGCTTGGAATCCTACTTCCGTTACGACCTGTCGATTCGATGAGGGGTTGCCCGGGGCATCCGCATGGATCCCCGGGACGGAACAAGGACAAGCGGGCCTTCTCGCCCTAGGCCAGACGCCTGCCGGACACGGCGGCTTGCACGCGCGCATCCGCCACCACCGCGGTCAACTCCCCGGGCAACAAGGCTTGCGGGCCATCACTGCGAGCCTCCGCCGGACGCGGGTGCACCTCCACCGCCACGCCAGCAGCGCCAGCGGCAATCGATGCCCGCGACAAGGGAGCCACCAGACGCGCGATGCCCGCCGCGTGGGAGGGATCCACGATCACCGGCAAGTGCGTCAGTTCGGACAAGAGCGGCAAGACCGTGAGGTCCAAGGTGTTGCGCGTCGCCGTTTCGAAGGTGCGGATGCCGCGCTCACAAAGAATGATCCCCTGGCAACCGCCAGCGGCCAAGTACTCGGCAGCGTAGAGCCACTCCTCCACCGTGGCCGCCAGTCCGCGCTTGAGAACGACCGGTTTGCCAGCGTTGGCCACGGCTTTCAGCAAGCGGAAGTTCTGCATGTTGCGCGCACC
>CALCXM010000002.1 GCA_937905825.1 uncultured bacterium
GGCGTGGACGTGGGCCTGCTGATGGCGATACCGAATCTGACGGCGAGTGGATCGGAGATGGAGGAGCGCTTTGCCGGATCTCTCAGCCAATGGCTCTTGTTGACGGCCCTCGTGGCTGCCTTGATTGGAGTTTGGATGGTCTCGGCAGTAGCGAAACGCATCGTGGGACCGGTCGAGGCCTTGACCAGCGCGGCCCGCGGCATGGCGCGCGGCGAGTTGGAGCAACGCATCGACGTGCGCTCCGGGGACGAGATCGGTGCTCTCGCCACGGCCTTCAATCACATGGCGGAATCCCTGGAGCAAGGGGAACGCAATCGACGCAACATGATCAGTGACACGGCCCACGAACTGCGCACGCCCCTGACGAACGTTCTTTGCCAGATCGAGGGATTGCAAGACGGCTTGATCCAACCGGACGGGGGCACATTCGCCTCGTTGCATGAGGAGATCGTGCATCTGGGCAAGTTGGTGGACGACCTGCAAATGCTTTCCCTTGCGGAGTCCGGCGCGCTCCGGATGGAGCTTCGGGAGCTGGATCTGCGCAGCGAGGTCGCCCGCTGCTTGTCGACGATTGTTCCGCGCGGGGACCAACCGATCCTGCACAACCGCGTCAGCCCGGGGACACGCGTTCTGGCGGACTCCATGCGCTTGCACCAAGTGCTTGGGAATCTAATCGCCAACGCCACGACGAACACGGCGGGGGATGGGCAGGTAGCGATCCACTGCCGTTGCTTGGACGAGCATGTGGAGGTCTCTGTGCTGGACTCCGGTGCTGGAGTTGGACCGCAGGACTTGCCCCATGTCTTTGAACGTCTTTACAGAACAGATCCGTCTCGATCTCGCCGGACCGGCGGCGTCGGTTTGGGTCTAGCCATTGTAAAGGGGCTGGTGGAGGCCCAAGGGGGGCGAGTTGGGGTGGAGAGTGCGCACGGGGCCGGGTCACGCTTCTGGTTCACGCTGCCCAAGGCTTGATGCTTCCCGACTGGAACGACCCAGGATCGGACCCGCTGCGCTAGAATTTTGATCCTGTTCGAGGGATTCCCCTCGCCCCCCCCAACTCCCGCAGTCCTCGCTCACAACTAGATTCATGCTGCTGACCTCCACTCTGCTTAGCCTTCCCCTCCTGCTCTTCGGCGGGCCCATTCAGCAAACCTCCCCGGAGCTTGTCTCGATCGAGATCGAAGCCGGGCAGAGCGAGCTGCGCGTTGCGGGGGGTGAAGTCTTTCATCGCACCGCGAATCCGATTGCCAATCTGCGCACGGTGGAACTGCCCCAGGCGGCAGGCTACGTGGCCCTTTGGACGGAGACCCAGTCGGGTGCGCCGGTTGCGCACTATGCGATTCATCAGGAGGACCGTGGCTTCAGTCGAGTGCGGGAGACCGACTACGCGATTCATATGAAGCGCGGGATCTTCGATCCGCTGCGAAGCACTCCGAACTTTTCCGCGGGAGCATTGAACGCCGCAGGCAACCTGCACCTGGTGCAATTTGTTTGTCCGCCCTTGGAGGAGTTTCGCGCTGAACTAGCGCGACTCGGTGCCAAAGTGCACCAGTTCGTTCCGGCCCACACGCGCATCGTTGAGATGAGCGCCGCCGTCGCGGAGAGCGTGCAGGCGCTCCCCTTTGTCCGTTGGGTGGGGCCCTTCGAGGCCAACTATCGTCTCGAGCAAGAACTGCTTGAGGGTCTGGCTCAAGGCAGCTTGGCGGCACAAACCCATTGCTACCTCTCGGTCTTTGAGAAAGGTCCACGGCAAAAGGCGCTGCTGGCTCCCAAGCTGCAGGCCATGGGGATCGAGATCCTCGCTCAGATTCCCGACGGCTATCGTTTGGAGGCACTTCTGACTCCGGGGCAGATCGTTCAAGTGGCGAGCTTTGACGAGGTCGCCTTCATTGATCGCTGGACGGCCCCGGAAGAGGACCTAGACAAGGTGCGCGTCGTTGGCGGTGCAAACGCGCTGCAAACCCTCGAAGGATTCACAGGTCAAGGAGTGCGCGGGGAAGTGATGGACGGCAACGCCCGCACCACTCACAGCGCGTTTCAGACAAACGGCGTGTTGGTGCACGGAACCACTTCGGGGGACTCCGACCACGGAACGAAGACCCTGGGTTGCGTGTTCAGTGACGGGACGGGCAACGCTTTGGGCAAGGGCATGCTGCCGGATGGCAAGCCGATCTTTGCGGACTATAGCTTCCTCGCCAATCGCTACACCCACACGGCCCAACTCCTGCAAGCTCCCTACAACGCGGTGCTGCAATCCAACAGTTGGGGCGGCGGTCTAACGACGTCCTACACGTCCACCTCGAACGAGATGGACGACATTCTGTTCGATCAGGACATCACGATTTGCCAGTCGCAGAGCAACACGGGAAATCAACTTTCACGGCCCCAGGCTTGGGCCAAGAACATTGTCTCCGTGGGCGCCGTGCGTCACGGCAACACGACCAATTTGGGCAACGATTCCTGGAGCGGAAGTGGTTCGATCGGCCCCGCTGCGGACGGGCGCATCAAGCCCGACTTGTGTTTCTGGTACGATTCGATCCTCACCACAGACAACGAGAATGACACCGACTACACCACGGGCTTCGGCGGCACGAGCGCCGCAACCCCTTGCGTGGCAGGCTACGTCGGGCTCGTTCAGCAGATGTGGGCCGCGGGAATCTTCGGCAACAGCCCGACCGGAACCACGGTCTTCGAGCGTCGCGCCAAGGCCACGATGGTGCGTGCCTTGCTCGTCAACTCGGCGACCCAATACACCTTCAACGGTATCAATCACGACTTGACCCGCACCCACCAGGGTTGGGGTCTGCCGGACGTGGCGACGCTGCAAAGCTACAAGACCAGCATGTACTTCGTGCACGAGTCTGACGTCCTGACCCAAGGGGCATCCACGACCCACAACGTGAACGTCGATGGAACGGCCCCGGAGTTCAAGGCCACGCTTTGCTACCTGGACCCCGCTGGCACGACTTCCGCTTCCCAGCACCGCATCAATGACCTGAGTCTGCGGGTGACCGATCCCTTGGGAACGGTTTACTGGGGGAACAACGGGTTGCGCGAAAGCAACTACTCAAGCGCCGGCGGATCCTCGAACACAAAAGACGTGATCGAGAACGTGTTCGTCGAAAACCCGATGGTCGGAACTTGGACGGTGGAAGTCTTCGCCGATGAGATCAACCAAGATGGTCACACGGAGACTGGGGCCTTGGACGCCGATTACTCACTCGTGATTTCAGGCGTGACCGAAGACGATGTCTGCGGGCCGCCGACGAGCTACTGCTTGCCGAAATTGACTTCCCAGCTCGGATGGCCGCTGCTCAGTTCGATTGGCGAGCCTCGGGTTTCCGTGCCTGGTTTCCAGATCAGGATGACGGATGCAATGTCCCAGAAACCTGCCCAGATCTTCTTCGGAAGCGCGTCGAACAATGCGCCCTTCCAAGGGGGAACCCTCTGCGTTCTGCCGCCCCTGCATCGCGATGTGATCCTGACGACGGACGCCTTGGGAGGGGTGACCTTCACCTTCGACTTCAGCACCAAGACGGTGGGGGCCACGGAGTTCTACCAAGTCTGGTTCCGTGACCCGGGTGACGCCTTCGGTTCCGGACTCTCCGACGGCATGCAGGTGACCTACTGTCCGTGATCTGCGGAGTCTGAGACTCGAGGCCCGGCCGACAAGGGGCGCGCTCAACTTGGTTGGGCGCGCCTTATTCTTGCCCATTGCGGCCCCAAGCCAGGGTCCCCAGTCGCATCCTGCCAGGGGAACATTTCACCGCTTGATCTGGGCCAAATGCTGAGAGCCTCACGAACTGCAGTTTGTGACCCGGGCTCCTCGGCCAGGGGGCGAATGCCGATGAAGCGACCTCGATCGCTACGAATGGCGAATCCGGTCGGGGCTCAACCGACTCCCCCGCATTCGGCGCTTCCCACCTCGCATTCTGTTTTCAGCGCTGCTGCGGGATAGCGGAGCCCTTGCCTGGGGCCTATCCTCGGCGGAATGCTGATTGACTCCTCGACCGTGCGTTCCACGCAAGCCCTGCTCCTGTCTGCTTTGCTGCTGGCCTGCGGAGGAGGAGAAGGAGAAGGAGTGACGCGCAGCGCGGAAGCCCCGGTGGAGTTGGACGGCGCCTCCCTCGCAGCCCAAGGCGCCACGTCCGCGGCCAAGGGCTTTGACCTCTTGATCGTTACCCTCGACACCGTGCGCGCGGACCACTTGGGCTGCAATGGCTACGCGCGCGCCAAGACGCCCGTGATCGACGGACTGGCGGCGAAGGGAATCAATTTTCGCGAAGCGTTCGCCTCGGCGCCGATCACCTTGCCTTCGCATGCGACGCTCTTTACCGGGCTGAGTCCCTTGTCCCACGGCGTGCGCAACAACGGCACGTTTCGCCTGGAGGAAACTCACCAAACCCTGGCGGAAAGCCTCCAATCCGAGGGCTATCGAACGGGTGCGTTCATCGGTGCTTACGTCTTGGATGCTCGCTATGGATTGGATCAGGGCTTTGATCACTACGACGACGACACGAATCCCAATGACCTGGGCCGCGTCAGCGGGCACTTCAATGAGCGCTCCGCCGCGCTCGTGACGGACGCGGCGCTCGCTTGGCATGCACAAGAGAGCCCGGACGACAAGCCGCTCTTCACGTGGGTTCACTACTTCGACGCGCATGCTCCCTACGACGCTCCCGGAAGTTTTGGAACGGACTTCAAGCAGCATCCCTACGACGGAGAGATCGCCTTCCTCGACTTCCAAGTGGGGCGCTTGATCGAAGGTGTGCGCGCCAGTGGACGCTTGCAGAAGACCTTGGTGGTGATCACGTCGGATCACGGTGAAGGCTTGGGGGAGCACGGGGAGGAAACCCACTCGCGTTTGTTGTACGACTCGACTCTGCGCGTGCCCTTGATCTTTTCAGCCCCCGCGCTCTTTGATCAAGCCGGCACGGTCACCGATCGAGTGGCCAGTCTCGAGGACGTGACCCCAACGCTGCTCGACCTGCTGGGACTCCAGGTGCCGCTTGCAGTCACGGGGGAGCACCTGTTTCAAGGAACCCCACGCGAGGACCGCAGCATCTACATGGAGACCCTGGTGCCGCTCTTCAATCACGGCTGGGCTCCCTTGCAGGGTTTGCATCGGCGCGCGGACAAGTTCGTCTCGGCGCCGAGACCGGAATACTTTGATGTCCAAGGGGACCCAGGCGAACTCTCGAACCTGTTCGCGAGCTCGCCCTCGGAAGCCTTGGCCTTGCGCGGCGAACTCGCGCGCTTGCTGGCAGGCCAAGCTTCGGCTTTAGCGCTCGCGCAGAGTGAAGGGAACCTGAGTGCTGCGGACGCCAAGCGCTTAGCCGCCTTGGGTTACACCCGCGGTCAGTCGGGCGGCCCGGTGGGTCAACTCGATCCAAAGGACATGATGCCCATTTGGAAGGCCATGAACGCGGCCAGCGATCTCTCCGTGGCCGGCCAGCACAGCCTTGCCTTGAAGAAGATCAAGCAGGTGCTCGAGGAGAGTCCAGAAGATGCTTACGCCCTGGACACCGCCGCTCTGATCTACGCGCGCATGGGCCGCAATCCCGACGCAGAACGCTTTCTGCACAAGAGTCTAAAGCGCGCACCAACCGCCGAGGGATTTGTGCGATTGGCCCAACTGCAACTGGCGCGCACGAGCTTCAGCGAAATGGAGCAGGCCCTGGGGCGAGCGGAAGCCTTGGATCCGCAAGAGGGCGGGATCTTCATGGTGCGCGGGGACGCCTACGCCAGCCAAGCCCGTTGGCCCGAGGCACTGGCGTCCTTCCGCAAGGCCCTCGAAGTCGATGCGGTCAAGTGGAGCGCAGAAGCCCAAAGCAAAATCCGCGCAGTGGAAGCCCGCACCCGCTAACAGGACTGCGCCGCACACCCTGTTGCCCAGCAACGAGGTGTGCGGCACAGCATTGCCGACAGAGCGTGGACGCTTAGCGCATGTTCGAAGGCAAGCTCGGCTTGTCCTTTGGCCCGACGGGGGAAACGTACGGGAACTTGGCCGATGATTTCGCGAACGCGTCGCGAGCTGCGCTGACGAGCTCGGGTTGGGTGAGCACATCCACTCCCGCGCATGCCAGGACCTTGGCCGCCACAGACATCGCGCGCTGTGCTGCCGTCGAGCCCGAGGCCGCCGTGGAAGCCCAGGAGTGCGCAGGGATTTCCGCTGGCCAGTTCGCCACGCGCAAGCCGATGGTGGGACAGACCCAGGAGATGTTGGCCACGTCCGTGGAGCCCCCGGGCTTGGGTGCAGCGTTTGGGTCGAAGGGGGTGATCTGCGCATCCATGCCCCGTGCTTCCACGCCAAAGGCCTTTTGGATTTGGCGCGCGAACTCGTGCTCCGCCACCGAGTAGTTCGCGGGGCCGACCAAGGTCAGGTTGGCGTGCATGACGCGCGCGGCTGGTAGGTTCGGGTTGTAGTGGTAGAGGCCCGTGAAGTCCTGAACGCGCGCCGGGCGGAAGCCCAACTCGAGGTTGCCGTGCTCTTCGCCCCAGGACATCAAGTCGGCGCCCTCCACGATCTTCATCACGTGTTGGTAGACCTGCTCTTGCTCAGGCCAATCCTTGCCGCGCGTGAAGAGCCAAATGGAAGCGCTCGAGGGCACGATGTTGGGAGCCGCGCCGCCGTTGGTTACCACGTAGTGGATGCGCGCGCTTTCGGGCATGTGTTCGCGCAGCAAGTTCACTCCGGTCTCGAAGGCTTCGAGCGCGTCAAGAGCGGAAACTCCACTCCAGGGCGCGCCAGCCGCGTGCGCCGAACGGCCGTAGAAGGTCACCTCGAAGGAGCGCAGGGCCTTTGTCGGCTGCATTTTGACCTGGTTCTCGTTGGACGGGTGCCAGGAGAGGCAAACGTCCACGTCGTCGAACAAACCGTCGCGCACCATCCAGACCTTGCCGATGCCTTGTTCTTCCGCGGGAGTGCCGTAGACCCGAACGGTGCCCGGCAGCTTGTGCGCTTGCATGGCTCGCTTGAGCGCAATCCCTGCTCCGACCGATCCCGCGCCGAACAAGTTGTGACCGCAGCCATGACCGCCGGCCCCGGGAACGCGCGCTTCAACCTGGGCAGAGATGGTTTGGGAAAGACCCGGCAAGGCGTCGTACTCCGCCAAGTAGGCGACGACCGGTTTGCCTTGTCCGAAGCTAGCGACCCAAGCCGTGGGCATCTCCGACACTCCGCGCTCGAGGGTGAAGCCTTCCGTCTCCAGGCGTTTCGCGAGCAAGGCCGATGACTTCGTTTCACGCAGGGCGAGTTCCGCGTGGTGCCAAATCGCGTCGCTCAGGTCAGCGAGCTCAGCGTCGAGTGCGTCGACGGTTTTCGCAACGGTTCGCTTGGCGTCGGTCCATTGCAGGGTTGGCGCGGGAGCCTCCTGAGTTGCCCCGGTGGCGAAGGCCGTAAAAAGCAGGGGAGTGACGAGCAAGGAACGGAGACGGAGCTGAAGCATGAGTCGATTGGTTTGGTGCCTAGGAGCCTGCAGGTTAGCTCGGTTCATGTGGCTGGCGAAAGGAGAATCAGTGGCCCGTGGCGAGCGGGCACGGGAGCCGTGCGTCGAAGGAGCCGGCGACCCCACGCGAAATGGCCTTGTGAACAGAATTGGGGCCCGGATCCCCACGTTGTCGTGGGGGCCCGGGCCCCTCGCATTCTGTGAGTTCTCGCTGCCCTACGGGGTGAACATCACTTCGAGTCCCGCCGACGTGTTGATCTGTCCGGCGATCCCGTCGCGGAAGATGAATTGAAAGGAGCGAGAGCTGCCCATCAAGATGCCCGGACTGCCGAAGGGCAAGTTCATCGAGTCCACACCGAGCACGGCCACGCCTTCCGCATTCGCCGTCTGCGGGCTGAAGTAACCGGACTGGCCGCCGACGCACAGGACACCTCCGCCGAAGGGTGTGCTGACCTGACCGTCGCCGTACAAGAAGGATCCCATGGCGTTCGCGGGCAAGTCACTGGCCACCAGGCTCAGGTCATTGCTTGCCACGCTGGCCGAGCCGTTAGCGTGGGTCGCCGCAGTTTCGCCCGTGGAGTTCGCGTTGGTTGCGCAGAAGACAGTGGGCTCATCGAAGAGATCGATCACGGTCAACCAGCCTTCAAAGGAGTGGCTGCCCGCTTGACCATTGGTGTAGGAGCCGAAAACCACCGCCGTGGAATCATTCGTGGCGACGCCATCGCACCAGCCATAGCCGCCGCCGGTGTTGGTCTGCGTGTTGAGCAGCACGCCCTTGGAGACCAAGTCAACGATCATGACGTGCGAGAACCCGCTGACGACTGCCTTGTCGCCAGAGGGAACAATCGCCACGTCCACGGGACGCGCGTCCATGATGTGTTGGGCGACCTGCTTGAGCTGGCCGTGACCAAGCTCCCAAACGCGCGCGTCCGTCGTCTCGCCAACGCGGCTGGTCGTTACGGCCAGATCTGCCGTGACTTGCACGGAGTCGTAGCCTGCGCCGTAGCTCGTGTGCGTTCCCAGTGAGTCCTGCTTGTCCAGGTAGCTCAAGTTCGGCCCACCCGCGATGATCTCGAGGCCGTAGAGGTAGACGCTCGTGTGCGTGCGAACCACCAATCGTCGACCATTCGGCGTGATGGCGAGGTCGTGGGGGTCTCCTTCAATCACTTGAGAGCGTTGGTTGCCTGCCATGTCGAACACGTCAACCTGGGCACCGAAGCCAGCGACGGACCAGCGGCTGATCGTGGCGATTCGGTCATTGGTGGCTTCCACGGAGTCCATGGCCGAGTAGTCCATGGGGCCAGGGTTGCCGGCGAGGCGCTTGACCCAAAGCATCTGGGGGCTAGCAGCGGTTAGATCGAACAGCGCCACGGCCATTCCGGATCGAACGACCAAGTGGTTTCCATCCGGTGTCATGGTGAGATCGTGGGGCGTGCCCACGATGTGGTTGTCCCCGAATGGACCGGTCTCGTAGGCGATCGTTGGACTTCCGCCGCCGGCGGGATGCAAATCCATGATCGTGACCTGGGTTTCGACTCCCTGGGGCGATGAGGTGAAGGCCGCGTAGCGATCGGTGACAGCGACACTGTCCACGTCGAACTGGCTCGAACCGTAGAACATCGGAATCCCGGGGGCATGGGCGAGTTGAGTTCCAGTCGCCAGGTCGAAGACGAACAGGCCTCCGGGGTCACTGGTGCCCATACTGCTGCCGCCGCGGATGGCGACCGAGGTGCCGTCGGGAGTGATCGCCAGGTCGCGAGGCCACAGTCCGGTGTTCATGATCGCCACGTCGGGCGCGTTGAGGTTCGTTAGGTCCACAATCCGAGAAGGGTGGCCCAACATGACCGCTCGACTGTTGGTCACGGCGATGGCGTCCTGGGCAACTCCGGAGAGCGAGCCGCCACCTAGCGTGTGGTAACGCTGGAGCTCCAGGCCAGTCATTGCATCGTAGATGCGCATGGCCGTGCTGGCCCTGTTTTCACGTGAGACGATGTACTTGCCATCCGGCGTGATCTCGGCGTCGTCCACCTGGAGCAGGTCGGAGCCAAGCTGCGTCCCATCGTGGTTCATCAGGATCGTTTGAGCGGAAAGGGCGGAGGCGCCCAGGGCGAGCAGAGGGGAGAGAAGAGCGAATGTTCGAAGCTTCATCAGGATTCAAGTTGGTTTTGGAGAACCACCCGGAGAACGAAGAACGGTGGAGGGCAGACCGAGATCGAGCGAGTGTGGGAAGGGATGTTGGCTGATCGGGCCCAGGCCCGGTCCGGCCCGATTAGGGGAGCCCGAATCTTTGGTCACACCTTTCCATGCACGCCCAAGCATGAATTCCCGCCAGTCGCAGGGGGGTCCGAGCGCGAGCGGGAATTGCCCGCAAAATAGCCCTTTCTTGACCTACTTGCGGGAGTCGTGGCGCTCCATAGCGAACTCTGCCCGGCGCATCACCACGGGCTCGGAGAACAATTCCGAGAGCACATCCACCGGTAGATCCAAGCTCTGGATGAGTAGGTCCGCCATGGGTGCCAGGGGCAGATCCGGTGGCAAGTTATGGAAGGAGTCGCTGCACGTCAGGAGCGCTTCGCGAACCCTCTCGCGCATCCCCTCATTCTCCTCTTCCTCCGGTTGCACCTCGTGGAAGGGCTCGAACTGGACCTTGCGATAAAGGCGGTCGCTTTCCACTTCTCGAATGTTCACGCGTCCCAAGCCCGCCAGGGAAATCAGGAAGCGCCCGTCCGGCATGCGCTCATGCTTGATGATCTCGCCCAATCCGCCGACCGGGTAGATCGGCGGCGCCCCCAATTGATTGACCTCGTGCCCCTCGCGAATGGGCGTGATGATCAGCCAGCCGCGGCGGTCGAGCAGGTCGTCCACCATCTGCCGATAGCGCGGCTCGAAGATGTGCAAGGGCATGATCACATGCGGATACAGGAAGACCTTGGGCAGGGGGAAGAGCGGCGCGACCTGCGGAGGAAAGGTCCCTTCTGCAGGGGGCCAAGAGTCGGGGATATCAGAGGCGGACATAGGTCAGCGTCGAAATTGCATGAGCAGCGGATCGAGAGCGCTAGCGCGGTTCGGCAGCCCGATGGCTCGCAAGGCATTTTGTAGATTGGCCAGTTGGCGCGCGAGCAGCATCTTGTCGCTGGCGTCGTGCATCCAGACCGGGTTGAAGCGCAGGCCGTGTTCCCGCAGGTACGTGCCGAGTTCTTCCTGCGTACGCGCTTCGCCGCCGTGGAAGGGATCCACGATCAGGTTTTGATAACGGCCGTAAAGCCGCAACATGACGTGTCCAGGCAGGGGAACGATGCCGGTCTTGATGCCTGCTCGCCGCGCCACGAATGAATAGAGGGAGCACAGGGTCAGGGGCAAACCGCGCTTCAGTTCGATGGCCCGATGCAGGTAGATCTTGTCCGGGTGCGAGTAGTCCTGCACTTCCCCCCGATAGCCGAGTTCGGTGCCCATGTAGTGCACGAGCACTTGGGCCTTTTGCAAGTCATCGCGCAAGTGACAGGTGCGCTTGGTGACCTCTTCCGCCATGGCGTCGAGGGCCTTGCGGTAGGGCTTCATGTTGAGGTCCGCGCGATCCAAGCCGGACATGACGCACAGGGCTGCTTCGAGGTCGACTCGCTCGCGGCTGGCGAAGCGCGTGAGCCTGCGCAGGACCTGTTCCCGATCGAAGGTGTCCAGGATCGCTCGACCGTGGCTGCGCACGAGGGCGTCCGAACTGCGCGCGGCCCGTTGCAGGTGCGGGGTGCCCAGCTTTCCGACGCGCCGGAATTCTTGCAGCAGGGCCTGGCGCACTTCCTTGGACTCGTCGCCGATCAGGCTGGCAGCGGCCTGCAAGCGTGCCCGGCTGGCCCCAGCAGTCTGGGTTGGGCCTCGGCGTGGGCGCCCAGCCTGTGGCTGGAACTCGAGAATCGGCTCGCCGCCTAGCTTAGAGCCGGGGGCCACTTGATCGGTGGCAGGGGAGTTCGTCGGATTCTCGGCTGGATAGGACATAGGGCGGGGCCGGAGTATCGCCTGCCGGGCCCAGGCTCTCCACCCCAAACCGCCGGATGGTCCGATCTCCGCCCAATGTTCGCCTTTTGTTCGCATCGGGCCCGTGCGCCACGTCTTGTCACCCGAGCGGTCCGGCACTATCCTAGTTGCCTCGAAAGCCAATCAGCGCCGTTGCCGAGAGGCACCACAGCTGGTTTGAGCGTCATGTTTCCGACCGTGACCACCGACCAAAGCCCTCCGAGCACCGCGCTGCAGGGCAAAAAAACTTTTTAACGCGCAGTCACAAGCGGGCTTCGCGCTTCCAACGTATTCGCCAATGAACCTTCATCAAAGTGCAACCACCGGCGTCGTGATCACCCACGCCCTGCGCACTCCCATCGGGAAGTACTTGGGCGGCTTCAACAGCTTGACCGGCGTGGACCTTGGGGTGAGCGTCGTGCGCTCCCTGCTGGAGGCTTCCGGGATCGACCCCAAGTTGGTGGGGGAAGTGATCCTCGGCAATTCACGGCAAGCGGGCGCCGGTCCGAACCCTGCGCGTCAGATTGCGATCCGCGCTGGCATCCCGGACAGCACCTGCGCCACCACGATCAACATGGCTTGCGGTTCAGGGCTCAAGACTTTGCAACTGGCCGCGGACAGCATTCGCTTGGGTCGCGCCGATGTGGTGCTGGCGGGCGGCACGGAAAGCATGAGCGGCTTGCCGCACTTCTTGCCCAAGTTCCGCAACGGCTATCGCCTGGGCCACGACGTGGTGGTGGACGCCATGTACAAGGACGGCTTCGAGTGCCCGCTTGCGGACATGCTGATGGGCGCGACCGCGGAGAACCTCGCGGAGTCGCATTCTCTCACGCGCTTGCAGCAAGACGAGTTCGCCATTCGCAGCCAAACCCTCGCCGCCCAAGCGGTGCAGGCCGGGCACTTCGATGCCGAGATCGCACCCGTGGAAGTTCCCGGGCGCAAGGGCCAGGTGACTGTGATCGACAAGGACGAACACATTCGCTTTGGCGCCGAACTAAGTTCCCTGGCGAAGCTCCCGACGGTCTTCAAAGCGGACGGCACGGTCACCGCTGGCAACGCCTCCGGCATCACGGACGGAGCGGCGGCGCTGTTGATGATGTCCGCAGAGAAAGCGCAGGAGCTGGGCCTCGAAGTCCTCGCGCACCTGGGCCACACCACGCAAGCCGGCGTCGATCCGAAGGTCATGGGCATTGGCCCCGTGCCGGCCATCCGCGAGCTTTGCGAGAAGAGCGGGCGCGGCGTGAACGACTACGATTTGATCGAGATCAATGAAGCCTTTGCCGCTCAAGTCCTGGCCTGTCAAAAGGACTTGGAGTTCGACATGGACAAGCTCAATGTGAACGGCGGCTCGATCGCTCTCGGTCACCCGATCGGTTGCACTGGGGCGCGCATCGTCGTCACACTTTTGCACGAAATGAAGCGTCGCCAGGTGTCCTCGGGACTCGCTAGTCTGTGCATCTCGGGCGGCATGGGATTCGCCGCGGAGTTCACGCGCTAGCCCAGATCCTTCCATTCAACTGCGCCCGAAGGATCGGCGCGCAGACCACCCAATCACACTCGGTT
Organism: uncultured bacterium; assembly: GCA_937905825.1. Taxonomy (GTDB): domain Bacteria; phylum Planctomycetota; class UBA1135; order UBA1135; genus JABACD01. The sequence goes on from CALCXM010000002.1 coordinate 13,020, forward strand.
CACTCTCTCAGTGAGCCACATCAACTCAAGAAAGAAGACTCCTGATGAAGATTCAAAAGGTAGGCGTTGTCGGCTGCGGCCTGATGGGGCACGGCATCGTTCAAATCGCTGCACAAGGGGGCTGTCAGGTCATCGCACTCGAGACCGAGCAGTCGTTCCTCGACAAGGGCCTCAGCCGCATCGACGGCAGCGTCAAAAAGTTGGCGTCAAAGCTCGTCGAGAAGGGCAAGCAGTCCGAAGAGCAAGCCGCGGCCATGGTCGAAACGACCCTCGCCAACATCACCGGGACCACGAACCGCGCGGACCTGGCAGATTGCGATCTGATCGTGGAGGCCATCGTCGAGAACTTGGAAGCCAAAACCAGCCTCTTCGCTGAGCTGGGCAAGCTCTGCAAGCCCGAGACGATCTTCGCCTCGAACACGAGCTCCTTCCCGATCGGCGAAATGGCCGAGGCTTCTGGCCGGCCCAGTCGCTTCGTTGGCCTGCACTTCTTCAACCCGGTGCAACTGATGCGCCTGGTCGAGGTAGTGCGCACGGAAAACACCGACGAGGAGGTCTTCAACGCGGCCCGCGATTTCGGCACCGCTTGTGGCAAGACGGCGGTTTCCTGCAAGGACACCCCCGGTTTCGTGGTGAACCGTCTGCTGGTGCCTTTCATGGTGCAGTCGCTTCTGATGCTCGAGCGCGGTGACGCCTCTCGCGAGGACATCGACGCGGCCATGCAGCTCGGCTGCGGTCACCCCATGGGGCCCCTGACGCTGACCGACTACGTGGGCCTCGACACCACCCTGTACATTTTGCAAGGCTGGAAAGAACGCTACCCCGACGAGGCGGCTTTCGAGGTTCCGAAGATCCTCGAGACCATGGTTGCTGAGGGCAAGCTCGGCCGCAAAAGCGGCGAGGGCTTTTACAAGTGGGACGGAGACAAGAAGGCGTAAGCCAAGATCATCATGCTGAACACACTACTCCTTTGCGTGGCGCCCCTGCTGGGCGGCCCGACCGTGACCTGGAACGCTCCCGACATGTACATGGAAGGCGTTGCCTTCCAAGTCTCCGTCGAGATTGAGATCGGCGACAAGAACGCTGACGTGGACGCCTGGCTGATGAACGCCGGCGCCTTCACCTTGAACGGCAAGCCCGTGACCAAGCGTTCCTCGGACAAGTTGTCCCTGGCCGCTGGCACGAAGCTGTCCCTGTCCTTCGATCTGGGCCCGGACCTGGCGAACGCCAAAGGTTTCAACGGCAAGGCCTTCAAGCTCGCCTTCGATGACAAGTTCTCCAAGTCAGAACCCGTTAAAGTCGCCGTGGCCATCGCAGCTCCCAAGGGAATCGACTACATGGAGATCCCCTTGGAAGACCTCTCCAAGTACCAGGTCATCATGCTGACCACCCAGGGCACCATGCACATGGAGTTCTGGCCGGACGCCGCGCCCAATCACGTGCGCAACTTCTTGGACCTGTGCGACACGGGTTTCTACACCAACGTGATCTTTCACCGCGTGAAGCCTGGTTTCATGATTCAGGGTGGAGACCCCACGGGAACCGGTTCTGGTCCCGGGCGTCGCAACATCGACGCGGAGTTCAGCAAGGACCCGAAGTGGGCCCACAAGCGTGGGGTGCTTTCCATGGCGCGTACGAATGATCCGAACTCGGCCTCCTCACAGTTTTTCGTGATGCACGCGGACAGCGCCTTCTTGAACGGCCAGTACAGCGCCTTCGGCAAGTTGGTGAGTGGTCTCGACACCCTGGACCGCATCGCAGGAACCAAGCTGCGCGGCGAAGCACCGGTCGAGAAGCAAGTCATTCTGAGCACCACCGTCATCCTTACGCCGCAGTAACCTCCCCCGGCCCCGCGTCCTGCGAGCCAGCAACAACACACACACACGAGTAATCGCTATGACCGACAACACCAACGCCACCGTCACCTTTCACACCGAAGCCGGCGACATCACTTTCGGGTTCTTCCCGGACAAAGCCCCCAACCACGTGGAGAACTTCATCGCTTTGGCGGAGAAGGGCTTCTACGACGGAACGGTCTTCCACCGCGTGATCCCCAACTTCATGATCCAAGGCGGTTGCCCCGACGGCACCGGCATGGGCGGTCCTGGGCACAACGTGAACGCGGAGTTCAATGACATCCACCACGAGCGCGGCATCCTTTCGATGGCGCGCTCCCAGGACCCGAACTCGGCCGGTAGCCAGTTCTTCCTGTGCCACGGGGACGCCGCGTTCCTGGACAACCAGTACACCGCCTTCGGCAAGATGCTCACCGGCGGTGAGGCCTTGGATTTGATCGCCGGCGGTCAGTGCAAGCCCGGCGGCGAAGGCTCGAGTCCGGTCGAGCCCGTCATGATCACCAAGGCCACGGTCAACCGCGGCTAGGGGAACCCCATGAACTACGAGAACATTCTCTGCGAGACGGACGGCCCCCTGGGTCGCATCACCTTCAATCGACCGAAGGTGATGAACGCGCTCAACCATCAAACTCTGACCGAGCTGGCCCACGCCCTCGACAGTCTGCGTGCCAACGCGGACGTGCGCGCGGTGGTCCTGACCGGTGCGGGAGACAAAGCATTCGTGGCCGGCGCGGACATCAACGAGCTGGCCAAGATGAAGGCCATGCAAGCGAAGGACGTGGCCTACTTCGGCCAGCAGGTCTTCGCTCGCTTGGAGAACATGGGCAAGCCCACGATCGCCATGATCAACGGGTTCGCCCTCGGTGGGGGACTCGAGTTGGCCCTGGCCTGCACGCTGCGAACCGCCAGCACCGAGGCCCGCGTGGGCCTTCCCGAAGTGAGCCTGGGCATCATTCCCGGCTACGGCGGGTCCCAACGCTTGGCACGTATCGCGAGCCCCGGCGTGGCCCGTGAGTGGATCTTGACCGCGGACATGTACTCCGCAGAAGAGGCTCACCGCGTGGGCGTCATCAACCGTCTCTTCGCTCCCGAAGAGCTAGAAGCGGGCACCATGAAGATGGTCAACAAGATCCTTTCCCGTGGTCCGGTCGCCGTGCGTCTCGGAATGGAAGCCATCAACCGTGGTTTGAACATGAGTCAGCAGGAGGGCGAGATCATCGAAACCGACATGTTCGGTTTGGCCTCGACCACCGACGACATGCGCGAGGGAATGGCGGCATTCCTCGAGAAGCGCAAGCCCGAATTCACCGGCAAGTAACTGCCACCCACGATAGCGACGACGGCCTGGGGATGCAGTGACCTCCCCGGCCGCCGGCTTTCATTTTGCTGACGCCCGTTCGCACTGTCTGCGAACCGGAAGCTCAGCACTTCATACAGAACAACCAAGCGAGATCGAGTGATGACCAAAGAAATCGTCCTAGTCGGCGGGGCCCGTACCCCGATGTGTGAGTACTCCGGAACCCCTGGATTCGGCAAGCTCAAGGCTATCTCCGCCATCGACCTGGCGGCCCACGCCAGCAAGGCAGCCATCGCGCGCGCCAAGGTGGACCCCGAGTCCATCGACCACGCCGTGATCGGCAACGCCTTGCAGACCTCTACGGACGCGATCTATGGCGCTCGCCACGTCGGACTGAAAGCCGGCCTGCCCCAGCACTCCGGCGGCTTGACCGTCAATCGCCTGTGCGGTTCCGGCGTGCAGTCGATCGTCAACGCGGCCCAGATGATTCTGCTTGGTGAAAGCACCACCGTCCTCGCTGGCGGCATGGAGAACATGAGCCAAGCGCCCTTCTCGCTCTACGGCGGCCGCGAAGGTTTTCGCTTCGGAACCAACCCCGAGTTGCAGGACCTCCTGTTCGCTTCCTTGAAGGATCCCTTGGCGGGACTCTTCATGGCGCAGACTGCGGAGAAGGTCGCGCAGACCCGCAACATCACCCGCGAAGAACAGGACGCCTACGCCCTGCGCAGTCACCAACTCGGTGCCGCTGCCGTGAGCGAAGGTCGCTTCGCCGAAGAGATCGAGCCCTACATCATCGAAACCCGTAGGGGCGAGTTGCGCATCGACACGGACGACCACATTCGTCCCGACACCAGCGCTGAAGGCCTGGCCAAGTTGCGCCCCGCCTTTGGCAAGGACGGCACCGTGACCGCCGGCAACGCCAGTGGCATCGTCGACGGCGCCGCCGCCGTGATCGTCACCAGCGCCGAGCGCGCAGCCGCCGACGGCCTGGACGTCTGGGCCAAGGTTCGCAGCTGGGCTTCCGTTGGCGTGGACCCCACGGAGATGGGCATCGGTCCCGTCCCAGCCATCATCAAGTGCTTGGAGCGCGCCGGCGTTGCAATTGCGGACGTGGACCTATTCGAGATCAACGAAGCCTTCTCCGCTCAATACCTCGGTTGCGAGAAAGAGCTCGGCCTCGACCGCGACAAGTGCAACGTCAACGGCGGCGCGATCTCTCTTGGACATCCCTTAGGTGCCACCGGAACTCGTTTGGTCTTGACACTCATGCATCAACTGCGTCGTTCGGGCAAGCGCTTTGGCGTGGCTTCCGCCTGCATCGGTGGTGGTCAAGGCATCGCCATGCTGATCGAGAACCCCCAGGCCTAAGCACTGCGCACGGGAAATCAGACAATGAATCCTCTCATCTATACGAAGGAAGACGGCAGCCGCGTCGTGCGACTGACCGCGGGCAAGCGCGTCTTGTTCTTGACCAAGGACCTGTCGAAGATCGGCTCGCAGCTGCGGGGCGAGAGCGACATGACCATGGACGATGTGACCCCGGCGGAGCTGCTGGACGACATCAACACGGACACCATGACGCCCGCCTGGGTGTGCTTTCGGCACCTACCCGATGACATCGCTCTCGACGCCTACGCTGGCTTGCTCGACGAGAACGGCGAGCGGGTCTTCGGCACGCGCGCTTTGATGGACGGCAACTTCGAAGTGATCGTCTCCGGCCAACGCAAGGGCACCGGCTCCTCCCGGGAGACCGCGCCGCAATGCGAGAAGTGGTCCGGCATCCACCTCGTGATCGCCTCGTCCTTCGCGCCGATTCACCTGCGCAACAACTTGAACCTCGGGCAACTGCTCGGTGATCACGCACAGCTGCGGCGCCTGATGGCGGGCGAAGAGATTCCGCTGGAAGAGTTCACCTCTAAGTACGATCCGGTCACCAAGGCCATGTTGGAAGCGGGGGGCCTGTTCCCTTTCTCGAAGCTGGTGCAATCGGGCCAAGCCACGATTCCGCCGATCGAGCCTTCCGAGCGCCCGATGAACATGACCGAGAAGATCCTGAGCCGCCACTTGGTGGGGGCGGGCGGAGCGACCTCTCTGAAGCCCGGAGACTCGGTGCTGGTCAAGGTCGACGGCGGCTACAGCCATGAGTTCACCACGGCCCAGGTGCACTACTTCTTGGAGAGTGAGCACGGCGCGGACTACGTGGTGCAGAACCCAACCAAGTTCGGCGTGTTCGAGGACCACCTGCTTTATGCCGATGGCGTCAAGAAGATGGCCCCCTTCATCGACAAAATCCAAACCCTGCGCGACCTGCAAGTCGACTTTCAAAAGCACACGGGCGTTCGCGACTACTCCGCAAAAGACGGCGTCTCCCCCGGCATCTGTCACCAGATCGCCCGGGAAGAGTTCATCGACCCTGGCGATTTCATCCAAGCGACGGACAGTCACACTTGCATGGGTGGGGGCAGCAACGCTCTGACTTGGGGTGTGGGCGCCACCGAATACGCAGGCCTGATTCACTCCGGCTTCACCATGGTGACGGTGCCCGAGGCGATTCGCTTCGAGTTGCACGGGGAACTGGCTCTGGGCGTCACCGCCAAGGACTTGATCCTCTACATTCTGTCGACCTTTGCGGTGCGCGAAGACACCTTGGACCGCGTGATGGAAATCGGCGGCCCGGGACTCGCGAACCTATCCATGGACGAGCGCGCGACGCTCACCAACATGGCGACCGAGTGCTCGGCCAAGTCCGGCATTTGCGAAGGGGACAACTTGACCGCCGAGTGGATCGCCGCCCGCCGGGAAGGGGTGACCATCGAGAAAATGGTCGCCAGCTTCGTGATCCCCGACGAGGGTGCTGAGTACGCCGGTGGTGTGCACCGCATCGACTTGGACACAATCGAAAGCATGGTGGCCGAACCCGGCGACCCGACCTACGGCAAGATCTTGTCCGAGATCGGGGACGTGGCAATCGACATCGCTTACGGCGGCTCTTGCACCGCAGGCAAGGAAGAGGACGTGGACTTCTACGCCCTCGTTTTGAAGGAAGCGCTCGAGAGTGGCCGCAAGGTCGCCGACGGAGTTTCCATGTTCATTCAATTCGGTAGCGAAGCGGTACAACGCTACGCCGCCGAGAAGGGCTTCTTGGATGTGTTCGCCAATGCTGGCGTGACCATCGTGAATCCCGGCTGCGGGGCCTGCATCGGATGCGGCCCCGGCGTGAGCGAGACCTCGGAGCAGGTCACCGTGAGCGCTATCAATCGCAACTTCCAGGGCCGCAGTGGTCCCGGACGGCTCTACCTCGCTTCTCCCTTGACCGTGGCCGCTAGTGCTGTGGAAGGCAAGATCGCGAGTTACCGGCCTGGCATGTTCCGCGTGCCTGCGACCGCTTAAGACGCTCCAAAGGACACAACATCATGGCAACTTACGACATTGCATCGATCGCCGGCGACGGCATCGGACCCGAGGTGACCCGGGAAGCCCTTCGCGTATTGAAGGCCGCTTCCGAGGTGTATGGCTTCGACTACAAGCTGACCGAATTTCCCTACGGCAGCGAGCACTACCTGGCGACCAAGGAGATCCTCCCCGACGCCGCCTTCGAAGAGATCAAGGGCATGAACGCCATTTTTCTCGGTGCCATCGGCGACCCGCGCCTGCCCGTGGGTCTGATCGAGTACGGCATCATCGCGAAGTGTCGCTTTGACCTGGACCTCTTCGTCAACCTGCGACCCATCCAACTCTACGACGAGCGCTTCTGTCCCCTCAAGGACAAGACGCCCGCCGACGTGGACATGGTCATCGTGCGCGAGAACACCGAGGATGCCTACACGGGCATGCACGGCTTCGCTCACAAGGGCCAAGCCTCCGAGGTCGCGACCCAAACGATGGTCTACACCCGCTTCGGCACCGAGCGCGTCATCCGCTACGCCTTCGAGCTCTGCCGCGCGCGCAACAAGCGCAAGACGGTGACCTTGATCGACAAGGCCAACGCCGTGCGCGCCCAGGACCTCTGGACCCGGACCTTCGAAGCGGTCGCCAAGGAGTACCCGGACATCAAGACCGAGCACGCCTACATCGACGCCGCTTGCATGTGGATGGTCAAAAACCCCGAGTGGTTCGACGTGGCGGTTACTCCCAACCTCTTCGGCGACATCATCACCGATCTCGGCGCCATGGTTCAGGGCGGCATGGGCATCGCTGCTTCGGGCAACATCCATCCTGGCAAGGTCAGCCTCTTCGAGCCGATCCACGGATCGGCTCCCAAGCACGCCGGCAAGAACATCGCGTCCCCCGTGGCGGCGATTCTCGCTTCGAGCATGATGCTCGACTACATCGGTCAAAAGGAAGCCAGCAAGGCCGTCGAAGACAGCATCCGCGACCTGCTCGTCTCCGGCGAGATCAAAGGCGTCGGCACGGCTGACCACCACACCAGCGAAGTGGGCGACATGGTCGTGAAAGCGATCCAGACCCCGGCGAAGGCGTAAGTCTTCTTCCATACGGTATCGCACACCACGCAGAAGCCCACTTCCGACGAGTGCCGCATCATCTCCATGCAGCGGCCGGAATTCCCATTTTTGGCGATTGATGCGGCACTCGTCGGAAGTGGGCTTCTGCGTGGTGTGCGATACCGTATGGAAATCCCGCATCCGAATGCTCCAAACGTTGGGCGGAGTCGGTCAACATGAGTAAGCGCAAGGGGAGCTGGTTTTGGATTCGCAGGGTCTGGGCAACGCTCGGTCTGATTGCGATGCTCGGCTTCGCGGGCTGGTCCTTCGTTGCCTATCAGGCCAGTGGTGAGGCCCGGGAGGCGCTCGTTGGTGACCATCGCGTGGAGGTCACCCGTGGCGCGGATCACTGGTTGTTGACTCCCACGGAGTTGAGTCCGCGAAAGGTCGGCCTAGTGTTCTTTCCTGGAGCGTTGGTCGAACCTGCGGCCTACGCGCCACTCCTGAGAAAGGTCGCGACCGCTGGGTATCCGGTGCTCCTAGTCGAAGTTCCGAACAGGGGCGTATTCGGTGGGGCCGATGGCGCGGAAGTGATCCGTAGAGCTCGCCTTGCGATGCAGGGCGTGGTGGGTATTTCGGAATGGGTGGTTGCCGGGCACTCACGTGGCGGAGCGGTGGCGGCCCGCATGGTTCGGGAGAGCGGGGCAGGCATCCGTGGGCTCGTTCTGGTGGGGACATCGCATCCTCGGGATTTCAGTTTGGCAGAGTCCACTCTGCTGGTCACGAAGGTCCTCGGCACCCACGACGGAGTTTCGGCGATCGAGAAGAGCGAGAAGAATCGACACCTGCTACCCGCGACCTGCCGCTGGGTGATCCTCGAAGGTGGCAACCATTCGCAGTTCGGCTCGTACGGAATCCAGCCCGGGGACTCCTTCGCAACCATTAGCCGTGAACAGCAGCAGGAGCTCACAAAGAGTGCCATCGTGCATGCTCTGGAATCAGTGGTACACGCGAGTGCGTCGGCCGACTCGGCTGGGGGCTGATCGCAAGTGCCTGTTCCATACGGTATTTCCATACGGTATCGCATACCGCTCGGAAGTCCACTTCCGATGAGTGCCGCATCAGCTTCATGCAAGGGGGCTCAAGTCCCGTTGGTGGCGCTTGAGGCTCCACCGTTTCCGGGTTACTTAGGAAACATGGAATTCTCGCCCTCGAGGGCTAGGCCTCCGAAGACGAAGTCGGTCTTGGCGGCACCATCGTGGCACTGGATGCACGACTCGAGCTTGCCCTGTCCCAAGGAGTCTGAGTCGTCTACGTAGAAGTACTCCCAGTCTCCGTGGTCTGGGTTGTAGCCGGCGGGGCGCTTGATCATTCCGCCCAAACCTGGCCGCAGCCCGGGGCGCTTGGCAGGACCCTCGAGGTCCGCGGTACTGAATGGCCCCTTCTCTTTCACCACAACCGAGCCGACTGGGAAGGGGAGTGCCTTTGTTCGGTAGGCAGTTGCAGCTCGCTCGTTCATGTAGACGAGAATCTGATTGTAGCTGTGGGGCCCAACGTCGTCCGCGACGCCACGGGTGCGGGCTGGACCTGAACCGTTGATCATGACGCACGCGTAAAAGAACTCCGGAGTCACGCTGATCGGTTCCTCCGTCATGCGAACCAACTCGCGATAGGAGCGGGCGATGCTCTCTGCTGTGGGTGACAAGATCGCAGGGCTTGGCGTTTCATGACACGCCAGGGAAAGGCTGAGCGCGGCAACTTGGGCCAGGCGCGAGAAGCTAAGTCGCATGGTTCAGTGGGGTAGGAGGGGTTGTCGTTCGTGGGTGAGATGTGGAGCGAGGATAGCGAGCCAGACACCTTGTTGTTGAACAACTAAGGGTCTGGCGTCGTATTGCGTAACGGCTGGGAGAAACCCGGGTTAGGTCTGTTTCGGACCCGCTACCAGCTCCGGGCTGCAGTTCTTGGCTATGTCTAAGTGGCGAGCGGTTACCCTCTTTACAGCTCTCAATCTTTAACGTCCAACCCATTACTCGCCATGGTTTGCTCAATCACTGTTCGTCGTTCTCGGAGGTCTGCGCTAGTCCCGTGCGCGCTTCTACTCTTTCCTTGCGCATCCAGCCTCTTCGCACAAGGCAGTGTCGGAGCCTGGGGTGACGACTCAGACCGAGTCGTGCGCGACGCACCGGCGGGCGCTGGGTACTCGCAAGTCGATACCGGTTACACCCATGGGCTTGCACTGCGCTTGGATGGATCGATTGTGAGTTGGGGAAGCAACTCGAACAATCTGATCAGCGGGACGCCAAGTGGTCCTGGGTTCATGCGGGTCGCTGCTGGATCCCGTCACTCGCTGGCACTTCGCACGGACGGAACGATGGTCACTTGGGGTCTTGATACATACGGCCAGGTCAGCGGCGCACCGGCAGGGCCCGGGTTCGCTCAAGCCGCTGGTGGTGGAAGCCATTCTATTGCGTTGCATAACGATGGGCATCTCGTGGCTTGGGGAGCCGATGACTCCGGCCAAGTTTCGAACGCCCCGCCCGGGTTCGGCTTCACTCAGGTCGCGGCAGGGACGTCGCACAGCTCAGCTCTGCGTTCCGATGGTTCCGTTGAAGCCTGGGGCTCCGATCTCGCCGGGACCGTGAGCAGTGCACCGACGAACACGGGGTTCACCCAGATCGCCGCCGGTCAATCCTTCTCAATGGCCTTGGATGGGAATGGCACGATTCACAGTTGGGGGGAGGACTATCCTTACGACTTGGTGACGGACACTCCCAGCGGGTACCAAGCCCGGGCAATCTCCACCACCTTCAGGAACCTGGTGGAGATTGCCCTGGCACGGTATCGCTACTCCGGGATCCGTGCCTCGTCCGCCATCTGAAAAGCCGAGCCGTCTGGGTTCATCGGCTTCGCTGGATCGAAACGTAGGACATCCGAGCGACCTACGGGCCGGGCGTTGCTCTCGACCTCGTGATCGAGCTGGACCGCGAGCGCGTGCAGCTCTTGGACGAGGGCTTCGTGGTCCCCGGCCTTGTCCCACTGCTCGCTGATGTCCACGTCGACGTTGTAGAATTCGTTGGCCTCAATCAGCAGCTTCCACGGCCCGCGCCGAATGCCGGCCAGTTCTCCGTGGGCCGTGTAGTACAAGAAGGGCGCGTTCGCCGGATTCCAGCCTTGCGCGCCGAGGCCGCGCAGCAAGCTCCCCACGTCGCGTCCGTCGAGCTTCGTCTTTGGTGGTTCCGTGACCCTAGCCCACTTCGACAAGGTGGGAAAGATGTCCATGGTGGTGAGGAGTTCGCGCCGCAGACTGCCCGCAGGAATCACCCCGGGCCAACGCATGACGCAGGGAACGCGCTGGCCTCCTTCCCAATTCGTGGCCTTGCCACCACGCAAGGGGCCAGCGGATCCACCTTTGTGCATGTACTCCAACCAGGGACCGTTGTCGGAGGTGAAGATCACCAAGGTCTTGTCCGTGAGTTCCAGCTCATCGAGCTTCTCCATGATCTCACCGACACTCCAATCGATCTCCTCGATCACATCTCCGTAGGTGCCGCGGTTGCTTTTGCCTTGGAACTCAGCGGAAGCGTAGATCGGCAAGTGGGGCATGGAATAGGGCACGTAGAGCAAGAAGGGCTGCTCGTGAACTTCATCGATAAACTGCAACGCCTCTTGGGTGCATCGTCGGGTAAGTTCGCGCTGATCCGGCTCCCACTCGATCACCTTTCCGTCACGCATCAGTGGCAAGTACAGTTCGTACTTCGTGTCCGGCTTGCGATGGAACTGAGCCATGTCATTGGAGTAGGGCACGCCGAAGAATCGATCGAAGCCCTGGTCGTTCGGTAGGAAACCTTCCCGGTGTCCTAGATGCCACTTGCCGAACATGCCGGTCGCGTAGCCCTTGGTCTTGAGCACCTCCGCCAGAGTGACCTCGT
>CALCXM010000003.1 GCA_937905825.1 uncultured bacterium
CCAAGGTTGAGCTCGTGATCGAGGGGCTGGTGGCCGTCGAGAAAAAGTTCGGCACGACGCCGGATCGCGTGATCGACGTGCTGGCGATCATGGGCGACACCTCCGACAACATCCCGGGGGTCAAGGGCATCGGGGAAAAGGGCGCGGCCAAACTGATCGCGCAATTCGGCAGCGTGCAGGGGGTCCTCGACAACTTGGACCAGGTCAAGGGCAAGGCCCGCGAGTACATCGAACGGGATCGGGAGCAGCTCTTGATGTCCTTGGATCTGGTGACCATCGATGTCAACGTGTCCCTCGATCCGGGGCTCGAGTGCGTGGGCAAGGCCGAGCCCAACTCGGACAGGTTGCTGGCGCTTCTGCATGAGCTTGATTTCCGCAGCTTGGCCGCGAAGGTGGCGAGCAGCGGTCAACCTCAGCTGGAGATCAAGCGCGACTACCAGCGCATTCACAACGCCGAAGAGTTTGAGGCCATGGAACAGGAGCTGCGCAAGGCGGGCGCCTTTGCCTGGGACACGGAGACCACGGGGCTCGATCCCCTGCAAGCGGATTTGGTGGGCATCAGCTTCTGCGCGGAAGCGGGGCGTGCCTTCTACGTTCCGGCCAACGAGTTCCCGCCGCTCTTCGGCAGTCGCGCTGGATTGTTGGAGCAGCTCGCTCCCCTGCTCACGGATCCGAAGATCGAGCGTTGGGCTCAGAACTACAAGTACGATGCCCTGGTCATGCGGCATCAGGGTTTGACCGTGGCCGACCCCGATGACGACACCTTGATCGCTAGCTATTGCGCGGCGGGGGCGACCCGGCGCCACGGATTGGACGAGTTGGCCTTGACCTACTTCGACCTGCGCAAGATCCCCACGTCCCAATTGATTGGTACGGGGCGCAAGCAGGTGACGATGGACACCTTGCCCATCGACGAGGTCTCCGAGTACGCCTGCGAGGACGCGGACGTCACCTTTCAATTGCGTGAAGTGTTGATGAAGGAGTTGGAGACGGCCGGCACCACAAGTCTCTATCGCGACCTGGAGCTGCCGCTCATCCCGATCTTGACCAACATGCAGGAGCGCGGCATTCGCTTGAACAAGAAGCTTCTGGAGGACTTCGCCGTGGTGTTGGAGAAGGAGATCGAGGAAGCGATCTACGACGTCCAAGGCTTCGCCGGGGAGAACGTGAAGGTCAACAGTCCCAAGGCCCTGGGGGAAGTGCTCTTCGAGAAGCTGCGCATCCAAGACGACGCCGGCGTCAAGCGCCCCAAGCGCACCAAGACCGGTTGGGCCACGGACGCTCAGACCCTCTCCGACAAGTACGGGGACCTGCCGATCATCAAGCGCATCCTCGAGTACCGCGAGCTCGCCAAGTTGAAGAGCACCTACGTGGACGCCTTGCCGCGCTTTGTGAATCCGAAGACCGGACGCATCCATTGCAGTTTCAGTCAGGTCTCAGCGGCCACGGGTCGACTCGCGAGCTCGGAGCCCAACCTGCAGAACATTCCGGTGCGCACGGAGCGCGGACGCAAGCTGCGCAAGGCCTTCGTGGCACGCGAGCCCGACGAAGCGGGCAAGTGGGTGCTGATGGCGGCGGACTACAGTCAAGTGGAGCTGCGCATCATGGCCCACTTCACGGAGGATCCCGGGCTGGTGCAGGCCTTCCAGAACGACCAGGACATCCACGCCTCCACCGCCAGTATCCTGTTCGAGGTGCCCCAGGACGAGGTGGATCGCGAGTTGCGCAGCCGCGCCAAGGCCATCAACTTCGGCCTGATGTACGGCATGGGTCCCAATCGGCTGGCACGCGAGACGAACCTCAGCGTGCCGGAGGCGGTGGAGTTCATCGAGCGCTACTTCGAGTCCTTCCCGCAGGTGCGCGCTTGGATCGACAGCACCCTCGAGGAGGCCCGGGCGCGCGGCTACGTGGAGACCATCGCCGGCCGGCGCCGGTTGATGCCAGATATCGATAGCTCGAACTCTCGAATTCGTTCTGGGGCCGAGAACGCGGCCATCAACACCCCTATCCAGGGCTCCGCGGCGGACATCATCAAGCGCGCCATGATCGACCTGGAAGAGCGTCTAGAGGCCTCGGACTTGCGTTCCCGCATGATCCTGCAGGTCCATGACGAATTGGTGCTGGATGTGCCGGAGAGCGAGATCGAAGCGGCCCAAAAACTCGTGCGCGAGTGCATGGAGAATGCGGCGGATCTGCTCGTGCCCCTCAAGGTCGACTTTGGATGGGGCGACAATTGGCTAGAAGCCCACTGATCCATCGGGGACGGGCTTGTACCTCGCCCCCGGTAGGTTAGCTTATAGGCAAAATCGGCCCCAGGCGCGGTCACGCAGACCTGCCATTCCAGACTCACATGGGGCCACGATCACCAGACACGACTCAACGACCTCGATGGCCGAAACTCAGACCAGCGCCGGTACCGACACCTTCTTCGTCGACAAGGAAGCTTGCATCGCCTGCGATGCTTGCTGCCAGGAATTCCCTGAAGTGTTCTTCATGGACACGGACGACAAGGCGAACACCCTCGGCGATCAGCAAGCCTCCCTCTACAACGCTCGAACGGTGGTGGACGTCTGCCCCACCGACGCGATCCACTTCACCGGTGAAGTGCCGGAAGCGGAAGACCTAGGCGCCCTCGAAGAGGTCGACGGCTGGGAGCTGGAGTGGGCCAAGTGGCGCAACGTGCACGAAGACAAGGTCGAGCGCGATCGCCGTTACGGCCGCGACTTCACCGTCACGTTGCACGAGGGCTACGTGATGTACGAAGTCCGCTTGCCACGCAAGACGCCGGCCCTGCGCGACCGCTTCCGTTACGGTCTGCCCGCGGACCTGCCGGAGTACGGTGCCCACGATTACATGCAGAGCGGCGAGCTGTTCATCACCGCGTGGGTCAAGGACCCGAAGATGAAGGCCCTGGCCAGCACCTCGAACTCCTTCCCGATGCAGTTCACCAAGTCCTTCCCGATCGAGATCGAATCCCTGGGCAAGGTGTCGCGCTACGACAGCCACGGCATCTTCCAGGTGGTGCTCTTCACGGACCAGGCCGCGATGGATTCCTGGGAGTGGAAGTCGCACTTCATCACGGACCTCTGCACGGCCTGTGGCATTTGCGAGCGCGTCTGCCCCACCAACGCCATCACCGGCGGTGAGGAACGTTTCCACATCGAGCCCGACCTCTGCATCAACTGTTCGGTCTGTGGGGTCTACTGCCCCTTCGACGCGATCAATGACAGCCGTGAGGTGCTGGTCGAACAGATCAAGCCCAAGCAGATCCCCAAGGCCATCGTGCACGAAGAACTCTGCACCGGTTGCCGCTTCTGCGAGGACGTCTGTCCTTTCGGCGCGATCGAGATGAAGCTCGACACGGAGACCTCCTTCAACTTCATCGCTATTGTTCATCCCAAGCTCTGCACCTCGTGCAAGCTCTGCGAACAGGTTTGCATCAAGGACGCCATCGAGGTCCCCCGCAGCCACCAGTTCCAGGACATCGGCATGTCCTTCATGAGCTACTTGACGGACGGACACTAGCCACGGCGGAACAATACGGTGTCGCACACCTTGTTGTTGCTCATGAACAAGCGGGTGCCGCACTTCAGATGTGCGGC
>CALCXM010000004.1 GCA_937905825.1 uncultured bacterium
TATCCCTCCCATGAAGCGCAGGGCGGCTTGCAGCAGGGGACAATAACTCGGCTGGCGTTCCCTGGCTCCTCGGAATTGTGTGAAGAGCGTGGTTTTCGTCCCAAGCGCAAGTTGCCGAGCGCGCCCGATAGCTGCCTCAGACGGCCACCATTCAGACAATGGCGGTTCTGCCGGGTTGGAAGTAGAGTTGAGTTTCCTAGGGACCCCCGTTCAACGAAGCAGGCGTCCGCAGGTCAACCGTCCATGGCAAACGAATACCTCCGACAACAGAGCAGGCGATGAAGGAGCAAGACAGCGTTCACGGGGAGCACACGCAGGCGGCGGGCTCGTCACGAAGCGGATACCTGCGGCGCCTAGGCAAGTGCGCGGCCCTGTTGTTCGGCGCGGGCCTCGTGGCCTTCGGAGTGTGGTACGTCTGGTTCTTTCGGACAGCGCGCACGGACATGTTCCAACGGCTTGATCTCGTCGAAGTGGGCATGAACCGCGAACAGGTCGACGCCATTTTTGAGGGCTACTCCAAGGACGAGGGGCGCTTCTGGCTGGTCACCGGGCCCCCGCTGGCCCACGAGTTCGACGAGGGGAAACCAGGTCCGGAGCGTAGCGCCTACTCGAATCCCACGCGCACCTTCCTGCAGAACGCCGAGCACGCGACGGTCCACTTCGACTCGCAGGGGCTGGTCAGCTCCATGGGGACGACCCTCGACCCTTAGTAGCCTGCGTCACAGAATGCGATCCGTGACGCGGGCCCCTTGTCGGCCGAGCCTCTAGACGAATGGGGGTCATGGGGAGGCGGGACTGCGCGGAGTTCCCCTGGGCGACTGCGCCCATGGTCTCGGGCCGACAGCTCTATTAGGGGGTAGAACTTGAGCGGATCCGCTCGCAGGGCGCCCACAACGCAGGTTCTCCTCGAGAACTTGGACCCAGATTCGTTTCCGGACGTCCGGGTAGGTGTATCACGGGCCCTCCCCACAACCCCCCCAGACCAATGATCAGCACCTTGCTTTGCCTGAGCGCCCTGTCGCTCGGCCCCTCGTTCCCTCCTCTTCCTCAGCCAGTGCCTTTGGACGGCAGCCGCTCCCAGCTCAACGCTGTCCAAGCTCCGACCGCTGTCGTGGTGACCGCCGGCGACAGCGCCCTGCGGACGCGACTGCAAACGGCCGGCGTGTTGCGCCACGATTGCGGTAGCTTCCTCGTCGTCAACGCGGGCCAGCAGCTCGTGGCGGCCCTGGCCGGGACCGGTGTCGAAGCGCTGCAGCTAGAGCAGCTCGAGGGCTCCGAAGAGCTTCTCGTGGTCGCCTGGACCCCCGGCGAAAGCGTTCGGCCCCTGGTCCAGCGTGGCGCGCGCGTGCTCTTCGAACATGGAGATCAAGTGATCGTCGCTGCGGCGGCTGGGACCGAAGAGAACTTGCACGGCCTGACTCGCGGACGGGTGTTCCACGGGGGCCTGGCCCACGTGCGAAGCCAAGCCATGGCGGCACCCGCGAGCTTTACGGGCACGACGCTCGGCATGGCTTTGGCCACGGGAAACCCCCGCATCCAAAGCGCCGTCAATGCGGTCAGCGCGACCAACTTGGAACAGGGCGTGATCGACTTGGCAGCCATCCCCACGCGCTGCGCTTCGGGCTCCGGCGCGATCACCGCACGCAATCAGTTGCGCACCAAGCTCGAGGCGATGGGCTACACGGTCAATTTCCAAGCGATCGGTGGCGGCTACTCGGAAAACGTGGTCGTTGAATTGCCAGGCACAACAGCCCCCGAACGCATCGTCGTGCTCGGCGCGCACTACGACTCCATCGCCGGCGCTTGCTCGACCACTAGCCCCGGCGCCGACGACAACGCTTCCGGCTCTTCCGGCGTGCTGGAAGCCGCCCGCGTCTTGCAGGCGGCGGGTCCTTTCGAACACACGATTCGCTTCTGCTGGTTCTCCGCTGAAGAGTCGGGGCTAGTCGGATCGGGCGTGGCCGCGCAACAGTCGGCGAACGCGGGTGAAGACATCATCGCGATGATCAACACGGACATGTCCAGCTACCGCGCTGCGGGCGACTCCCTCGACGTGGCCTTCGTGAACAACAACTCCACCCCGAGCCTGATCAGCTTCTGCGATGCCGTCGGTGCGCAGTACGTTTCCGGGTGGGTGTCGAAGACAGGCAACTTGTCCGCGGGCACCTCGGATCACCAGAGCTATTTCGCCGCGGGCTTCCCCTCCATCTTCTTCTTCGAGGACACGGAGCAGTACTCCCCGTACATCCACAGTTCCCAGGACTCCCATCCCTTGTCGAGCAACGACTTCCAGCTCTCCAAGATGATCGTGCAGGGCATCGTGGCTTGCGTCGGGACCCTGGCCAAGCCTGAGGACTTGAGCATCGCTCACACTCCCTTGGCAGACAGCCAAGTTTCCGGGCCCTTCGGCGTGAGTTGCCAAGTGACCAGCTTGGTGGGCAGCACCGTCAACTTGGTGGAGCTGCACTATCGTCCCGTCGGTGGCGCCTACACCACCGTAGCGATGACCGCCCAGGGCGGAAGTTGGGTGGGGCAGATTCCGGAACTCGGGTCGCCCTTGAACATTGAGTACTACCTCTCCGCCAACGACAACCAAGGCAACGAAGAGCTGCTGCCCCCGGTGGATGGCTTCGGAACGGATCCTTTTGCGTTCTTCGTCGGGACCACCACCGTGCACTACTTCAATGACTTTGAGGCGGCCGGCGACGAGGGCTGGACCCACGCGCAAGTGGCGACCCAAGACGACTGGCAGCACGGAGCTCCTGCTGGCCTGGCGGGAGACGCGAGCAGCGCCTTCTCGGGCTCTTCCGCTTGGGGCAACGACTTGGGCATCGGCAACTTCAATGGCGAGTATCAGTCCAACGTTGAAAACTGGTTGCGCTCCCCGGTTCTCGACCTCTCCCAGACAAGCCAAGTGACCCTGGCCTACCGGCGTTGGCTAACGGTGGAAGACGCTCAGTTCGATCAAGCGCAGATTCGCGTCAACGGCAACGTGGTCTGGGAAAACGAAACGAGTGGGGGCAGTGCGCACACCACGGACACGTCCTGGGTCCTGCACAAGCTCGACATCAGTTCCATCGCGGCTGGCAACGCTGCGGTTCAAGTGGAGTTCCGCTTGATCTCGGACGGCGGCTTGGAGTTCGGCGGCTGGACCCTCGACGACTTCGGCCTGGTCACGGAAGAGCCCGCCGGTTGCGGGGGCCTGTCCACGTACTGCAGCGTTTCGCCCAATAGCGTCGGTCTAGGAGCCTTGATCGGCTCCAACGGCTTGACCAGCGTGGGGGGCAATGGCTTCGGCCTCTCCGTGACGGACGCCCCGGCACAAAAGCCAGGCCTGTTCTTCTACGGCGCCAATCAAACCGCCGTGCCCTTCGGAGAAGGCGAGCGCTGCGTGGCTGGAGCCCTTTATCGCTTGAGTGTTTTGAACACCGACGTCCTGGGCGCCGCG
>CALCXM010000005.1 GCA_937905825.1 uncultured bacterium
GCAAGCCTTCGGCCCGAGCCACCCGGACCCTACAATGCTGCCGCCCCCGGCAGTCAGGCCATCCGCCCAGGCAGTCAGAGGACTCCTGGGCCCACGACCCGCCCCGGCAATCCGCCGCCCCGCACCCCAGCGCACGCAGAAATGCATCCCTACCTCTTTTCCTTCGACGTCCCGTTCATGGACGACCCCTTCCACCTGCGGCTCTTCGGGCTGATGGTGGCCTCTGGCTTCCTCTTCGGCGCCCACATGCTCCAGCGCCTAGTGGCCAAGCACGGGGACGATCCGGAGGGCGATGCGGAACGCTACAACAACATCCTGATGTGGGTCTTGATCGGGGTCTTCGGCGGCGCGCGCTTCATGTACGTGATCGTCGAGGTCCTGCGCGACTCCCCCACGGGCCAGGGCTACTTGGCGGACCCGCTTTCCATGCTCTTCTTTTGGGAGGGCGGACTCGTCATGTACGGAGGCTTCGGAGGTGGCGCCCTGCTCGGCGTCTTGAAGGCGCGCATGGAAGGAGTGCGTTGGAAACACGCCCTGGACATGGCCATCATCACGGCCTTCTTTGCTCAAGCCATCGGGCGCGTGGGTTGTTTGATGGTCGGCGATGACTTCGGCAAGGTGGTGCCCGAGGCCTACAAGAACCTGCCCTTCCCGATCACTGTGCGCGTGCCCGAAGTGCTGCCCGAGGGCAGTTTGTTCGGGGCCGAAAACGCGGGCCAAGTCTTGTGGGCCACGCAAACATGGATGAGCATCAACGCGCTGATCGTGGGCCTGATCGCCCTGCAGATCTTTCGGCGCCGGCGCTACACGGGCCAAACGACCCTCTGGGTCATCGTGCTCTACGCCATCGGTCGTTACGGCATCGAGATGTTTCGCGGGGACTCCATCCGCGGGGTTTGGTTCGACGGACTGATGAGCACCTCCCAGGTCATCGCGGTGGTCGGTGCCTTGGCGGCGAGCCTTTTGATCTTCAAGAACCGCGGCAACACCAAGGGTGGAGTCGGGCAACCGATTCCCACCAGCTAGTCCACGTTCCATGACCTCGAGCATCCCAGGGGGCGAACAGGGAAAGATCGTTGCGGGCATCGATGAAGCCGGCCTCGGTCCCCTGCTCGGTCCATTGACCTTAGGGTTCTCGGTGATGCGCCTCCCGGGTTCCGGGGTCAACGTGTGGGACGCCCTCGACGACATCGTGGCCCCCAGCACGGGGCGCAAGGAAGAGCGCATCGTCATCGCCGATTCCAAGAAGGTCTACTCGCGCAACCCAACCGGTCGCCGGCGGCTGGAGACGAGCGTGTTGACGTTCCTCGCCCAACGCCCCTTCGGCGCACCCGCGTGCGGCGCAGATCTCTTGCGCACCAGCGATGCCAAGTTGCGCCCGCGGGCCGCGGACGTGGCCGTCCATCCCTGGTACGCGCGCTTGGCCAAGCGCTTGCCCCTGTGGTGCGACGAAGGCCGCTTGGAGCTGCGGGCTGAAGCCCTGCGGCGTTCCATGGACAGCGCGCAGATCCAACTCTTGGACGCCGGCGTGCGGCTCGTCCCCGCGGGCGAGCTCAACCGTTCCTTTCGCAAGACGGGCAACAAGAGCGATACGGTCTGGTCGATCGTCGCAGAGATCCTGCAGCACCTCTGGCAGGAGTACGGCGCGAGTCACCCGCACGTCATCATCGACCGCCAGGGCGGGCGCTTTCGCTACGGCAAGCCCCTGGCCAAACTCTTCCCCGAGTCCCGTCTGCGGATCGGCCCGGAAACCCCTAGTCAGTCCGAGTACACGCTCGAAGCCCCTGGAATCCCCGGGGAGGCCCCCCGCAGCATGCGCGTCACTTTCGCGGAAAAAGCGGAGGACCGGGCCTTCAGCGTGGCCCTCGGTTCCTGCGTCGCGAAGTACGCTCGGGAACTCAGCATGGAAGCCTTCAATGACTACTTCCGTGGGCTGCAGCCTGACTTGGCCCCCACCGCTGGATACACCACGGACGGACGTCGTTGGGTCGCTGAAGCCCGCGAGATGTTGAGCTCGAACCAGATCGATCCCGAGGTTCTGATCCGCCAGCGCTGATTCGCGGGTAGGCTTTCGGACCCAAATCTTCCGCCCTGCCCCCCACGCCCTAATTCTCCCCGTTTTGAAGACCGCCATTCTCGGTGCCGGCATTTCCGGCCTCGCCCTCGCACGCTTTCTGATCGACGGAGGGCTGACCGCACAGGACATCACGATCTTCGAATCCGCGCCCAAAGCGGGGGGTCTGTGCCACTCGGAAACCGTCGACGGGTTCACCTACGACATCTCCGGCGGGCACATTCTGTTCAGCAAAGACAAGCCGGCCCTCGAGTGGATGATCCAGCAAGGGGGTGGACCGGAGGCCTTCGTCAAGCGCGATCGCAACACGAAGATTCGCTTCGAAGATCGCTGGGTGCACTACCCCTTCGAGAACGGCCTCGGGGACCTGCCTGAGCAAGCCAACTTCGACTGCTTGCAAGGCTATGTGAACGCCTGGCACACGCGCACCATGGATGGCTCGGAAGCTCCCAAGGACTTCAAGAGCTGGATCCTTTGGCGCTTTGGTGCGGGCATCGCCAAGCACTTCATGGATCCCTACAACGAGAAAATCTGGAAGCGCGAACTCGACCAGATCTCGAGCGGTTGGGTCGCCGGCCGCGTGCCCGATGCGCCCGTGGACGACGTGCTCAAAGCCTCCATCGGTTTGCGCACGGAAGGCTACAAGCACCAGGCGATGTTCTACTACCCCAAGCAGGGCGGTTTCCAAGGCATCACCGACGCCATCGCTGCGCGCCTCACCGAACAAGTGAAGCTGAACACGCCTGTCACCCAGATCGTCAAGCAAGGCGAGAGCTGGACGATCAACGGAGAAGCCTTCGACTGCGTGGTTTCCACGATTCCCTTGACCTACATGCCCGACTTGGTGGAAGGCATGCCGGAGAACGTGGCTGGCGCGATGAAGGCCTTGGAGTACAACTCCATGGTGACCTTCCTCCTGGCTCTCGATCGCGAGAAGCACCCGGATCTCTCCTGGATCTACTTGCCGCAGAAAGCCCAGGGCCCCACCAACCGCGTCACGTACATGTCCAACTACTCCGAGGGCAACGCGCCCGCGGGCAAGAGTTCGTTCTTGTGCGAAGTCACCGTCCCCGGCGGCGGACCTTTCCCCGGTGCGGAACTCGAAGACGAAGTGGTCGATGGCATGCTGCACGCGGGACTGATGACCCGCGACGAACTGATGTTCACTCATCGCAGTCAGGTCAAGCATGCCTACGTGGTGTTCGACCACGGCTTCGAAGAGAAGCGCGCCACGTCCCTCGCTTGGTTGCGCGGAGCGGGCATCGAGCCCCTCGGACGCTTCGGGCGTTTTGATTACGACAATAGCGATCAGTGCGTGATCAAGGCTCGCGAGCTGGCGGCCGAATTGCTGGAGCGCGCGAAGCTCGGCTAAGGGCCCTTGCCGGCTGAGTCACGGGGCTCCCGGGCAACGGGGCTCACGGGCAACAACCGAATGGGTTCAGGGGCTCGAGCGGCAACGGTCTGCTCGAGCCTCTAGCGCAAAATCCGCCGCAGCTTGACCGCGGAGCCCACCAGGGTTCCGATCGGCAAGCCTCCGGTCATGGGCACCGCGCAGTAGATCCCCACCAGCAATCCCAACTGGATGGCGAGTGGCATTTCGGCCCCGGCCTGGCGCGCGAGGTAGACCCCTAGGGGCCAACCGAGCACGAAACCGAGCAAGGGCACGGGGGTGGCCAAATCGATCGCGTCGATCGCAATCCCGGCGATCACCGGCCCCATCAGACGCCCCACCTCGGCCCGCTTGGCGGCCGCCCGGGCACTAGGGCTCCTTTCGCCATCGAGTGGCAGGCGTTCCACCTCCACTTCGATGGGTTCGTCGCGCTTGGTTTGGTCGACGTCAGAGCTCGTCATGGGCTCTAGAATAACCGAGAAGGCCGCGCATTCCCCGGCCGTGCTCGAAATCCCCAAGCTGCGGCTTGACGGCAGCCCCCCATGGGCGAGAGTTGTAGGCAGGCTCCCCGCAGCCCCTCCCCAGAATCACCCCTCGCTATGCGTTCCTCTCTCCTTCGTCCCAACGCCCTTTTGCTGCTCGCCCTGGCCCTGGGTGGGTGCGGAAAAAGTGGTGGAGTGGACTCCTCGGTCGTGCTGCCCTCGACCGGACCGCCCTCGGCCCTGAACTACGGGGGCCGAGTGCTCAACTTCGAAGTGGGAGTGGCCGCCTCCTACCCCGCCCCCTCCGTCTCTGGGGCCGACAGCACCTTTGCTGTCCAGCCGGACCTTCCCAGCGGTCTCGCGATCAACGCCGACAGCGGCGCGATCTCGGGCACCCCGCTTGCGTCCTTGGCGCGCACGACCTACGTGGTCACCGCCAGCAACAGCCAAGGCAACACAGATCAAGAGATCCTCCTTCAGATCGGAGGACTCTCGCGCTTCGTCTTCGCTCCCGCCAAGACGGGCCAGTCCTTTCGGGTTTATGGAACTCAACCGGACGGGGAGTCTCTCTACCACCACAGTTGGACCGAGGAGTTCGCAGTGGGCGGAGCGCAGGAGGATCTACGCAACGCCTCCGCCAGCCAGGACGGTCGAGTGATTTGTGGAACGACCGAGAGTCAACTCTGGTGCTGGCTCGTCGATCCGACCAGCGGCGAGTTTGTCATCGGGCCCCCAGCCAACCTGCCCGCTGTCGTCGGTGCTCCCGAGGGCGTCCTGCACACGGTTGCTGTGCACCCCACGGGCAACTACGTCTACGTGGCCAGCCGCACGGCCAAACGGGTGCTCGCCTACGCCGTCAATCAAGTGGACGCCAGCCTTAGCTTGGTCGCCGACCTCGACTCCGCGACTCAAGTCAACCTGATTCAAGTGGACCCCTTGGGTCGCTACGTGCTCGTGCGTCACGTGTACCAGTCCACGAGCAACCTCACGCAAGTGCGCTCCTACGTGGTGAACGAGGACGGCAGCAACTTCACCGAAACCCAACTCTTCACGATCCCTTCGAGCAACGCCCGTGGCATGGAGATCGGTGCTCTCGGCGAGGCGGTGTACTTCCCACTCACGTCCACGGCGACCAACCCCCAGCGGGTGCTGTTGCACTGTGGTGTGAACCCGCTGACGGGCAAGCTCTCCCTGAAGAGCTTCCTGACCGCCGGAACCAACCCGACCCTCGTGCGCGCCGCCCCCAACGGCAAGCACCTGTACGTGACGGACCCGGATGAAGGCAACATCAACCTGTTCAACATCCATGGGATCACGCGCAATCTCTCCTTGGGATTGCAAGACATCAGCGTCTCCGCGACCTTGAGCAACATCAGCTTCTCGGCGGACGGCAGCGAACTCTACATGACCGATGGGGAGCGCTCCGAGGTCGTGGTGCAGAGCGTCAACAAATCAACGGGCGCCTTCGAGGCCTCCACTTCACTCTACACGCGGCCCGGCGGCTTGCGACTGATGCAGGCCCCTGGAGACAGCTCACCTGTCTTGCGCGCGTCGGAACTCTACGCCCTGGGCGAAACGGGAACGCACATCAAGCCCTTCGTGATCGACGAGACGGACGGCAGCTTGCTGGACAGCTTGGCGCCCACGCTGGTGCCCATGGGCACCCCCAGCGACCTCGCTGTGGAACCGAGAGGACGCTTCCTCTTCACGGGCAGTCGATCCCCCAATCGCCTGGACAGCTTCAGCATTCAAAGCAGCGGCGAAGTGACAGACCTACTCTTGGGAGTGGACCTGGGTCTGGCCGCACCCGTGGCCTTGGCCGCCGACCCCACCGGGGAATTCCTGTACGTGGCCTGCGACAACACCTTGCAACTGCAGACCTTCAGCATCGCCGCCAGCGGGCAACTCGCGCTCACGGACACCGACAGTTTGAGTGGGGCGCCCACGGCACTCACGCTCAGTCCAGGGGGCGAATTCCTCTACGTCACGATTGGCGGAGACGGCAGCGTCAGTGGCGGCCAAGTCAGTCGCTTCCGGGCCGATGCTGCGGATGGCAGCCTGACCTCCGTGGATGATCTTGCAACGCCCGGCTACCCGAATGCCATGGCGTTCAACCAAGACGGCACGCGGGCCTACCTTTCTCTGCGAGAGTCCGTTGGCGTTCGGCTCTACAACGTGGACGTTGGAGGCAGCCTGAGCGCGAGCACCGAGACCAGCAGCCAGCCCTTGCCCAATCACGTCAGCTTGACGCGGGACGGGCGCTTCGCCTACGTGACGTTCATCGGGCCCGTGTTCAACAGCGATGGCTTGCTCTTGTACGAGGTCGATTCCACCAGCGGCGTCTTGCACGGCGGGTCCATCGGCGGTTCGGACACCTGGGTCGACTCGGCCTTTGCCGGGGACGATTGCCGTCAGAGCTTTGTCTCGCACGACGGCGCCCAGGTCTACGTGCTGGCTTCGGGCAGCGATGAGATCTGGTGCTTCGATGCGGATTCTGCAACGGGCATCGTGACCTTCAAGAGCACCGCGCAACCCGGTAGCGATCCGATCCGCATGGCCCCGCGCTTGCGCGCGCAGTAGTTCGCGGGCGTCCTGGCTCCGGGCCCCTACTCCCAGATGCCGATGTCGAAGCGGCCTTCCGAGTTGGCGGCGCCGCGGAACATGCCGAGGGTGTTGAAGACGAGGGCGATGGAGCCGTCTCGGCCAACCACGATCACTCCGCCGTCCCCGGGCTGCAGAACCTCAAAGACCACCGCCTCCGCCGCAGCTTGCGCGGTCTTGCCGGAGTAGCGCATGCGATCCGCGATGTCCCGGGCCACACCGTGGCGGATGTACTCCTCCCCGGTGCCCGTGCAGGACACGGCGCAGGTGTCGTTGTTCGCGTAGGTTCCCGCTCCAATCAGCGGCGAGTCGCCGATGCGTCCAAAGCGCTTGCCCGTCATGCCGCCAGTCGAAGTCCCCGCCGCCAGGTTGCCTTCCTTGTCGAGCACCACGCAACCGACCGTGGACTTCCACTGATTGACATCCGCGGCTTGAACGTAGACAGGAGTGCTTCCTTCTGCTTCTGCTTCGGTTTCGAGCTCGGGCTCAGGGGCAGGAACGAGATGCGCAGGAAGCTCGAGGCCCTTTTCTTCGAGCCAACGCTCCAAGGACTTGCGACGACGCTCCGTGTCGAACGAACTGTTCTGCACCCGTTCGATGTCGGGGTGCGTGTCTGCGAAGGCCTCCGCTCCTTGACCACCGAAGAGCACATGGGGGCTGCCTTCCATCACGCGCCGGGCCAGGCGAATGGGGTTCTTGACCGTCACCACTCCGGTGACGCCGCCGCAACCTAGGTCGGCCCCGCTCATGATCGAGCTGTCGAGTTCGTGCTTGCCCTCCGCCGTGTAGACCGCCCCGTAGCCAGCATTGAAGGCCGGGTTGTTCTCGAGGGCCACAACCACCGCTTCCACCGTGTCGAGGGCCGACTCTCCCCGGCGCAACATCTCGCGCCCGATGCTGAGAGCTTCGCGTAGGCCCTGCTTGGCCGCGGCGATCTCGTCGGGGTTGCCGTCCTTGCTGATCACCCCGGCTCCACCATGGATCGCAATGGCCCATTCCGCGCGCCCGGAAGCGGGACTGTCGGCCGCGCCGCCAGGGGTGCTGGAACAGGAAAAAAGGGCGCAAACAAAGGCGATTCCAGCCAGGGGCAGACGGTAGTTCATCGCCCCACCATAGCGAATCAGCCCGCGATAGCGAATCGCCGCTGGGCCAAGGGGATCAGGCGAGCACCAAGCAGACTTCAAGCGCCGCTCGGTGCTCCTGCTCGCAGGCCCCTACTCGGGCGTCGTTCCGCCGGACATTTCCAGGGTGCCTTCGAACTCGGAAGACATCTGAAACTCCATCCCTTCAGCGCTGGCGGAACCTTCAAGATCAAAGGTGTACTCCCCTTCCAAGCTGAAGCTCGTCAACTGGTGCGCCTCCAAATCGAAGACGCCCTTGCCGGACAACTCCACGGAAGAGGAACCCAGCATTTCGAGGTCTTGCACGGGCATCTCGTCCAGCTCCGCGCCGGCTCCCATCTCCCGGGCGAAGTTCAAGAGGTCCAACTGATCCAAGGTGAATGTAGCGCTCCAAACGATGTTGGCGCTCGTGCCCTCCACCGACTGCAGGGTGCCGGTGAACTCGACTTCGGAAGATGAGCTCAAGAGACTCATGACCTTCTCGAATTCCTCCGCATCGGATTCCGAAGTGCCGCCGTCCTTTTTCATGCCATCGCGGATCAGCTTGAGGGCCCGTTCTCCGATGTCCCAGGACTCACCCACGGCCACGGGCCCTTCCGGAAGGATCACCGAGAAGTGATTCTCCAAGTCGAATCCATCCATGTCCTCATCGCTCAGGGGTTCGAGGCCCTCTTCATCGCTGACGTCGCTGACCGTGATCTCGCCTTCCTCATCCTTCTCGATGAGAATCGTGTGTCCCAGCATCTTGGCCTCGCCCGTCTCACCGAAGGTCTGGCTTGTGCCCATCATGCTGGCCTCGCCACTGAAGCTGTTCGCGTCGTCCGTGATCTTGAGTCGCGCGGATTGCGCTTCGCCATCCTTCGCCGTCAGGATCTCCACGTCCGCCCCATGGGACATGCTGAACTCGACGTCGACGATGGGAGCTTCCGGCAAGGTGTCCGGCCCGATCGTGATTTCCGCGTCGGCCAGTTCGAAGGTGCCGGACATTTCAAAGTTGAAGGCCAGCTTCTGACCGGCTTCCACCTGTGGCTTGAGGTCGTAGCTGTCCCGCACGCTGCGGTTCGCCAGGAGCAACAAAGACAGGGCAGGAATAAGAGTCAGGGACAGCAAGCGCTTGGACATCAGGAAACTCCGACAGAGTGGAAATGGGTCAAAAGCCGAAATGGCGAGGCCGGAATCCTAGCCCGATCCGGTCTCGAGTCAATATGGCCAGGAAGAAGGGAACGGGAAGGGATTCTCGTCCAATGCCGGGGCTGGAGAGGCGTGCCCCTCCCGCCATTCCCCGGGGAAGGTTGGGCAACGGTTGGGGAGGATACCGCCCGGGAAAGCAACGCCCGGGGAAGACACTGCGGGGGCCATGGCAGCAGGCGCTCGCCTGGCTCGTTGGATCCGCTCGAGTTCCCGGGTCCACCCGGGTCCTTGCCCCTGCCCAGGTCGCTGCCCCCACCACCGCGCCGGAGACCGGCTGTGCAATCGCGAAGGAGTTCGGGCCAACGGAAGATCGACCAGGACGCACCCGATGGAACGGCTTCCTATGGATTGCCCCTCGTGGCGGGCAAGGGCGAGAGCGGGGGTGGACCGGGGATTGGAATCGAATCACGTGGAGGCTTTCCGGTGAACACGAAAAAACCCGCGCCACCTGAATCAACAGACGGCCCGGGCCCCCAAGGGTGTCGCTCCCACGACTAGTTTTCTTTGGCTTTCTCCAGCGACTGGCAAGCACCAGCTTCGTTGCGTTCCGCCAGCGGACTTGTGCAAAGAGCGCCCGCCAATAGACTGGTGCTCAAGAGAGTTTTGTTTACGAAGGACATGTGGCTTGGTTGGTTCTTGAGCTGATTCGTGCCCAAGCTCTTGAACGCCAAGCGCGCGCGGTCCTTCCCGGGATTTTTCGATTGGTTACTGCTCGGTGCCCTTGCCCGCGTCCGTGCTCTTGCTCGCCTCCGGGGCGGCGTTCAAGCGATCCACCGCATCGCGGGCAGCGTCGACCACCCTCGCGTCCGCGTCATTGAAGAGTCCAATCAAGAGCGGCAGGGCTTCCTTGCGACCGAAGGAAGCGATGCTCCGAATGGCTTGCACGCGCACGCTGGGGTTCTTGTCATCGAGCATGCCGAGCAGTTGAGCCATGGCTTGGTCTTCCGTTGGCAGGGACTTTTCTTGCTTCCCCCAGCGCGCGGTTTCCTCGCGAATGGTTTTCAGTTTCTGGAGAGCTGCGAGACATTGCTCACGCAGTTGCCCCCCATCCATGCGCAAACCACTGAGCAGAATCTCAGCCGCCTCGTCGGTCGGGATGGCGGAGAGGCCGGCTATCGCGGACTTCTGCACGTATTGACGATCACTCATGCCATTCATCGGAACCCACTCAGCCCGCAGGCAACGAGCAAATGTCGAGGTGTCCGCCTCACTGCCTCGGGCGACCAAAGCATTCACGGCCGGATACGCATAGTGGGGATTGTCGACCGCGCGCATCAACGTTTCCCGTGAGATTCGGTCAGGGAGGGAACCGCATTGCTCGATCACCTGGTAGACGAAGTCATAGGCTTGCGCTCCAGGGACGAGCCAGCGCCTCAGGACTTCATCCACGAACTCTGCGTCGAGTCCTCCATCGATCTCGATCGAGAAACAGACGTTCGCGAGCACTTGCTCAGGCACTCCCGCCGTACGCAGGATTCTCACGGCAAATGGAACCCGTTGGTTGGAGGGCAACACGCCGACTGCCTTTCTTAGACGAGGCAGGTCTGCATTCGGCATCGTCCAGTGATCGGCGAGGACGAGCTCCTCGAGCAGAGAGGGTCCGGTCGAATGCCCGCTGCTCAGGAGCCTCTCGACCGCCAGCAGTCGCGTGTTCATCGGAACCTCGCCATTGCGAGCAACCGTGGCCCACATCTTGTGGCGTAGGGGAAACGCGGAGTCAATCCCCTTGAGCAGGGCTTCCTTCCCATCGAATTGGGTTGACCCATTGGCAACATACAATCGCGGAGCCCCCTCGGTGGCCACGAAGACCAAGGCAAGCATCTCGTCGTCCAGGCACAAGATGCGATCGTTTACGCCATCCCGATCCCAGTCACCTAGTTCGCTCTGGGGGTACACATCGATGAGGGCCCGCAGCAGAACCGGTTCCTTAGAGGCGAGCGCGTGTTCAAAGAGCGCGCGCGTTCCCAGGTCAGTGCGCATGAGGGTGTGGAGTGTCTTCGCTTTGGCGCCCACAAAGGCACCCGCGTTGACCCGCGCCTGCAAAGCCGGCTGGCACAGACGGCCCAGGTCATCATCCCGCAGCTTGAGCAACTGGTTGTCCACGGAACTCAGCACTTGGGGATCCTCATCCGTTGCGAGCTTAAGCAGAGCAGCTGCCCGTTGCTTGTCCTCCATCCGACGTACCCAAGGCATCCAGGTGCGCACTTTTGGTGAGGGGTCTAGGATCAAACCGTCCAGAACCTTTGAGGGTAGAACGAGATCCGTATCGCTGAAGGCTCGGGCAATCGACTCGCGAATGCGCACATCGGAATCCAGGGCCAAGGTTTGCAGCAAAGCGATCCCCCTCTCGTCAGTGGCGAGGGGGTGGCTCAAAGAAGCCGTAGCGCCACCACGGTAGTCGTAGTATTGGATCGTCCGCGGAAGCAGGCTCATCACCACGGCCAAACGCACTTCTGCATCGGAGTCCTTAGCGCAGGACCGCAATGCCTCGCTGGACTCATAATCGATCAACCAAGAGGCGGCCTCCCTGCGCACGGTCGAGTCGGGAGACTTCAACGCCGCCTCGAAAACTGGCTTGAGACCTTGGACCGGCTTGGGGACTTTGCGGGTGTTCCGATTCCTGTCGCCCATGAAGCGGAAGAGTTTTTTCGCAAAGCCTGGCCCATGGCTCTCCACCCCACGCACGAGAGCTTGCGAAAGACCCGCCGGAATGTGGTTCATTTCGTAGGGGCGTTGAACAAGTAGGACGCTCTCCATAGCGGTCTCCTTCGAAGCCATCAGGACTTCTAGCAAACTCAACCATCCCGGATAGGCAAAGGTCGTGGGCTCCCCCACAGACCAAGCCTCCTTATTGGAGGGAAACACCCCGTTGCGCTCCATGGCTTTGATGATCCGCAGCTTCCAGAGGTAGCCTCCATCCGCCAAGTGGGCGAGCAAGAATTCCGAAGCCCGGGTCTGGTTCATCGCGATGTACGAACGCAACGGATCGCTGTCGCTATTTGCCGGATAGATCGCGATGTCCCGCAGCAGCAACTGTTCGAAGGCCCCCATGGCTGGCTCGCCAATCTCTCTGATCGTATTGTAGTTCCTGTTTGAGTAGGCGCTGACCACGATCTGCTGGAGCCCCTGGAGCCCGGAGGATTGGCCTTGGCTTTCAAGCTCCTTGCGCAAGGTGAGCAGCTCTTGCGCCTTGCGGATGTTGCTGAGCCGTCCGACGAGATTAACATCCAAGGGGTCCCACTTCGGATGCTTCGGACTGAGCAGCACCTGCTCCTCTTTGGAACTCCAAGGGGCCTGGGAAAGCAGCAGGGCGCCATCCAGGTCCCCCCTCTTCATGCAGTTCTTGGCGCGAGCCACGATCAGGTCGACCAGGAACTGTTCGTGCCCCTTGAAGGTCGGGTACTGGGGCGCAGCCTCCAGCCAAAGCAGTTCCAAACTCTTCTGCGCCGCTTCCAAATCCCCGGAGACCTGCTCCAGGGCGAGGATCGCAGAAAGCTTGAGTGCGAGCTCTTTGGCTTCCCGGCCTTCACTTCCGGCCTGGCCCGCACCAATCGTTTGCCGGACAGCCAGGGCGTTGATCAAAGGCTGTTGGGACGCACTCTCCTCGAATTGACTTCCCCCGCTTGCGTCCATCGCCGTCATCCCCATCGCGAAACCGAGGCCTGCGAGCCACATCATTGGTTGTTTCATTGTCGTCATGTCTGTGAGTGTTGTTTGCGTGCTGAGCCTCTCCTTGAAGCTCACTTCGACCATTGGACGCCCCTGGGCCAGTGATCTTGTCAGGGGGCTGTGCTCCCCTTGTCAACGGCCTGTCAACGTCGCGGCCGCTAGCCCTCCCCGCGTCTGCTGAAGCGATAACCGACCCCGTGCACGGTCAAGAGGTGCCGGGGCTTGTCCGGCTGCGCTTCGATCTTCTTGCGCAACTTGAGCACGTGAGTATCCACGGTGCGGTTGGTGGACTCGGCGTTGCGACCCCAGACGAGCTCCAACAGGGTGTTGCGATCGATGGCTTCTCCTTCGCGGTTCATCAAGGTTCGCAAGAGCTCCAACTCCATGGGCGAAAGGTGTTCCCGTGACTTGCCGCGAGTCACGGTGTAGGCGCCGAAGTCGATCAAGCACTCACCCAGTCGCACCTTGCCCCCGGAGTCGGGACTGCCCGGTGTCTCCCCCGTCGAACGAGCCAACACCGCGCGCATGCGCAGGAAGAGTTCGCGGATCGAGAAGGGCTTGACCACGTAGTCGTCCGCCCCGTACTCAAAGCCCTGCACGCGATCCCATTCTTCCCCACGGGCGGAGAGCACGATCACCGCGGAAGACAAACGATCCTCGCGAATCGCCTTCAAGACAGAGAATCCGTCGCGGCCCGGCAACATCAAGTCGAGCAGGATCACGTCGGGCCCTTCGCGGAGTGCCATCTGCAAACCCGTCTCCCCATCCGCCGCCTCCAACACATCAAAGCCTTCCGACT
The DNA here is from genome assembly GCA_937905825.1 of uncultured bacterium. Classification (GTDB taxonomy): domain Bacteria; phylum Planctomycetota; class UBA1135; order UBA1135; genus JABACD01. Next base: position 13,328 of record CALCXM010000005.1, read on the forward strand.
TGAGCGCATCCGTCAAGGCCATGCGCAAGGGCTCCTCATCTTCAATCACCAAGACTCGAATCACGGTTGTCTCTCCTCGTTCGCTTCCATTGTGAATCCTGCTGGGGACTGTGCGGGGATTTGTACCTGCACCGCGAAGCCCGTCGGCGAGTTGTTTCTTGCGCTGACTTCGCCCCCATGACTCTCGGCGATTTCACGCACGATGGCGAGCCCCAGTCCGGTGCCGGCGGCAGCGGAGCGTTCGTCCTCGGCGTCTTCCACCCGTTCGAAAGGCTCGAAGAGGGTTTCCAGCCTCGAGGCAGGCACTCCGCAGCCGAGGTCCGCGACTTCGATCAGGAGGCCACCCGCTTGATCGCTGCTGAGCTGAATGCTCACGTCGAGTTGCCCGCTGTGACGCAAGGCGTTCTCCACCAGGTTCATGGTCGCGCGCCGCAGGGCGTCCCCATCGGCGCCGATGGTCGCGAGTTGCGCGTCTTGCTGAAAGGTGAGCTCTCCGCCCTTGCTCCCCACGCGCTCGGAAGCTTCGGAGCGTAGCTCCTTCCCGAAGGATTGCAGATCCAGCTTCCCCATCATCAGCTGCAAGGACTTGCCCCGCTCGATGCGCGAGAAGTCCAAGACATCGTTGACCAAACGGCGCAGGCGATCCGCTTCCAGGCGAATCAAGCGGTGGTAGCGCTGACGGCTCGCAGGGTCTTCGATGCGACCCGCTTCCAAGTTCTCGGCCATCAACAAGATCGAAGCCACGGGAGTGCGCAGCTCGTGGGACACGTTGGCCACGAAGAGCGACTTCAAGCGCGCCAAGTTGCGTTCCCGGCGAATCGAGCGCACGACCACAATGCCCGCAGCCAAAAGGCCCAGGGCCAAGGCGCAGAAACCTGCGCTGAGCCAACGCTGGCGGCCTTCCACGCTGGCGCGAAACTCTGCGGGACTCAGGTGCAGCAGTCGAAAGCCTTGGGTCAGATGCTCCAAAGGAGTCCAGTCGCGCACCAAGATCCCGGAGGGCGTCTCGTCCGCACCCCAGTCGAGTTGGAAGCCCTCGGGCAAGAGGCTCGAAGCTTGCACGCGCTTGGCCAGGGCTTCGATGCATGTGCGCGCGGGAAAGAAGCGCCCCTCCAACAGGGCGGGTCCCGCCTGGCGATAGAGCAATTCTTGCTCACCGATGCGCTGCACCATCAGCCCGGCGCCATCGATCACCGGCAAGGATCCGCCCAACTCCTTGGCCAGCAAACGTGCGTGCTCAGACTGTTCGGCTCGAGCCAGGCGCATATCCGGCGGCCCTTCCGTCACGAGTGCTTGCAAGGCTGCGGCAAAGGCGGCGCGCAGGGGATCGCCATTCAAAGTCTGTGCCGGCAAGGCCAGCTGTGCGCCCTGCCAGCGGGCGACCAAATCGGCGCGCAAGGCCAGCTTCGCTGAGTCCGACAGGACCGGCGCCGCGGCCAAGCTGGCGAGCATCAAGAGCGAGTTGCCCTCGAGGCCTTCCGCCCCATGCAGCGAGCCCTGAACCTCGGCCAGAGTTTGCCGAGCGAGCTGCGGGTGGTTCAAGAGCACCGCCAGTTGAATGATCTGCAAGCGCGCGTTCGCCAGTTGTTGATCCGTGGGCGATTTCTTGAGCAAGTCGAGCAGGATCTCGAGGGCGCGCTCGGACTCTCCTAGGCTCGCACGCAAGCGCCCGGCTTCGGAGAGCAAGGCCTCCGCCACCAAGTTCTCCCCTTGCTCTGGCCAGACGTGAACGGCAACCGGCGCCGGGCCCGGTTGCGCACTCCAGCGCTCCAAGTCCCCCTCAAACCAGGCCCCATCGCGACGCAGGTGACTCCACTCCACGGCCACGGAATTGGCCACTTCCCCCGAGAGCCGCGCCAAGGCTGCTTCCCCTGCAAGCCCGCCGCTGTTCCAAAAGAACACGCCGGCACCCAACAATCCCAGGAAGGAGATCCCCGTGACCAGCAAGACGGCGGACTCGCGCCAAACATCCTTACGGGAACCCATGACCCTCAAGTTAGGCCGGGGCGGCCTGCACTTGTCAACGGGATGTCAAGGGCGCGCGCGCGAGCATGAGTTCTCCTGACCCGCGCGTTGCCTCGGGAATTTTGGCGCTTGCTACGCAGGAGAGAGCAGGTCAGCAGGACGTGCAGTGATCGAGCACGGATGGAGAGGACACTGGCCAACAAAACACCGGGCCCGAGCGCGCCGCATGGCTGCGCGCTCGGGCCCGGTGGAAAGGGACGCGTGGGGCGAGGGTCCTCGATCGGAAGCCCCTAGCGCTTCCAGGCCATCACGGCGTTGTGCAGGTAGCCGACCAGCTCGCTGATCTTGACCTTCTCCTGTTCCATGGAGTCCCGGTGTCGAACCGTGACCACGTCCCCTTCCAAGGTGTCCCCGTCGACGGTGACACAGAAGGGCGTGCCGACCTCGTCCTGGCGACGGTAGCGACGACCGATGGCCGCCTTCTCGTCGTAGTCCGTGGTGAAGCGTGCCATGCGCAGCATCTCGACGATCTCGTTGGCCTTCTCCGGCATGCCGTCCTTCTTGACGAGCGGGAAGACAGCCACGGTGGTGGGCGCGATCAGCGGGTGGAAGTGCAAGACGGTGCGAACGTCCTTCTCCAGCTGCTCCTCTTCGTAGGCGTCGATCAAGAAGGTCAAGGCCATGCGGTTGATGCCGCCGGCGGGTTCGATCACGAAGGGCGTGTACTTCTCTTTCGTTTGCGGATCGAAGTACACGAGGTCCGTGCCGGAGGCTTCCGAGTGGCGCTTCAAGTCGAAGTCCGTGCGGCAAGCGATGCCTTCCAGCTCGCCCCAACCGAAGGGGTACTCGTATTCCACGTCCGCGCAAGCGGTGGAGTAGTGGGCCAGCTCGTCTTTATCGTGGTCGCGCAAACGCAACTTCGATTCCGTGATGCCGTGGCGCTTGTACCAGTCGAAGCGCTCGTTCTTCCAGAAGTCGTACCACTGCTTCTCCTCCGCCGGGGGCACAAAGAACTCCATCTCCCCTTGTTCGAACTCGCGGGTGCGGAAGACGAAGTTGCCGGGGGTGATCTCGTTGCGGAAGGACTTGCCGATCTGTGCGATGCCGAAGGGCGGCTTCATGCGCGCGGACTCGAGCACGTTCTTGAAGTTGAGGAAGATGCCCTGGGCCGTTTCCGGACGCAGGTAGGCCATGGAGCCCGTGCCTTCCACGGGGCCCACGCTGGTCTTGAACATCAGGTTGAACTCGCGCGCTTCGGTCAGTTCCCCGTCGCACTCGCCCGGGCGCTTGGAGGGCTTCTCAAGACAAGAGGCGTGCTCCAAGTTGTCCGCGCGGAAACGTCCCTTGCACTTCTTGCAATCCACCATGGGATCGCTGAAGCCCCCCACATGCCCGGAGGTCTCCCAGACCTTGGGATTCTGGATGATGGCGGAGTCCAGGCCCACCACGTCCGGGCGGGCGGTCACCATGGCATTCCACCAAGCCTCCCGCACCTTGCGCAGGAGTTCCACGCCGAGCGGACCGTAATCGTAGGTGTTACCAATCCCCCCGTAGATCTCGGAGGCTTGGAACACGAACCCCTTGCGCTTGCAAAGGGAAACGATCTTGTCCATCAGGGACGACTTGGGCTTCGCCATGGGTCAAAAGGGGTCGGCGCCCTGGGGCGCGGGAAGAAGGGGCACGTGAAGAGGGGCGCGAAACCGAGGTTTCGGAGGACGCAGAGGATACGTAGGAAGACGCCCCGCCTCCACACTGGAGCCGGGGCGTCTGTTCAGTTTCCTGGCGGAGGCTACTTAGCGCCGACCACCAATTCGATCAGGGAGGTGCCGCCAGTGGTGATTTCAAACTCGACGGACTGCCCGGTTCCCAGGGACTCGTGCCACCAATCGGCCTTGTACTTGCCCGGAGGCAGGCCGGGAATCGCGAATTCGCCGTTGGCATCGCTGACGCAATAGAAGGGCGTGTCCGTGACCACCACCCAGCTGGACATCCAAGGGCTGGTGTCCGAGCTCAATTGAAAGCGATCGACGGCGTTGAGGTCCGCGGAGTAGGACTGGCCCGGGGGCAGAACCACGTTAAAACTGGAGTTGTGCAGGGTGCGCGCACCGGCCCCATGGGGCACCAGGTCGCCGTTCATCACCTCGAGACGTGCCCCTTGGGGGGCCACCAAAACGTGGGGCTCGTAGCGACAGTCGTGGCGCTGGACACGCAGCTTCTCCCCCACGCCGCCCGCGATGTGATTGGGTACTTGCACCGTCAGCACCACGTTCGCCAAGCCGCCGGTTTCCGAAACCAGGCGCGAGCGATCCGCAAGGTCCATGGGCGTGCCCCTGCGGGAGCAGTTCTCGATCTGGGCCTCCGTCACCTCGAGCGCAGGCAGGGCCGGCTCCGAACCGCCGTAGCGCGCCAAGCCGCGAACCCGCCCGGTGGCATCTCCCGTTTGTCCGGAGCTACGCGCCTGCTGTTCGAGGACCAACTGATCGATCAGCTCGTAGGTTGCTTCGTGGCTGAGTCCCCGACCTCGGATGACGCCACGGTCGTCGATGATCACCCCATGGGGGTAGGTGTAAACAGACAGGGTCATCGCCACCCAGTTGACACGCTGTTGCAAGAGCGTGGTGCGCCAGGTGATGCCTAGTTTGCGCGCGATCTTGCGGAACCCGCGATGGTCCATCATCTCCCCATTGATGCCCAATACGGCCACGGGCGCATCGGCGTAGCGGGCGTTCAATTCATTCACGAAGGGGATCTCCTCGCTGCAGCCAGGAATGTCTAGGCTCCAAAAGAAGAGGTAGATCACCTGCCCGCGGTAGGCGTAGGTCGAGAGCGGAATCTGGTCCGAGTCCGTCAAGTTCAAAGTGGGGTGCACGGCGCCGGGCATGGTCCAACTGAACTGCAGACCCTTCTCCCGGGCCTCGTCGCGCTGGCGTTCATCAGGAGCGTTTTCCTTGACCAAGCCAAAGAGCTCCAAGCCGCGGTTGAGCTCAGCAGCGGTCTGACCGCGCGTGAGGACTTGGGCCAGAATCAGTTGGGCCTCAGATCGGATCCGATCGTCCGTGGTGATCTCGGCAATGTTTGAAACAGCGCGCAGCATGTTGTCGTAGTCCGCGCTGAGTGCCTGCTTCCCGATATCCGTCAGAAGCGTGAAGCTGAGTTCATCGTCAGGGTAGGCCTCGAAGAGCACTTCCGCCAATTGGAAGCGCAGTTCCACCCAGGGTTCATTCGTCGAACCGAAGACTCGGCCCAACCAGTTGAACTCATGCACCAAAGCCTTCCCGAGACTCTCGCGAGTCGCTTGCTCCATGGCCGGGAAGTAGCGCACGAGCCAGCGCTCGGCGACGGGTTGCCCAGCCCCGGCAATGGTCGAGATCAGCGGAACGAATTCTGGGCCGGGCAGGGGCCCAAAGGAATCACGCGGTCCGCCCTCCGCGATCACCTTGCGCACATGGGCCGCCCATTTCAATTGCGCGTCCCGCAGGTCCAGCAACAGGGCGTCAAGCAGGGGCGATCCCGCGAGCTTGGCGGCCTCGGTGCCTTGGTAGCCGTCCACCAGGATGCGCCACAGTTCCTGGGCGCGAGCCTTGCGTTCCGGATCCAAGGCGCCTTCGCGTGCCACCAAGGTTTTGGCTTCTAGGTAAAGCGACATCGCCAGGGTACCGCGGCGATGGGAGTTGTTTTGAATGGACTGCAGGGTCTTGATGACGAAGTCCTCACCCAACAAGCGCCGGCTCTGCATCAGCCGCTCCATCGCCTCCTTGACGTAGTCCCCGCTGGCGTGCTGCTCGGCGAGCAGCGAGTAGTAGCCCCGCAGGAAGTTCGCCAGCTCAACCTCGTCTTCGACGAGGACCGAGGCCTGCTCGATCAACCAGAAGACGGCCGGCCCATTGCCCGCGTCGGCCATCGAACTGATGACCGGGAAGTATTCCACGACCGGCGTTGGCGGGAATTCTGATGCGTCGGCTCCCGCCGCGCGCAGCTCGCGTATCTCAAAGCGATAGCCGACCACCGCGTTTTCGTATTGCAGGCGAATGGGCTCGTAGGCCTCCGCTTCCAAGACCAGCTGCTGATTGATCTCGGCGTCCTCAATTGCGTCCTCGGAATCCGTGTCGGTCTCAGGGGCATCCATGGCCCCTGGCGGATTCTGCCCCTGGGGTCCGGGAAGAGCGGACGCGCCGCTGGATAGGGCGAGGATCGTTAGAAGTGTCGAGGCGAACCACATGGGCTGGAAGCGGGGTAGCGAGAATCTGAGAATTGAGGTCGCAAAGTATAGGGTCCGGGGGGACCAGGCACTCGCATCGGCTGAGATCCGCCTTCACGAGGAGGGGATTTCCGCAGAACAGGCCCAGATGTTGGGAGGAGTTCTGCCATCCCTTGGAAAAGCGGCCTGAGAGTCATTTTCCCTTCCGTTGACAGGCCTATACTTCCCCCATGAATTCCGCCCCAAGTCCCAGCTCCGAGGCCCCCGCTGGAGTCTCTCCGCCCGATCGCATGTGGGCCCCCCCGCGCGCCAGCCTTTCAGGCCAGGGTGCGACGGCAGACCGTCTCGATGGAATCCGCGAACGGGTTCTCGCGGGCACTCGCATCGACTCCCGGGAGGCGCTCTTCCTGCACGAGCATGCGGACTTGATGTTGCTCGGTGAGCTGGCAGACTTCGTGCGCAAGCAGAAGCACCCCCACGAGCGCGTCACGTACATCGTCGATCGCAACATCAACCCCACCAATGTGTGCGTCACGGACTGCGGCTTTTGCGCTTTCTACAGACGCCCGAAGGACCCGGAAGCCTACGTGCTCGAGCGCGATGAGATCCTCGAGAAGGTGCGCATCACCGCGGACCTGGGCGGCCGGCAGCTCTTGATGCAGGGCGGCCATCACCCCAAGATTCAATCGGATTGGTGGTGCGATCTGATCGCGGACATTAAGAGCAAGTTCCCCCAGGTGAACTGCCATGCTCTTTCGGCCCCGGAGCTCGACTTCTTCTCGATCATCGAGAAGCGGCCGGTCGAGGACATCTTGCGCGACCTCAAGCAGGCGGGACTCGGGTCTGTGCCCGGTGCGGGCGCCGAGATTCTGGTGGAGCGCGTGCGCAAGATCATCGCCCCCAAGAAGACCACCACCGATCGTTGGTTGGAAGTCCACCGCCGGGTGCACGAAGCCGGCTTGCGCAGTTCCGCGACCATGATGTTCGGAAACGTGGAAACGCCCGCGGAGCGCATTGAGCACCTGCAACGCCTGCGCGACCTGCAGGACGAAACCGGTGGCTTCACCGCCTTCGCCTGCTGGAACACGCAGCCCGAAGGAGTCCCCGAAGAACACCTCTACCCCAAGAAGACCACCCCCGTGGAGTACCTGCGAGTGAACGCCATCTCGCGCATCTTCCTGGACAACGTGGAGAACATTCAGACGAGCTACGTCACCCAGGGCATGAAGATGGCGCAAGTCAGCTTGCGCTTCGGTTGCAACGACTTCGGCGGAACCATGCTGGAGGAGAACGTGGTCTCCGCGGCGGGTTGCTTTCACTTGGCTCCTATCCAGAAGATCGAGCAGACCATCGAGCGCGCGGGCTTCACTCCTCGGCAGCGCAATTCCTGGTACGGCATCGTGGACGAACGGCACGGCCGACCGGCCTTCCCAAGCTGCGCTGAGGAAGCGTTGCCCACGCCCCCCGCTGCAGCGCCTTCCACTGGGAACCAAGCCTGATGACGACCCGCTCCGATCCCACCAAAGAAGCCCGGCTGCTGAAGCGCGTGGAAGGCAGCGACCTGCACAGCATCGCGCAGAAAGTCATCGCCGGGGAGCGCCTGTCCTGCGAAGACGGGCTGACGCTCTACCGCAGCGACGACCTGCACGCCGTGGGCAAGCTAGCCAACTACGTGCGCGAGCGCATGAACGGCGACTACGCCTACTTCAACGTCAATCAGCACGTCAACTACACGAACCTCTGCAACAAGTTCTGCAGCTTCTGCTCCTTCGATCGCCAGCCAGGACAGAAGGGTGCCTACACCTACAGTCCGGAAGAGGCTGCGGCAAAGATCACGGAACAACTGGGCGAGCCGGTCACCGAAGTTCACGTGGTGGGCGGCGTTTGGCCCAAACTCGGTTACGACTACTACCTGGATCTCTTGCGCGCCATCAAGGCCGCGCGCCCTTCGATTCACATCAAGGCCTTCACCATGGTGGAGATCGATCAGATCCAAAAGGTGGCGAAGAAGCCCTTGCCCAAGGTGCTCAAGGAATTGCGAGAAGCGGGGCTCGGTTCCTGTCCCGGTGGCGGCGCCGAGATCTTTGCGGAGCGCGTGCACGCAGCGGGCTACTCCCAGAAGATGAGCGGCCAGCGTTGGCTCGACACGGCACGAGTCGTGCACGAGTCAGGCTTGCGCTCCAACTGCACCATGTTGCACGGACACATGGAAACCATCGAAGAGCGCGTGGACCACTTGGATCGTTTGCGACTTCTGCAGGACGAGACCGGCGGATTCCAGGCCTACATCCCGCTCTCCTTCCACCCGCCGGGCAACGAGTGGTCGCACCTGCCCGGGCCCACCTCCTTGGACGAGCTGCGCGAAATCGCCGTGGCACGCTTGATGTTGGACAACATCCAGCACATCAAGGCTTACTGGATTCTCTTGGAGATCCCAATCGCGCAGTTGGCCTTGGCCTTTGGTGCCGACGATGTGGACGGCACGGTGGTCGAAGAAAAGATCTACCACGACGCTGGGGCCCAAACCCCCCAACGTGTGCAACGCGATGAGCTGATCGATTGGATCCGCGGCGCTGGACGCACTCCGGTGGAACGCGACACCCTCTACGAAGTTCTGTGGACCGGAGAGGAGGCCCAGGGCGAACTGGCTAGCTCCGGCTCCCCCGCTTAGTCAGGCGAGAGTCGAGCCCAAGTCGCCTCGCAGGACCGCGAATGGATCCTGCGGGGCGCTTTGCGTTTTGGAAAATGCACGGCGCCGCGGGCCTCGCCGATTGCGAACAGAATGTCGAACGGCAACGGGCTTGGACGACCTCCTTTTGCCCATTCTTTGCTGAAGCAAGAACTTTTGGAATCCTGGAACCAGCCATCCTGCGCTGGCGTATCCCCGGACAACCCCAGGCCACCCTTGGAACGCACTCCTCACCCAACTCCGACCCCCACCGACGAGCTCTTGGTCTCCCAGGCCGCCCGCGGTGGAGTCCCTGCGCCCTTCGCCACCCTGGTGGAGCGCTACGCAGCTCAAGTGGTTTCGGTGGTGGAGCGCTCGACCGGGGATCACCACCTAGCCAGGGACCTGTGCCAAGAGATCTGGATGAAGGTGCACGCTGGCTTGCCCCACTTTCAAGTGGGACGCCGCTTTCGGCCCTGGCTCTTTGCCATCGCCATGAATCACGTGCGCGACCACCGGCGCAAGGAAGGCCGGCGCGCACCGACTGCGGACATCGACGACCTGCCGAGTGGCCCTCCTATCTTGAAGCACGACCCGCTGCGCGAACACCAGGAACGGGATGCGATCGACGTGGCTATGGGGCGCGTACCCGAACTCTATCGCGCGGCCATTCAATTGGTGGACGTGCTCGGCCTGGACTATGAAGAAGCCGGCGAAGCCCTGCGCTGCAGCGTGGGCACAGTCAAGTCGCGAGTGCACCGCGGTCGGCGCGCCTTTCAAGAGGCCTACCTGGGCCGCCTGCCCGAGCGCACAAGAACACAAAAGCAACTATGAACGAATCGAGAGGAAGCAGCATGAGATGCAACGAGCACCGCGCCAAGTTCACCGAGCGCTACGATGGTCAGTTGTCCGCAGCGAGTCTGCAGGATCTGGAAGCTCACTGCCAAAGTTGCGCTGCCTGCGAAACAGAGTGGACCAACTACTTGCAAGCGGTGGTGGCGCTCAAGGGAGTGCAGATCCCCTCCCTAGCGGACGACTACCTCGATGGGATTCTGAACGCGACTCTTGGGAAACAAGCAGCGCAACTGGATCCCGCTAGCCTTCCTGGTTCGGGTGACACCTTTCAGAACGCGAGGCGTCGTCCGCTTTGGAGCCACTTGGGGGCCGCCTTGGCTGGGGCAGCGTTGATGTTGCTCTTGGTCCGCTTGATCCCGGCCGAAGGCTTGACCCAGGCACAGGGTGGTTCATTGGAGGAACGGGGGAACTTGGTTGCGCTTCTTCCCCTGCCTTTGAGCTCGGGCCCCGGTGGGATCGAGGGAAACGCGCCGGCCGGCATGCTAGCGCAACCCGTCGCGAGTGAAGTGTCCGTTTCCCAGGCTCCCACCAAAGAAGCGCTGCAGTCGCGAGAGCCCCGAGTCAAGTACCTCCCGCGCGCGGTCTTCTTGCCCGTCCCGCTACCTGTGGCTGCGCCAGCGCCAGTCGTTCGCCAACTCAACACGCGCGCCTTGAACAACTCCATCGCTTCGGCCAGTCGGTCCTTCTTGCGACTCAGCCGGGCATTGGAAGAGAACGCCGAACAGTTGCTTACCGCTTCGCAAGAACGCGCGCGCAGTGCGGCCTTGACGGAAGGGCAAGACACATCCGGCGAGAAAGCATTCGAACCCAGCTTGATCGCCAGTGCCAACCCTTCTCGCTCCGTGAAGCGGGCGCCCTCCACTTTGGCCATTCAACGCCGGGACGAGCGCGTCTCGCTTTCAACCCACGGAACCTTGGAGGAAGTCGTCCCGGCCCTGATCCAGCGGCTCGACGACGAGGACCCTGCGATCGGAGAGCTCGTGCAAATCCGCCTGCAGGAGATTTGGTCCGAACGCATGGGAACCCAATTCAACGAGAGCCCCATGAGCCGCGAGCCCCAAGCTCTCGACATTCAAGACATCGGCTGGCGCAAGTTTGTGCAGCGCAAGGCCCAAGTGGACGACGCACCGACCATCACCGAACAATGGACCACTTGGTGGAGCGGCGAGCAAGTCAGCCTCGCGAGCGCTGCATTCTAGCTTTCAGGCCCTTTCCGAGAACTCCCGGGAACTGGCCCCACGCCCCAGGCGTATCCCCCACAGAACACACGACCCAACATTTTCAAATCCAATGAAGACCCTTCGAATCTGCACCGTCGCCCTCACTCTCCTGGTCAGCGCCTGTTCAAGCCACAGCCGCAGCATCCGGCCGGAAACCGTTCATCACAAGATGATGGTCAAGCCTGGCGGAGAGGGAGAGGAGGTCACGTACACCCTCACCAATCACCGCGAAGGAGTCCCGCGCATCACGCGCTCCGTGGAACGCAGCTACAAGCTGGCCAGTCTCGGCGTGACGGGCAAGAACATGGAGAAGAACCTCAGCGACTCAACCGGCTTGAAGCCCTGGCGCGGAATCTTGGTCAGCCGTGTCAGCAACCGTTCGGCAGCTGCACGCTCTGGCATTCAGGAAGAGGATGTGCTCTTGACCTACGACGGTGCGCCGCTCGCCACCACGGACCAACTCAAGAAGCTAATCCAAGAGACGTCCACCCCTGGGGATACGGTCCCGATCAGCTTGCTTCGCAAGAGCGCCGACGGACGTTACACCGAGGAGCCGATGGTGATCAACGCGACCCTGGATGGTGTGGACGCTAGAGAGACCACGTCGGACACGATCTTGCTCGACTCCGATCGTGGGGTCTACAAGTTGACGGGACTGCAGGTGGGCGGCCTTTCGGAGCAGCTCACCACAGAGATGTATGGCAACAAGGACTCCGTCGTGTTGATCGCCGATGCCTTGGTGGGGTCCCCCGCCTACCTCGCGGGCTTCCGCACTGGGGACAAGGTGCTGCGTTGCGATGGCCAGCCCGTCACCAGCTATCGAGACATCAGTCGCGCGGTCTGGGCACGCTCGTCGGACCTGAAGGTGGGCATGGAGCTATTCGGAGAGGAGTCTCGCGAGGGAGTTGTTCCCACCGAAGGTCCCCTCGAGCTCGTGGTGGAAGGACCTCTGGGACGTCATGAAGGACAGATCGTGCTGCGCGACGACATGTTCGATAGCTCGTCCTTCAACATCCCGATCGTCTTCGATTGCGACGGCAACATTCAGCGCTCGCGCTGGTCCTTCCTGGACTTCATCTTTCAGTTTGGCGCGAACTACCGTTCCAAGTATCGGCCCTCCCCCAACCGCCAGCCCGCGGAGGACACGTTCCTCTCGTTCTTCCCCCTGGGCATGTTCGAGTTCGAGTCCACCGAGAGCTACGACAAGTACTGCTTCCTGTGGTTCATCGAGTTCACGGATCGGCACTAGCCTGCTCTATTCATGAGTCCATTCGCCAATAGCCCCAAACCACTCGGCTTCGCCTCGTTCTCGCTCTCTGGCGGCACTTTGCAAATCCTGGCGTCCAGGACGACCAACAAGGTCGCCTGTGGGGCCAGGCTTCGCAAAGCACCGCCAGAGAGCGAGTTGGGACTATTGGCAAATCGACTCATGAATAGAGCAGGCTAGCCGTTCATCCAGCGAACCCCGGACGCCCGACCAGGCGTTCGGGTTTTTTTGTCGTTGATGAATGGCAAAGCCCTTTGAGATCCCCGCTGCCTAGCCCCATGCTCGTGGCTCTTCTTCAGCCCGGGAATCACCCATGACTTGTTTTTCGCTCTTCTTGCTCTGGCCCTCGCTCGCCTATGCCGGCGGCCCCGTCGCTGCTTCCCCTGCGGAGCTAGCGCTCGCAAGCGAGCAACACCTGCAGCTCTTGCTGGAAGACATTGGCAGCCTGCGCCGTCCGGGGAATTCGCTCCCAGGGAACATCATCGCCTACGGCGAGGACGCCTTCATCGTGGCCAGCGCGGGTGCTGATGGTGCCCAGCTGGGAGTCATCGGCGCGGCAGAGTTCGGTCGCGGGCGTGTGCTCGCTTTCAGCCACACGGCCTTCCTCGGGGACTGGGATCTCTTGGACGAGGGCGGGAGTTTTCTCGTCAACGCCATCCTGTGGGCATCCAAGACCAAACCCAAATCGATGCAGTCGCCGCTTGTCGCTCTGCTCGGCGCAGGAGAGCCCCTGCGCGAGCGTTTGGGTCTGCGCTTCCCTGCCCTGGAGCTGCACGCGAACGTGCACGAGTTGACGGAGATCCTCGCGGACGGGAAGGTCGACGTGATCGTTTGGGCCGCGGGCACTCCGACGGCCTTGGAACTGGAGAAGCTCACTGGCTTCGTGCGCAGTGGTGGCGGCGTGCTGCTCGGCGTTTGCCCCTGGGGCAATCAACAGGTCATGGAGCGCCGCGGCGCGAACGAGTCGATCCGCACGCACTTGGCTCACAACTTGTTCTTGCGGCCCATGGGGCTGGTCTTCGGCGGGGACACCGTGTCCGAGCAGGAGTACGTGCTGCAACCCGAGCAGACCGGGCGGCTGCACGCGGGAAGAGCCTACGCGGCGGCCTTGAAATGGCTCAACTCGGGCAAGCAAGGGAAGACGGGCAAGGCTGGTCAGTTCCGGCCGGAGCAAGCGGCCAACCAAGTGGCCGGACTGCTGCGCGCGCTTCCACCGGGGGAGCAGGAATTCACGCCGCCCATCGAAAAGGCTCTGCAGGCCAAGGCCTTCGCAGAGTTCCTCCCGGGGCCCGGGCGAACCTCGAAGCGTGGGGAGATCGTCGGCTACTTCGGCATGCTCGTGGCGACGGACAAGTGGGCCAATGCGGACCCCGCTGAAATCGAAGCTGCCCCGGGACATGAACACTTTCCTGGGCCCGTCAACCCCCGGGCAAAACGTCATGAGGTCTCCATTGAAATCACCCCGCAACAGCTGAAGCCAGGGGCCTGGATCTCCACCGGCTACTACGCCCCCGCCGGAGAGCTGATTCGCATTTCCAGCACCACAGCCCTCGAAGCTGAGGGCTGGAGCCTGCGCATCGGTGCACACAAGGACAAGCTCTGGCACAAGGATGAACTGCAGCGCTGGCCCGAAGTGACCGGGCAATGGAAGCTTCCTCAAGTCAAGGGGCGTCCCTTCCAGGTGGCGAGTCCCTTCGGCGGGTTGGTCTACTTGGTGCCCTCAAAGGACGCGCAGACCACAAAGTTCCGGATCGAGGGTTTGGTGGAAGCACCTTTCTTTGACTTGAACGACGCGCACTCCCGCGAGGATTGGAAACGGCGCCGACTGGCTCCGGCACCTTGGGCGGAGCTGGCCTGCGATGGCGTGATTCTGACGGTGCCATCCGGGGCCGTGCGCGAACTTGCGGATCCCACGGAACTGATGCACTACTGGAATAAGGTCATGCAGTGCTACCCGCAATTGCGTGGAGAACCTCAACCAGATCGCCCCGAACGATTGGTGGAAGACATTCAAATCAGCGCCGGCTGGATGCACTCCGGCTACCCGGTCATGACCCACGGCGCGGAGAAAACGGATCACAGTCACGCGCTCGACATGCAGAGCCTACTGACCGAGGGCAACTGGGGCTACTTCCACGAGTTCGGCCACAACGCGCAAAGAACGGATTGGACCTTCAGCGGAACGGGCGAGGTGACTTGCAACCTGTTCAGTCTGTTCGTCGGAGAGCAGATGGCGGAAATTGAGCCGTGGAACAATCCTTGGCTGGTCAAGCAACACGCAAAGCCCGCCATGCACTTCGCCGCGGGCGCGCCCTTTGCCAAGTGGAAGTCCGAGCCGGGCCTGGCCCTAATGATGTACGCCACCCTGCAGCGCGACTTTGGCTGGGGTCCCTTCCAAGCGGCGTTGGCGGCCTACGTGAATGCGCCCCCGGAAGAGCAGCCCAAAAGCGACTTGGACAAGCACGACCGCTGGATGCTGCGCATGTCCCAGGCGACCCAACGCAACCTTGGCCCCTACTTCGAGCACTGGGGCGTTCCGACCAGCGCACAGGCCCGTGCGGAAATCGTTCACCTGAAGAGCTGGATGCCAGCGGAGTATTGACTCGATCGCGCCCTGGGCACGAACGGGTCGAGCATCAGCAGCGAGAGCCCGCAGCTCTCGCGGCGAGCCTCCCCCCATGGTCCGCTAGGCTCCAGGGGCCCCTGGCTTGTTGTCCAAGATCTCTTCGATGGCCGCTAGAACATCCGGCGTCAGCTTCGCGAGCAAGTCGAGGGCCGTGAAGTTTTCTTCCACCTGGGCGGCACGCGATGCTCCGGTGATCACGGAGCTAATGCTCGGGTTGACCAAACACCAGGCCAAAGCGAGTTGCGCCACGCTGCCGCCTAGGTCCCCCGCGATCGAACGCAGCTTTTCGGTCTTTGCAAGGTTGGACTCCCAGTCCCGGCTCTGCAGCAAATCCCGCAGCCATTCGTAGCCCTTCACCCCCAAGCGGCTCCCATCGGGAATGCCGTCCCGGTACTTGCCCGTGAGCACGCCCGAAGCCAAGGGCGAATAGATCGTGGTGCCCATGCCGAGGGCGTACAACTCCTGGTACTCCACCTCACAACGTTCGCGGGTGAACATGTTGTACTGGGGTTGTTCCATCTGCGGCGGGATCAGATGCTGCTGCCTGGCCACCTTGTGGGCGGCGAGCAACTCCTCTTTCGACCACTCGCTCGTGCCCCAATAGAGCACCTTGCCGCGCTGGATCAGATCGTTCATGGCGCGCACGGTCTCTTCCACCGGAGTTTCCGGATCGGGTCGGTGGCAGTAGTAGAGGTCCAAGTACTCCACCTGCAAACGAGTGAGCGCCTGGTCGCAGGCTTCGACCAAGTGCTTGCGGCTCAGCCCCCGTTGAGTGGGCTTCGGATCCGAGACCCGTCCAAAGAAGGCTTTGCTGGACACGCTGTAGCTGTCGCGATCCCAACTGAGTTGCTTGAGCGCAGCGCCCATCAACTCTTCGCTTTCCCCACGAGCGTAAGTCTCCGCGTTGTCGAAAAAGTTGCAGCCCTTGTCGTAGGCGGCGGCCATGCACTCGGCCGCGAGCTTCTTGTCCACCTGGTTGCCGAAGGTCACCCAAGATCCAAGGGACAGGGCGCTTACCTTGAGGCCCGCGTTGCCTAGTCTTCGATACTCCATGCTCAAACTCCTTGTCTCTTCCGCCGGGTCGCGGATGGCTGGCTCATGGGAACTGGAGGGTACGAGTGCGCATCCTCCATAGGGGAACTTCCCCTTCCCGGAGTCTACTTGGAACGCAGCGGGAAACGGAAGCTGAGTCTAGGTACAGAGCGATTCAGCGTCCGTGACACCAATGTCTCGAAACAGCTATTCGTATCGGGTTCGAAGCCAGAGACCACGCGCAGCACGATCCGCGCGGAGCCTGATTGGCTTAGCCCGCTTTATTCATGAGTCGATTTGCCAATAGTCCCAACTCGCTCTTTGGCGGTGCTTTGCGAAGGCTGGCCCCGCAGGCGACCTTGTTGGTCGCCCTGGACGCCAGGATTTGCAAAGTGCCGTCAGAGAGCGAGAACGAGGCGAAGCCGAGTGGTTTGGGGCTGTTGGCGAATGGACTCATGAATA
>CALCXM010000006.1 GCA_937905825.1 uncultured bacterium
CGGGCGGTTCGTGGGAGCCGAGCGAGGGATCGCCCCTTGTCGGCCGGGCCTCTAGTGTCCCCCAAAAAGTCGAAGGACGCGAGAGCCGAATGAAGATCTACCCGAAGCAAGCCCTGCGGTAAAAGATCCAGGCCGGGCCCAAATAGCCCCGAACGGGCCGCGCAGCAGCCGCCGATGCAAGTATTTCACGGTCTCCGCACCGCAAACCTGCCAACCAAGCGACCCACCATGCGATTGTCCTTCCCCAGTTTTTTCCGTACGAGCGCCCTGACCGGCGCTCTTCTGCTCTGCGTTCCCCTGGCCTCTGGTCAGAACAGCTCAGAGGACTACTTCAAGGCCTACTACCACCACCACGAAACAGGCCAGATCGAAAAGGCACTGGCCCTCTACAAGAGCGCCCTGGGGACCCTGCCCAAGAACCACGAGCTCAGGGACAAGGCGCAAGCGGCCATCGCCGAGCTGAAGGAGGACCTGTTCTGTTCGGACCTGACGCGTCTGATGCCGCCGGAGACGATCTTTTATGCAGAGCTCGGGCAACCTGGCCAACAATTGCGGCAGCTGACCGAGAGCCTCGGGCTGCTCAACACCAGCGCAGCGAGTAGCAACATGGGAGTCAGCTCGAAGCTCTTCGACTCCACCCTCAACCTGCGCGGCGCGGCCCTGGCTGTCACCGCGATCGATTACAACGGGGGCCCACCCTCAGGCGTCTTGGTGTTGCATCCCGGCAACCAGGACAGCGTGCGTGGCCTACTCGAAACGGTCATGGGCAACGGCGGTTTGCCCACGGAGCCCATCTCGGGTGCCAGCACCTGGTCCATCGAAAACCAAGTCTTCATCACGGCCACCAGTCGCCTGTGGATCGCCAGCACCAGTCGCGACGAGATCCGCGGCGTGGTCGAGCGCTTGAACGGCGAGCAGAAAGACTCCTTCGCGAATGTGAAGAGCCTGAAGAACCAACGGGAGAACAACCCAAACAACCTGGTTTTCTTCCACCTGCGTGCGGAGCCGATCTTGCCCCAGGTGCGAGCCATGCTGGAGCACGAAGCCCAGAGCGATCCGCAACTGGCCATGGCCATGGACTTCATCGACGTGGATAGCCTCGTTGGAGTGACCGGCCAACTCGGCATGGACAAAGAGGGCCTGGGCTTGAAGGTGACCCTCGAGCTCGCCGAAGATCATCGCAACCTGGCCTTCAACTTGATGCGCTTGCCCGCTCTGAAGCCCAGCACCCT
This sequence comes from uncultured bacterium, assembly GCA_937905825.1. GTDB lineage: Bacteria > Planctomycetota > UBA1135 > UBA1135 > JABACD01. Next base: position 1,233 of record CALCXM010000006.1, read on the forward strand.
GGAGCACATTCCAGCGGGCGCGTCCTTCGTCGTGGCGGCCGCCCTCAACGAGAAGGCAGCCGTGGCACCGGTCAGCGGGACCCAGGGTCAACCGATCGTGACGGCCCTCGACTTCGGTCGCGAAGTCTTCGGCAACGTGGTTGATATCTGTCTCTTCGGCCTGCCCGGTGACAAGGTTAGCCTCATTCCGGAAGTGGCGATCAGCCTGCGCGTCAACGACGCCAAGCGCTCGCGTGCCATCTGGAACTTCGTCCTGGGCTTGGCCAAGCAATCCAGCGGATCCGGCGACATGCAGCCCGTGGTGGAGACCGTGCTGGGCCAAGAGATCGAGCGCTACTCGATCAAGGGCCTGCCGGTCTACCTCATGATGAATGAAGGGGAGCTGCTGCTGACTCCGAGCAAGGGTTTGGTGCAGCGCACGATCACGGCCCGCAAGGAGGGCCGCACGGCTCTCAAGGACGAACTCTTGGCGGGCCACATTCGGTCCCTCGGCGATGGCACCAACCTGGCGCTGCTCGCAAGTCCCGCGCGCTTGGCGAAGATGGGACGCTTTTACATCCCCAGCAGCAAGCGCGAAGAAGTGCAAGCCGTTGCAGGCCTGTTGGAGAACACCGTCCTGCGCCTGGGCTTCCGGCAAACGGGTTCCGAGTTGGGTCTCGACCTGAAGATTGCGAACCTGCCCAATGTCCAGCCGCTTCTGGCACAGCTGCGTGCTCAAGAATTGGGAGGTGGCTTCGCTGATCAGTTGGCGGCGCAAGCACCCGTGGAAACCCCGGAGGAACTAGTCGAGGACAAGGACCTCGCCAAGCAGGAGCGCAACGAACGAGCCAATGCCAAGCGCGAGCAGCGCAAGGCCGAGGCCGCCAAACGTCGCGCAGCAGTCGCCGCCAAGGAGGCCGCCAATGCGAAGCAAGAACCAGCGGACAGTCAGCAGCAGCTGCTGGAGTCCTTCGAGGGTTCAGTGGCCAATGGCGATGCACAGGCCGCTCAGAAAACCCTGAAGAAGCTGGCCAAGGCCGCCAAGAACGACGCGTCCAAGCTCAACGAATACGCCTGGCGCCTGATGACTGAAGATCACTACGAAAGCCAGTTCAAGGCAGCGGCTCTCAAGATGGCAGAACGTAGCCACGAGTTGTCGGAGGGCAAGAACTGGATGTTCTTGGACACCTACGCCCTGGCCGAGTACCAGAACGGCAACCTGCAACGGGCTGTCGAACTGGGCGAGACGGCCTACAAGCTGGCGGGCAACTCGGGCCGCGCCGGTGAGGTGCTCGAGAACCTCAAGCTGTTCAAGTCGGCCCTGGCGAAGGCTTCCCAGGGAAAAGTTGGCCTGCGCTAGATCGCCAAACAATCGAAGAAGCGGGGGGTGCGAAGTCAATTCGCACCCCCCGCTTTCGTGGTTCCTTGAGCAACTGCCAAGCAGGGCGCAGCAACCCTCGCTCAAACCCAGCGCCGCCGTTGCAAGGCTCGCCCCCTACCAGCCGAAGTAGTCGCGTGCCAACCACTGGGCGGGCCGCGCTGCCGCTTGGTCGCACAGTTGTTCGAAGCGACCCTCATCGTTTTGAGCGGCCTTGAGGTCTTCCAGCAGCTCCACCACAAGCGTTCCACTAAGCCGTTCTAGATCCGCGATCAGTTCTCCGCCGCGCTCGGCAAACTCGATCTTCGAGCGCTTCTTGAAACGCTCGACCGCACGGGCCGCGCTGACCCAGGCTCTGCCCTGCGTGTTGTCCAAGGCCTGCTTCGCGAGCCGAACGTTTTGTTTGTCCAACACGATCTCCAGGGCCTCGCCCCACTCGAGCAGAACTTCCAAGGCTGGGGAGGTCCCGGCCTGCTGAAAGGTCTCCGACGTGCTGCTGAGGGCTTCGAGAGCCGAGCTGACCGCGCGCATCTGACTCAAGGCGCGGTCCATCACGGGGAACACGCTGGAATCGAACTCCTCCGCGGACTTCAGCAAAGCCAGCACCTGGCGGAACTCGCCGTCGTGCAAGAGCGCACTGCCGCGACTCTCCCAGTCCGCGATCCAACGGGCCGCTTCCGTCAACTTGCGACGGGCGATCAATTCGCGCATGGGCGTGTCCAAGTAGGTCTCAAACCCAGGAGCCAATCCACCTCCAGGGATGACGCCCGGATCCCCTTCCCAGATCACTTTGCCATCCAAGTCCAGCAACAGAATGCGGGGTAGACCAAACTGTTCGAGGGAGTACTGCTCAAAGGTCAAACCGATTCCGGTCTCGGGGCGGGCATCGATCGCCACGTCCCCAGGCAGCGGGTGGTCCTGCATGTACTTCGCCATGCGTGGCTTGTCGTTGGGTGAGCAGATGATTGTGATCGCCAGATCGATGGAGTCCAAGGCTTCCCCCAAGGCCATCAACCACTTGTCCGTGGGCACGGTTTCGTTCTGCACGACGCTGAAGAACACCAACAACTGGGGCACAGCGCCGAACTCGTCCCAACTCGTGCGGCTGCCTTGAATCCACTCGTCCACCACGGGGAAGGGCGGAACGCTTCCCATGTAGGAACCGTTGAGGGCGCCGCCGCCGGCCGCACGCATCTCTTCCATGCGCAACTCGCGCTCAATGGCTGCTGCTTGGTCCCCGCTCTCGCGGGCCAGGTAGCGCACATCGCGGAAGCGTGAAGCGCCGCGCCCTGTGATCAAACCAAAACTGCCACGCAAGACATCTCGACTCGCAAATTCGTGGGTCGAAAGCAAATCCCCATCCACGTAGAAGTCCACGGTCGGGCCGCTCACATCGAGGCGTAGGGTGCGCCAGACTTCGGAGACGGTTCCTCCAACGATCGGCGGGGGTTGAACCGGAACGTGACTCCAAATTTTGGGAGTTCCACCACCAAAGGAGCTCATGAGGTCCACGTAGTCACTGTTCATGGTGCCCACCTTGGCTTCAACGCGCCCTGGCATGTAGAGCAGACCGTGGAAGGTCGAGGGTCCTTTCTGCCCGAAGACAAAACCTGCGTAGGAAACGAGACCACGGTTTAGCAGCACCTTGGCTTCCATAGAGAAGTCTCCCGAGGTCACGCGATCCAAGGTCAAGAATTGGTAGTCAAAGACCCCCTCTTCGAAGACTCCGAACTTGGAGTTCAGGAAGATGCCATTGGGTTGAAAGGCCCCGTCGGCGGCCTGCACGGTCCAGCCCTCCAAGTCCTGTTCGTTGTAGGCCAGATCCCAAATGGCCAGGGATTTGGATCCCCGGCGCAGGGCCGCTTCATAGTTCACGAAGAGTTCCGGCAAGGACAATTGATTGCCCATGCGCCAGGCCAAGTCCATCACCATGCTGTCCAAACCAGCCGCCTCGTAACGCGTGACCAAGGCCTTCGTCGCGTTGCCCAGTTCAATGCGCACGTCTTCCAGCACCTCTGTCTTCGGATCGAGCTTGACCAGGATCTTCTCGGCCTTGCGCACGGCCTTCTCGTCCAAAGGAACTTGTTGTTCCAAAATGTGCAGAGCTTCGAGCACCAACTTGGAAGCGTGGTCCGGGTTGGCGAAGTGCCCCATCAAGACATCCGCGAAGGCCAAGAGCAGATCCACGTCCCGGGGAGTCGCCACCAAGCCTTTTTCGAAGTGCTCTCGGGCCTCGTCGAACAGCTTGTTTTCCGCCGCGTACACGCCCCACCGCTTGTAGGGCCGATCGACCTCCGTGGTCCCTTGGCTCTCATCCCGCAAGCGCAAGATGTAGTCCTTCCAGACCGCATCCAATTCCACCACGTTGCGCGGCAGCGACACATCGATGGCATCTTCGGGACGCTTGATCTTGAGCGGCGGCAGGGGATTCTGCAGCACCACTTCTTCAAAGTTCTTGACGGCCCCGGAGCCCATGCGGCCCCCTGACTTGTTGATGAACTCCTGGAAGGAACGGCGGTACACAAAACGGCCATCCACCGGATCCTGGTAATTGTACAGGAAGTACACCACGCCCCAGGTGGGCGCGTACCAGGGCGGTCCCCATTGGTAGCGGTTCTCCAACACGATCGCGAAGGTCGGTGCTTCGTCCGGAGTGGCGGTCGCTTCTTCCGGATCGATGCCATCGTCGTGGGCCGACATCCAGCCCGCTTCCATGCGTCCCGCTAAGGGAATCAAGCGGTGGGTCGCCGGCAGGTTCATCAGAACCGTGCCGTTGTCCAAGATGCGCGTGCCCTCGAAGAAGGACGCGAGCCCCTCGTTCAACCAACCGCTGGCGCTGGTCGCCAAACTCACGAACTGGTGCGCCGCTTCGTGGAAGAGTGTGCCCACCATGCCTTCAAAGCCGCCGCCCGCGGGAATGTAGGTTTCCACCGCGTTGCCGGTGAAGTGACCGCCGGACCATTCGATCGGGGGACCGATGCCCTTCTCCAAGTACTCGTCCCGGTTCTTGAAGATGTTGAGGTCAATGCGTGGAACACTGCCCCCGTGCTCTTCGGTGCCGTAGCGGAAGAACTGCCGGTAGAACGCATTCATCTGATCCATGGCCGCGGCACTGCGGATCAGCACTTCGTAGCCAGCGTCCGTGTACGTGACGTAGTTGTCACTGACGTACTTGGCCTTGGTCCTCCAAGTGTTGTGTTCAGCGTCGTGTTCGCGAATCCACTCGGCGGTGACGTCTTCAAAGAGGTCCTTGGGTTTCGCGTCTCCAGCCAGACTTGGATCCGGCGCGGAGGCGATGCGTTCGATGGCCAGGGGCGCCTCGGCATTCTCCGGATCCAAGGCGAGCACCTGCTTCCAAACTCGAATGGCCGAGTGCGGACGCCCTTGGGATTCATAGCGCGCGGCGATCGGCTTCAATCGCCCCGTGTACTTTTCGAGCAGGGCAAAGAGATCCTTCGCGATCGGATCGAGTTCCAAAAGCACCGCGCGCCGCTCGGCCAGCACGGACTTCTTGAGCTTCTGCTTGACGGCCAAGCGCATGGCCCGGTGCAGGGCATAGACCTTGTCCCCGCGATCCCCCAACTCCCCCGCCAAACGAGCGCGCAGGTCCCAAACTGGAATGGAGCGTTTGTCGCGCTCCAAGAGCCGTTCAATCTGCTCCGCCGCCTTGACCAGATTCCCCGAATCCAGGGTCCGTTGCGCCGACTTTAGCTCGAACTGAAAGGGCGAGTCCCCGGGCAGAGTTCCCCAGCCCAAGAGCAAAGGAAGCGCGAGAATCCAAAGGAAGCGATGGGTCGTCATAGACAGGAGGCACAAATCAGGCGCCGGGGTGCTGCGAAGTCCGGAGGGGGGCCGAAAAGTTTAGCAGGTCCTCCCCGTCTGTAGGCAAACGCCTGCTCGGTGGGCCCACCTTGCGGAAGCCTCAACCGCCTCTGCTGCGGCCCGGGCCCTCCCCAATCACGGATGTAAAACTACAGAGCCCTCACGAAGGCCTCCCCACCCGGGCACGCTAGCGCAGTGTTTCGCTACGTCCCGCAAGCCCGCGCAAGCTGCATGAACATGAAGATGGGATGCGCAGAGCGCGCCAATCGAAGCCAAGCAGGAAACGATCGAGCGGCGATCTGTCCCCCAAAGCAACGCTTCTGCCTTGGACAAAACCCATGCAAGGGCAGCCAGCTTTTGCGAGTGCATTGCATCCGCACATGTGCTCGTTGCCGCGAGCCGGTCGAAGCAGTGCCCGCGAGCAGATCCGCACAGACGAATGACCGACTCAACGACGGTCCGGCTCCGTGGCTCCCGCTCTGGGATTCAGCTTGAGCCGCAGTGCAACCCGCGCGAACCGTCCCGCGGAGAAGGCGAGAATCCGCCGCTGAAGCGAGAAGATGGAGGCGGCACCCGGACTCGAACCGGGGATGACGGATTTGCAATCCGTTGCCTTAGCCACTTGGCCATGCCGCCCCTAGGGGCCGGGAATCATAGCCTGGGAGGGGCGAGGGTCAAGTTCTGGCCGGGTTTATGGGTTCAAGAAGAAATGAAAAGTGGCGGCGGAGAGGCTGCTGGAGCCTGGGGCGACGGGGGTCCAGAGGGGCTCGCCGGTTTCGAGATCCAAGCTTTCCACGGAGTTTCCGCTGCACACGAAGAGCTCGGGAACCTCGGGATGAACGGCCAAGCAGTAGGGCCCGGGGACCTGGGCCAGGGTTCCCAGGAATTGGCCGGTCGGGTCGTAGCGATTGATTCGACCGTTGCCTGCGCTGGCGACCAGAACCTCCGTTCCGTGGAAGAGAATGGCTCGAGGGCGATCGAGGCCGCCGGGTTCGCGCTCCACGAAAACGCCTGCGCTGGCGCCGCTGCCTCCGTCAAAACGGAGCACCTGGTGAGTGTAGAAACTCGGCACGTAGAGCTTTCCATCGGAGCCGAAGAGCATGCCCGCGTCGGGACCGTCCAAGCCCCCCGCTGCGGCCTCGACGAAGACGTCCATGAACTGCCCGTTGCTGCCATCGAAGCGCAGGATCTCGTCGGTGTTGAAACTCGCTACATAGAGGTTGCCGTCCGGACCGAAGATAGCAGCGGTGGGTCCGTCGAGCCCGGCGTTCTCGTCCTCTTCCGTTTTCGGATCGTCCGCGACGAAGGGCCCCAGGATCTCAAGGCTGGTCGGGTCGATGCGCAGCACTTGGTGGATGTCCTCCGCGCAGGCATACAGAAATCCATCGGGACCGCGCACGATGGATTGGGCACCGGGAACCGGGGCGATGTCTTGCAGGTGCTCGCCTAGATCGAGATCGTAAACGTGGATCGCGCCGCTCTTGTAACCGGAGACCAGCAGAAGGTTGGGCGCATCGGCAGGCAAGGGTGTAGCGAAGGCCCGTTGGACGGGTGCTTGCACGTGGGGGATGCGGACTTGCACGGGGAGCTCCGGGGTGGAATCAACGGGTTCTGTTGATTGGCATCCCGTCCCCATGAGCGGACCGAGGAGAAGGACGAACACCCACAAAGGGCCGGATGGAGCGGGGATACGCATGCGGGGCGGGGAGCTGGGAAAACAGTTGAGCACTGGAACGCGCGCGACAAGCCTTGCACAAAGGCTCGCTTGCGTCCCGACGAAATTCCTATAAACTACGCTTCGTCGTTACTCCTACGAGGTTACTCCTAAGAGCCGTTCCCCATGCCCCCTCAGGGAAGCGCTTGCTCCCTGTCCCCCAGCGAGTCGCACACACAAGTTACCGCGAAGCGTTCACTCAATGACTCCACAGAAGCCAATGCCCTCAAAAAGGAAAGGCCCCAAGTCCGAGCGTCCGGCCGTTAGCGACGCCGAGCTGCAAGTCCTTAAGCAACTGTGGGCCAAGGGCGAAGCCAATCCCAGTCAACTGCGCAAGCAACTGGCTGAGGACGGGATCGAGTGGGCCTACACCACCGTGCAAACCCTGCTGCACCGCTTGCATGAGAAGGGCGCTGTCGTGCGCCGCAAGCAAGGCATCACGCAAATCTATCAAGCGCAGGTGGAAGCCGATGAAATGCTGCTCGACCAGGTTGCTGACCTTTCCCAACGGCTCGGAAGCAGCGCGGCGTCGCCCCTTGTCATGAACTTGGTGCGCGGCAAACGGCTCAGCAAGACGGACCTAGCCACCCTGCGTTCGATGCTTGACGCCGCGGAGGCGAACAAAGGGCAATTGCCCGAGGGCTAGCCCATGCTCATCTGGCTGCTCTTCAATGCTTTGGCGGGTTTGGCTTTGGTGCTCTGCGCCTGGGTCCTGCAACGTTCGAAGAAGTTCGGGGCCCATGTGGTGCACACGCTTTGGTTGCTGGTCTTGTTGCGCATGATCGCCCCGCCGGTTCCGCATTGGCTAGGACTGGAAACAGGCAGCCCGCAGGCGGCGGCACCCGTTCTGATTGAATCTGGAGCGCCCGCTTATCAACGGGAGATTGTCGACTTGATGAGCGACTCCTTCGGCAACAACTGGTCGAATGACTTGGCGCTCCTGCTGGTCGTCCTCTGGGCACTCGGTTGCGCTTTTGTGGTCGTGCGAGAGGTGCATCGGGACCGCTGTCTCAAGCGAGCTTTGGCCCAAGCCAAACCCGCGAGCCCTGCACTCCTGCAGCGCATCGAGGCGGTCGCGCAGCGCATCCAGCTGAAGCCCAGGCTGCCGGAAGTGCGCGTGGTCGAGGGCATCGACAGTCCCTTCCTGTGGAGTCCACTGGTCTCCTTGAAGCGTCGAGCGATCTGCATCATTCCAAGCCATGTGGCGGCCCTACCGGATTCTGTTTTGGCTCATGAGCTCGTGCACCTGCAGCGCCGGGATCATTGGGTGGCCTGGGTTGAGTTCGCCGCCTTGGCGATCTGCTGGTGGAACCCCTTGGTGCATTTCGTTCGTCGGCAGTTGCAAGTCAGCGCGGAGCTCGCCTGCGACAGTGAAGTGCTGCGGCACTTTCCAGAGGAACGCCACGCCTATGCCACGGCCCTGGTGGAGACCCTCGAGCGAGATTGCGCTGCGGAGTGGTGCACGCCAGCGCTCGGGACAGCGCGCGCCGTGGGCTGGGATGGGGCCGAGTTAGCGCAGCGCCTCGAGCGCATTCTGGAGGGCCAGCGCGACCACCGGCGACGAACTCCCTTGCGTGCCTTGGCGGCGGTGGCTATCGCACTCAGCTTGCCGGGCATGGCGGCCCCCGGTCTCGAACAGCTCGAGCGTTGGCTCCCCACGATTCCCAACGAGATCAGCGTCAGTCGGGCGACGCAAATGCTCGAGCTGGCCAACGCAGAGCTCGAGCTCGATCCCACGAACGGAACGGCAGTGGCGAGCCGCGCTCGTTCCATGATTGCCCTGGGCCAGTACCTCGAAGCGGCGGCAGTGCTCGAGCGGCAAGTCGAGCTCAATCACCAACCGATGAACGCGCTCTACAACATGGCCTGCAGCCTGGCCATGGGCGGCGACAAGGAGGCAGCCCTGAAGGCCCTCGAGCGTGCCCTCGCCCACGGAATCCCCGTGCAGTTTCCGCGCCACGACAAGGACCTGCGCAACCTGTGGCCCATGCCGGAATTTCAGGCCCTGGTGGCCCCCTGAGGACCTGCGCGCTCCGGCCAGGACTCCGCGTTTCTGGGCATGGCCAACCCTTGGCATCTCCGACAGCAAGGGCAGCCCGTGCAGGTGCCCAGCTGGATCCAAAGGGTGGATCACGACCAGAGACGCAACGCTCGTGCACGAACGAACGAGCCGCCCGGTCCTGCCCCTGGGACGGAGACTCTTGCGCGTCTGCGAAAAGGCCGTCGAGATGTGCTTTCACTCAAGCGGCTGCGACCCGTGATCACTTTTGGAAACGGCCCGCTAGAGTCCAACGCCCCAAGCTCGTACCCTAGCGCCCCCCGGCCGGGGCTCTTCCTCGGCCAAGTTTTGGGACCGGGTAGGGTCCTGCACAAGTACGCGGGGAGGTGGCGGAATTGGTAGACGCATCGGACTTAAAATCCGAAGGCCGCAAGGTCGTGGGGGTTCGATTCCCCTCCTCCCTACCACACCGCTCCCCCGCACCCCCCCAGCTTGTCCCCCCGCTCCAAATCGAATCTGTTGCGCCTGGCAGGGCCGCTGATCTTCTCCTTTTGGTTTCGCAGCGCGTTCCAGTGGGTGGACACCTTCTACGCTGCGTCCCTCGGGGACTTGGGAGATGCGTCGATCGCCGCCATCGGGTTGACAGCGCCCTTGGAGTTCTTGCTGATCGCGACTTGGGTGGGGCTCTCGAGCAGTTTGACCAGCCGCATGGCCGCGGCCATGGGAGCCCGCGAAGGCGCGAAGATCGAGCAATTGCTAAAGAGCACGCGGCGACTCGTCACGCTTCTGCGCATCACCTTCTTGGGCTTCGCGGTCCTGATCTACCTGCTCGCCTCGCGCTTGCCCCTGGATCCGGAAGTCGCCCAACAGTTTGGCATCTACGGACCCGTGTTGATCGGCGGCTCGGCCTTGACCTCATTCTGGTCGGTCATTCCGGATTCGGTGGTGAAGGCTCACAACGACACGCGTTCCACCATGTGGGCCGGGTTGATCTCCACCCTCACGAATTTTGTGTTGAACACGGTGTTTGTGTTTGTCTTCCACTGGGGAATCATGGGCATCGCTGCGGCCACGGTCTTGGCACGACTGGGCGGTTTGCTGTACGCCTTGGGACGCGCCCGCTTCCACGAGGATCGGCGGCTCGCAAAGGGCGAGGACAACGTCCCCGGACTGTTCGAGCACCCGCGGCGCAAGCTCTTGGCCCTGGCCATCCCCGCCAGCTTGGGCTTCGGGCTCTTGGCCCTCGAGGGGCTGGTGATCAATGGCATGTTGGCCGCTCAACAAAACTCCGAAGCGGCCTTGGCTGCCTGGTCGATCATGGACCGCGCCGCGCGCTTCATGATGATGCCGATCATCGCCACCGGAGTCGCGCTCTTGCCCCTGGCCGCCAGACTCTGGGGAGCCCGCGACATCGACGGAGTCAGTCAGGAACTTCGCGTGGGCCTGGGCGCGGCCGTGGGCTACTCGCTCTTGGTGGCTCTGCCCGTCGCTTGGTTTGGAGGGCCGAGGTTGGCCGTGGCGTTGACCGATTCGCCCCACGCCCAAGAGGTGGCTTCCACGGGTTTGCGCTGGGTGTTTGCCCTGGCCCTAGTGGGCGGGCCCCTGTTTCTCTTTCGCTCGGCTTTTGAAGGCATGCAGCAGGCGCGGCCGGGCCTCGTCGTCAGTCTCCTGCGGACCTTCGGCTTGATTCTGCCGCTCTGTGCTGCGGGCCTGTATCTGGCTCCCTTGTGGCACTTGAGCCCGGTGATCGGACTCATGATCGGCGCTGGCCTGGGCGCAGGCCTGGCGAGCCTGCTGCTGGGCCTGTGGATGCGTCGTTTCTTGGCGCAAGCACGCATGCACAACCGCCTTGTCCTGGAATAGGATCACCTCACTGTGGTTCCCCTCCTCCTCTTCCTGTTTTGCCTTGGCCTAGGCATCGCCTGGAGCGCCGTCTTGCTGCGGCGCGCGGAGCTGGAGCGGATGGCGCGCACGGTCGGCCGCATTCGGCAAGCCCGTCAACGGGGATCCCATCGCCCGCGGGTGCGCGCCCCCCTGATCGATCTGACGCGCTGCATGGGCTGCACGGCTTGCGTCAAGATCTGCCCCGAGCAGGGAGTGCTCGACATGATTCACGGCCAAGCGGCCATGGTTCATGGGGCGAACTGTGTGGGCCACGGACACTGCGAACAGAGTTGTCCCTCAGGCGCGATTCGCTTGGACTGGGGTGAGTTGACGGAGGGCGCCGACCTGCCCGCTTTGAGTGCAGACTTTGAAGTGCCCGGCCGTCCGGGCTTGTTCTTGATCGGGGAAGCCACTGGCCATGGGTTGATTCGCAACGCGGTTCACCAGGGACGCCAAGTGGCCCGTCACTTGGCGGCCCAGTACGATGCTGGGAAGAGCACTTTGGGTGCCTACGACTTGTTGGTGGTCGGTGCCGGTCCCGGTGGACTGGCCTGCGCCATCGAAGCGGCGACCACGGGCATGCGCGTGGCCCTGCTCGAACGCAATCAGTTCGGCGGAACGATCTACCACTACCCCAAAGAGAAGCTGATCTTGACCGAGGCCCTGCACTTGCCGGGCTATGGCCTGCTCGAAGCAGCCAGCTACACCCGCGAAGAGTTGCTCGAAGTCTGGCATCAGGCCTTTGAGGGAAGTCAAGTGCACCTGATCGAAGGCCAGTCCTGCAGCGGGTTGACGGAACTCGCAAGCGAGGGCTACGAGATTGGCGGGACCAAGACCCCCCTGCGCGCGAACAAGGTTTGCCTGGCCACTGGACAAAGTGGGCGTCCCCGGCGTTTGGAGGTGCCCGGGGAATCCTTGTCCAAGGTGCAGCACCGCTTGGATGACGCGCGGCACGTTCAGCGCGAACGAGTGCTCGTGGTGGGTGGTGGGGAAAGCGCCGTGGAAGCGGCCTTGGCCTTGGCCGCAGACGGCAGCAACCGCGTCACGCTCGCCTACCGCGGCCATGAATTCCATCGAGTGGCGGCGCCCCTGCGCCAGGAACTCGAACGCTTGCAGGAGCGCAAGAGCCTGCGCATCCTGACGCAAACCGTCGTGCAAAGCATCGATGAGCAGCACGTCTACCTGTTGCATGAACCCAAAGAACGCATTCGTCTGCTCAATGACCGGGTGATCGTTCAAGCGGGTTCGATCCCACCGACGCAGTTCCTGCAAGACTGCGGCGTGACCTTTGGTGGAGAGGATCGCAAGGCGGCCCTGGCAGCCACGCGCGAGGACATCGGTCGGGCGGAACGCAAACGCCTCTTGCAGAACCTTGGCTTTGCGCTCTTGATGAGCAGCATCGCCGCCTTGTGGTGCGTGACTCACTGGGACTACTATGGGCTTGCCCTGGCCGAACGCCCGAGCTCCGCATCCCACAGCGACCTGCGGCCCTCCAGCGCTTTCGGCTTGAGTCTCGGTTGGCTCGCCCTGGGCTGCCTGCTCTTCAACCTGAGCTACCTGTTGCGGCGCGTGCCACACTTCCTCGGAGGACTGCTTACTCCTCGCGCGTGGTTTGCCGTGCATGTGGCCACGGGGCTCTTGATGCTTCCTTTGGCCTTGATGCACGGGGCCTTGCGCTTCGGCGACACCACCGGCGGGCACGCAGTCCTGGTCTTGATCGTCCTGGTCTTGACCGGCTCCGTGGGGCGCTACCTTTACGCCTTCTTGCCCCGGGCCGCTAACGGCCATGGGTTGGCTCACGAAGATGTGCGCGCGGAGTTGACCGCCGTCACCCAAGAGCTGCGCGGCCATGCGGATCCCGTGGGCCAGGGCATCGCGCACATCGTCGAAGAGTTGTGCGACGTGCCCCGTTGGCGGAAAGGTGCGTTCA
>CALCXM010000007.1 GCA_937905825.1 uncultured bacterium
GCGCCATGGCACGCCGCGGCTCGGAGCTTGTGCGGCGCGTGGAAGTGCTCGTGGACGGCACGCCCATCGACCCGGCGCCGCGCGAGCTGCGCACGTTCACGGGTGCCGCGTTGCTCGCGCTGATCGCCTTCGCTTGCGGCGCGCCGACCGTCGGGGAGAACGGCGGGCAGAGGGCCCTGGAGAATGAGGATCGAGACGCCCCCACCGCCACGATCACCATCAGCGACAGGGTGCGGACCGTCGCTGAGTCGGCTGCGAGCGTCCAGGTCGGCCGCGCCGGCATGGTACGCGTCCAGTCCTACACCAGGCCCGAGAGCGAGCCCTTCGACCTGAATACCAAGGACGGCCTCAGCGCCTTGCGCGCGGAGCTCTCGCTCGTGGCTGCGGACATGCCGCAGGAGACCCACGGCAAGATCACTCTGCCTGCGAGCGAGTTGCGCATCGTCGTCGAGGCGGGCGCGCGCTACCACTATGTTCAGAAAGTCATGGAGCAGTGCGGCGCCCGCGACGTGCAGCTTTGGAAGATCGCACTAGAGGGCGCCGAGTCCCTTGGCGAGGCCTTCGCCGTGCCGCTGCCGGTGGACGGAGCCGTGTCCGAATACCTGGATGCGGAAACCTTCGAGCTGACCATCCGAGTCGGAGAGAAGGACGGCGAGCGCCGCCTGACCTACGAGTCGACCGTCGTCCCGCGCGGCCCGACTGAAGAGGTGGAGGAATCGACTGCCTCCCCATACAGCCTGACCTTCAGCCCTGGCCTCGAGGCCCTCGAGCAAAGGTTAAAGGCAGCTTACACCGCGAACCCCAAGCTGAGCCTGACCATCGATGCACGCAAGGGAACGATCTACGCCGACGTCGTCGCCGTGCTCGACATCGCGATCGGCATTGGCTTCGAGCAAGTCGTCTTCGTGGGGTCCTACGAGTAATGGCTACCGACAACGGACTCTCCCCCCTTCAACTCGACGTCATGCGCGCGGTCTGGGCCCTCGGCGAGGCGCGCGTCGCTGAAGTGCGCGCGCAGCTCGATAGCCGCGAGCTTGCGGCGACAACCGTGGCGACCCTGCTCTCCCGTTTAGAAAAGCGCGAACTCCTGACGCACCGCACGGAAGGCCGCCAATACGTTTACCGCGCCCTCAAGTCCGAGCAGGAGATCAGCGAGACCATGGTGAGCGAGCTGACCACGACGCTCTTCGACGGCGAGGCTTCGCAACTCGTCTCGCACCTCCTGCGCAAGAGCGAGTTCGCCCCGGAGGACCTCGCGGAGATCAAACGCCTGATCGAAAAGCGGGAGTCCGAGGAGAGCTAGCGCGAGCGCATTACTTCTAAGCTGGCACGTAGCTGCCGCCCGCTTAGAAGTGCCTCGCTCCCGAAAGTGTCACGGAACGCGCAGAATCAGCCCATTGCCTGCGCCTCGGCCAACGGGGACGCTATCCAGGCGTTTGCCGTCGCGCTCAAGCACCAACTCGTAGTCCGCCGCAGGAAGGTTTCCGAACCCGAAGGTTCCGTCCTTGTCGGGGGACTCGACCTCCATCACTTCGGCTCCGTTGCGCAAGAACAGGAGCAGGTCCAGGTCGTTGTGATCGAGGTCCCCAAGTTCCACACGGCCTTGGATGTTCATGCCTTCCCCGAGCAGGAAATCCACTTCCTTGGCCATGCCCCACTCCAACTCAAAGGACTTGTCCCGGGGCAGACCGGGACGATCTGCGCTGATGCGGTGCCGGCCGGCGCGCAGACCACGGAACTCGTAGCGACCGAGTTCGTCTGTCTGAACCGTTTCACTGTCCAAGGAGATCGTCAAGTCTCTGAACTTCATGCGGTAGTGCGCCGTCATCTTGACCCCCACGGCTGGTGATCCGTCCGCTTCGGAGACCACCCCCTGAACCGAGGTGTTCTCATCACTTCGCAGTTCCACTTCGTGACGATCGTGGCAGCCCGCGACCAGATCAAACTCTTTTGTGCAGGCGCTGTGCAGACCGTCGCTGCCCCGATGCAAGCGATAAGCCGCAAACTTCAGGCCACCGGGAGGGAGCGATTCGACCTCGATCTCTCCCTTTGAATTCGTCATCGCGTGCTTGAAGTTGCGCTGGTCGTCGATCGTCCAGACATGCACACCCGAAGCAAACTTCTCTCGACCCGCTTCGTAGAACACGACGCGCAAGGAACAGGAACTCGGGACCAATTCCAGGTCCGCCTCGAACACCCCGGGTTCCACAAACTTCGCGATCTTCGCGTCCCAAGGGGAGGCCACATGGTCCGGGGACGCGCCCGATATCCAGACAACCTGCAGGTGCTCCGGAAAGCTCTCGTTGGCCTCAGGGCTCACTCCTTCCAAGCGGAAACGTCCCTGCCCATCAGCCACAGTGCTCGGTGAGGTGCTCGACTCGTCGTACTCAAACTCGTCGCTCCAGACCTGGGCGAAGGGAATCGGCATCTGCGTCTCCGCATCCCGCACGCTTCCGATGATCGTGAGTCCGGGAGGCAGATCCAAGTCCAGCCGGGTGGATCCCTCGGCCACAAGGAGCCAGTCTCCCTTTTTGTCCAGCTCATCAGAGCCCTTCGCGCGGGCCCGAACTCGCCCAATGGTGCCCTCGGGCAAGTCGTCGAACAGGTAACGGCCACCGTTCAGAATCTTGGTCTTGTACGTGTTG
>CALCXM010000008.1 GCA_937905825.1 uncultured bacterium
CTCCCACCATCGCCTTTGGAACGGGAACCCCATTCGCGAGGACTTGCCCCTCCAAGCCTGAGAGCCGTTTCAGCACGACCTCCACCAGCTGTGGAGGATCCAGTGGATCGAAAGGCCCCACTCTGCCCATGCCGTGTGTTTTGGAGGAGACGCTCACATAGAACTCGTCCTGGGGAATCGCCAGCTTGATGGGTTCTCCGTTCTCAGAGCGTCCCGATGAACCGGGGGCCATCTGAATGTCAACAGGTCGCAAGTCAGCTCCGAACTCCGGGAGAACCGTTCCATCCTCCGACTTCGCCACGATGAGGAAGTCGCCGTAGTCCTTCGGCTGAATCACCAAGTCCAGAGTCCCCGCTGGCACGTCGGCCACGGAGATCTGCTCCTGCCCCCGATGCCCCGCGTGGACCGTTTGAACGCTACCCGGCAGCGCGGCGAGTGTGAAAGCACCGGCCGCATCCGTAGTGGTTCGCCCAAAACTTTGCTGGCGGTCTGCGGACAGGAGCTCCACCCTGATGCTGCTTCTTGGAACCCCCTCTTTGGTCAGGACAATCCCCGCGATCATGGAGTCCTCGGGAATGAGCTCCAGCAAGAGGTCCTGCGGTCTAGCGACATGCTCTGGACGAACCACCAAAGGTTCGCTGATGGTGCGCAGGGTGCCGGGTAGGTAGGCGGTAATCGCGTAGGTCGAGGGGGCAACGCCTTCGATCACGAACCTGCCATCGGCCCCGGTCTTCTCAGGGAAGGTACTGGGGCGCATCCCCATGACGCGGCGAGCCTTGTAAGCCTCTGCCTGTCGGTCCAAAACCGGCGTCGAGCAATAGACAAGGGCCCCCACCGCGGGCGCGCCGCTCCAATCGAGCACTCGGCCTTCAACGCTGCCCCCCTGTTCGAGGATGAAGTGCCCGATGAAGGTGTCCTCTGTGTCCGAGACCCCATAGTTCTTGAGCACAGCCACCGTTCGACGACTCTTCAATTGGAACAGCGCGTTTCGCGGATCGCCGTTCCGAACAGCGCTGGAGAGCAGGACGAGCTCCACGTCGCCGCGCGAGTTCGTGAAGGCACTCGGTTCCCCGGGAATGGACTTGGCCACCAACTCGATGCCCTCCATTGGCTTCCCGTCCACGTCCACGCAGTTTGCGCTGATGGTCACCACGGGTTCCAGTGCAACAGGTTCCGCCAGCGCGGCGACCTCTTCCCGTTCATCTCCTTCCTCAACTCCCCCGAGCTCTGGCAGCTCCCGCACCTCTTCGGAGACCATGACCTTCTCCGTCAGCTCCGGAGCGAGCGGCTCTACTATCTGCGCCGAGTTCGTGTACCAAAACAAACACACGACCACAGCGAGAACGAGGGCGATCAGTTTCTTCATTCGATCCTTAGCGAGGGAGCGAGGGGAATCCCGACTGGATTCGGACCATGCGAGGGATCAATGTACGCCCGCTGGCTAGATCACGCCACGACGGGGTTCTTCGCCCGTTACGTAGGCCAGTGAGAGGGCCGCGAGCTTTCACACCCAGGAGTGGTTCGCTCGGATTCACCGAACCACCAGCGCGAAAATTCGGTGACGCGCAGTCCTTCCCCAACTCATTCAAGTGATGAACCAGATCCCGCGGTTCCAAACCCTCAGTTCGCGAGAGCGTGTTGTTGGTGGGTTGCCGCCCAGAGTTCGTGCGAGCTACTCCCCCACATCGACTTCCAGGTTCTCTCCCGCAACAAGGTCGAACACCCGAACGCTGTCCGCGACTGGCTCGTACCATTCCAATCGGCTGATCCTGACCTCTCCTGCAGGAACTTGGGAAACCTTGAGGCCGCCTTCCTGACCACAGAGAATCCGCGTTCCCCAGGTTAGCTCGCGGCCCGGGTCCTTCCACTCAACCGCCCAGGCCTCACGTTCTGCTCGATGAACCATTTCGTCTCTAGACCCGAGGGGTTCTGGGAGCCCGGCGATGACTAGAGAACCCGTGGAAAGCTCGCAGTGCCAATTGTTCAGCCCCTCGTTCAACAAGGTCTTAGCCCACAAGTAGGACGTTCCTGAGTCCGCGGGAAGCGGCCTCACAATTGTCAGGAAGAGCATCCCCGGTTTCTTGCATGTCACGGAGAACTGGCCATCCGCATCAAACCGTCCTTCGCCAACGAGCGACTGATTCTGAGTCGCTCTCCAAGTCCAGCCCAGGGGGGTGCTGCCATCGATGAGCAGGTTGCCTTCGAACCCGACCGTGTCCCGCTCACTGCCCTCCGCTTCTAGATCAAACCTCGTGGTTTCGCCTTCTCGGACTTCGAAGCTCCAAACGATGTCTTCCAAGCTGACCATCTTCACCCTCCGCAGTTCTTCGCTGTAGCCAAGTTCGCCTGTCAGCAAGGTGGCCTGCCATTTCCCTGGAGCGAGGCCCTCGAAAGAGTAGGCACCGGTTTCATCGAGGGGTTTTGTGAGTATTTGGTTGTCCGCCCGTGAGATCGAAATAGATAGCCCCCGAAGATCTCGCTCGCCCTCGAACACGAGCTGGCCTTGCATGGCGCCTGGCTGCGCCACATTGAGAACAACATCCGGAAATGAGAGGATTTCTGAAAGCGGAAGAACCAGCTCCGGGCCGAACGCGTACCCCTCGGCTGTCGCTCTCAGATGAATCCGCTTGAATCCATTCTTGATTCGTAAGTCGGGGCGCATGGGCATGAGGAAGCGCCCCCCCTCGTGGGCGGTGGCTGTGTGGCCAGGATCCTGATACATCTGGATCCGGTGCAAACCGCTCCCCAGGAGTTCGACGTAGGAGTGATCCCGGGAGTAGAAAGCTTGCACGCGCGCCCCCGGTACGGGAACACCGTTTGCAAAGACCTGACCGGTTAGCCCTGGAAGAGGAACCATGACGGCTTCAACGACTTCCGGAACAATTTCCGGATCGAAAGGCCCCGCCCTCACCGTCGCATGTTCGCCCGTAATCACGTTCACATAGAAATCTCGCTGGGGAATGGACACTTGAACCGGGCTCCCGTCCTCAGAGCTCACCCCCCCGTTCGGAGGCATCTTCCCGTTCTCGTAGCGCAGGTCCACCCAGAAGCTGCGTACCGACTCTCCACCCGGTGTCCTCGCCTGAACGGTGAACTCTCCGCGTTTTGTAGGCTGCAAGACCAGGTCCAGCGTTCCCGTCTTGACGTCGTAGGCATAGAGCACGTCACTCCCAGGCAGTCCAGCCTTGATGGTGTAGACCGTTCCGGGAATGGCACCAAACGCGAACTCACCCTGCGCATCCGCCTTCGTTCTTCCTGGAACCCGTTGCTCGTCGTCCGAGATCAGGTACACATCAACATCCGCCCTCGGCGACCCGTCTGCTTCTAAGACGGCTCCACGAATGATGGAGTCGTCGGGGAGCTGCTCCAACAGCAAGTCCGCGGGCCTGGCTACCTCCCACGCACGAACGGCGATTGGCTCGCTCATGCTGCGCATGCTTCCGGGTAAGTAGGCAGCAACTGTATAGGTCGATGGAGTGACTCCCTCGATCACGTACCTCCCATCGCCGCCGGTGGTCGCGACAATTGAGATTGACTTGGATCCAAGAACTCGAAGAGCTCGGTATTCCTCAGACCCTCGGTCTAGCACGGGCTCTGAGCAGTAAACCAAGGCGCCAACCGCTGGCGCCCCGGTCCAATCGAGCACCCGACCCTCAACGCTCCCCCCCTGCTCGAGGATGAAGCGCCCGATGAAGGTGTCCTCCGTATGCGAAACCCGCGTGTTCTTGGACACAGCCACCGTTCTAGGACTCTTCACCACGAAGAGTGCGGATTGCTGAAAGCCGTTCCGAACAGCGCTGGAGAGCAGGACGAGCTCCACGTCGCCGCGCGAGTTC
>CALCXM010000009.1 GCA_937905825.1 uncultured bacterium
GTAGGCGTGTTTCAGCTGGTCCCGCTGCTCAAAGCGGACTTCGCGGACTACCTGTTGCACCATCCGCAGGCTGACTTGCGCGCCCTCCGCACCGAGCAAGCGCTGGATTCTGGCTGCTGTCAGCCGCTGTTTCTTGGGTGCGTCGCTGCGTTTCTCCGCCTCGAGAATCGAGACGACTTGGGCGCGGATCTTGGCTTGGGCTGGTTGGGCTCTGGCGGCTGACATCGTGTAGACGCCCGGCGTTCCTAAGCCCCTGAGGTAGCGCCGCGCGGTGTTCCGTGACATCCCCGTTTGCCGGCTGATTTCGCGGATTGGCACGCCTTGGCCGTGCAGTTGCTTACATTCTAGTACCTGACTCATCTCGATCACGTCTCCTCCGGGTCGCCGTTTGTTTGCACTCACAGCTTGCCGGGGTTGGCTCGGGGTGGGTCAGTTTTAGTTTGCCGCGCGCACTTGGTGATCTACACGGTGATCACAACGCTGAACAGGCATGTAGGCCGTGGTGGCGGTTCTGGTAGTGTCACCTAACACGCCGATGCAGTGGATGGCCGCGTCCACTCGCTTCGCTCGCTCCCGCGGCCACCACTGGTCGACAAGGCGTTTACTGGACCTATGAATCCCGAGGGATCACTCGACGAAGGACTTGCCTGCCCTTGCTGTGGTCATCCGACCCTCCGCGAGCGAGGCGGCTATGAGATTTGCGTTGTATGCGGTTGGGAGGAGGATGGACAGGGGGACGATGATGCGGGCGAGGTACGGGGAGGCCCCAACGGCGATTACTCCCTCACAGAGGCTCGTAGGAAATTCAAGGCCAACGCAACGATGTATCGTCCAGGCGACCCGAAGTCTGACCGACGACCGCCGAGGCTCCCATGATTGACCAGCTAACGAGCCGATGCAGGGGCGTGAACCAGGCAGAGAAAAAGCCTACACACAAACCTAAGTGCATCAGTGGTAGACTGAGAATATGTCAAGAGAACCAGACCACAGCGAATTTGACAACCTCAGCGTTCCTGAGCAAATCGATCACGTCCAGACTCTGTGGAATCGAATTGCAGATGGGTCACCTCGGGTGGAGTTGACGGAGAACCAGCGTGAAGAGCTAGGCCGTCGTCTCCGTGCACACGAGGAGAACCCTGGCGACTACACCTCCTTAGAACAGATCCGTCAGCGACTTGAAGGACAGAGCCGTTGAGGTTCCAGGTGACCTTCAGGCCTGAGGCTGAAGCCGAAGTAGATGCAGCCTTCTATTTGTATGAGGAGAAACGGCAAGGTCTGGGAGCAAGGTTTCTCGACGAGTTGGACCGGGCAATGCGGGGTGTGGCCGAGGCTCCCGAAAAGAGCCCGCTAATTGCCAGGAGGACTCACCGTGCCTTTCTCCGCGGCTTCCCGTACATTGCTTTCTATGTCATCGATGCGAACCGCGTAATCGTCACCGGCATCTTTCACGGCCATCGGGATCCCATTGTATGGTCGGATCGGGTTCAAGAAACCGCATCCACCTATGGGCCGGGCACCTAGGATGTAGAAAGCGATACGCAGCCCGCGCAATCTCCACCACTTTCAGGAAGCTGGTGCAGATTGCGCGGGCTGGGTATTGCCGTTGCCGACGCCACCTGGCCCAAGGACAACCCGCTTCCAGTAACCCTCAAGGATTCAACCGCCAGGGATACGCAGATCTGCACAAGAGACGTTGGACAGACCAATGAAAGTGACCCTGGCACTTAGCGACCCGTGGATAATGGGCGAAGAACTGGGGTGGCCCTCAATTCCTGCAACCGTCATTCACCAGGATGGTGATGAATGGCTTGTCGAGGTCGACCAACCGTTTGAGTACGGCGGTGAAAAATACCAGTACCTGGTGATCTCTCATAGACACGTGGGGACGTACCTCAATCAGTACACATCGATGTCGGTCTCATGCAACATGACGAGGACAACGAAGGAGCGGGTGTCGTCGGCTTCTCCGTGTGACACGTCGTGGTGGCGTGGAGGTCACGCCATGACAGGTTCCTTGATGGCAGCCCAACAAGCCGATGCAACGGACGGCCCTTCGGGCCGTCTCTGATCGGCCGCGATGCCCAGCCCGCGCAATCTCCACCAGCTTCCTGAAAGTGGTGGAGATTGCGCGGGCTGGGTATCGCTGTTCCGCGGGCGCCTAGTGCAAGAGCATCAGCACCTCGAAGGGTGCGGCACCTGGCTCCAGGTCAGCCGTTGCTGGCGCGGGAACGCGGAACTCTTGCCGCAAGTGGCGGCCATCGGAAGCCTTGGCAACGAGGGTGAACAGGCCTGCTCCCAAGTTGACGTCCATCGAGTGCATGCGTTCGCCGGTTGGGGCGACGCTGGCGCTTCCGATCGGAAACCCTTGGGAGTCGAGGACCGTGAGTCGCACCTCTCGCGGGAGTCCGTGTTCCCCTGAGAGCTGCACACCCACTCTGCACGGACGCCCCTTCGAAGCGGGCAGTTCGACTGCCTGCACTCCTGCATCTGCGCGGATCGTTACCGTGAAGGCCCGTGAAGCGAACCCGCGCGTACCCCGGGCTAGAAGGACGTACTCACCTTCCTCGAGTTGAATCGGTTCTCCGAGATCCGCAATCTCCAGATGGGCGACCGCGGGCGTTGCCAGCCCGCCAGCGGAATCCCTCTGGTGAATCGAGATCCAGAAGTAGGGAGGGGTATGGTGCGCAGCCTGCGCTTCAACGGAAACAAGAAGGGTCCCCAGCGACGGAATGCGCACCTCACCGAGATCCAGAATCTCTGCGTTCCCGATGGGATAGATCCCCAACGGCCAGTGGCGTCCCCCCTTGAGATGAACTGAAATCTGATAGTCACCCGCCGGCAGTGCGTTGAACTCAGCCGTTCCGTTTGCGTCTGTTTGTACCCGGAGCTTCCTCTCGCTGTCCGTTGGCGTAACGGTGACGTCCGAGCGCGCGAGTGACATACCGTCATTGGAGGTGAGCCGAATCTTGAGCCCACTGTCGCACAGGTCGGCGGGACCCACGCGAAAGAGGAGCTCACCTCGATCCTCCTCTTTGACGAAGCTCGTCAAAGTTGGAAGCCGCTCCAGGCTCGCATTTCGAAAAAGCTCCAGGGTCAGGGTGCCCGGTTCGCAGTCGGCTATTTGGAAGCGGCCATTGCGATCGGAAAGAACCTCGGCCCTCCATGAGGTGTAGGAGCCGAGCCAGGCTCGAACGGTCCATCCCTGCATGGGCTTGTCCGAGCAGTCCACGATCCTTCCGGCAAGCACGCGACCTGGCGATAGCTGTGCGTCCCAGCGAGTCGACTCTTCGGAAGAAGGAGTCAATCGCGTGGTTGCACGACCCAAGTCTTGTCGCGTTACCTCGAGCTCGACTTCTTCCGAGGGTAGACCCTGCAACATGTACCGTCCTTCTGCATCGACCTGGGCGCTGGGCATGAGTGGGTCATGGTGTTCGGTGACCTGGCGAATCCGCGCTCCCACCGCAGGCTCTCCGTCTGGCCCAACAACCGTTCCGAAGACGGTGCACTCCGTCGAGAGCTTGGCGAGCTTCCGGGATGGTTGACCCGCCGTGACTTGCGCGTCGCCGGTCCATGGAGCCAGACCCCTCGCGAGCACTTTGAGTTTCGGCCTGCCCGCCGCCAACCCGCGGAGTTCGACTCTGCCGGCTGCGTCCGTCCAACCCTCATGGGGAGGGGTGCTGTGGACCACGAGGCCGTTCTTCTCAAGCTCTAGCCCGCGAGCCGATCCAACCGCTTGAACCCAGGCTCCAACCACAGGTTCGCCCGATGGCCCAACCACGGCAACTTGCAGACTTCCGCCTATTCCGTTGAGCACCAACTCTAGTTCCACATCAGGAGAGCCAGCCCCTCCCCCTTGATAGTGACGGAGCGGGTGCGAGTGCGAAGGAGCAAAGCCTGGTGCGAGCGCGCCCAAGGAACTGGACTCAGGGAGATCTGCTAACTCGAAGTACCCATCGGTCCCCGACTCCCCCACCACAAAGCCCTCGAGATGAATGCCAGTAGCAGATAGCCAAAGGCTAGCGCCAGGAGTGCCGTTGCCGTCCTGATCCACCACCCGTCCTCTGGCTGTCAACCCAGCGGGAAGCGC
>CALCXM010000010.1 GCA_937905825.1 uncultured bacterium
GGGCGGTTCGTGGGAGCCGAGCGAGGGATCGCCCCTTGTCGGCCGGGCCTCTAGAGCCAGCCACGCGGAGAGCGCCGAGGTCATTGACCCGCAGTCATAGACAAAGTGCTTTCAAGGGCTCTTGGGAAGTACCCCCGTCCGAACGAGCCACGAGGCCAGTGCCTTGGCAAAGGCCCCATAGGCGCGGCTGTTTGCATGAAAGTCACCTTGGCCCACTCGCAATTCCTGTGCCCCGCTGCAGCGTTCAAGCTCCTCCAGCAAAGCGGGCTCACCATCAAAGCAGGAGATCCCACTCTGCTCACAAAACTCACGTACGACAGCCAAGGCCTTGCTCGAGACAAATGCGCCTTCTTTTTCCACGAGGTAGGGAAACAACGCCACGTGGAAATCACGGCCCTGAGCATTGCACCTAGCACGCAGGCGCAGCAGAGCCTGACGGGCGCGCTGCCACCCAGGATCTCCGTCGATGTAGCGCTCGTTCCAAGCCAGCTGACGCGCCTGCAAAGAACGCCAGTTGTAGATTCGATCGCAGATCACATCCGCAGCCTTCGAGTGAGTTCGCAGGCTCCGAATCCATCCCGTTTGCCGGGGGTGGGTCCAGACAACGAGTTGCTCGCTTTCCGTTCCCCCTCCCACGCCGCGTGCAGCGACGTCGTTGGGGAAGTACGCCAGGAGCACAACGTCCGGATTCCAACTCTCAACAAACTGTTCGTACCAGAGTGCCTCTTGCAACGTGTCGTAGGCGTCAACGCCTGCATTGATCACTTCCACGTCAGCCCCCGCGAACTTCCGCAAGTGATCTGGCCAGGTCCCGCCGTTCGGGACTCCCTCTCCGAAGGTGTGGCTGTCCCCGAGACAAGCGATTCGTAGCTGCCCCGCCGGCTTCTCCCGTTCTAGACGCGGACCTCGGAAGCGATCCGCATTGAGGTTCATCACGACCGTCCAACTCTCGCCGCCTTCTTTGTAGGTGACGCGCTTCATTCCGTTCGGACGATTGACGAACTTCAGGTCGGACTCGTTCACCTCGCTTAGCAACCGATCTTCAACCTCTGGCACCGGAAGCGACGAGATTCCGGTCATGCGCACCACTCCCTCGAGCAGCAGCAAACCAAGAAAAGGAGCCGCCAGAGTCACCAGTAGGCGCCGGCGGTTGCGGGATTGTGCTGCTTGACTCATCTCGTCGGTGTCGAGGCCAGGGACGCCGCGTCCGACTCTAGCTGTTTGCGCAACTCGGCGAACTCATGTGCATCCGACCCAGCGGCAATCCAAGCGGACTCCACCCCTCTCCAAAAGTCGTCGTGATTGAGCGTAGGAATGCTGGGGAGAAACTTCTTCACCAGACGTGTCTCCCCGTCGAACCCGCGGGCCAGCAAGGTCCCGCAGAACTCCCCTTGTCCCTCACGCCACGCGGCGCGCAGCTTGTAGGGAATGCTCGGTTGAGGCCTGCTTGCGCGGCTGAAGTCCACCAGGGTGTCTCGGCTCAAGCCTCCCCGGGTGAAGCTGGAGAGTCCCATGGCGAGGTAGCCCGCGTGTTCCGGATGACTCTTCAACACATCGAGCAGGTGCTTCTTGAAAGCGGGGCGGTAGCGTTTGCCTTGACTCAGTTCGGCGCCGACGCCGCGGGCCGCAGCCGGGCGCAGCTCCTCCGGCAACTCCTTGAGAATGATCTCCATGTCAAAGACGACCTGCTCGGAGTTCAGGCTCTGACCCTTCAGCATGTCCCGACCGAGGCCAAAAGCAATGCGCTGTTGCTCCAAGGGCTCATACTCGTCGAGCTCTGCGCGCAGGCGCTCGAAGTCCCATGCGAATTCGTACGTCGCCGGTTCAAAGTCTCCATCGCGCAGGAGGAACCGAGCGATGTCTGCCTTGTCAAAAGCAGGGTAATGCCAGCCCGCTCCGAGGGCAGAGGAGCCAAGGTTCACCATCAATAGCGCGCTCATAACCCCCAAAGCAATCGGGACCAGGAGAATCGCTCGTAGGCCCAAGAGCTTGCCAGGCCGGCTGCGCAGCCACCCGGCACACGCGCCAAAGAGCAAGCACGCGAAGGCCAAGTGAGGAACCAAGTAACGGTACTGCCCCACGGGCATCTCACCCTCGTGTGCCCGAAATCGAAAGTCACTGAAGCAATAGGCCAGGGCGAAGGCGGGCAAGTACGTAAGCAAGGGTATCAGCAGTCCAAGCTGGTTGCGCCCCATTCCTTTTCGCTCTCGTTCGCGCAGAGCCCACAGCGCCCCGCGCACCAAAGCCACCCACGCGACAATGTACGCTCCCCACCAAAGCGCCCCCAGCCAAAGGTCTGCGCCCTCACTTGCCAGCCGAAAACCGGGCGCCGCGAGCAAGACGTTGTGCCCCAGGTCCACCAACCGGTTGATGTAGGAGTGCGATGAAAGATTGTGCCCCACGAACGATTGCAAACGGCCGGTTTGCTGGTTGAGCAAGAGCAGCGGGGTTAGCCCAAGGAAGAAGCTCGCGGCTCCCACGAGTGTTTGTCGCAAGCTCGGCAGGCCGCGGGTCGCCAGATGCGCGACGAGCAACAGGCTCACCCAAATCGCCGAACCCGAGTAGGCGAAGATGGAAAACCCCGCGCAGAACGCAGCGATGCTCCAGAAACGAAAACGATGGTGCCCGCCCTCCGCGCCCCGCAACCAAAACCAGGTAGCCAACAGCTGGAGGGTCAACCCTTCAAAGTGGTTGCCCTTCGCCAACATCGAATAGACCAGGAGTGTCGGAGGCGCGAAGATGAACGCGAGTGAAGCCACCGTCGCTGCGAACTGCCCGAACCCGCGACGCGCCAGATCCCAGATGAGCCAGAGGTCAAGCCCCCCGAGCAGCAAGGGCAAGATCTTGAGCGCCATGTAGCTCGATCCAAACACCTTGAAGAGGGGTGCAACCAGCAAGCCCCAGAGCAGATGCCCTCCGCAGTTGTCGAAGAAGTGGTACAGAGGAACACCGCGCCAACCACTCTCCACCAACGCGCCGATGATGCCCACCGGGGCCATCTCATAGGCGGGGAATGCGTACTGATCAAAATCCGTGATCAGCAGGAAAACGCGCAATCCCCAGTACCCTGCGAGGAGTGGAAGGAATCGACGGAACGGTGTTGTCATTGCGAGAGTCGACAAAACGAGGCGAGTAGGGAATCAGCAAAGCACGGCCCCCTATCCCCGCAAGGCACCAGGCAAGGCCCCCCGCTACCCAAGCGCCTATTCGGCGGGAGTCCGTTGCTTGGCCGTCTCGTGCACAAAGCGGACCAAAAGCGATCGCCGGGAAGCGCGGGCTCGCGGGTAGCTCTTCAGCAATTCCAGGTAGCGCTCGGCCACAAGGCTCCAATGCAGCTCTTCCTCCACCACCCTGCGCGCGGCCGTTTCCATTTCCGAGAGTCGCCTTCGATCCAGGCACAGCTCTTCGATCTGGTCGGCCAGGTCCTTGGCTTCCCGCTCCCCCGCTGCCACCCGCAGCACACAGTTTTCTGGCAAGTGACCGAGTTCGGGGAGATCGCTCACCACAACTGCCCGGCCCACGGAGAGCGCTTGGCACGCGCCGCCGGAGGTCCCTCCAGTCGAGGGACCGCGCAAGTTGATGCAGAGATCCGCGCTGTGCAAGGCGGACCAGGCTTGCTCCTCCGGCAACCAACCCGTGATGTGCACGGCCTCTTCCAACCCGTGCGAACGCAAAGCGCTGCCCGCGTCAAACTCACTCGGTCGCTCTTCGCCAACACACAGCAGTCGCACGTCATGGCCGCGTTCGCGGACGAGGCGAAGCGCCTCGAACAAAACGGCGGGACGCTTGTGCGCTTGCAGGGCTCCGAAGCTAGCGAGCAAGAAACTCTTTCCCCATTCCGCCGCGAGCCCCAGGTGACGACGCTCCTCCTGGCGCGGGGTGTCCTTCCAACGCCGCTCGACCCCGTGATGCACACGGAATATCGGAGTCACCGCGTTGCGCGATTCATTGATCCTACGCCCGACCACATCCGAATGAACGAGGAAGGCATCTGCGTGGCGAACGACCGAGTGGTTGAAGGGCAGTTCGAAGCGCGCCATCGCCAACCCGTAAGTCCCCACGGGGGGCAACTCGTGCAAGTCCATGGCAACCCACTCTCGGCCATTCGAAGTGTCCACGCTTTTGACAAAGACACCGAGCGGGCGTGGGTCCCGTCCCATGGGTCCAGCGCCGGAGACTTCTAGCTCGACGGCTTCTGCGTCGGCTGTCCCGAATTCCACGCTGACCTCGCCTGCCGCGTTGCCCGACGCCAAGCACTCCTCTCCCTTACGGATGCGCCAGGCTCGGCCCTCTGGCAGATGCAGCTGCAAGCGCAGCTTCTTTCCGCCGCACGGAATGACCGCGCTTGCGCCACTCCAGCGCCCTTCTCCTTCCATGCCAAACCAGCCACTGGCCACCCCATTGGCTTGTTTGCGAGACCTGCGCCAGCGCAAGGCCTGGCCGACGCCCCCTTCTGAGTAGGCCCGCCGCAAACCCGCCAAACCGCCCTTGGCCAGGGATGGATAGGCGCTGACCGCGAGATCGAAGAGCACCCAATCATGCAGCACCACTGTTCCGCCGAGACTCTTGATGAGCGGAATCATGAAGGCGTGCTGCGCCTCGTTTCCCAGTTGGTAGAGGATCTGGTCGAAAGACCGCGGATCCAACTCACTGATCGCTTCGGGGCATTCGTCCCCGCAATCCTCCAACTCGCGCCCGACTTCCACGAACAGGCTGACCTCCGCCTGCTCCCTTAAGTAGGGCAACAGGTGCCGGGTGTAGTCCGCGATCCCTGAGCGCGAGGACCAGGGAGTCGTGACGAGCGCGATCTTCAAGGCAGGCGGCGGAGCTTCGCGCCTAGGCCGTGATGACTTCGACCCCGTCCGGCCCGATGAAGATCGAGTGCTCGTTCTGGGAGGTCATCACGCCGTCCTGTTCGACGAGCGGAGGGTAGCGCATCAGGGATCCTTGCTTGCTGAGCTTGGAGATCACCTGTTCCACGGCCTCCGCCTCGAATTGATCGAAGTAGCGGCGGGCGATCGGCAGGCCGCGCCAGGATTCGATGTACTTCAAGATGTCCCGGTCGAGCCCCTTCGCGTTGCGCGGCGGACGCATCATCATGAAGACTTCGGACTTGCCCTTCTCGCGAATGTAGCCCTCGCCAGTCGACGCAAAGGGTTCGATGGCGACCATCATGCCCTCGTGGAACTTGGCCGTGCCGCGTTCGGGGTAGTTGGGGATCTGGGGCGCACAGTGCACCTTCCAGCGATCCACCCCATGGCCGGTCAGGTTGCGAATCGGCTCGAAACCGGCCTTGGTGATGATGCGCTCAACAACAGCTCCCACGTCACGCACGGGAACGCCAGGCCCCAGGGTATTGATCGCTCCTTTCAAAGCGTCGGCCGAGGCTTGGATCAAGCTGCCCCAGCGCCCGTCGGAGGAGAGGTCAATGCTGGTGGCGGTGTCGGCGACCCAGCCGTCCACGTGGACGCCGAAGTCGATCTTGACGCAGTCGCCCTCTTCGTAAACGGTTTCGTCGTCCGGGGGCGAGCAGTAGTGAGCCGCGATATGGTTGCGCGACGACTGGGCAGGGAAGGCGGGTTGGGCCCCTTCCTTGCGCATCATTTCCTCGACCGTCTCTAGAATGTGGCGGATGCGGATGCCAGGCTTGACCTCTGACCGTGCCCACTCGCGGCACTGGGACGCGATTTTTCCCGCCCGGCGCCACTTCTCCATCGAACTCGGATCAATCGTTCTTGCCATGATGGCCGGATTCTACTGAGAACCGGCCAGGACGACTCCATTCCTTCCGATACTCCTGCTGTGAGCCGAACTCTTCACCACTGGGTCCTGATACTGCCCCTCGCAGCCGCGAGCTGCCTTGGACCGGATCAACAATCCCTGCACGATCGCACCGAGGTCACTGCTGCGGTGGCCGAGCCCGTGCGGGCTTGGGAGATTGTCATGGACGGCCAGGTGCTCGGGATCATCGTCCAGTTCGCCGAGCTGGGAGGCGAGCGTGGATTCCACAGCGTGCGCAATGCGCAACACCAGGAACTCGGCATGGTGGACGACCTCGGTAGGTCCTGGCGTTACCAGGCTCACGCCCCCGAACCTGACTGGCTGGGAACTGGAACAATTTTCCAGGGGGCCCGGGCCATTCTTGACCTGCCGGAGAGCGCTGAAGCCTTCGAGGTCCCCATCGAGACCCTGAGAAGCGAACGGAACTAGGGCTGCAACCCCTGGCCTCTGGGCATTTTCGGGACCAACCCTTCCTAGATCTGGGGAAGCTCGCCCAGGCAGCGGTCAGGCGGAAAATCTTTCCGGAACGCCATCTCCGGCCGGGCCAACCATTGCAGCTTCCTAGGAATGCCAGTGGCCGCAGGTCTCGAGTCCCCGGGTAAAGATCGGGGTCCTAGCTCGGGGGTGAGCAACCTGCGCGAGGTTGTTCCGACTCTCCGGCCCCATTCCGGGGCCATTTGTCGGACTTGCTCTACCAAGCCACCGGAAAGGCTCAATCCGGCAGGGTCCAGCGCTCGAAGTAGGGGGGGGTCCCCGGGACTCTCGCGGACGCGATACAGACACACTTTTACCAGGCCCTCCCCAAGTCCGGAAATGATCAAATTAGAAGCAGGCGAGCGAATCGGCTCTTACAGAGTCATTGAGTTCCTCGCCCGAGGCGGGTTCTCACTCGTCTATCTTGCCGAGGACGAAGACGGGAACAAAGTCGCCCTGAAGGTTGGAGACGTCGCCGGTGGCGGACGCTACGTGACTCGTTTCTTGGAGATCACAAATCAGCGTCGCCCGGAAGGCATCAGCCCCGATGAAACCCCCGCGGAAGCTATTTTCTTCCGCGCCGATGGAGTGCGCATCGACTTTCTGGATGTGCACGAGATAGACGATCTGATCCGAGCCGAAGGGGAAGCCCTGCTGGCGGCCAAGAGCCCGAACCTCGTCAAGGTTCGTGAGATCTTTGACCATGACGGTCGCCCGATCGTCGCCCTTGAATACGCCCGCGGCAAAACACTGCGGGAGAAGGTGCGTGCCCTGGAAGGCATTCGACTCAACTGGTTCCTGACCATCGTGCGTGCACTGCAACGCATGAACAAGAACGGCCAACTCGAATACCACGGCGACCTCAAGCCCGAGAACATTGTCATCAAGCCCTCCGGTAGCGTGGTCATGCTCGACCCGGCCATGCGCATTGATGAGCGCGGCGTCATCACGACGACCCCCCACTACAACCCGTTGCTCTTGCGCGATTCGAAAGCGGACGTGATGGGCATTGGCATCATGCTCTACGAGATTCTGACCGGGGTCCTGCCCTTCGACGACGTCCCGTGGACCTACGCTGGCCGCGAGCAAGGTGGAGAGACCGAGCGTTTGAGCTTGTCTTACTTCCTCTCTTACCCACCGCCCCGCGATCTCAACCCGAACACGCCGGACGCTCTCAGCAAGATCGTCTACAACTGCTTGATCGTGCCCGAGTACGGCCTCGCTGACTTGGAAGCCGACCTGGTCGACTTCTTGCGAAAAGACTAAAAAGCCGACGGTCCACTAAATGGACTAGAGAAAGTAGGAGCGCCTTGCCGGCTTGTCTGGTTGGGCGCTACTTCTTTGTCGGGCCTAGGCCGGCACTGGGCACGAGGATCCAAAAACCACGGGACTCCAAGGCACAAGTCCGGACCACGCGAAAGGTCGATCCGTGGAACCCGATCGAGAAACCGCCCCTTGTCGGCCAGGCCTCCAGGCTCCAGTCCGCAACCCGCTCCGTCGCGACTTCGGAGACCTCATTGATCGGGCGCTGAATGGTTACGGTTGCTTCAGATCTCATGGGTGCTCCTGGTTGAAGAGGCCGCCAGGTTAGCAGTCGCGGAGATCGCTGCCTAACAACGCAATGGGCCGGGTCCCGCGCGGGGCCCGGCCCATTGCAATTCCTATGAACGGCTTTGCTTAGCGAGCGAAGCGACGCCCGAATCGGCGAGCTTGCCCGCGCTGGCGAGCGGCGCCAGGACGACTCTGGGTCTGGCCCCGCTGGGAGCGCTCTGCTTGACGGCCCCTGCTTTGGGTGCTCGCACGCTGACCTTTGCCTGCGCGCCGGCCCTGTGCTCCCCGTTGAGTCTGTGCCTTCCGTTGAGTTTGGACTCCACGTTGAGCCCCCTTGCCTGACTGCGCCGATCGCCGGCCTTCGTCAACTTGACCACGGCGCGACTTCACGGCTTGCTTGAGCCTGCCGGCCGGCTGATCCTTTTGGCTGTTTGCCCGGGCCTTGCGGATGCGCTCCGCCTTCTCCGGGTTCTCACCCGCCCACTGCTTCACGTGCTGCTTGATCGCTTCCCGACGCTCGCCTTGGTGGGCGCGGCGCTGACGCTTCAGGGTTTCCATGTCCTCGGCCTTGGAGGCTTCATCTGCCCTACTCTTGAGCTTGCCCAGACGGGCCCGCGCTTTTTGAATGCGCTGCTTCAAGCGCTCGGGGATGGCGTGTTTCTCGGTCTTGGGGACCTGCTCTTGGGAGGTCGCTCGCTCGGCGACCGGGGTCTTCGGCGCCCTCTCCATCTCTTGAGTTGCGAAGGCGGAACCCAGCGGGGCTGCGCAGAGGAGGAGGGCGGTAAGGACCGTTGAGGTGATTTTCTGCATGGTATCGGGTGGGGTACTTGGGTCTTGGAGAGAAAAACACCCCTGCCCAAACCAGGTTCCGCGAGTTCATCGGGAAGCTACGGAAAAGTCTGCGCGACCCGGCCCCTAGGATCTTTCGACCATGACCGAACACCGGCTCTTCGTGTTGGGCACCCTTGCCCTGATCATGCCCACCTCTGGGTGGCTTTCCCACGCCACGGCCCTGCGCCAGCATGGGACCTCCTTGCTCGTGATCCTCTTGAGCGCCCTGGTCACCAGCCTCGGATTCAGGGCCGCCCGCTACTTACTTCAGGGGGGCGATCGCCTGCACGAACCTCGTCCCGGAGGGTGCGCAGGACTCCGGCTCAAATGAAACTCACCCTCGGATCCCGAAGGCCCCGAGGGTGAGTGAACTTGGCCATTGGCGGCCGTCCGGTCGTGCCTACTTGGGCGCGACCTTGCCAGCATCCAGACGTTCCCGGGCGAGTCGCAGTGCGGCCTCGCTGGTCGTGATGTCGTCGCGGCGGGAGATCTCAAAGACCTTCTTGAGGTTGTGGTAGATGCGCGCGATGCGCTCACGGGCATAGGCTTCGTCGTAGCCACCGGGACGCAATTCCACGGAGACGTTGATGATGCCGCCAGCGTTCAAGACGTAGTCAGGAGCGTAGAGAATGCCGCGAGCGCGCACGTCAGCAGCGTGCCGCGACTCCAGCATTTGGTTGTTGGCGCAACCGGCGATGGCGCGGCACTTGAGCTGCGGAATCGTCTCGTCGTTGATGCCAGCACCACGGGCGCAGGGCGAGTAGATATCGCACTCCACGCTCATGTGGTCCCCGTCGGCAACCACATCGAAGCCGTGCTCGGCGGCCAATTGATTGACGCGCTCTTCGTTGATGTCACAGATCGTGACGTGTGCGCCCTCTTCCTTGAGCATGATCGCGAGGGCCCCGCCAACGGCGCCAACCCCTTGAATCACGACCTTCTTGCCCGCCAAGCTGGTGTCACCATCGAGCTCCTCAGCCACGGCCCGCAGGCCGATCAGACAGCCTTCTGCGGTGTAGGGGCTCGGATTGCCAGAACTCCCTTTGGAGCGGCTCAAACCCGTGACGTACTTGGTCTCCGTCTGCACGATCTCCAAGTCGGGGATGCCGATGTTCATGTCCTCGGCGGTGATGTAGATCCCGCCTTGGCTCTCGATGAACTTGCCCATGGCGCGGAACAGCTCCTCCGACTTGTCCGTCTTCGGATCCCCGAGGATCACGGACTTGCCGCCACCCAAACCGGTCTCCGCCACGGCTGACTTGTAGGTCATGCCTTTCGACAATCGCAAGACGTCAAAGAGGGCTTCGTCTTCCGACGCGTAGGGCCACATGCGCATGCCACCAAGGGACGGACCAAGGGTCGTGTCGTGGACAGCGATCAGGGCGTGCAGGCCAGATTTTTGATCGCGGCAACGCACGACCTTCTCATAGCCGTCGACCTGAATCTCGGTGATTTCCATTCTCAGCGGGGCAGGGGCTCTAGGGGTTGGTTTGGGAAGTGAGGGGCACGACATGGTAGCGCCGAAGGTCCTCCACGTCGAGGCGCGAGAGGACCGAGATGGCCGCAAAAACGGCCATTACCAGGTCAGGAGGCCTTTCCCTTGGACGCTTTCTTCTTCGAGGCCTTCTTCTTGGTCGCTTTCTTGGCTGCTTTCTTCGTGGCCTTCTTGGCGGTCTTCTTGACCGTCGTCTTCTTGGTGGTCTTCTTCTTAGACGCCTTCTTCTTGCGCTTCTTCTTGCCGGTTGCCTCACGCACCTCGATCAAGTCGCAGGCCTCTTCCAAGGTCACCTTGTCCGGGTCTCCGTCCTTGGCGATCGAAGCGTGAATGGTGCCGTCGCTGACGTAGGGACCGTAGGGACCCGACAGCAAGCGAATGGGGAGCTCAGTCTTGGGGTCCACGCCCAGCTCGCGCAAAACTTTCGAGGCCCGCTTGCGGCCGCCCCGTGCGGGGGGCTCCGCGAGTTTGGCCAAAGCCTGCTCGAGGTCCACCTCCCAGATGTCCTCGGGCTTCTCGAGGCTGCGCGTGTCCGATTCCCGTTTCACGTAGGGGCCGTAGCGACCAAAGTCGGTCACCACGTCATTGCCCTCCGGATCCTGGCCGACCACGCGCGGCAGGCGCAGCATTTTCAGGGCGTCTTCCAGGGTGACGGTCTCGATGTCCCAACCGGGAAGCAACGACTTCATCTTGGGCTCCTCGCCCATCTCGCCCAACTGGAAGTAGGGACCGTAACGACCGGTCTTGGCGTAGACCATCATTTCGGTTTCGGGATCCGTGCCCAAGTCCGTCGGACCGGAACCCTTGCGCAGCAGCTCCTCGGCGCTCTCGATGGTCAACTCGTCCGGCGCCATGCCGACGGGAATCGTGGTGCGCTCTTCTTCGCGCTCCAGGTATGGACCGTAACGGCCCACGCGAATGTTGATCTGGCGACCCTCACTGTCCTTGCCCAAAGGCAAGGTGCAAACATCGCGGGCGTCGATCTCCACTTGAATCAGATTCTTCAAGCCAGTGCCTTCTGACGAGCCGAAGTAGAACTCCTTGAGGTAGGGCAAGGCCTCCATCTTGCCGATGGCGATCTGGTCGAGGTCATCCTCCATGCGCGCGGTGAACGCAATGTCCACCAGTCCCGCGAAGTGTTGCTCCATCAACTTGACCACGGCGAAGGCGACGAAGGTCGGAACCAGGGCCGTGCCCTGTTTGACCACGTAGGACCGCGACAGAATCGTGTCGATGATCGTGGCGTAGGTGCTGGGTCGTCCAACTCCACGGCCTTCGAGTTCCTTGACGAGGGAAGCCTCGGTGTAGCGCGCGGGCGGTTGGGTGGTGTGGTCTTTCTGCTCGAGCTTCGCGAGCTTGACCGACTCGCCTTCTTTCACGTCGGGCAGCACCAGTTCCTTGTCCGCGAGCTCCGCGTCGGGATCGTCGGCGCCTTCCACGTAGGCTCGCAAGTAGCCGGGGAACTCGATGGTCTTGCCGGATGCATGGAAGCTTGCGTGGCCGTCGGATATACGCAAAGTCATGCGCGAACCGCGGGCGTCTTCCATTTGGCAGGCCATGGTGCGCTTCCAGATCAGCTCGTAGACCTTGTACTCGCGGTCGTTCAGCTTGGAGCGCAGGTCCTCCGGGCGATGAAAGTCTTCCGAAGGGCGGATCGCCTCGTGCGCTTCCTGGGCGTTCTTGACCTTGGTCTTGTAGGTGCGCGGCTTGGCGGGCACGAACTCTTTGCCGTAGAGGCGCGCGATGGCTTCGCGCGAGGCGTCGATCGCCAATCCAGAAAGAGTCGTCGAGTCCGTTCTCATGTAGGTGATGAGTCCGTTCTCGTACAAGCGCTGGGCGGCCTGCATGGTGGCGCGGGCGGAGAGCCGCAACTTGCGGTTCGCTTCCTGCTGCAGCGTACTGGTTGTGAAGGGCGGCGAGGGCCGATCGGTGTAGGGCTTGCGCTCGACGCTCTCGACGTTCCAGTCGGAGGTCTTGAGTT
This sequence comes from uncultured bacterium, assembly GCA_937905825.1. Classification (GTDB taxonomy): domain Bacteria; phylum Planctomycetota; class UBA1135; order UBA1135; genus JABACD01. Next base: position 12,114 of record CALCXM010000010.1, read on the forward strand.
TCGCTGCCAACTCGCCGGCCATGGCCTCGTCGATCAAGACGATGTTCTTGTCGTCCTCCGACTTCAGCTGTCCGGTGGCCGAGTCGAAGTCCTTGCCGCGCGCGATGCGCTTGCCATCCAGGGAGACGAGCACGGTCGAGAAGGCGGGCCCTTCGGCCGCTTGGAAGTCAGCCGAGAGGTCCCAGTAGGTGCTGCGCACGAAACGCTGGCGTTCCCGTTCACGCTCGACGATCAAGCGCACGGTGACCGATTGCACACGGCCCGCGGAGAGCTTGGGCGCGACCTTGCGCCACAAAATCGGCGAGACCTCGTAGCCGTACAAGCGGTCGAGGATGCGCCGCGTCTCCTGAGCCTTCACCATGCGGGTGTCGAGCTCGCGGGGGTTTTTTAGTGCTTCTTCAATGGCCTTCTTGGTGATCTCGTGGAACACCAGGCGCATCTGCGGAACCTTCGGATCGAGCACCTCCAACAGGTGCCAGGAAATGGCCTCTCCCTCGCGGTCTTCATCGGTCGCCAGGTAGACGACTTCGACCTTCTTGAGCAGGTCCTTCAGCTTCTTGACCTGCTTCTTCTTCTCCGCAGGCACCACGTAGATCGGTTCGAACTCGTGGTCGACGTTGATCCCCAGTCGGGACCAGGGCTCGCCCTTCACTGCTTTGGGGATCTCCGAGGCCGATGTGGGCAGATCTCGGATGTGGCCGATGGAGGCTTCCACGTGGAAACCCTTGGGGAGGTATTTTGCGATGGTTCTAGCCTTCGTCGGGGACTCGACGATGACCAGGGCCGTGGAGGGTAGGGACACCATAATTCTTCGATGGGTTCTGAGGCTCCGCCAGGGAGCTTGGGGGGGCGCCATAAATAGGGCCCCGATCTGAGGTGTCAAGGCGCACTCTCAGAAAGCGTTTTCGGAGGGCCTCTGGGACACGGGGTCGCAATTCCCCCACAAGAAGCCCTTTCACCCCCCGGATAAGCACTAGATAGCGCCCCATTGCGGAGCATGGGAGTCACCAGATCTAACCCAAGACTTCAGGGATCCGTGCGAGGATTGGCTCCTCGCGCCCGAGCTGCTCGATTCCTAGGGGGCCTTCCCCAGGACGAGGGTCGACTCCCTATTGGCCGTGATGCGGACGGGTTGCGCCCGCTCCTCCC
>CALCXM010000011.1 GCA_937905825.1 uncultured bacterium
CTTCGTCGCCCATGCTGATCACGTCCTCGACCTTTTCAACGAAGCCGTCAGCCAGCTCGGAGATGTGGCAGAGGCCTTCGACGCCGGGGAGGATCTCGATGAAGGCGCCGAAGTCGCGGATGGACTTGACGGTGCCGGTGTAGCGAGTGCCAACCTTGGGGGTCTCACACATGGAGCGGATGGCGTCGGCGCAGGCCTTGGTCTTGGTGCTGTTCGTACCGAAGACTTGGATGTTGCCGTCGTCGTCCATGACGGAGACTTTGACCTCGTAGTCAGCCTGCAGGGCCTTGATGGTCTTGCCGCCGGGGCCGATCAGGAAGCCGATCTTCTCGCCGGGAATCTTGATCGATTCGAAGCGGGGAGCGTGCTCGCTGATGTCGGCGGACGGTGCGTTGACCACTTCGAGCATCTTGCGAAGGATGTAGCGACGACCTTCGAGAGCTTGGCCGAGGGCCGCCTCAAGAAGTTCGCGGCTGACGCCCTTGACCTTGATGTCCATCTGCAAGGCAGTGATGCCGATGCCGGAACCAGCGACCTTGAAGTCCATGTCACCGTTGTGATCCTCGGAACCTTGGATGTCGGAGAGGATGGCGGTTTGGTCGCCCTCCTTCACAAGACCCATGGCGATGCCAGCGATGGGCTGGCTGAGGGGCACACCGGCGAGCATCATCGCAAGGCAACCGCCACAGACCGAAGCCATGGAGGAAGAGCCGTTGGACTCGGTGATGTTGGAGAGCACTCGCACCGTGTAGGGGAAGCTCTCTTTGGGGGGCAGGACGCTGGCGAGCGCGCGCTCGGCCAACATGCCGTGACCGATCTCGCGACGGCCCGGGCCCATGATGCGACGGGTTTCACCGACCGAGTAGGGCGGGAAGTTGTAGTGCAGGTAGAAGTGCTTGCGGTACTCCTTCTCGAGGCCGTCAATGATGGCGGAGTCGTCGGGGGTGCCGAGGGTCGCGCTCACGAGGGCTTGGGTTTCACCGCGGGTGAAGAGCACCGAGCCGTGGTTGCGCGGGGCGAAGTTCGGGTCGATGGTGATCTGACGGATGTCAGCGTGACCACGGCCGTCCGTGCGCTTGCCTTCGAGGATGCACTCGCGCTCGACTTCCCCTTGCAGGTCGTGGTAGAAGCTCTTGATGGCTTTGGTGGCGCAGCCTTTGTCGGCGTCGTCCGTGTTCGCCAGAAGATCGGCGAGCACCTTGGTGCGAACGGTGCGCATGGCGTCGTCGCGGGCGTGCTTGCCTTCGGTGAAGATGACTGCCTTGAGATCGCTCTTGTAACCCCAGACCTTGGCCTTGAGGGCTTCGTCCACTTCGGGAACGGTGAACGCTGCGATCGGCTTGGCGGCCAGCTGCTTGAGCTCGGAGACGACAGCGATGACTTCTTTGATGGTCGCTTCAGCCAGCTGAAGCGCGTCCAGCATGTCGCTCTCGGGCAGCTGGTCGGCGGAGGCTTCCACCATGGCCAGGCCGTTCTCGTGACCGGCGACGACGAGGTTCAGGCTGGAGCCTTCGCGCAGGTCTTCGTCACTGGGGAATGCGATCAGTTCGCCGTCGACTTGGCCGATGCGGACAGCACCCATGGTTGCCTCGAAGGGCAAGCCACTGATGGAGAGCGCCGCGAAGGCTGCGATCATGGAGAGCACGTCGGTGTTGTTCACGCCGTCGTACTGCATGGTGAAGCTCATCACTTGAACTTCGGCTTTGTAACCCTCAGGGAACATGGGGCGGATCGAGCGATCCGTCAGGCGCATGGTGAGGATTTCTTTGGTGGTCGGGCGTCCTTCGCGCTTGAAGAAGCCGCCGGGAATCTTGCCCGCTGCGGCCGTCTGCTCGCGGTAGTCCACCACGAGCGGGAAGAAGTCAATGTCTTCTCGTGCGCTGCCAGCCGTGACGGCTGCGAAGACCTTGGAGTCGCCAAGGGTTGCGATCACTCCGCCGCCAGCTTGGCGGGCCATGTGACCGGTTTCGAGCACAAGGGTGCGTCCAGCGATCGTTCGCTCAACGCGTTTGTAGGTATCAAACATCAGTTTTTATCTTTATCTCTTTTCAACGTCATGCCAATTCGATCGCCAGAGCGATCGGGCTCCCGACCCTGTGTGGTGCACCCTTTTTATGGGCGCGGAAAACCACGAGTCTCAAATGGGGAAGGGTTCACTCCCCCACCTTGGGTCGATGGCTGGAGCCTTGTTTCCAGGTCGGCCCTCGAAAGGGCCAGACCGTGGAATGGGCTACCGCCGTAGTTCTGAAACGGTTGTCGCCTTACTTAGCGACGCGCAAGCCCAGCTTGGCCACGATCGCAACGTAGCGGTCGTGAGCGTTCTTGCGCAGGTAACGAAGGAGACGGCTGCGGCGGCCGACCATCGTCAGGAGACCTCGTCGTGTGGCGAAGTCTTTCTTGTGCTGCTTGAGGTGCTCGGTCAGGTTCGTGATGTGCTCGGTGAGCACAGCGATCTGAACCTCGGGGGAACCCGTGTCTCCGGTTTGGATGGCGTGTTCCTTGATGATCTCAAGCTTGCGTTCGGCTTCAATGGCCATGTGACTACCCTGTTTCCTTGTTCTAAACTGTTCTTAAGGAGTGTCGAACCTTGCGGTCCGCCTCGATCAACTTGCCCCGATCCCAGAGCAGGGGGCTCCAGTAGGGGGGTGCGCCGGCGCCACCGTCGGGGTGGACCAAAAACCAGCGTGGCTCGGTATCCGTGACGGACACCCAGCCTTTCGAGGCCAGAGAGTTTAGCGGCGAGGGATGGGCTGTCTACCCTCGCCTGCCCTGGACTTCGGGAGTTTGCGACGGAATCTGGAGATCCGAGGGGGCTGGAAACAGGGATTCGCCCCCATTGGGAGGGCCTGGTCGAGGCCCTCCCGCGGCTATTCCGTACGGGGGAAGGTAATGACGGGGACCTTCGAGTTGCGCAAGACGGCCTCGGCCACGCTTCCGAGCACCAGGTGACGCCATCCCGTGCGGCCGTGGGTGGCGATGGCGATCAGGTCCACCTTGTTCGCTTCTGCGTAGTGATTGACGGCTTGGGCTATCTGCACCCCAGAGATCACCTCCACATTCAGATCGGTCACCCCGTGAAGGTCCTTGCAGCTGTTCTCCAATTGAGCCTTGGCGCTCTCGATCTCGGCTCCGATGTCCATAGAACCAATCATCGGGGAAAGCGGCGCCCCGTGGGGCGCGACCAATAGGTCCTGGACGACGTGCAGGACGGTGACCTTGGCCTGGATCGAGCGTGCCAGCTTGGCCATGGGCCCGAAGGGCAGAAGAGATTCAGGCGAGAGATCCGACGCGATGAGAATGTGCTTCACAGCTACCTCCGAGGGGTTGTGGACAGCTGCTACCTATCAAGACAGCAGGGTGCCCTTGCTCCCCCTTTTTCGCACGATAGGCCTAGAAACACAAGCCTCGGCGCGGATTCCACCTGACGATTCGGGGTCCGTAGGCCATTCTAGAGACACGTATTGCAGCCGCTCGAGCCCGGTCCATAGCGCCGAGTTCGATCGCCCCCAACCAGACAGTTCCTATGCTTCTTCGCGCCGCCCCCCTCACGCTCCTACCCCTGCTGCTCTTCTCTGTGGAGGCCCTGGGCCAAGTAGGAGCGCCCTTTTGCTTGGGGACCCAGTGTCCGTGCTCGAACGACGATCCGAACGCCGGCTGTGGCAATAGCGGACTGGACGGCAACAGCGCGACCGGCGCGCGGCTCTTCGCGGCGGCCGGGACCACCAACCACGCGGCGGACGACTTGGTCCTCGCAGCGGAGGGCATCTCCCCCCAACGCTTCGGCGTCTTCGTGGCGGGAACCACCCCGGGAACAGCGACCCTCGGCGACGGCCAACTTTGCGTGGCGGGCAACGGCCAGCAGCTGCAACGGCTGCAGCCGCAAACGTCGAGCCTTTCCGGAACGATCACAGACAGCCAGTTCATTCAGAAGCTCAATGGCTCGGCAGTCGGCATCGTCCAGCCCGGAACCACCCTTCACTTCCAGGTGTTCTATCGCGACCCCGGCGGCCCCTGCGGCACGGGTTTCAATCTGAGCAACGCCTTGCCGGTGACCTTCACGGCCGGGCCGATCGAGCTCGATCTCGTGGGCGAGCCTTTGGCGTTGGAACCGCGCTTTGACTTCGTCGACGCCTTCAACTCCACGGAAACAGTCAGCCTAACCCTCGACCCCCAACGCTACCCGGGCATCGCCAATCAGCAAACCCAAGTGTTCATCACGGAGGGCCGCAGCCGCGCCGAGTGGGACTTGGATCCAGTGTTGGTGGACGTGCGCGGTGGCGCTTCGGCAGTCAGCTTCGCCGGCGCGGACCTGGCCGGAAACGTATTGAGCCTCGACTCGGGCACTTTGGCGGGTCCCAGCGGAACGGCAATCTCCCGGGGCTACGACGTGGTGGTCGATTTGGACGGGGACGGGCTCTTGAGTGACGGGGACTTCGTCGATGGACGGGGCGATGAACACGGCTTTGCTGTCTTCCGCGACATGGTGGCCCCCGGTCCCTACACCCCAGTCGAGATCTCGCACGACCACGGGAGCTCCAGCTTCCACCGGCAGAACATCTTCTACCCAGCGAACATCGCTGCGCTCGGGGAGCTGCCCTTGATCGTGGTCAGCCACGGCAACGGACACAACTACAACTGGTACGACCACATCGGTGAACACATGAGTTCCTACGGCTTCATCGTCATGAGCCACCGGAACAACACCAACCCGGGACCTGACTCTGCGGCGACGACGACCATCGAGAACACTGAGGTCTTCCTGCAGAACTTGGGTCTGATCGCTGGCGGAGTTATGGTTGGCCATGTGGACCGTCACCGCATGATCTGGATCGGTCACAGCCGTGGCGCAGAGGGCGTGGCGCGCGCTTATCGGCGACTGATCAGCGGCGCCGACACGCCCGCCCAGTTCGTGGCCTCGGACATCCAACTCGTCTCGTCGATCGCCCCCACCGACTTCCTCGGTGCCAACAACAACCCCGGGGATGTTGCTTACCAACTTTGGACCGGCGCAGCCGACGACGACGTCGATGGAAGTCCTGCGTCGAACGTCGCGCAGACCTATCACTTGCTGACCCGGGCTGAGGGCCAGCGCTTTGGCGTGACCTACCACGGCGTTGGGCATGGCGCCTTCCACAATGGCACCGGCTCCCTGGTCGCCGCAGGCCCCTGCATCGTTGGCCGTGGCAACACACACAAGCTGATGAATGGCTACTTCCTGCCCACCGTCTACAACATCCTCGGAGAGGACGCGATCGCGGAGGAGTACCTCTGGCGCAAGTGGGAGAGCCTGCGATCCCTCGGCGTTCCGACTGCGGATTGCCCCGACGTGGTGTACGAGTACTGGAACGGCCCATCCACTGACGCCTTCGTCATCGATGACTTCCAGACCGAAACGGGCGTAGACACTTCGAGCTCCCAAGGAGCCGTTGGCGGGAACGTCGATATTCTCGTCGAGGCGCGGCTGCAGGACGGGAACGGGAACTTGACCTCCGACTCAGCCGACCCGATGAACGGCATGACGCGCAACGGTCCCTCGGACAATGATCGGGGCATCGTGTTCCAGTGGACGGCGCCGACCTACCTCGAATTTGAAGTGGTCGCCGCAGCTCGCAACTTCGCGGACTATGCCTACCTCTCCTTCCGCGCTTGCCAAAGCACGCGCCACCCGTTGACCCTCGCGGACCTCGAAGACTTAACTTTCGACGTCACCCTGCGAGACGCCTACGGCAACACCAGCACCTTGAACATCGGCGCCTATAAAGGCGGCATCACCGACCCCTTCGCGCGCAGCGGAAACGGGACCGGAGCTGGATGGTCCAATGAGTTCGAAACGACTCGGGTCCGGCTCGCCGACTTCGCCACCAATCATCCCGACTTCGTCCTCTCGGACGTGGCCGCCATCCGCTTCGAGTTTGCCGGGCCCGGCGCTTCCCCTGTGGGACGCATCGGCATGGACGACATCGAATTGGTCCAGCAGTAAGCACCCTTGTTATGGGTCCAGGAAACACCACAGTTATGCGTCGCCCGTTACTTGCCATCGTTTGTCTCGGAGTTCTCTCTGCGACCGCTTTCACGACCTCCCCAGCCCTACGTCGTAGTTTGGGCCTGCAGAGCCCATTCACGCAGCCGACGGCCGCGTTCAGTCTTTTCGCAGCGCAACCCTTCGTGCTCGAAGAGAGCTACACCAGTCACGACCGCCAGGAAAAGCCGCAGGTCAACTCGGGTTGGATCTTGGCTCTGAAGGTGCCTGCAGAGCTAGCGCAGTTTCGCAACGGATTGATGCCCGTGCTTTGTGTTGGGAACACCACCGCGGAACGTTGGAACTCCGGCGACGGAAGCGGGCAAATCGTCATCACGGTGCCGAGCCCTTTGAACTCGGATGGTGAGCCCCAACTCGACCTCGCGACTGCATCGATTTGGTTCGCGGAGCCGCAACTGCCAGAGCGGGTGAATGCCTCCTGGATTGCCGGCGCACAGGAAGCTGCGGACGCCGTTGCGTTGACGCCTTTCGATCGTCAGATGCTCGAACAAGCACGTGCGAAGGGTGGCGAGGTCCTGCACGTCCGCAATCACAACGAACTCGGCAAGGCGCTTAGTCATTGGATCGACGAGTACGCACCGGACGAGGCTGAACTCGCCGAGAGCCTGCGCTAGTCACGACTAGGAACGGACGGCCTGGTGCTTCCAGGTCGTCTGGCCCCCGGCTCACCATGGGATCGGAGTCAGAGGCTGTTTTCCTGCGCGTTGACACAGAGGCGAGCGCCGTTTTCCTGGTCTTCGAAGTCACTGTCTCAAGGACCACGAAGAGGAGACTGCAGAATGGGCGCATTTCCCGCACCTAGCTTTTGTATTGACCCCGCACCGCGAGGCACACTCAAGCGCGCCTCTTGTGGATTGGAAGTCCACCTAACGACGGGGCTCGAGGAACGAATGAACAAGAGACAGGGAACGCGCTTTCGAATTTCACGCTGGCTCACCAAACTTGGATTGGTGCTGCTGATCGCTAGCTCCGCCGTGGCACAGGAATCGCGAACACTCATCGTTGGCACGAAGGAAGCCGCGCCGTTCTCTTTCCGAGCCGCTGACGGCCAGTGGCGCGGAATCAGCATTGACCTGTGGCGCAGCATTGCCGAAGACCTTGCCCTGAAGTTCGAACTCCAGGAGGCCCCGCTACATGACCTGCTCGAAGGACTCGGTGATGGGCGCTTCGACGTGGCAGTGGCCGCATTCACGGTGACTGCAGAGCGTGAGCAAGTCGTCGATTTCAGCCATCCCTTTCATCCTTCGGGACTGGGGATCGCTGTCCCCGTCGAGACATCGGGAAGCCTCAGGGCCATTCTAGACAGCGTCCTTTCCGTGGGCTTCTTGCAGGCGGCCGGAACGCTCTTGGCCGTTCTGTTCCTGGGCGGCACGCTGCTGTGGTTGCTGGAGCGAAAGAAGAACCCAGAGCAGTTCGGCGGCTCAATCACCAAGGGCCTGGGCACCGCATTTTGGAGGTCAGCAGTCACGATGACGACAGTTGGCTACGGGGACAAAGCACCCATCACCCTTGGCGGTCGCGTCGTTGCCATCATCTGGATGTTCGCAAGCATCATCATGATCTCTGGCCTAACCGCAGCGATCGCGTCCACGCTCACCGTGTCCAACCTGGAGCTCTCCGTGAGCAGCCCGCGAGACTTGCCGTCCCTGAGCCGCATCGCATGTGTGGAAGGCTCAACTGGAGAGGAATACTTGCGCAGCCGCCGACTCCCCTATCTGCCGTTCCCGAACGCCACGGAGGCTGTTCAGTCCTTGAGCGACGGCAACACGCAGGCGGTGGTCTATGACGCACCCATTCTGCGATACCTGACCATGAGATCCTTCCAGGAGACGGTGACGGTTCTTCCGGTGATCTTCGAGCGACAAGACTACGCGATCGCCCTGCCGCTCCACAGCGCTCTCAGGAAGTCAGTCAATACATCCCTGCTGAAGCACGTGAGCGGCGAAGACTGGCACGACGTTTTGTACAAGTACCTGGGAGCGAATCAATGAATCTGTCACGCAACGGGCTGCTCAGGCACCCGCAATTCTTCCTGGAGAGATGGGTTCAACGGGGAGTCCTGCACCAGCTCTGCTTGATGTCGGGCCTGATCGTCATGGTCGCCGTACTCGGCGGACTGGCTGCATGGGCCTTGACCTCGAACTTCGAGAGTCCCGCAACCGCCATCTGGTGGTCCTTTCTTCGGCTGACGGACCCGGGCTACTTGGGGGACGACGAGGGCGTCGCGCTTCGCATTGTTTCCACGATCGTCACGGTGCTCGGGTACGTGCTCTTCATGGGCTCCCTCATCGCCATCATGACCCAATGGTTGGCGCTCACAATTCGGAAACTGGAGAGCGGCCTGACTCCCATCGCCATGGAGAATCACTTTGTGATTCTCGGTTGAACGAACCGCACCTCAGAGATCATCAAGAAACTCCTCACCGCCGCCGGACGCCTCGAGCGCTTTTTCGCCCTGCGCTCTGGATCGAGCCGGCTACGCATCGTTGTCCTCGCCGACGAGGTCAATGCCGAGCGCAGACTCGAGCTGCGGGAAAGCCTCGGGGCCGCTTGGAATGAGAGCCAAGTCTTTCTGCGATCCGGCTCCTCCCTCCAGCAAGAACATCTCGAACGCCTCGACCTTCACCGAGCCTCGGTGGTGATCATCCCTGGTGCCGACTTTGAGCTTGGCGGATCCGAACTGAACGACACGCGAGTCGTGAAGACACTGCTGAACCTCGAATCGCACTTCAAGAAGAGGAAGCCCGGAACAAACGTCCCCTGCGTCGTGGCAGAGCTGTTCGACCCACGCAAGGTGTCCATCGCGCGCAGATCGATCAGCACCAGTTCGGAAATCATCGCTGGCGATCGACTGATCAGCCGCCTGCTCTCCCAGAGCCTTCGACACTCCGGCGTGGGCCCTGCGCTTCTGAGCCTGCTCACCCACCGCGAGGACACTGGACTGTACCTGCGTGGCTTCCCGCAGTTCGCCGGGCACTCCCCACGCGCCCTAATCAACTCATTCCCGAAGGCGGTCATCTTAGGCGTCGTCTCGATGGATGGGTCGGAGCCGATCGTTCAGCTGAATCCGGACTCGGAAGTCATCCTGACCGAAGCGGACCGTTTGATCTTCCTCGCGCCACGCTACGCCGACTGCCAGCCATCTGCCGTTCCTCCGATGGAGAACCCGGGAGCTGCGGAACTCACCCTTCCACCCCACCCGGAACCGAAGCAACGCCGCTTCTTGATCTTGGGTTGGAGCTACAAGATCCCGACTCTCATCGCTGAGTTGTTGGAGACGAGTATCGGTAGTTTCGAGATCACGATCCTGTCCAAGATCGCCAAGAACGATCGCCAGCAGGCCCTCGGCCATCTCGAGTTCACGAGCCGACTGACCGTGCGCCACGTCGTCGGCGACTACTCGCTTGAACAGGACCTCGGCAAGCTCAACCCGCACGAGTTTGACCATGTCCTCTTCTTGGCAAGTGGTTGGCTAAGCAACTCTGAAGAAGCTGATGCGCGAACGGTCATGGGTCTGCTTCTATTGCGCTCGCTGCTGGAGGGCCACGACAACACCCCCGAGGTCCTCACGGAGGTTCTTGACCCCGACAGCGCCGGGGTTCTTGGCCAAACTGCGGACGTGGTCTTCATCAGCCCACAGTTGCTTAGTCACCTCCTCGCGCACGTGGGACTCCTCCCCGAACTGAATGCCGTGTTCGACAACCTGATCTGCTCCGGCGGGTCTGAGATCACCCTTCGAATGCCCGCGGACCTCGGCCTCGATTCCAATGCCATTACGTTTGCGGAAGTCCAAGCCGCGGCGGCCAGCCGGGGTTGCATCGGCCTGGGCTTCTATACGGCTCCCTACCAAGCCTCTCCTCGCAAGCTCGCGCTCAACCCAGATCGTGAACAGAAGCGCAGCCTGCGAGTGGACGATCGAATCATCTTGCTCTGCAGCGAGGGTGACGGGGCAGGCCGGTAGCCCCGCCCTACTGCTTCACGCCCGCCAGGGCCGGCACCCGAGTGTTGGACCACCCGGGCGCCATTCCATTCCGAGGCGCGGCTGAGGGCTAGGCCGAGCTCGACAACTCCCCATGGAAGCGCGCGTACACGCCGTAGCGCGCCTCCGTAATCTCACCGCACTCCACCGCGGCTTTCACACCACAGTCGGGCTCAACGATGTGCGAGCAGTTTCGAAAGCGGCACCCAGCGATCGCCGAGTGAAAGTCAGGAAAGTAGTCGGCCAAGTCGGCGGGATCGATCTTCCACAGTCCTAGGGTTCGGATTCCCGGGGTGTCGATCAACCGAGTGTCATCCGGCAGAAAGTTGAGCTCCGATGCCGTGGTGGTGTGGCGACCTTTGCCGTCGAACTCGCGCCCACTTCCCGTCGAGCGCATGCCCTGCGGGTCGATGCCGTTCAGGATCGTCGACTTGCCAACTCCACTGTGCCCCACCAAGACACATGTTTCCCCGGCCAATCGGGCCCGTAACTCAGGGAGACCGAAGCCCTGGGCGGCGGAGATGCGAAAGACCTCCACGCCCAATTGCTCAAAGGCCAACAGCTCCTCCTCCAAGGCCTGAGCCGCGCTTTCCGACTCGAGCAAGTCCATCTTGTTGATGGCCAAGACGGGCGTGATGCCGCCGCGCTGAATCGAGAGCAGGAAGCGATCTACCAATCCCGGCCGGAACGCGGGCTGGGCAACGGAAGCGACAATGACGGTCACGTCCACGTTCGCCGCCAACACGAGTTCCTTGCGGGGGTTTCCGGGGTCGGGCCGCGAGAGCGTCGTTCGGCGAGCGGCCACACCGACCAAACGCCCAGAGCCATCGGGGCGATTCTCCACCAGCACCAGATCGCCAACCGCGACCTGAGGACTGTTTTCATCGAGTCGTACCGTGCGCGGCTCGCCACCGTCGCTCACAAGAATGCGATCCCGGGCAACGGAGACGATGACATCAAGGTCCTCGCGACCCTCGTCCTCGAGCACGTCGAGCATGCGCGCCTGCGCTTCCTGCTTGGCCCTTGCCAAGTCCAATTGCTGGGCGGGTCGCATCGGTTCGAAAGCCGTGCAATCCTCCTCTTCATCCTTGTCGTTCCATCTTTGCTGGCGGGGTTTGGACTTGCGGCCAGGTGCCCTGCGCTTTGCGTTTTCTTCGAGTAACTTGCGTTCCTCCCGGGTTCGCATCTTCTTGATTTGTCGTTCGTGAGAGCTCTTGATCGAGCGCTTGTAGTTTTCGTCGGATGACGTCATTTCTCGTTCTGTTGGCGAATTGGGCGCTCTACCTGGAAAACAGGAGCGCCGGAATGGGTGGGCTGGCTGTGGCCACGAAACTCCCGAAGGGGAGCGACGGACCAATCGCGGGGCGCACGCAAAGTCGCGGAACGATCAACGGGTCGGCTTAGGTGGGCGGAGGGCTCCATGCATGGGCCTTCCTCCTGGCGGAAGCGACGGTTGAGTCTGGGCAGACTTCTGGCGCGCGGGCGTTTTCGCGTTCAGCGTCTCGCATCGCGCGCCGGCTAGATTCGGAGGACTTGCACTCACAAGGAGCGCGGGTCCAGCGCGTCAGCTCAGGCGGCGATGGAGGCGCAAATGACAGCCAGCTTCTTGGTGAAGTTCGTCATAGCATCCTCCTTCGGGGGGTGGGGTCGTCGATCCATGCCCGCGCCGAATGGGCGGGTCTGCTCGCGAATCTACTCCGGATTCCAAAGTCTCGCAAGCCCTCTATCCCCCTGGATCACAGACCGACCATCCGAACAGGCACGAGGCGCATCAGGAAGACCTAGAACTCGATTGTGCCGGGGACGAAACCGCTGATCAGCAGCAGGAGTAGCGCGAGCATCCACCAGTGCGAGGCAATGGTGCGAGTTCTAGCCAGTGAGTCCTAGCCAAAGGGTGGTTCTGTGTGCATCGCCTTCCGCTGCTCGAGCAGACCTGTGAAAATCTGTGAATTCCAAGCCCCAATCCCGATCCCTTGGCTGTCCTTGGGCGCGCCCTGGCCTTAGGATTCGGCGCCATGAACTCCCGCCCGATCCCCCCCCGTCCTGTCGCACTGCTCGGCGCGACTGGCACCGTCGGTCAACGTTTTTGCGCCATGCTCGCGGACCATCCGTGGTTTCGCCTGGAGCGCTTGTTCGCCTCCTCGCGCAGCGCTGGTAAGTCCTACGGAGAAGCCGTTCGCTGGCTCGACAGCACCCCTTGCCCCGAACACTTGCGGGCCATCGCCGTTGAAGAGGCCACCCCAAGCGCCATGGGGAAGCTAGCAGAGCAAGGCATCTCTGTGGTCTTCTCGGCCCTCGATGCAGCGGCGGCGAAGGAGCTAGAACTCGCCTGCGCTGCGGGCGGTGCAAACGTCTTCTCCAACGCCTCCAGCCACCGCATGAACCCGCACGTTCCCCTGGTTGTCCCCGAAGTCAACGGCGATCACCTGGCGCTCATGCAATCACAGAATTGGCGACACGCGGACGCGACCGGACAGCCTTCGAGCGGTTCCATTGTGACCAATCCCAACTGCTCGACGATCGGTTTGACATTGGCCTTGGCACCACTTCGCCAGGCCTTTGGGTTGCGGCGCGTCCAACTCGTCAGCTTGCAAGCCCTCTCGGGAGCCGGCCTGGTTGACGGGGAACCACTGCGCCTAGAGAACAACATCGTTCCGTTCATCTCTGGCGAAGAGGAGAAGCTCGCGAGTGAGTCTCGCAAGATCCTCGGCACCCTCGTCGAAGACGAGAGCCCACACATCGAGCAAGCCGACCTCGTTGTTTCCGCCACATGCACGAGGGTTCCCGTGGTGGATGGTCACACTCTGTGCGTGTCTGTTGAACTCGAACAACCCGCGACAGCGCAAGAGCTCAAGAACTGTTGGGTGAACTTCAAGGCGAGTCCCCAAGAGTTGAACTTGCCCTCGGCGCCCCAGCCTTTGGTGCATGTGCTCGAAGACACCGATGCTCCCCAGCCCGCTTTGCAAAGGGACCTGGGCAAGGGCATGGCAATCAGCGTGGGACGCCTTCGTCCGGAGGCCCTGTACGGCGAGAGCGATCTCGCGAACAGCTCGGCTCGGCGCTCATGGAAGTTCGTCACCCTGAGCCACAACCTGATCCGCGGCGCGGCCGGTGGCTCCCTGTTGAATGCGGAACTGGCTTTGGCGACGGATCGGATCTAGGCCGGCCGACAAGGGGCGATTGCTCGCTCAGCTCCCAGTTTAGGGCGATGCCCCAGGGGGGCTGTGCTCCCTAGGCTCAACCCCATCCAGCCTGCGCCGCGCGAGAATTCCTGCGACGAAGTTCATCCAATTGCCACTGGGAGTTCTGCTCAGTTCTCGGGCGCATTCGATTTGCGACTTCTACCCCCCAAGGACCTTCAAAGGCCCTTTCTTTTTTGGGCTTGTGCAAATCGTGGGGTATCGCTCATTATTGCTGACTGGTCGTGCAATGGCGCGACGCTTCCAAACGACCGACTCGAACCACGATGGTGAGAATCGGCCTCCTGTTACCCGCTTGCTTGAGCCGTCTGCCGTTCTTCGTGCTTGATGTCCCCAACCGAGCAAAACTGATTGAGACACTACTAATGGGCACACGACTCTACGTCGGAAACCTCTCCTGGGATACCAACGAGGAAACTCTCCGCGCGACTTTCGCCGCAGACGGTCGCACCGTCACTGACACGCACATCGTTTCCGATCGCGACACCGGACGCCCCCGGGGCTTCGCGTTCGTCGAAATGTCGAGCGACCAAGAAGCACAAGATGCCATCTCTGCTCTCGACGGAGCTGAGCTTGATGGACGCAACATCCGTGTGAACGAAGCTCAAGAGCGTCAGCCCCGCAGTGGCGGCGGCGGCGGCGGTCGTGGCGGCGGCGGCGGTGGCGGCGGCTACGGCGGCGGCTACGGCGGCGGCGGTGGCGGCGGAGGTGGTGGTCGCTGGTAAGCGATCCTCTCCACCCAACGAATGACGGGCGGCGAGCCTTTTCCTGAATCAAGGAAGAGACTCGCCGCCCTCTTTTTGTTCAAGCTCTTGCTCGCCCCGACCTTCTCGCGCTTGCTCGGTTGCACCAGCGAGTGAGACGCGTGACTCAGAGAGATTGCTCCGACTGGAAGTCCAACAACATGCAGTCTCCCACCTCCCGCTAGCCGAGTCTTGCGAGCGCGGGCAACAGAGCACACGGCGCAAACGAAAAGCGGGCCAGCCTCCAATCGATTGGAGGCTGGCCCGCTTGAAGGAAAGCGACGGCAGTCGCTTACGGCTTGGGCGTGCGCGCCGGCATGATCTCCATCAAGCGGCTTGCGATGAGTTGAGCCGTCTCTTCAAAGGCGCCCTTCTCGGTGGCCCGATGAGCCATGTCCTGCTGCAGGTAGAAGGTCTTCTCGAAGCGACCGCCCCACAGCTGGCTTTCGTCCTTGGAGGAGATCATCCACGCTTCCATCACGACGGCGACTTCTTTGTTCGAGCTCCAGCGAGACATGTCCCACTTCTTCACAATGATCTTGAGAATCGCGTCCTCGTAGAGAGAGCCGGACTTGTACGAGGCGTTGACCACGCGGCGATCCGTGTAGGGCAAGGCCAGCGCACTGTAGCGACGTAGCAGCAGATTGCGCTGGAATGCCTTGCGCAGCTCCATGGTCGGGACCACGCCGGCGTTGCCTTCCACGGTGATGGGCGCCACGACCACGTCGGCGGGCTGCACGATCTCCAGGGTCCCGTGAAAGATCTCCGTCACGTTCTGGCCGGGAGGATCCGGAAGCGACTGACAAGCCGAGCCCAAAAGGGCGGCGAGCAGCATGAAAGGGATCAGAAGGGCCCTGAAGCGTCGGTTTGAGTGGTTCGCGAAAGTCATGGCTTTTGGTAATGCCTGGCCGGGGTAAGAACGCGCTCCTGGGGCCAAGGGGGCACCCAGGGGAAAGTGAAGCCCCGTGGCGGTTTTTGCCTCAAACCGAGCGGGGCTCCGGGCCGGAGCAGACAGCCGCCACTATATAGGTTGGCGGCTACTGGGTGAAGGACAGAGCGCCCGAGGAGGCAAACTGTATGTGCCGGCGGGCGATGTCGGAGAACAGGAAATTCTCCGGATCGAATCCGTCCCAGCCCCAGGCGTCCGTGTAGCTGGTGATCAGACCGTCCGTCAGGCCTACGCCACCGGCGGCCAGATCGATCGGGGGCACGTGAGTGGTGATGTCGACGCCATCTTGGGCATCCAGGGTCCAGATGTGCCACTGGCGCCCGGTGCTATCCACGAGCAACGTGCGGTAGAGCCCGGCGACCGCCGAGGGGTTGCCCCCATCGATCAACACGTTCTTGCAGGTCAGGTCGTAGGAAGGCCCATTGACCACCGTGGTGATCAGGCCGGGCACTTGGGGCGGGGTCAGGGTTCCTGTCTGGGCGCTCATGGGCTGACGGGCCCCGCTGCGGTTGCCTGAAGCGTCGACGATTTCGACTCGCAACAAACGCTCGTCTTCGATCATGCGATCCGTTGCGAAGTCTCCCCCGGCCTTGCCCTTGGCCGAGTACGACGAGCGAATGTCCCACCGGGCCCTGCCTACGTTTTCGTAGGCGAGGCCGAGGCCCATGGTCATCATGCCGCGCAAGCCATAGGTCAAAGCTTCCACGGTCACGGTGGGGCCCGTGCCCACGAGGTTAGGGAAGTCCGTGGCGTAATTGATCGGTTCCTCGAAGACCTGGGCGGCCGTGCCCTGGGGAACGTCTTCGGGGTCGACCCCGGCGCCGGAGAGGAAGTCGTCGACGGTGATGAGAATCCCGTCGACCAGCGGGTGTTCGGTGATTGGCTTACGCGGGTAGTTCAACTCGAAGGCCAGCAGGTAGGTCTGGGGGGAGAACTCCGCGACCAGGTCGAGGTTGGCTGGATCCTTCGTCGAGAGCGCCGTCACCAAGCCGATCTCAGTGCCTCGCACCACATTGGCGTCACCAAAGGTGCAGCCGGTCTCATCGAGCAGGGAGTTGTAGCTGCTGGTGTCCGCTTCCTCGATGGTGGGCCCGGGCAGGATCGAGCGACTGTCCGCGAGGAAGTTGTGAATGAAGCTGGAGGAGAGAGCCGCCCCTGCCGACGAAAGCCCGGCAGTGACCAGAAGTTGGTTTGCGGGCACGATGATGGGAGTCAGGGGAATCTCTAACCGTGTGTTCGGAACCCCTTGGAAGGTGAACAAATCGTAGCCGTTCGCTTGCACGGTAAAGACCGGCTCGCCGCTGCCGACCGTGGGCATCAATGCGTAACCGAATGTGTTCGTGACACCCGTCTGTGCTCCGAAGGTCGCGTCGTAGGCACCGCCCGGATCGTATCCCTGACTGATGACGAGGGCACCAGACACCGGTTGCAACGTGGCTGCGTTGTAGACGACGACGTTCACGTCTGCCCCAGCGGGCGGGCCCGTTCCAGGGCCGCTGCCACCCCGTTGGGTGTAGTCGAAGGACACCACTTCCGAGGCGTTCAAGGCCCGGTCATAGACGGTGACTCGGAAGACCGAAGGCATGTGATCGCCCACCTGTCCCGGGAAAACGGGGCGCGCGATGAAGGTCCCGTTGGACGAAGAAGTGGCCACAGGAGGTGCTGGATCGCCCATAGCGTCCTTGTTGTCATACGTTATGGAGCCGATCTCCAATTCGACCCAGACCGCGTTTGGCTTTTCGGAAGCGACCCCCGCAACAGAGAACTCGAGCAGGTCCGTGAACAATTCGACCTCCTCGTCGTCCTCGCCGAACAAGGAAATGAACTCCGGCGCCTGCAGGTCCAAGCGCGCGTCCTGGACTCCGGCGGTAGTCAAGTCCACGTCCACGACCCGCATGGCTGTGCGTTGCTCGCCCCTGCGCAGAGCGAATCCGATGCCGATGTCCCCGTCCAAGAATTGAGCGGTCAAGGGAGCCGTTGTCTTCACCAGCTGAACTTCTGGTTCGCGAACGAAGGTCGAGTTCGTACCCAGGGTCAAGGTCACTTCACGCTGCCGGGAGATGAAGGGAATCCCCGACTCGGTGCCATCGGGGTTTTGTCCCACGAGGAAGATCTCAAGGACATCGCCCTCGGCGGTTCCAACTTCGAGGTCCACCGTGATCTCCAACTCGTTCATCATCGTCAAGTTGAGGATTCCAAAGGCATCGTTGGGTGTGCTCGTGATCGATGCGAGCCTCGGCGCGGAGAGGTCCGCCGTCGTGAAGCTGATGTCCGTGGTCGCCATCTCGAAGGATTCGATTCCCGGCCCGCTGGGGGTGATGATCTTGCTTCCCTCTTTCGATAGCTGCAGATCCACCACCGCGATCTCGCCAAGGGTCACGCGCTGGTCCGTGACCGGATCGAGGCTCTCCCACATCCAGACCCGGGAGTCGGGGACCGCCTGGCCTCCGCTTCCGATGCCCGTGTTGATCACAAGCGCAGACGGCAGGTCATCGACCGTGGGATCGGCTCCGTTGATCATCAATTCCCAGGAGTCACCGGAGATCGAGGGGATGAACACAATCCGATTGAAGACGGTGACCACTTGGGTGATCGTGCTGACGTTCGTGGCCCCATTGAAGGGCCAGGTCATCAAGACCTTTGGAACGTCGTCAGGTTCAGCGTCGACGCTGAAGCTCCCCACAACCGCACCGTTCGCCAGGACCGCCTCGGCACCCGAGAGGTCGCGGATCGCGCCCTCTTCCGAGTAGGTCAACTCATAGGTTTGACCGGGAACGAGGGGCGGTGGAATCAGGATCAGCACGCGCCCGTCGCCAATCAGAGACTCCTGAGGTTGCGCCGTGCTGCCAAGTCCAGCGCTCACCAGGACAAAGGCCCCATCGACGGACTCCGGCGAAACCGACTCACTGAAAACGACGACGATCGGAGACTCCGGGTGAGCCGCCCCCGACGGGAACACATTCGTCACCCGCGGCCCCCCGGGCAACACCGTCTCCCCGGTAGCCGGGAAGGTCGAAGCCAGAGCGTTGACCCCGCCTCCAGGCAAGACTTGACAGCTCCCCTCCCCAAAAACGCAAGCAGGGTTGTCGCAGGAGGGAGTCGCGACCATGGCCAGGGCCCCCATGAGCAGGGGCCAGGCGAAACTTGGACGGGGAAAGCGAGTGGTGATTCGATTCATGAAAGATGCGCAGGTCAGGAAGGATTCCCCCTTCCAGGAGCAAGTGGCACGCAGATTTGATTCTTGAGGGGGCGGGACAGACCCCCGGCCGGGCCAGCGGCCCCAGTCAGGATCGCCGCGGCAGCGCAGACGACCCAGCCTCACCTATCTTCCACCAACCTTCCAAGCGTTGGAAGGTGCCCTTCAAAAACTCGGGCAGATCCGTCAGGACTTGGCCTGCGGACTACGGTGAAGTGTGACCCACGACCGATAGCCCAGATAAGGCCCGGAACGGGGATTCGGGACCCTTGGGAGCGGATTCGGAAGGGTTCGGAAGGGTAGAATCCACGGCCAGGGCCCTTCGGGACCTCAGCTTCTGCAACAACGCTCACGCGCACCCAAACGATGCCTTCGACGCCCATGCGATTTCGCTTTCTCGCTCCTCTGCTCCTTCTTCCCCTCGTGGCGGGCTGTTCGAGCACCCAGGGCCCCAGCGATGAGGACCAAGCGCCCGTCATCGCCCCGGAAGTCCTGGCCCTGGAAAACGCTCGGGCCCTGCTGCTAGAGGACAAGCCCGAGGACGCCCTGCTCGAACTCGACCGGGCCCTGGCCCTGAAAGGCGACGAGCAACAGTCCGAGGTGCAATTCCTGCGGGGCATCGCCACCCTGCGCATGGGAACCAGCATGGGCGCCCCGATCTTCTTCGAGGATTCCCGCCGAGCCTTCACGGACGCCGCGCCCCTGTGGCCCTCCGCCTACTTCGGAGCCGCCCGGGCCGCTTGGATGCAATACTTCCAAAGCAACGACCCGGCGACCCTCGAGCAAGCCTTGACCCTGGTGCGCAAGGGCATGCAGCTACGCACGCCCCTGCGCCGCGGCGAGAATTACTACGCCAACTCCCCCGAGCGCACCTGGGGCGAGATCGCCTTCTCCGCCTTCACCGCTTCGAAGGGCCAAGGCCTGCCGGAAGCGCGCACCAGCGCGCTCTTCAACGAAGCACTGGACGCCCTCGAGAGTGAGATCGGCAAGGACCCCACCAACACCTGGGGCTGGAACCAAGTGGCCAACCTGTACCTCTGGGATGCGCGCCGCGCGGACGCGCGCACAACGATCGGCAACGCCCTCGAGATGAACCCGATGGACGAGGCCCTGCACACCACCAACGTGCGCCTGGCCGAGGAAGACGGCGGTTGGACCGAGGTGGTGCAGGTCTACGAAGTGTTCGTCTCGAAGCACGAAGGCAACGCATTGGGCCACTGGTTCCTGGCGCAGGCTTTGTACGAGATGTCGATTGCGAATTTGCGTGCAGAGAAAGAAGACCGCTCCAGGGAGTTCGCCTCCGCCCTGCATCACTTCGAACGTTGTCGCATCCTGGATTCCACCTACGCAGACGCGACCCGTGGCTACGAAGTGGTCGGCCGCGATGGCTTGGCTTGGAGCCACTACCACGCGGGCCGTTTGGTGGAAGCCGAGAATGCCTTCTGGTCCATGGAGGAGTTCGTCGAAGGCGGGCTGAACCACTTCGACGAAGGTCGCCTGCCGACGGGACTCGATTCCCTTGCCTACGTGATCTTTGCCCACAACGTCGAGTGGGAGAGTGGCCGGGACAAGGCCACAGCCCAGGGCTACGAAGAGGGCTTTCCGCACCTGCGCCGCGCAGCCATCCAAGCGGAGCGCTGTTTTGAATACGCCCCCGATGACTGGAACCGTGCGAACAACGCCGGCTACTTCTGCCGCGACCTAGCCGTCGAACTCCAGCGCCAAGGCGTTGTGAGCCTCGGCATGAAGCCTGAAGCGGCCGCCAAGTTATTTGCCGCGAGCAACACCTTCATGGAGAAGAGCTACCTGGCCTACGAAGCCGCCAGCAAGCTCGCCCCGACCGACGCTCGTACCATCAACGACACCGGTCTAATCCTCGCCTACTACCTACAGCGCGATCAGACGCGTGCCATGCAGTGCTTCAACGAAGCGCTGCGCCTAGGGCTGTTGCGACTGAAAGAAGCGACACTGCCGGATGACGAGAAAGAATCTGTGACCGAAGCGGTGGGCGATGCCTATCAGAACATCGGCGTCATGGCTCTGACCCTCGGGGGCAACGCCGCCCGGGCACTCCCCTACTTCGAGAAGAGCCTCTCCTACTCACTCGCCGGGCGAACGGAAGTGCGCAACTACTACTTACCGCTTTGCCAAAAGGTCATCGCCGGAGACATCGATCCGTTGCTCGTGGTCCACGCCAATGTTTGGGGCCAGCTATCCAACGAGAGTGTCGCCAAGCGACTGGCTGCGGCAACCAAGCTACGGGCTGCCCTGGGTGGCGAGTGACCGACCAAGACCTGAACGAACCTCGATGTTGATTCCCTCCCTGCTTCTCTTCCTCGCGGCGCTGCCCTCCCCCGCCTCCTCCAACGCGGGCTCCCAAAACCCGGCAGCAACACCCCAAGCCCCCGAGGCCTGGGCCAGAGCGGTGGAGCAAGGCAGGGCCTTGATCGCCGAGGGCAAGTCCGAGGAAGCGCGTTTGCTGCTGCAAGCCGCCGACCAAGCGGACGCTGGCGCCCTGCGCACGCGGGTTTGGTACATCCGCGCTTTGATCGAGGACGAGTTCCTGAACGACGCCCTGAACTTCACCGACGACCTTGGGGCGGCTGGGCACGAGGGTCCGCAGTTGGACTACCTGTACGGCATGTCCTTCGTCTACAAGGCTCGCAAGTACATTCGCCAGAGCGTGGACCTCTCCATGGTCGGCATGAATTTCCGGGACGCGATCGCTTTTCTCGCGAGCGCCACAAGCGCTGACCCCGTGCGCTACGGAGATGCTTTCCTGCCTCTCGCCGAGGCCGCTTGGAATTCGCAGCAACTCGACGTAGCGCGCCAAGCCGCCGCGAGTGCAACGCGCTTTGCTCCCAAGAGCGGAGCGGCCTTCTACATGCTCGGGGAGATCGCTTTCTCCCAGTACGTGGTGGCCAACGCGGACGAAGCCCTGGCCGAGGAAGCCCAAGGGCATTGGCAGACGACCTTCGACGCCTTTCAAACGGCAGCCAAACTGGAGGATCGCGACGCCGGGGACGAAGGCCTTCTCGCTAGCTCCTTAAACAAGGCGGGGGATGCGCTCGTCTGGGTCGGTCGCAAGGAGGAGGCAGCGACCCAGTACGCGAGGGCACTCGGTGCGAGCCCCGCCGCTGTCGACATTGGACAGCTCTATCGAACTCTCGATGCGCAAGCCTTCGACAAGTGCATCACGCAAGGCGAAGCCGAATTCAACCAACGTCACGACCCAGCGGACCCCGGGGATGCGACGCTATTGTGGTGGATCGGCTACACGAAGTACGCCCGCGGCGAGTACGAAGAGGCGCGCACGGAATTTGAGAAGGCCTATGCCAAGTGGCCCGCAAGTGCCAGCAGCAAGTGGTACGTGGCCCTTTGCCATCATCAACTCGGAGACATCGAAGCCGCCACGGACACGGTCATCGCCTTGCAAGCGGCGGACGCGGTCGCTCTCAATGAAGCGCTGATCGCTGACCCTTCACGGACCCTGCCCTTCCTCGACATCTTGGTGGCCCACTGCTTCGCGCAGGGTCGCCTAACGGATGCCGGAAGGCTGAGCGCAGCTCAAGGCAACGCCTCGCCGGACACGCCGCGCTATTGGAACAACGTCGGGCTCTTCTATCGCGACGCGGGCGTCAACCTGCCGCGCGCAGCGGACGGCAAGGCGGTTGAGGATCAAGAACTTCAACGCAAGTACTTCGAGAAGTCCTATGAGGGCTACTCGCGAGCCTTGGCCCTAGCGGCGGATGACCCGCTGATCTTGAACGACACCGCCGTGGTCTTGCACTACTTCCTCGATCGCGACTTGGAGCGCGCCCGCAAGATGTACGCCCTGGCGAATGAGCTTTCTCGCAACGCTCTGAAGACGGACATGCTGACTGCGGAGGAACGTCCGCTGATTCAGAAAGCGATGGACGATAGCAGCAAGAATTTGGTCATCATCGACAGGACCATCGCCGAGCGCGCGCAACGCAGAAAAGCTCAGGATTCGTGAGCGAGTACGCCTAGCCAGCTATCGGAGTCGTGACGCTTCGTGAAGCGCTGGGTTCGAACCTTGCCGCGTGGGTCGCGAGCGCCGGCCTAGTAGCGAGCGCCTCTTAGGTTGCGAGCGCGCTCTTGGCCCGCGGCCGTGTTCGCCAGAGCACCACGCTGAGCACCGCACCTCCGAGCAGCAGGAGTCCGCGCAAGCCCAGGAACTGGTACAGGCCTCCGCCGATCATGGCCGAGATGGCGATGGCAATGGTGCGCGCACTGAACACGGCCCCCATCGCGCCTCCGCGGCGGTCCACGGAAATCTCGTTCGCGGCCAAGCCATAGGACAACGGGGAAGCACCTGCCATGGAGAGCGCCAGCAGAATCCGGCCCAGGAACAACATGACGAGGTTCACGGCGCCCGCGTTGACGACCAAGGAGAGGATCACAAGGATCGCGCAAGTGCGTAGCACGCGCGCGTGACCGACCCGGTCGCCGCGGTGACCCCAGAGGGGCATGGCGACTAGATTGGCTGCAGCAAAGGCGCTCGTGAGCGCCCCGGTGACCATGCCCACGTCCTGGGGCGCCGCCCCGAGCTCAGCCACGTACAGCTCCATCATAGGACTCGTCGCCCCCACCGCCAAAGCCATCCAAAACAGCAGCTTGAGGGCGTCGCGCATGTTCGGGTTGTTCCAAACGTCGACCAAGTCTCGGATGCTCGCCTGCACAATCCCCAAGGGAGAGAAGCCCTTCTCTACCTGACGCCGATCGCTCGAGCGCTCCTGCGCGAACAGCGCGACGAGCAAGCCTGAGCAAAAGCTCGCCACGGAAACTCCGAGAAAGACCGTCTCCAAGCCGTGGCGTTGAATCACGAAGCCGCCGACCAGCGGACCTAGAATCGCCCCCAGGGCCATGGCGGTTTGCAGGGAGCCTGCGACCAGTCCTTGCCTGTCTTTGGGGGCCACAACGCTGACCAAAGTGATGCTCGGCGCGATGAAGCCGGAGAAGCACCCCTGCCCGAGCCGCAGGGCGAGCAACTCCCAAGGCCCTCGCGCCCAAGCCATCGCACCGACGAAGACCGTGATCGCGAACATCGCCCGCACGGTCATCAGGCGACGCCCATAGCGATCGCCGATCGCATTCCAAATGGGCGTCATGATCGAAGCCACCAAGGGCGCCCCGCCGAAGATCACCCCCGTCCACAGGGCGATCTTGTCCTCCGCCACCCCAAGCTTCGCCAGGTGCGAGGGGAAGAAAACCAGGAAGCTCATCATCCCGACTGCAGTGACGAAATTCGCCACCCAGACAACCCAGTAGGTCCGCTTCCATGAACTCATAGGGCGCCTACACTAGCGAGCCCCCGAAAACGGTCTAGTCCGGAACCGTCCAGCGCCTTCGATTTGCGGGCAGTATTTTCCGCGGGCGGTTCAGCCGCGGCTTTGCGTTCCTCAGGCCGCCGATTCCGGGGAGACCGGGTCCTTGTCGCGCAGGCGCACTCGCAAGCTATTCACTTCGTGCTCCTTCGACAGGAAAGCGTCCACCAGGTCGGGATCGAAGTGGCTGCCGCTGTCCTTTTTGATCAGATCGAGCGCCTTCTCGTGGCTCCAGGCCTCCTTGTAGGGGCGCACGCTGGTCAAGGCGTCGTACACGTCTGACAGGGCCAGGATGCGCGCGGAGAGCGGGATCGAGGTTCCCACGAGACCCTGGGGGTAACCGCTGCCGTCCCAGCGTTCGTGGTGACACAGGGCGATGTCGAGGCCCATGCGCAGGTAACCCGGAGCATGGCCCCCATCGATCACGCTGCGCAACGTATCGGCACCAATCTGTGCGTGGGTCTTCATGACCTCCCACTCGTCCGGGGAAAGCGGTCCCTGCTTCAACAGGATGTTGTCCGGGATGCCCACCTTGCCGATGTCGTGCAGGGGCGCACTGCGGCCGAGGTCCGTCGTGTAGACGTGGTCGATGGTGTCCGTGTACAAACCCTTCTCGAGCAAGCCGGTTGCGATGAGTTCACAAAGTCCGCTGACTCGTTCCAAGTGCTGGCCGGTCTCCTGGTCACGCATCTCGGAGAGGCGCGCGAGCGCGACCACCGTTGCGTACTGGGCGTCATCCCGTTCCCGGCGCCGAAGTTCGTTGTGAGTCGCCACGGCGGCGGTCGACGCGATTGCAGCCAGCATGTCGGACTGCTCTTCGACCGAGTCGCTACCATCGGGGCCGATCATGTCGACCACGATCTCGCCGATCGGGCCGTCCTTCGTGACGAGCGGTTCCGTCACCATGCGGGCGGACATTTCTGGACCCATGGAGCACTCGATGCGCACTCCCAGTGGATCGTGAATTTGGACGAAGACCCCACGTCCGCCTAGAACGCTAAAGGCGGCTTCGGCAGTTGCCCGCGCGACACCATCAAAGTCGTCCACCTGGTTCAACGCCAAGGCGAGTGTTCGAAAGCAGGAGATCGAGTTCTGTTGCAGGCGAACGCGCTCTTCTAGATTCTCGTTCAGTAGTGAGAGCGACTCGTTAGAGAACGCCAACTCCCCCATCTCGAGCTCTTCGGCCACGTAGGCCATGTGCGCATCCAATCCGGATTCAACCGCTTCGCGCAACTCGCCGATTCCGCAGGGCTTAAACAGGAAGCGATGAATGTTGCCGGCGTTCATGGCGGCCACGGCCAAATCGAGTCGCGGCATGCCCGTCAAGATCACGCGGCCCACGGCTGGGTGCAAGCGCGCGGCTTCAGCCAGGAAATCGAGGCCATTGACGTCCGGCATGCCGTAGTCACTGACGATGACCTGGAAGGGCTCGGGTCCGTTGAGCAAACCCAGGGCCTCGCCAGCGCTGCTGGCGCAGGTCACGTCGTAGTCCGCGTCGAGCAAGCGGCTCAAGGACTTCAGGAGCAGCGGAACGTCATCCACCAAGAGCACGGATGGCCTGCGCCCTTCCCGCGTGCCTGACTGATCATTGGTCCATTTCATATTCGATGCCCTCCCATGAGCGGATCTTGTTTTCGGCTTGTCCCGCTGCTTGCTGAAGAGCTTCAAACTCCCGCGGTCCATAAGGGGGAAAACATTTCCCGAGGATCGAGGGGGTGGCGATGAGCCCGGTCGCTTGCGGTGGGGCATCAAAACCTAGGGACCCAAATGCACGCGTTCCACGGGTCAAATTCCCCATTGGAAGCCCCGGGGACGGCGCTCAAGAACCCGCGTCGTTATCTGGTGTAGGTAGGGTTCCGCTCCCACAACCTGGAGTAGCGTTCCCGTTCCTGCCACGGGCGAGATTCCATTCCGATTCGTGGATCACCGTCGAAGAAAATTCGGGCGGGTCACGCAGCTGCGGTCGCTGACCCCTCGCGAGGACCCTGGAGAGTTCCCCCTGGCCCGGCGAACGGAAGGCAGCTCGCGCCTAGTTCCGGAAGCTCTGGATCGGAGCCGGGATGCGCCCGCCCCGTTCGTGCATGACTTTGCAGCCGAACTTGCCGGGATCCTGGACGATGGCCGTTCCCAGCAAGCCGCCCCATTCCACGGTTTCGTTCGGACCCTTGCCTGGCACGGGGATGATGCGCACGGCCGTTGTCTTTTGGTTGACCATGCCGATCGCCATCTCGTCGGCGATGATGCCGGCGATGACGTCTGCACTGGTGTCTCCGGGGACGGCGACCATGTCGAGGCCCACAGAACAAACCGTGGTCATCGCTTCGAGCTTCGCCAAGGACAAGGCTCCGTCGCGCACGGCTGCAATCATGCCCTCGTCTTCCGACACGGGAATGAACGCACCGGACAAGCCGCCCACGTTGGAGGAAGCCATCACGCCGCCTTTCTTCACCGCGTCGGTCAAGAGCGCGAGCATCGCGGTCGTTCCCGGAGCGCCCGTGCGGTCCACGCCCATCAGCTCCAAAATGTCGGAGATCGAATCTCCCCGGGCCGGAGTTGGGGCAAGGCTGATGTCGACGATGCCGAAGCTGGTTTGCAGACGTCTCGCCGCTTCGCGTCCGACGAGTTCGCCCACGCGTGTGATTTTGAACGCCGTGCGCTTGATGACTTCAGCCACGGACTGCAGATCCGCGCCCGGGCCGAGACGCTCCAGAGCACCGCGCACTACGCCGGGACCGGAGACCCCTACGTTCAACACGGTTTCCGGTTCGCCGATGCCCACGTGGGCGCCAGCCACGAAGGGGTTGTCCTCAACCACGTTGGAGAAACACACGAGCTTCGCGCAGCCCAAGGCACCGGTGTCCGCGGTCAGACGTGCGGTTTCCAAAACGATCTCGGAGAAGCGCCGAACGGCGTTCATGTTGATGCCCGCCTTGGTGCTCGCCAGGCTAAAGGACGAGCAAACGTGGTCCGTGTTGGCGAGCGCGTTGGGCACCGACTCCAACAGGGCGTGGTCCGCGCGGGTGAAGCCCTTGTGAACGTAGGCGCTGAAGCCGGCGATGAAGTCCACCCCCACCTCCTTGGCGGCCGCGTCCAGAGCCATCGCTAAGGGCGTCAGATCCTCCGCGCCACTGGGCCCGGCAATCCAAGCGATAGGAGTCACGGCGATGCGCCGATTGACGATCGGCACCCCGTAGTCCGCTTCGATGGAATCGGCCACCGCGCACAGATTCCTCCCGTGGTGAACGATCTTGGTGTAGATCTTCTCGCAGGTGCTTTCCAAGTCCGGGTCGGCGCAGTCCAGAAGGGAGATGCCGAGAGTCGTCGTGCGAATGTCGAGCGTTTCGAGCTCGACCATGCGCACGGTCTCCAGGATTTCTTGATCGGTGAATGGCAAAGTGGGTCCTGACTTAGACGCGGTGCATGTAGCGGAAGACGCGCTCGTGCATAACGCGCACGACGTAGTGTTTTTGACGGCCGAGTTCTTCCAAGTCCGCCTTGAGCTGGGTGAACTCGGCGCTGGCTTTGATCTCCACCACGAGTACGAGGTGGAAGTAGTCCCCAATCGTCTTTTGGGACACGTCGCGGATGCTGGCATCGTGTGCACCGACCGCGGCCGATAGCTCGCCGAGCACGCCCGGGCGGTTCACACCAACGGCGGTCACGATCACGCCATCATTGCCGCCCAGGTCCTCCCCCACTGGCTCGGGGCGATCGGATAGGCGCAACAGTTCGTTGTCCACGTCCGGGCCACGATCGGGGGCTGGCTCCGTGTACGCACCAGCACTAGTCGTGATGGCAACGCCCATGGAACGGGCGACTTCCAGGGCCTGGGGGGTGACGACGGTGTCCACATCGACGCTGATGGTCGTGCCACTGGCGCGACGCACATCGTCGGCGGTGAGGAAACGGCGGCTCATCGGTTGTGCTCCTCAGCTGAGTCCGTGCCAAAAGCGACGGGACCCGATTCGGTAAGGCGATTGACTTGGGCGCGGCCATTCACAACCTGCACGACGTAGGTCCCGTCGGTTTCGAGGATGCGGTGCCACAGACAGGGTTTCTTGGTGCTGTTCGATTTTCGCGCGCGTTGTTCGCCCTCCCGCTGAACGGGGATTCCCCGGCGAAAGGCAGCGTCCAACGCGGAGGGCGTGATGATCGTGAACGCGTCGAGGTACAGCACCTCGTCGGCTCCCATGTCGAGCACATCTTGCTCGCAGATCAATCGCTTGGAGGACATCGAAAAAGGTCTCGGCGGGAACGCTTACAGGAAGCCGACGAGATCCGGGTGGGGACGGGCGATGACCACATCGCGCATGAGTTGTCCCTTCTCCTGGGCGTCCTTGGCTCCGGCCATCACGGCCGAGCGCACGTCACTCACTTCGCCGGTCAAGGTGAAAAAGCTCTTGCCGCCCAGCCCGTTGGCGATGCGCAACTCAAGCAGATCGACGGCAGAGGTCTTGAGGGCCACGTCCGCGGCGCTCACGGCGGAAGCCACGGTCGATGTTTGAATCACGCCCAAGGCGTCAAGGCTTCCGTTGATCTTGCCCTTGCGCCCCAAACCGATCGCGATCTGTTCGTGGGCCTGGGGAATCAGCAAAGAGTCCACGAGGGAGCTGCTGGCCACTTCGACGCCCCGTCGCAGGGCCGACTCCAAGGCTTGCACGGAACCCGTGAAGAGCATCACGTACTTGCCCGGCTGCACCGGCTCCGAGAAGAGCATTTTGATGTCCGCTTCCCAAAGGATGGCGTCGGCCACCTCGATGCCACGGGGCACACAAGTCAGTTCGAGCACGGCGATGGCGGGCTGCAAGTCCGCGCCTTCGGTGAATTGGGGGTTGTGATCGTTTCGAGTCATCGTTCCTGGGGGGAGCCAATCGCTCCTAACGTGGTGTACTGGTTGCGCCCGGGGTTTGGTCGTGGTCCGCGGTCTGTCCGATGCGCCGGCCGTCCGCAAGGTCCATGGAGTCGACGATGGCCACGATGGCTGTCTGAAAGCCGATGTCGTGTCCCTTGCCGATCGCGTGGCGCGCCGCCCGGCCGTGGACCACGAGCACGCGCTCGCCAATCCCGGCGGACACGGTGTCAACCGCGATCATCGTCTCGGCGCTCTTGTCGCCGTCGGTGGTGAAGGGCCGCACGACCATTAGGCGCAGCCCGCTCAAGGTGGACTCTTTTTGGGTGGCCCAGACGTTGCCGATCACAGTGCAAATGTGCATCAGTTCGTCCCCCCGCTGCTGGCCGAAACGCTTCCGAGCCGGGGCGTGCTCGAGCGCCAACTGTCGGGCGCGCTCGGAACATCGAAGTCGTCGACGATGCCCACCACCGCGGCTTCGTAGGCGTAGTCGCCGTCTCCGCCGCAGGCCACGCGCGCCGCCTTGCCGAAGGCCACGATCACGTGCTCGCCAACACCTGCGCCGATCGGATCCGCGGCGACCACGGGCGAGACCTTGCCATTGGCAGGGTCATCGTTGGCGTCCACCGGTTCGATCACGAGCAAGCGCTTGCCCTCTAGGTCCGCGTTCTTGCGCGTCGCCCAGACCTCACCAATCACACGTCCGAGGAACATGCTAGTGATGCTCCTTGGTGTTGGCGCGCCCGGGGATCTCGGCCAGGGTAGCTTCGATCGCAGCCACGGCCTGCTCGATATCGGCGTCGCTTCCGGCGAGCTGCAAGCGGCCGACAGCGCCGTTGTTTTGCAAATCCACCAAACGCACGCTCGAGGCCTTCTCCGCCTCGTTGGCAGCGATCAAGGCAAATACTGCGGGAGAGACTTCCAAGGTGTAGAGCGTGTCACCGCCCAAGATCAACATGCCATTGCGCGAACGGTTGATCAGCATCGCCTGGTGATCGTCGATGCGCCGGATGATGCGGCTCGTCAGGATCGCAGGCTTCAAGCCTTCCCCGGCACTCGCCCCCATCTCCTTGAGCACCACTTCCCTGGCCATGTGCACTTGGCTCTGGTCCGGTCCGTGAACCTCCATCGTCCCGTAGGAACGTTCCGTAATCATGGCGCCCGGCCGAACGTCGCAGCTCTTGAGCGCGATGTCGAGCAAGGAACTCACCACGATTCCCGGACAAACCTCTAGCCACAGAGCGGTCTCTCCGGCGATCGGAAAGTAGCCGTCCGAATTCGACGCGATGGTCGCGGCGAATTGCGGTTGCAGCTGATCGAGCAACACGACGCCGCGCAGCTCGGAGGTGAGTGGGGTCTGGGCCAAGAGACTGGAGGGTTAGCTCATTCCGCCCTTCGCAAAGGAAAGGGCAGCGAACGAAACCTAGTTGCCTTCCGGCGCTTTGGGCAGGAATGCTTCCAGTTCGCCAGCGGGGCGCGGGATCACGTGCTGGCTAAGCAGCTCGCCAACGCGACGCGCGGCGGCACCACCGGCTTCGACGGCGGCTTTGACCGCGCCGACTTCACCACGCACCATGATCGTGACGAGGCCTCCACCGGAGATCTCCTTACCGATCAGGGTCACGCGTGCTGCCTTGCACATGGCGTCGGCGGCTTCCACGGCTCCGACGAGACCACGCGTCTCGATCAGGCCCAATGCAATGTTGCTAGTCATCTGTTCTGTGAGTGAGTTTGGAACCCATTGGGGTTCTTAAGAAAAGTGTTCGTTCGAGACGGGCGCATCAGCCTTCGCAGACGCCCGTTTGTACGTTCAAGAGAGAGCAGCCGCGGCAGGGTCCCAAGGGACAAGTCTCGCCTGCATGGCTAAGGATCGTTTCGATGTCCAGCGTGCTGAGCACGGGCCGCGGGGCGGCTTTTGGACGCCCGCCAGGACGCGGCGTCTGCGCCGGGCGCGGGCCTTGACCTGGGACGTTCTTCGTGAAGACCGGCGCGCTCTTGAGGCCCGGCTGCACCTTGGACTGCATCCCGGAGCCGGATGGCTTGGGCGCCTGCGGGATCAGAACCGGTTGCGGAGCCGGGATCGGACGCGTGGGAGCAGGTTGCGGCGCGCTGCGCTGAATCGGAGGCGCGGGGCTCGGCGCTTGCGCACGCGGGGACCCGCCAAAGGTCGGGTTGCCTTGCCAGTTGCTCGTGGTGTTGATCGCCGAGCTGATCGACTTGGATCGCAAGCTCGGGGCAAGCGCCGGATCGCCTTCCATGTTGGAACCGCGCGGGGCGAGCTGGCCGCCCATGCTGGCCGCGAGGGCGTGATCCTTCGCCTCTTGTTCGCGCCAATCGCGACGCACGTAGGCCACGCGCTTGATGTTGAGCAGGTGCCGCGCGGAGATGTTGTCCGAGCTGATGTTGCCCGCTTGCGGACCGCAGCCCAGGCTCACGGATGGATCCAAGTGGGTGCTGTAACCGACCGCGCCCATGGACGTCGGTCCATTGACGATGATGCGGCTCGCGGGCTTCTCCAAGAAGAAGGCGTCCAGGACTTCCTGGTCCTCCGCGTGAATCCCCATGGTGTGGCCCAATCCGCCGTGCTTGAGGGTCTGCATGCAAATGTCGCAACCCTCCTGCCAACCGTCGACCACGTGCACGGAAAGCACCGGGCACAGGATCTCGATCGTGAGCGGCCAATCCCGCCCGACACCACCTTGCGGGCAAAGCAGAACAGTCGTGTGCTCTGGCACATGGAAACCCGCGGCACGCGCGATCTTGTCCGGGTCCTGCCCCACCACTTCGGCGTTCATCATGCCGTTGCGGTTGCAGTGGCGTGCGAGCATGGCGGTTTCGCGCTCGTCGCACAAATAGGCACCGCGCTTCAACAGCTCGCCCATCAACTCGTCATAGATGGGGCGGTCCGCGACGATGGCCTGTTCCGAACAGCAGAAGGTTGCGTTGTCGAAGCTCTGGCTCGTGACGATGGCGCGCGCCACCTCGCAGGGCTTGGCGGAACGATCCACGTAGACCGGCACGTTGCCAGGACCGACGCCATAGGCCGGGCGCCCCGAGCTGTAGGCGGCCTTGACCAAGCCCTCCCCGCCGGTGGCCAAGATGATGGCCGTGTCCTTGCTCTTCATCAGCTCGCCGGTGGACTCCAGGGTCGGCTCCTGCAGGGCGATCACTAGGTCCGGGGGGGCTCCCACCGACTGAATCGCGCGACGCATGATTTCGACCGTTTGGGCGATGCAACGGATGGCGCGCGGGTGCGGCGAGAGCACGATCGCATTGCGACCCTTCACACTCACCAAAGCCTTGAAAGCGGCTGTAGACGTGGGATTCGTGGTGGGAACGATTCCAGCGATGATGCCCGAAGGGGTGGCCACTTCCACCAACCCGCGGCCAACGTCGCGGCGGATCACTCCGACTGTTTTCTCGTCCTTGATCGAGTCCCAAGTCCCCATCGAACCAAACAGGTTCTTGAGGATCTTGTAGTGCACGCGACCGATGCCCGTCTCGTCCACGGCGAGCCGCGCGAGTTCGTACGCGTTGTCCCGAACCGCGTGGGCCATGGCTTCACAAACGCGGTCGATTTGCGCTTGGGAGTAACGGCTCACTGCCTTTTGCGCCACCTTGGCCTTGGCCAACGCGCTGCGCACTTCTTGCAGGGACCGCAGATCGGGATCGAGTGTTGCCACGGGGATTCTTCGCGGAACGGCGGGCTTTCGCCCCACTCATGAACAGAGCAGGACGCGCGCCATTCCCGGTGGATTACTGCTTGTCTTTGGTCGGCGTCAGCGGCGGCAGAATCTGCCAGACGCTGTCGTGCGGACGCGGAATCACGTGCACGCTAACCAGTTCGCCAACTCGGCGAGCGGCGGCAGCACCGGCGTCGGTAGCGGCTTTGACAGCCCCGACTTCCCCGGCAACGAACATGGTGACGAGTCCACCAGTGGCGCGCTCCTTTCCAAAGAGGTCAACCATGGCGGCTTTCACCATGGCGTCAGCAGCTTCGATCGATCCAACGAGACCTCTTGTCTCGACCATGCCTAGGGCGACAGACTTCATGGGGAACACCTACTTGGGGTGGGAAAAGTGGGGACGAGTCCCGCGGGGGTTGAACGGTGTCATGTCGGGGGGTCTCTTGGGGGTCTCTTGCCCCCGAGCGTCCAATCCACAAGGAATGGTGCCCTCCGCGGCGGGGATTCTAGGCTCGGCACGGGGAAATTGCCACGGACAGGTGGGGTCCCCGACAAAGGTCTATGCCTGCCTGGAAGCTAAGGTCCAGTTGCCCCCCCGACCGGGTGCACTCGGGAACTGCGTCGCATGAGTGTGGATCCGGAGCGAGAGGAGCTCCACAACCCGCGGAGCCTCCAGGGCTCGGACCCACACCCCGGTTGCGGGAGGGCCTGGTGACACTCGCGCTTCGCCGAAGATCTGCGAAACGTGCCTCGCCGGCCCCAAACTTTGGACAACCGGCCACCTCCGGGGCTCACCGGGCGAGGAGCCCCCGGCCCCGCCCACATCGTTGCTACGCAGTTCCACGGGGCACAGATTAGGGGCGTTTCGCTGAGCGGAAGGGCTCGCCGCGCCAGCCTCCGGCCCGTAGAAACACCCCTTCCAGCCCCCCTCCCGAGCGAAATCGAACCCCCGGGGACCCCACAGGCAACTCGCGCTAGATCCCGGGAACTCCTGATTAAAAAAGTGTGTCAAGATGAGGCGTTGACCCTCTCCGGCCCCCCCCTCTGGCCCGGATGATCCCTCTTCTTCACCTAACAATCCAATCATGAGACCTGCGACACTCCCCACGCTGGCCTGCGCTGTGCTTTTCGGAGCCCCCGCCTTTGCCCAGGGCACCCGCCCCTTCCCCATGCCGACCGCTGCCAGTGACCCCGCCCTTGGCACCGTCACCGTCATCCCCGACTTCGAGCAGTTCAAAGAGCTCACGACCCGCCAGCAGGTGACCCTCGAGGACCTGTACCTCCCGGGCGGCGACGTGCTCGACCTCCAATTGGAGCGCATCGACCTCGCTCGTTTGAAGTACAGCTTTGTGGTCGACGGCCGGGCTCGGCCTGACTTGCTCGACGACCTCGACATCTCGGTTTGGAAAGGAGAAGTCGTCGGCCAGCCGAACTCCGAAGTGTTCTTGTCCTTCTCCCGTGAAGGCTCCCGTGGTTGGATCCAACAGGGCACAGAGGTCATGCACCTCATGCCGCAGCCGAACGCTCAAGGCAACTGGGCGGAGGGCAGCTCCATCTTCGTTAGCGAGGACACCCTCAATCAGCTCGGGAATCGCCTCGATGGCTTCTGCGACTACGACGAAGTGTCTGGATCCCTCGGCGAGCGCACGCGCACTGCCCCGACCCTGACCCAGGCTGACTTGGACGCGCAGGCGATGACCCAAGCACTGGGAAGCAGCTGCAACTTCCGCGAGTGTGCAATCGCTCTCGAAACCGACTACCAGCTCTTCCAGGTCTTCGGCAGCCTCGGCGCCGAAACCGCCTACGTGACGTCCTTGACGGCAGCCGCGAGTGATCGTTACCAGACTTCCGTCAACACGGTCCTGACGTTCCCCTACATCCAGTTCTACACCACGAGCAACGATCCCTGGTCTTCTCCTGAAGGTGGTGGAAGCAGCATCGACATGCTGAACGAGTTCCAAGCCGCTTGGGTTGGAAGCATTCCCACCGGCGCGCGCATCGGTCACTTCCTGAGTGGTGCTGGCCTCGGTGGCGGCGTCGCTTGGCTCGACATCCTTTGCAACGACACCTACAACTTCTCGGTCAGTGGCAACATCAACGGCAACCTGAGTTTCCCGATCACCCAGAACCCCAACAACTGGGACTTCATCGTGTTCACGCACGAACTGGGACACAACTTCGGAACGCCCCACACCCACGACTACTGCCCCCCGCTCGACCAGTGCGCTCCTAGCGGTTACTTCGGTCAGTGCCAGAACAGCCAAGTGTGCACCAACCAAGGCACGCTCATGAGCTACTGCCACCTGTGCAGCGGCGGCACCGGCAACGTCACGACCTTCTTCCACCCTGCAGCGATCGCGACCATGCAGCCCCTCGTGGACTCCTGCTTGCCGTTGTACACGGGTGCAAACGTGACCCCCCCGAGCTTGATTAGCTCCACGGGAACCACCGCAGTGGACGCCGAGATTGTTGGCAACATCCAAGGCAACGTGAGCTTGAACTACCGCTACAACGGCGGAAGCTACACCGCGATCACGATGAGCAGCACCGGCGGCAACAACTTCACGGGCAACCTTCCGGCAGCCAACTGCTCGGATACCCCGGAGTTCTACATCAGCTACACGGATGCGAGCTGTGGCCCGGTGACCGTCCCCGAGGGTGGCGCGACGACTCCTTTCACGGCCAGCGTGGGAACCGCAACGACGGTCTTCGCGGATGACTTCAACGCCGACAACGGTTGGACCACCCAAAACCTGGGCGCCACCAGCGGCGACTGGCAGCGCGGCGTGCCCGTCAACGACGGCGGCTGGGACTACGACCCGATCTCTGACGGCGACGGCAGCGGATCCGCTTACTTGACCCAAAACGAAAGCGGCAACACGGACGTCGATGGCGGCTCCGTGCGCTTGTTCTCGCCGGTGCTCGACATGAGCGCGAATGGTGTTCAGTTGGAGTACCAGTACTTCCTGCGCCTCTCCAACCAAGATGGTGGAGACAAGCTGGAGCTGGAGCTCAGCCCGAACGGCTCGAGTGGTCCCTGGACCAGCATCGCTGTGCACGACACGGACGGCGGCCTCGGCTGGCGTTCGCACTCGATCGACATGTCCACCACGGGCGTGACGCTCGGGTCCAACATGATGATTCGCGTGACCGCTAACGACGCCGATGCTCAGAGCATCGTCGAAGCCGGTTTCGACGGATTCGATCTGAGCAGCGTAAGCTGCGGCAACGGAGGCCCGGTCTCCTACTGCGCTGGCAATGGCAACTCTGCCTTCCCCGGCGGAGCGATCCTGAACCACACCTCCGGCACCCCTGGCGGGCCCATGAACTTCTTGGTGACCGACCTCCCAAACACTCCCGGGTTGCTCTTCTTCGGTCCCCAGCAGCAGGACGCGCCCTTCGGCTGTGGACGCCTGTGCGTGGGCGGTCAACTGACGCGCTCCAACGTGTTCACCGCCTCGGGCAACGTGGTCAACGCCAGCTTCGACACGACGGGGATCGCTTCGACCCCCTTCAACATCCAGTACTGGTACCGTGACGTCGCCAACCAGATCTCCTGTGGCGGAGCGTTCAACACGTCGAACGCCATCGGGTTCTAGTCTGAGCCTGCGCTGATTTGCGGCCGGTCCGGGAAGCTCCCGGGCCGGCCGTTTTTTTGTTGGGAGCCCACGCCGCTCCTGCCGAAAGGTATGCTTAACCACCTATGCTTCCCCCCACTCAATTGACGCGGGCGCTGCGCAAGTCCGCCGTCCCCTGCTTGTTGCTAAGCCTGCTCCTCAGCGCTTGCGGAGCTGGAGAACCGGCCAAAGGCAAAGACAAGGACTTGGTGGTCCTCGTCATCATCGACACCCTGCGGCGCGATGCTTTGGGCTGCTACGGCAATTCGGAAGCGCGCACCCCCACCATCGACGGGCTCGCGAACGAGGGCACGCGCTTTGCCCAAGCGATCTCCTCCTCCGGCTGGACCCTGCCCTCGGTCGCATCGATGTTGACGGGCAACTGGCCCACCATGCACAAGGCCCTGGGCAAGAACTCGCGCCTTACACCGATCACCAAGGACCTGCCGATGGCGTCGGAGGTCTTCGCTGCCAACGGATACCGCTCCCTCGGATTTGCAAACGCTGCTTTTCTAAGTCCGCTGCTCGGCCTCGACCGGGGCTTTGAACTGTTCGATCACAAGCACGCATACAACTGGGAGATTCGACGCGCCGACGAAACCGTCGATGCGGCCCTCCTGGCACTCAGTGAACGAGAAGGCCAAAAGGTCTTTCTCTTGCTGCACCTCTTCGATGCGCACTTGGACTACGACCCGCCGGACGGGTTCATCACGCCCTTCGTGGGTACGCGCAACGATCCCGACATCCCCATCTCCATGAAGGAGTGCATGGCCCTGCGCCAGGGAGAGGAACTCGCGAAGCCCAAGCCAGCGGACATCGAGTACCTGCGCAACGCCTACCAGGGAGAGGTCGCCTTCGTCGACAGCGCCATCGAACGCTTCGTGGGCGGCTTGAAGGACCTGGAACGTTGGGATCACACCACCATGGTGATCACCGCGGATCACGGGGAAGAGTTTTGGGATCACGGTGGCTTCGAGCACGGACACACGCTCTATGACGAGCTCGTTCGAATTCCGTTGATCATCCGTGCCCCGAAGAGTCAGACCCTTACGTCTCACTTGGTGGAACGCCAGGTCCGCACGATCGACATCATGCCGACGCTCTTCAACATGGCTGGCATCAAGGATTCGCCGAGCTTCATTGGAGAATCGCTCTTGCCGGACATGCTCGGAAAAACTCCGAAGCGCATTCCCCCCGCCTTTAGCCAAGGGACCCTGTACGGTGCCGACAAGATGTCTTGGCGTCACAACGGGTACAACCTGATCGTCGACCGTGCCCGCAAGGGAGCCGCCGGCACCGAACTCTACGATCTAGAGCAGGACCCCTTGCAGATGACCGACATCTCGAAGGAGCAGCAAGAACTCACGGACAAGCTCTCCACTGAACTCTCCCGGTTTGCGCGAGACCTCAAGAGCCGCGCCGAAACGATCTCGACCCCGGAGCTCGAGAACATGGCACCCACGCGGATCAAGGAGTACATGAAGAGCATCGAAGCTCTGGGGTACAGCGGTCGGGAACAGGAGTAGTTTCTCGTGCGACGCGCTGCACCTGCGCGCGACCAACCGATCGAGCAAGAGGCGAGTCTCTCCGAGACTCGCCTCGCACTTTGCCCGGGGAGCCACAGGTTCGGTGCATTCCACCCGGCTGTCAGCAGCCGGAGCCTCCCTACGGACTCGAGGAGTGCGACACGTTTCCCCAATCCACGGCTGACAAGTGAACCAACCCGCCACACCGCTGTGGTGTGCATTCGACTCCCGCCAGCAGAGAGCGTCACCCTCAAAGGGATCGCCCCTTGTCGGCCGGGTCTCTAGTACTTGCTGAACGCGTCGCGGTCGAGGGAAGGCTCTTGGTTTGCGGAGAGCCCAACGGCGAGCCCGAGGGCCGTGAGGGAAACCAAGAGGGACGATCCGCCCGTGGAGATCAAGGGCAGGGTCAAGCCCGTCATCGGCAAGAGCCCGAGGTTGACCGCCACGTGGACGCCCACGTGCGCCGCGAAGTAGATCGCGACGCCTCCCACCACCAGCCGGGTGAATCGATCGCGCACTTCCGAGGCGCCAATCATGAGCAAGACCACGAGCAAGCAGTAAAGCACGAGCACCGCGCAGGCTCCGACGAAGCCCGACTCGCCGGCGATCACGGCGAACACGGAATCGGATTCGCGCTCCGGCAGAATGCCTGCCTCGTTCGCGATGCCACGGCCGAGTCCTTTGCCACGCAGCTCTCCCTGGCCGATGGACATGCGCGAATGGTAGGCGTGGAAGCCCGGCCCTTGGCGCGCATCGATCAGTGGCTCCGCGTCGATCGCCTCGTACCAGGTGTCGATGCGTTCAAGTTGGTAGTCGCGCACTCCAATCTCGTATTGCCAAGCGCCGACGCCAGCACCGATTCCGAGGGCGACCAAGAACGACAACAACCAGCCGTTGGCACCGGCGAGGTAGAGCATCCCCAGGGTCACGGGAATGATCGTCATGGCCGTTCCAAGGTCCGGCTGAAGAACCACGAGCCCCATGGGAATCACGGCCAAGGCGATCGGACCGAACCACTCCCCCGGGTGACTCAAGCGGTTGCGGCACAGGACCCGCGCGAGGATCAAGATGATCGCGAGCTTCGCAAACTCCGAAGGCTGAATGTCGAACACGCTCGTCTCGATCCAACGCCGGGCGTTGTTGCGTTCCGCGCCGATAAACGGCACGGCCAAAAGCAACACGAGGCAGGCGGCGTAGAGCTTCCAGGCATTCGCACGCAACCAACTGGGGCGCACAAGGATGCCAATCAGCAGACAGGGACTCGCGACGATCAGCTTCTTGATGTGCGACTCGAGCAGAATGCCATTGGCCCGATCATGCTCTACGTCAGCTGTCGCCATCTGGGACAAGAACAGCAGGCCGATCCCGAGCAAGACGAATCCAATGAACAGGGTATGCCATCCCATCTCGTGCCAACGCACCCAATGAACGGAGAACACGCCTCGCACTGGGGCGAAGTGGCTGGGTCGGCGCATGGCAGCTCGGCGACTCATTTCATGGCTCCTTGGACGTAGGCCTGAACCGCCGGCGTGCTCAAGAACTGGGAGGCCACGTAAACCGCGCTGTGACTGGAGGTCACACCGATGTCGTGGCAGTAGATGACGACAACCGTCGTCGGACGTTGCGCGGGAAAGAAGCCGATGAACCAGGTGTGCTTGCGCATCTCTGGCGCCTTGCTGGTGGGAAGCCTCAGTTCGGACAGGTACCCCGGCGACATGGGCTTGTAGTCGGCGCTTCCGGTCTTGCCGGCCAGTTGGAAGTTCAATTCCTTCTCACTGAGTCCCTTGCCCTGACCGCTGCCCTCCGTGATCACACCGCGCATCGCTTCGCGCACGCGCTCCAAGGCCCAACGGGGCAAGTCGACGGCTTCTCCCTCTGCTTCGTAGGCATCCCCCCCCACGGACTGCACGAGTCGCATGCGCGGCAGGACTCCGGTGGCGATGCCGGCCACGGCGCGAGCGACCTGGACGGGAGTGGCCTCGATCACTGCCAAGCCGTTGGCTGCGCGGTGCATGTCCGTCTGCGAGAAGGGCTTTGGAAGGTGAAAGCTGCGGTTGAGGTGCATTTCGTACAAGCCGCGCCCCAGGCCCGGATCGCGCACGCCCGTCGGCATGTCAAAGCCGAACATGTGGGCGAGCTCGATGAAGTGCTGCTTGCCTCCAAACAACTCGCCGGCCTGGGCAAAGTAGGCATTGCAGGACTGGTGGATCGCGACGTCAAGGGAGATCGCCTGGTGACCCCAGCCACTGTGACAAGCCACTCTCCCCCAACCAGCGCTTGGCCCCTCCCAGCGCGGAAGGCATTCAAACTCCTGATCGGGGTTCAATCCCAAACGCCCCAGCGCATAGGCCGCCACAAAGGGTTTGAAGATCGACCCCATCGGCTGAAACAGGGGCATACGCAGGGTGCGCTCGTAGTTGTAGGCGCGCTCTCCATCGCGGAACGGAGAAGGTTCTCCCGGCAGTTTGGGTCCCGAAGCGGCGGCGAGAATCTGACCATCGACCGTGGCCATCACGATGGCCCCCACGGGATTGTCGAACCAAGTCGGATCCTTGTAGTCCTCATCCAGGGGGAACACCGGATTCTCGATCGTCTCCTGAGCGGCTTTCTGCAGGTCGATCGAAAGCGTCAAGCGCACGTCTTCTCCATCCTCTCGCGGCTGGAACAAGGAACTGCGTTCGTGTTCCGAACGCTGCTGCAAGCCCTCGTTCTCCGTGAAGCCGTTGCGCCCGCGCAAGCGCTTGTCCATCAAGCCTTCGACGCCACTCGTCCCGTGAACCTCGTCGGCGCGGTACAGCTCGGACACGAGGTTCTTGCCCTCGGCCGCTTCCTCCAGGCTGCGATCGTTCTTGGTCAAGATGCGGTCGAAAGCCTCGCGACCGTACTGTTGCTCCAACACCTCGCTGAGGGTCGACTCGCGCACCACCCCGATCAGCTCGCGGGCCACGAGCACTCCATCGCGATCCAAAGCCATGGCCAAGCGGCGCGTGCGCGGCTCGACTTCGAACCCCGCGTACTCATGCACGTAGCGCGTCAACGTGTTGATCACCACATCGGCGGGGTTGTCGAGAATGCGCTCGGGACGGCTGCCGCGATCGCGCACGAAGTAGTCGAGTTTCTTGCGCGCGCGGTCGGCGCGTTCTTCAGTCAACTTCAGGGGCACCGGGAATCCAGCGCCCATGGCATTGTCGCGCACATAGGCCAGCAGGTTGTTCAGCGCACCTTGGAATTGGGCCTCCCATAGATGCTCCAACCAGGGAATCAGCTCTTGCTTGTCGCGCGGCTTGGAGGGGTCGTACTGATCGAGTTCTTGGCCGCTCGTCGCGTTCAACTGCCACAGGATACGCGACGCCGCTTCCTCCACGGAATAGGGCGCCTCCCAGGGTGCTTTCAGGTCGCCGCGCCAATCCTCCACGGGCTGCGGAGGGAAGAGTTGCGCCACGGTTTCCGCTTGCTTAAAGGGGATGAACTCCTGCAAAGCCGCCTGGGACCAACCGTGGATCGCCACTTGACTGCGCAGTTCGGACCTCAAGAACGGGAGCGGCTTTGTGGTCGATTCGCCGAATCCAATTCCGTCGAAGAGCTCGCCCAGTTCCGCAAACACGGCGACTTCATTCGTCGTCGGCCACTTGCGAGTGCGCGCGCGAGCCTCCCGGGGCGTACGCGGACGGCGACTGAAGAGCACGGCGAGTTCGCCAATCAACGCATCCTCCGCCAACTCCCCGCGATCATGCCGAAGGCCAGCGCTGATCTGCGCGCGAGGGACGTGAAACGTCCGGCGATTGTCCAACCAGATACGGCGCATGGCCTGGGCCCAGGTGTCGAGCCGGCTGGCATTCCAACCTAGGCTTTCCGTCACGAAGCTCAGATCAAAAAGGCTGAGCAGCACCTCCGAGTCTATGCGCCCTGGATCAAACCCGGCGGCCTCCTCAAAGAGGTCCTTTGCGATGGCTTCCTCGATCTCCCGCCGTTTGACGTCGAGGCCTTCGATCAAGAACCAAAGCGACTCCTCGGAGGTCACGGCCAAGCGACCATCGACACTCACCACATTCATCTTCACAGCGAGCTGCTCGAGCCGCTTGAGGGACAAGTTCATGCGCCGCACCGCCGTGGCGCGCACTTCCCGAACAGGAATCTTGCGCTCGGCAGCCACAAGCTCCACCCAGCTCTTCTCCAAACCCTTGCCCTTCTTGAGCGCCTTCTTGATCTCGCTCCACTCCAAGCGACCGGATTGCAACAGGTGCTGGGTGTAGAAACTGAGTTCCGCCGCACGGCTGCGGCGACGGCTCTCCCCACGGCCGACTTCAGGAAAGTACAGCCCTCCAAGCTCGACAGCTTTGCCCTCCGCAAAGTCCAAGAGCGCACCGGCCCGACTTTCGATCACGTCCAGGCCCCACTCTTCCAAATGCACAGCGGCGTCCTGCAAGCTCACGCTGCGATGCTCCAGGACACTGCGCGCATGGGCAACTTGTCCGAGGGCGTGCTCTCGCCGGAACTTGCGGTAGATGAAGCGCACCGCGTAAGACTGTTCGTCTTGCACGAACACCTCCCCGTCGCGATCGGAGATCTTACCGCGCAGGTAAGGAATCGTCTGGGAGTTGCGCACTAGATTCCTCGCCTCCCCCGCCCAAATCTCGTGCTCGACGATCTGCACCTGATAAAGCCGCGCAATCAACCCGAGCATCCCCAGGAAGACCAAGACGATCAGCGGCAGGAACCGGCGACTCTTTACCATTCCTTGTGCCTCAAGGGGCTGAGTCCGGGCAAGTAGATCACGAAGCCGCCGATGGCCAGGGCGGTCAAGCCACTGGTGAAGGCCACGGGCAAGAGCGCCTCGATGTTCGGCATGCTGGACGCGCTCCGCAGAAAGCGCACGATCTCCAACCAAAAGGCGAGCCCGCAAGCCCCCACTGCCGTCAACACGCCGCGCCACAAAGGACTCGAGAGCTCCACCATGTGGCGCAGGACCGAGGCGAGCCAAGCCAAGGAAAGGAACCCACACAGGATTGCTAAGCTCGGATCGATGGAGAAGCTCTTGCGTCCAATCGCTGCCAAGATGGCGAGCAGGAACACGTCGTCTTTTTTGACGACGCCCAAGAGGCCGATGAACAACACCATGCCCAGGTCCGGCGTGGCCAAGGCGAAGGTCTCGCTGACTGTCATGCGCTCCTGCAAGGCGTGAATCCACGCGAACCAAAGCACCACGAGCAGCCAAGCGAGAAAACGCGAATAGGATTTCACTGCTCACCCTCCGCCACCAAGCTGCGCGCGCGGGCCGCGCCCGTCCACACGAACAGGTGGCTGAGATCGCGCACTTCCGGATCTTGGTAGACGCGGATCTCGTGGGTGTCCCGTTGCGTGGGAAGATCCGACAAACCGATGTAGAGTCCGCGGGGCACGCCGTCCTCGCCGGAGCCCGTGTAGAGTTCCGCGCGCAATGGCGCGCCGCGCGGACCAGCCTGCAGGTCGATGCGGCAAGTCCAACGGAAGCGCAGGGTTCCATCCTCACGGTCGCGTCCCAGGGAGACAATCTCGCCCATGGGCCGCGGCACGCTCTCCCCGTCGATTTTGGCCAACACGGCCAAACGCACGCCGGGATCACCGAGTCCTTGAAGGTCCGCGGTCAAGCTGGAGACTTCGCCGACTCGACCTATCAAGTGCGCGCCGAGGGCCACGGCCCGGCCGGTTTCGACGCCACCGAGTGCGCCCTTGGAAAGCCTCCGACCTTCCCGGGTAGGCGTCACGTCCCCGCGGGTCATGGCGCGAGCCGCGACCCAGTTGCCATCCACAAAGGTGTCGAGCTCCAAGAGGCGCGCCTCCGCACCGCCGTCCTCAGGGGTCAACACGATCACTTGGAACAGCCCGCTCTTGAAGTCGAGGGGCGACTGGATGCGTTGAAGTTTGCTGCCACCTTTCACGATCACCGTCTGCAACTCGCCGATCAGGAAGCCTCTGGAGAGTTGCGCTAGTTCCGAATCAAAGGTCGCCGGCTCGGAGACGAACACCCGGCCCTCCTCCAAGCCTCGCAGGATCGGATTGTGCAGGGCCAGGTGTAGCTGTCCGTCGTCCTCGCCGATTTCCTGCGCGAGGCCCCCCACCACAAAGGGAACGTCCTGACCCTTGGGCTCGCCGCGCCAATCCAACGCAGTTGCAGCCACCGAAACGCAGAAGTCCGCACCGGTCACCAGGCCCACGTGGATCAGGCTCGGGTCGTTCGTATCCAAGCGCAGCACCCGGCCGATGTAATGATCGCCAGTCACGACGGGAAGGTCCGGGACAATGCCTTCGGTGGTCGACACGCGCACTTCGATCGCGTCCAAGTTGCCACGACTGCGGCGAATCACTTCCCCGTGAATGCGCCGGCGACCGATGAGCAGCTCCGGGCGGGTGGGCATGGCGCTGAGTTGTTCTTCCGAAAGCAAGCGCGCTGCGGATCCGCGCACATCCCGAGCGACTCGGTCGATGCTGACTTCCGCAGCACGAACATCCGAAGAACGCGCCCAGGACAAGGGAGCCACCAGCTCC
The DNA here is from genome assembly GCA_937905825.1 of uncultured bacterium. Classification (GTDB taxonomy): domain Bacteria; phylum Planctomycetota; class UBA1135; order UBA1135; genus JABACD01. Next base: position 43,659 of record CALCXM010000011.1, read on the forward strand.
GCGATGATCCGCGTGGGGACGAACAGGAGATCAATGGCGCGGTGAACCAGTGGGATCGGCCACACGGAGAGCACCGCGCAGAGAATCAAGAGCACCAAGTACGTGCTCCGCCGACGCCCAAGGACGCGCATGGAGTGGACTCCTTATTCAGAACAACAAACGAACACAAGCGGCCGGACGCACGACCTCGGGCGGGCACAAGCGGCCCGACCCGTTGAGCCTATTATCGATCGTCTTCGGCTGCTAGCACCTGGGAGAACACGTCGAGCTTGTCGAGGAAGATTCCCGTTCCACGGGCGACGGCACTCAAGGGATCCTTCGCCACGCGGGCGGGCACGCCCAACTGTTCGGTCACCGCATCGGCGATTCCGAAGAGCAGGGCCCCACCACCGACGAGGGTCACGCCACTGTCGCAGAGGTCTGCAGAGATCTCGGGGGGCGCCTCTTCGAGGATCGCGCGCACCGCTTCGCAGATCAAACGCACGGGCTGTTCGAGGCACTCACGAATCTCAATGGACGTCACCGTCGTTCGACGGGGCAAGCCCGTCACGGAGTCGCGGCCCTTGACCTCCATGGAGAGTTCTTGCTCCATGGGATAGGCCGAGCCAATCGTTAGCTTGATGCGTTCAGCGGACTGCTCACCGATCAGCAGAGAGTGGTGGCGACGCAGGTGAGAAACGATGGCATCGTCCATTTCGTCGCCGGCGATGCGTAGGGACGTGGCGACCACGGCGCCTGCCAGGGAGAGGACCGCGATTTCGGTGGTGCCGCCGCCGATGTCGACGATCAAGGATCCGCGCGCTTCGGTCACGGGCAAGTCACATCCAATGCCAGCCGCCATGGGCTCGTCGATCAGGAATACCTTGCGAGCCCCGGCCCGTTCTGCGGAATGAATCACAGCGCGACGCTCCACAGCGGTGATGCCCACGGGCACGGCGATCACGACTTGGGGCTTCACCCAGTGGCGTCCCTCGTGAACCTTCGTGATGAAGTAGCGCAGCATCTTCTCGGTCACATCAAAGTCCGCGATCACCCCGTGACGCAAGGGGCGGATGGCTTCGATCGACCCGGGGGTCTTCCCCAACATGGCCTTGGCGGTGTTGCCCACGGCCATGCCGTCCAGCAGCACCTCACCGGTGTCCTTCCTGACCGCCACCACGCTGGGCTCGTTGAGGATAATTCCCCTTCCGCGCACGCTCACCAGAGTGTTGGCAGTGCCGAGGTCGATACCCATATCGACGGAGAAGCGCCCGAGGGCCCACTCCATGGGTTTGAGAAAATTCACCATGAGGGAGTACGTCCTGCACTGCATGAATGGCGACCTCAAAAGGTCCTGGGAGCCCTCGGAGAATCCGAGCATTGCCTCCTAGAAAGGACCTCTGGCCGCACGCGTAACAGGTGGACCTGAGTGTAACTTCCGCACCTTGCCGTTCAAGCTTGGGAAGTCGCGGATGCGGCTCTTCCTAACCCGCCGAAGTGCGCGCAGCGACGGGCCTCCCAAGGAGTTCGCAATATGCAGAGGGAGCGTTTTCTCGGGAGCCGATCAAGCGCTCCCCACTTTGCCCCGCGCGGGTCCGAGAGAACCTACAAAAACAGACCGCACGGCCCTGATGGGAGTGCGGTCTGTCATGAATCGTCGGTGCAGCTGTTGCCGCGCCGAATGGCCTGCGCAAGCGCAGCCAAGAGAGGCTTAGGGCTTGAAGAGGAAGCCTGCGCCGTAGTGGGTCGCGAGGGCGTAATCCACCATCAGGAGGGCCCCAATCAGGAGCACCGTGGTGATGATCGGAATGCCATCATCGATGCCCATGCCCCCGGACTCCTCGACAACTTCGACCTCAGCGGATGCGGAGGGCTTGCGGGAGGAAGCGGAGCGGGGAGAACTGCTGCTGCTGCGTGAACGGCTACGTGCCATAGGAAGACTCCTTAAATCTTGGTCTGTAGAGCTAGGCCCTTAGAGACGGGTAGAAGCCTTGTCGCCAGAAGCGATTGTCTGGCCGTCTTCCACGCGGAGGATGATTGCGGTGCACATACCGTCGTGAACGTTCTCGACGCGGACCTGACCTTTGTAGGCGAGGCCGTTGTGGATCTCGAACGTGTAGCCACGCTGGACGCCATCAGCAGCGCCGACGTTGAGGGCCACAAGACCGGGCTTCACGTCGTAGACGGCTTGAAGCACGGAAGCGTTGATCAGCTTGGTCGCGCGGATCTCGTCCAGGCTAACTCCGGTCACGTCCACCAGGGTCGCGATCTGAGTCTCCAGGGAGCTGTTGGTCTTGGCGGCCATGGCCAGCTTGTCGTTGAGACCAGTGATCGTGCGGTTCAACTCAGCGTTCTCCGTGGTGAGCTTCTCCGACTTGGAGTTGGCTGCCTCGGCTTTTGCGTTCGCTGCGTTGCGCTGCTCAACGGCCTTGTCGCGTGATGCGATCGCTTGATTCTTGCTGCTCGTCACGTCAGCCAGGGTGCCCTGGATGGCGGAGATTGAGCTGGAGTTGGTCTCGTTGACCGTTTTCTGGTCATTGAGCTGGCGCTCCAAACTGGCGATCTGCCCCTCGAGGCGATCACTCTTGGCCTTCTCATCATCGCGCTCATCGCGGGAGGTGGCGGCCTCAGCGCTCGTGGTGTCGTTCTCGACACGAAGAGCAGAAACTTGCTCGTCCAGTTCGGCCTGCTTGGCGGTCGCCTCAGCGACTGCGGTGTCGTGCTTGACCTTCCAGGATTCGCCCTCTGCCACAAGGGTAGAGGCCGCAGCAAGGAAGCCAGCAGCGAGGATCAGGTTCAAGACGATGAAAATCCGTCCGATGGGGCTCATGTGAGTTCGTGATGAGGTGGTGGGATCCGGTTAAGCCAGGGAGCCGGGTTCAAGAGTGCAGCCACCGGTGGTGAACTGCATGGCTCGATGCAGGGCGTGGAGTATACGGATCGGGGAGGACGTATCGGGAGAGGTTTCTAGGCCATTAACCCGAAGTGGGTGCCGGCCGCGACAATCGGTTGAGAAGCAAGAAGTCCAGAAAGCATATAGCGGAGTGCCAAGGCTTCTCGGTTGATTCTCGGGGGCTCACGGTCCTCTTGAGTGCGTCCCTAAACCCTTGGTTCACAAGGAGTTCAGGGCAACCGTCAAGGGGATCCCAAAAGCGGGCCGCGAGTATAGAGAGCAGACCCCTGGGGGTCAAGAGGCGGACTTGCGTCCACGCACTCGGCGGGCACTAACCCCTTTGCAGCTCGGGGTTACGCTTCCTCAAGGTCGTTTCTTAGGACTCTTTTCCTTCTGAGGCCAAAAATCAGGGGCAGAAGAGCCCCCAGGGGCAGAAGCCAGGGCTGGAGCCAGACAAAGGGAGTCCGGTTTTTTGCGTCGACGGCCGAGGGAACCGGCAGGGTCACCGTGAGAGCGCCCTCGATCTGGCGGTCCAGCCCCCCCACTCGCAGGCGATCGAGTTCACGGCCTGCGGCGTCCCAGGCGCCACTCACTCCGCTGTTTGCGCAGCGCAAGAACGCGCGGCCCGTGCACAAGGCGTGCATGCGACTGAACGCGACCATCTGATCGAACTCCTGGGAGTCCAAGTACCAAGCTTCGTTCGACACGACCAAGTGAAAGTCCACATCCTGCGCACGCAAAGCCGACGCGTAGACATCGGTGAAGGAGTTGTCAAAGCACACGGACACACTGAACGGCCAGGACTCGCCATTGGATCCCTTCAGCGGTAAGACGGCCGTCTGCTCCCCGGCGAGGAAGTCGGGGATGTAGTTAGCAACCGCGTAAATGATGTCGCGCACCCACCGGAACTCTTCGAGCCCAACCATGGTTTCGCCCCCAGGTGCTAGGTGTTGCTTGACTCCAAAGCCAGTGCGCTCGCCCCCTCTCCAACACATGGCCGTGTTCATGCGTCGCAAGCGACCTTCGTGCGCCTTCAGCATCTCGGCCCCGCAAAAGAAGCTCGCGCCCTCGGGCAAGAGCCCCTCGAGTTCGCGTCCCTCGGACTGCCCGCCGAAGAAGTGGCGAAGGATGTCCGCTTCCGTTGTTCCCAAACTCCACACCACCGTATCGAGGCGCTCCGGGGGGACTTGGCCGAGTGGGTTCCACGGATCGATTTCGAGGTCCTTGATCACGTCCTCCAAAGCGGGATCGGCCAAGAGGCTTGGGAACATGGACTCCGACCACACGACGAGGTGCGGCGCAGGAGCTTTTTCCTTTGAGAGTTCCTGCAGGCTGTCACTTGTGGCTTGCAAGGACTCCCAGAACAAGTCTGAACGGGACTCGGACTGTTGCTTGCGAGCTTGGGCGACGTTCGGCTGCACGAGCATCACGGTCGGACCTGGCACGGTCTCTGGCGCTTCGACGATGAAACCAAGGAGCAAGCCGAGCACGCTTGGACCGAGCCCGGCGCACCAAGCAAACGCCCCGACTCGCAGCCCGCGCAAGCGAAGCATGTCGGCGATCAAACCCGCCAAGGCAGCCAGGGCAAAGCCCAAGCCCATAACGCCCCAAACCCTTCCAGAGCCCGCCAAACCCGGAAATTCGGCCATGTAGTGCCCAAGCCGCAACCAAGACAAACCGATTGGTGGCGGGGTCCAGGCGAGCAAGCTCTCGAACCCGATCCATGCCAAGGGAGTCGCCAGGGCCAAGGGGTAGCGCGCACCCAGGCGCTTCATCCACCAGCCGCCCCACACGCTCCAGCAACCAAAGCCGACGAACAGCCACAGAAGAGAAAACCAAAACACAATGCCCATCCAAGCGGTCTGCGCCAGGAGAGCGGCGCCCCCGAGCAGCCACTCGATGCGTTTCTTCTTGGGACCCGGGCGACTGGCCGCCAAGGCCCAGAAAACCAAACCCAAAGCTCCCATGGGCGTGCCTCCCGGGAAGAGCATCCCCGGTCCGCCGAGAACGTAGAGGACGTAGCCAACCAGCAGCAAGCGCGTGCGTTGCCAGGGACTCAGTTCGGAGATCGGGTTGGGGGTCAAGTGATGGATCCGGGAGAAGGGATGACTGTACTTTATGTGTCGAGATTCTGTGACGAGCCGCCATGGGCACCGCAACCGCGAGCGTGACTAGAGGGCAAGGCACAGGATGGGAAGCCCATGCCACCCGCAAGCTTCCTCAAACGATCCGCCGATAGTGCACGCGGTCGCCCTTGCGCAGCACTTGGTCAGGGGGCACCACGGCGAGCACTTGTGCCCGCGAGAGCCCGACCAGATCTGCGGAACTCTTCCAACGCACAAGCTCTAACTCGTCGACGCCGTCCGCCGCTTGCACGGCACAGGCTGGCAGGTGTTGTTCGCGGTTGTTCTCACGGGTTGGCCCGCCGATCCAGCGGCCGATGCGCAAGGGCTCGATCCATTGGGCTTCGGGCAAGCCACTCATCTTTGCAATCGCAGGATTCACGAAGACCTCGTGGCCCACCCAACAGGAAACCGGATTGCCAGGCAAACCGAAGACGAGCTTCTCCCCGGCCATGCCGAACCACACGGGCTTGCCTGGTTTGATCGCGACTTTGTGGAAGACCTTTTCAACGCCGACCGCTTCGAGGGCTTCGCCCACTAAGTCGTACTTCCCCATGGAAACGCCGCCGGTGGTCACGAGGATGTCGCATTCGTCCAGGGCGGATCGGAAGGTCGCGACGAGTCCCTCCAGGTCGTCGCGCACCACGCCGCTGCGCACCACGTCCGCGCCGGCGGCCCGGGCCAGGGCGGCGAGGTGCAGGGTGTTGCCCTCGCGAATCTGCCCGGGGCCCGGAAATTCGGACGGGTCGATCAACTCATCGCCGGTGGTCAAGATGGCCATGCGGGGGCGGGCCACCACCGGGACTGGAACGCAGCCCACGGAGGCCAACAGGGAAACCATCGCCGGTTGCAGCCGGGTGCCCGCGCAGAGAACCTCCTGGCCTTCCGCCAAGTCCTCGCCCCGCTCGCAGATGTGTTGACCGCCGCCTGGGGAGTCTTCGAGCTCGACGAAATCGCCCTCTTGCCGGCTCTTCTCGACCATCACGACCGCATCGCAATCCCCGGGGACTTGCCCTCCGGTGTAGATCGCGACGCAGTGGCCCGGAGGGATAGCATCGGTGAAGGGCACGCCAGCCCGGGATTCGCCCAGGACTCGTAAGCGGGCCTTGCCCTCCGAAAAGTCAGCGCTATGCACGGCAAAGCCATCCATCGCGGACTTTTGAAAGGGTGGTAGGTCCAAGTCGGAGTGGACGGCTCGGGCCAAAACCCGGCCCGCCGCATCCAAAAGGGAACAGAACTCGAACGACTCGGATGGTCGCGTCCTGTCTAGAATGATCGAAACAGCCTCCTGGGGGGTACGCATGGCCGCAGTGTAACGGCATCCTTGCCCCGACCAAACGTCAGTTGCCGGACTCCCGGCCAGCGGTCCCCTCCCTAGCCTCGAGCTTTGCATGCGCCTCCCCTTCTCGTCCGGTCTATTCTCGCTCCTCCCGCTGCTGATCTTCACCGGATGTGCCCAGGAGAACCAGGCCGCTGAACAGGCGCCCGTGACGGGCGAGCTCAAACGAGCCGAGGCAGCCAAAGTCCGCGTGCTGCCCGTCACGCGCCAGGAAATGCAACGGGCACTGGAAACGACCACAGTGGTCGAGTCGGAGCGCAGCGTTCTCTTGCAGCCCCAGACCAGCGGCCTCGTCATGGAGTTGCTGGCTGAAGAGGGCGACCAGGTCAAAGAAGGGCAGGTGCTCGCGCGCTTGGACCAACGGGATGCGAAAGCCGCCCTGGCCGACAGCCGCATCGCCCTGCAGGAAGCCAAGGACAATGCCGCCAAAGGGGAGATTGCGCGACGTGACGCTGAGGGTGCCATCAAGAAGGCGACCCTGTCCTTCGAGCAGGCCAAGCGCGACCACGAGCGCAACGAGAAGGCGCGCATGATCTCGGCCCTCGAAATCGAGAAGCTCAAGCTGGCCATGGACACGGCCAACCAGGACTTGGAAGCCGCGATACTAGCCAGGGACCGCTCGGAGATTGAAGGCCGCGCCTCCGCCACCGCCATCGACCGCGCCCAACTCGCAGTGGAACGCGCTCAAGTCACCCTGTCCCACACGGAGATCTCGGCGCCCTTCTCCGGAGTGCTCACCGACCGCAAGATTCAGGTGGGCGACAACGTCAGCGGAGCCACCGAAGCCTTCAAGCTGGTGGACCTCTCCGACCTGCGCACGCGCTTCTATCGTCCCCAACGGGAACTGGCACTCTTCACAGGTCTGGGGGCTAAGTCCGACGGGGACGGTCCGGCCAATGGCGGCTTCCAGTCGATCGAAGTCACCGCGCACTCGGAGGCCTTGCCGGGCCTCGTGTTCAACGGCGTCATCGAACGCATCAGCCCGAACATCGATTCCACCTCTGGTTCGTTCCGCGTGACCGTTCGCTTGGAAGAGGAAACCGACGGAGTGCGCTTGCTGCCTGGCATGCTGTTGCGCTTGCGCATGGTCACCGAACGCCATCATGACGCCATCACGGTTTCGAAGCGCGCACTTCGCCGCGAGGGTGAAGCCACCATCCTGTTCGCGGTGGAAGAGGGCAAAGCCCGTCGCATCCAAGTCAACGTGGGCTTCTCCGGAGACGATGTGGTCGAAGTCTTCCCGCTCAACGGACAGAAGCTCGAGGTGGGCATGCAAATCGTCGTCGTCGGCAACCGCGACCTGGAAGACGGCCACGAGGTCGAGATCCGCCCCTGGGACGATGAAGTCGAAACCATAGAAGAGACCATCGAAGAAGCCGCCCCTGAGCAAGCGCCCGCAGCGGACGCCGGCCAATGAGCAGCGACAACTTCGAACAAGAAGACCTAGCGCCAGCCCCCCCCACCAAAGAGGGCGGCGCTTTTTCTTTTGTCACCCGGCGCCCCGTGGCCATCACGATGTTCATGGTGGCCATCGCTGTCTTCGGGATGGTTTCCTTGGCGAAGCTGCCGATGGACCTGCTGCCGGAAATCAGCTACCCGACGATGACCGTGCGCACGAGCTGGCCCGGCGCCGCTCCCGAAGATGTGGAAGATCGCATCTCGGTTCGCATTCAGGAATCCCTGGCGACCTTGTCGGGTTTGGTGCGCGCCAGCTCGATCAGTCGGGCCGGCTACTCGGACGTGGTGCTCGAGTACGAATGGGGCACGGACATGACCTTCGCCGTGCAAGACGTGCGCGACAAGATCGATAGCCTGTTCTTACCCAATGGCGTCGAGCGGCCTTTGATTCTGCGCTACGACCCGAACCTCGATCCGATCTTGCGCTTCGGCATCAAGAGTGCGCGCGGGACGGCCAATGAGTCGGATCGCATTCACCTGCGTTGGATCGCAGAGAACCGCATCAAGCGCGAACTCGAAAGCCTGACCGGCGTGGCGGCGGTTCAAGTGCGCGGTGGCCTCGAAGAAGAGATCCGCGTTCGGGTGGACCCCTACCTAATGACCGCCCACGGCATCTCGCCGGCACAACTTGCCGGGCGCCTGCAGGCAGAGAACTTGAACGCCTCGGGCGGCATGCTGCGCGAGGGCTCGACTGACTACTTGGTGCGCACTCTGAACGAGTTCGTGGGCATCGAAGAAGTCGCAGAGCTGCCCATTGTTCAGTTGGGCGATGCGGTCATTCGCGTCAAGGACGTGGCGACGGTAACGCGCACGCACCGCAAGCTCGAAGTGGTCACCGAACTCAACGGTGGCGACGCCGTAGAGATCGCGATCTACCGGGAAGCCGGATCCAACATCGTCGACGTGGCCGACACGATCAAGCAGCAGGTCTTCGGCACGGAGGAGCAACAAGCCTACGTCGCGAGCCTCGGCCCCGACGGCAAGCCCGTCGCAAAGGACGGCGAGCAGCAGGAGACCAACATCTTCGAACAACGTCAGAAGGAAAACTTCCTGGCGCACCGCCTGCGCAAGGACATCAACGTTGAACTGCTGTCCGATCAGTCCACCTTCATTCGAGCCGCCATCGATGATGTCAAGCAAGCCGCCCTGTTCGGCGCCTTCCTGGCCATCGCGATCATGTGGTTCTTCTTGCAACGCTTCACCTCCACCGTGATCGTGGCCCTCGCCATCCCGATCTCCGTCGTGGTGACCTTTGCGCCGATGTTCTTGTTGGGTGTTTCCCTCAACATCATGTCCTTAGGAGGGCTCGCGCTCGGGGTCGGAATGCTGGTGGACAACGCGATCGTGGTGCTGGAGTCCATTTCTCGCTGTCGAGAGGAAGGCGACAACTTGGCGGACGCCGCAGTGCGCGGGATGCGCGAGGTGGCCGGCGCCATCTTCGCTTCAACCCTCACGACCGTCGCGGTGTTTGCACCGATCGTGTTCGTGCACGGCATCGCAGGCCAGATCTTCGGCGACCAAGCGGTCACGGTCGTCTCTTCTCTGCTGGCCTCCCTGCTGGTGGCGGTTCTGTTCATTCCGATGTTGGCCTCCCGTCCGTGGCTCGCCGGGGCGCTCAGCGGCAGCGCGCTGAGCGCCCAGCGGCCTCCGGCCTTCATGCAAGGCCTCACGTGGAACTGGTCGGGAATCATCCCTTCGCTCTTGATGATGGTCGCCCGACTGGGGCTCTGGATTCTCTGGGCGGTCAGCGCTGTGGTCACGGTCTTGGCGGGCATCTTGAGTCAGGGCTTCAGCGCATTGACTTGGCCCTTCCGCAAGCTGTTCGATCTGTGCTGGGCGATCGTGGAAAAAACCTACGCTCCGTTCCTGCGCCAGTCCCTTGCGCACCCATTCATCGTGCTGCTCGCCGTCGGATTCCTCGGCTATTCCGCAATTCAGACCGTGCCCAAGCTCGGCGTGGAGTTGCTCCCTGAAATCCACCAGGGCGAGTTCACAGCGCACGTGGGGCTCGGAGTCGAGAGCCCACTTGAGAACACTCAAATGGTGCTGCAAGCCATCGATCGACGCGTACGGGCGATCGAAGGCGTTGAAGTCACTGCTCTCACCGTGGGTGTCGAGAAGGACACCTTGACCCGCGACATCGAGGGCGAAAACACAGGCCGCTTGACCGTGCGCCTGAGCAAGGAGCACCGGGGCTTTGAGCAGGAAGAACGGATCCTCGCGCTAGTTCGCGGATTGTTCGAAAGCCACCCTGAAGTGCGCAGCATCGATGTGTCGAGGCCGACGCCCTTCGCCCTCGACTCTCCCGTGGCCATCGAGATCCGCGGCCATCAGCTCGATCAACTGGCGGAAGTCGCCGAAGAAGTGCTGCGGCGCATCGCCCCAATCGAAGGCCTAACCAACGTGCGCAGCACGATCCGCCCCGGCCACCCGGAAGCGCGCATCGTGTTCGATCGCGAGAAGACCCTCGAGTTCAACCTGGACCTGGCCGCCGTCTCGAACCTGGTTCGCGATCAACTGCTCGGAAACGTCGCCACTCGATTGGTGGAAGGCGAAGAGCGCATCGACATTCGCGTGCAAGCGGACGAAGCACTGCTGCGTAGCTTGGATGACGTCTTGGCCTTGACCGTCAACCCCACTGCCGAAACGCCCCTGCCCCTCAACTCGGTCGCCCAGGTGGAACTGGTGCGCGGGCCTGCTGAAATCCGTCGCATCGGCAACAGCCGTGCAGTGGTGCTCTCCGCCCAAGCCCAGGGCCTTGACCTCGCAAGCCTCAACGCGAAGATCACGGAAGCCTTGGCTGACCTCAGAACTCCGCCGGAGGTCGACGTCTCCCTCGGAGGTCAGAAGCGCGAGTTGGAAGAAGGCATGGAGAGCATGCGCTTCGCCCTGTTCCTCGCCATCTTCCTCGTCTACGTGGTGATGGCCAGTCAGTTCGAGTCATTGATCCAGCCCTTGATCATCATGTTGACCGTGCCGCTTGCGGGAGCCGGTGTTGTCTTCGCCTTGTACTGGTTCCAAGTGCCCCTCTCGGTGATCGTGTTCATTGGACTGATCCTGCTAGCTGGCATCGTGGTCAACAACGCCATCGTTCTGGTGGACCGGATCAACCAAAAGCGCAACCAAGGGTTGGAACTCAAAGCAGCGATCCGTGAGGCGGGCCATGCGCGTCTGCGCCCGATCTTCATGACGACTCTGACCACGGCACTCGGGCTCCTACCCCTTACGGGTTGGCTTGCGGAGATCCCGATGCTGGGCGTGCTCGGGTCCGGTGAGGGCGCCGAGATTCGCGCACCAATGGCCATCACGGTGATCTGCGGATTGATCAGCTCAACGCTGCTGACCTTGATCGTGATCCCCGTCGTGTACTCCCTGGTCATGGGTCTGATCGAGCGCGTGTCCTCCGGTCGTTCGAAGCCCACGGAACCTGCCCCGCAAACCGTTCTCGAATAGGGTAGCTGTCCCATGAAGACCACAGGTTCAAAGTCTTGGTACGGAGCCGCCGTTCGGCGCCCGGTGATGCTGTTCGTCACGATGAGCGCCCTGCTCGTCATCGCCCTGATCGCTTACATCCGCATCCCGGTGGAGATGATGCCGCGCGGCATGCAGGACGACGGCCTGCGCGTCATCATCCCCAATCCCGGATCCAGCGCCCAAGAAAACGAGACCAAGGTCGCGAGGATTGTCGAAGAGCAGATTCGAACTCTTTCCGGCATCTCCAATGTCTACAGCCGTTCCAGCGAAGACCGCTGTGTGATCAGTGTCAACTACGATCGCAACGTGGACATGGACGTGGCCAAAGCTGAGCTGCGCGATCGATTGGAGCGCGCCCGTCCGCAGTTGCCGGACACGGTCGAACGGCTTGTGGTTTGGTCTTGGGACAACGACCAAATGCCGCTCATGTGGCTCGCGATCCTGCACTCAGAAGATGGGGACCGAACCGACTACCTGGTGGACGAGGTCGTGCGGCGCAAGCTCGAAGCGATCGACGGGGTCAGCCAAGCTGAGTTCTACGGCATGCTCGACGACTCGGTGCGCGTGCTGCTCGACGAGCAAAAGGTGAAAGCAGCCAACATGGACATCGGCGCGCTGATTCGGCGCCTGTCCAGTGACAACTTCGCGAGCCCTCTCGGCGAGGTCGAGGACGGTGGACAACGAGTCCTCGTGCGTTCCGACATGCGCTTCCGAACCCTCGAAGAGATCGAGAACTACCCCATCGGCAATGGGCAAGTAATCAGCGACGTGGGCCAAGTGGTCAAGGCCCAGACCGTGCGCGACCGGCTTTCACGCATTGACGGCAAGTACTCTTACTTTGGGCAAGTCGGCAAGGAGAGCACCGCCAACATCGTGGAGACCTCGCGCCGCGTAGCGCAAGCGCTCGAGGAGCTGGAAGCGGATCCGCGGGTCAGCGAACACCTAAGCTTCATGGTGCTCTTCAGCCAGGGAGACCTGATCGAGGCCTCCATCGGCCAGCTGCGCTCCACCGCTCTGTGGGGCGGTGCCCTGGCGGCTTTGGTGTTGTTCGTCTTCTTGCGCCGAGTGCGCGTCACCTTGTGCGTGGCCCTTTCGATCCCCATCTCTGCCTTGCTCGCCTTGGGATGGGTTTACTTCACCGGCGGAACCTTCAACATCCTCACGATGACCGGGATCACCCTCGGCATCGGCATGTTGGTGGACAACTCGGTGGTGGTCATCGAGAACATCTCTAGTGTGCAACGCCGAGGTGCCAAGCCCCTGGACGCCGCTGCCCAAGGCGTCTCCGACGTGGGTCTCGCGATCTTCCTGGCAACCATGACCACGGTGGTGGTGTTCCTGCCGCTGATCTTCATGTCCGGCAACCCGATCATCCGCATCATGTTTGGTGCCCTCGGCCTGCCGTTGTGTGTTTCCTTGATCTTTAGCTTGCTGGTCGCGCTTGTGTTCTTGCCCGCCGTCGCGGGCCGCATCGTGGGTCCTCGTCACCCCGCGGTGGAGAAGATCGCGTCGATCTTGGCCCCGATCGCAGCGGCCCCCGCTTGGCTGCTCGGAAAGCTCGGGCTCCTGTTGCACATGGCCCTGCACGGCGTCGCGGTGTTCCTGTATCACGTTCAACGACTCCTGCTCCTGGTTCTCACTCCCCTGCGCTGGCCCTTCGCTTTGGGACTGCTGGGCTTCGCAGGCTGGAAGGCGAGTCAAGCAGGCCAAAGCCTGGGCTCTCTCGGCGAGTTCCTCAAGGAAGGTGTTGCCCTCGATGGAACGATCGGAGCGGTGCAGAGCGTGGCCGGCGTTTGGATCGGTTCCGCTGTCATCGGCGCCGGTCTCGTCGCCTTTGGCACGCCCATCTGGAGACGCATGCTGCAAGGCGCGCCGCTTTGGAAGCGCAAGCAGAGATCGGCGAACGCTGCCCCCGCTTCCCTGGTGGAATTGGCCACGCGCACCAACAGAGCGCTGCTCGCTTGGAGCCTTGACCATCGGGTCCTAGCTGCATTCCTCGCGTTCCTCGGCGCGGCTTCCATCGTCATCCCCCAGGCGAACATGACCGTCACGCCCTTCGGCGAGGACGAGAGTCGCTCACAACTGGAGATGCGCATTCTGCTCGAGGACAACTTCACCCTGGCGGAAGCCAGCGATGAAATCTGGCGCTATGAGGACCTGCTCGCGAAGAACAAGGAGCTGCTCGGCCATGACCACGTCTCTTGCCGCTTCGACAGCGACGGTGGAGAGCTCAGCCTCTACTGGGACGAGGCCAACTCGGCGCAGGAGATGAAGCGCGTTCGCAATGAACTCAAGACCCTGTTCCCCAAGATCCCCGGACACGAAGTTCGCTTCTACGGGGAGGAAGAGGTCAACACGCGCAACCGCTCCATCGTGGCCTTCGAGTTACTAGGGCCAGATGCCGCCACCCTGGATCGCCTGGGCGTGGAAGCCATCGAGCGCTTGAAGCGCGTGCCTGGCTTGAGCGGTTTGGAGTCTCCCCTGCAAGATGCACCGGAACAGGTGCGCGTCGCGTTGGACATGGAGAAGGCTTGGCAACTTGGAGTGACCGCCAACTCGACGCTTCAGAACATCTCCTGGGCCCTGCGTGGATTCAGTCTCCCGCGCTACCACGAGCCCGGGCGTGAGTTGCCTTTCATCCTCGAGTACGACGAGGAACAAGTTGCTGGACTGAACACCCTGCGCGACCTAACGATCTACACAGACTCCGGAGCGATCGCCTTGTCCTCGGTTGCTGACTTGGGATTCGCGCGCGGCCCCAGAACGATTCGACGACGCAACGGCCAGGTGGAACACACCATCCTGGCGCGGGTGGACGACCCCAACCAACAAATGGCCGCGTCCGAAGCGGGCTACGCCGCCCTGCGGGAAATGAACTTGCCGCGCGGCTTCAGCCTCGGGGATGAGGCATCGGTCACGAACCGTCAGAGCGAAGAGATTCAGGAGATGCTCAATGCTCTGGGGTTCAGCGTGGTGCTCGTGTTCCTCCTGATGGCGATCCTCTTCGAGTCCCTGACGAAGCCCTTCGCGGTGCTCTGCACGATTCCCTTCGCGATCGTCGGCGCCTATTGGACCCTCTACTTGACTGGCACCAACATGGACTCGGTGGGCTACATCGGGCTGATCATCCTGACCGGGGTGGTGGTCAACAACGGCATCGTTTTGATCGACCGCATTGACCAACTCTTCGCCTCCGGAATGCCCCGTCGCGAAGCCGTTCTGCAAGGGGGCGCCAACCGCGTTCGTCCAATTCTCATGACTGCTCTCACCACGATTTTCGGACTGCTGCCCATGGTGATGGCGGAACCGCCTTCGGACGGCATCGACTACAGAGCACTCGGAACTTGTGTGGCCGGCGGTCTGGCCTTCAGCACCTTCTTCACGCTCTGGGTCGTGCCCTTGGCCTACACACTGGTCTTGGACTTGTTTGCGGCGATCGGCACCTACAGCGCCGGTGGACTTGGAGCCGTCCTTTCGAGGCAACAGGCATCATCCCCGCGGAAGACGGAGCAATCCACGCCAGCTTGACTGTCTTTGCCCACTCCCGGGCGCCGCGCTCCTCATGTGACGCGGAGATCCAATCTCCCAATGACCACGTGGCCGACAAATATGCGACATTCCCTGTCCAACCCTGGGGATACGCCTCGTAGGCCGCTCCCAGGATTGCCCTTGTTGGTTTTTGACCGAGGGCATGTTTCTTCTCAACACTTCCATAAAAAGACACACACGACATGAACAAGTCAGCATGGGCCCTTTTGGCCTTGGGTATGTTCTCCGGCGTCGCCTGCAAGAGCAACGACACCATGACCACCGACAACAATCAGACCTTTGCAGTGGCCGACGCCGCCACTCCCGTCACCTTCGCCATCACCGGCATGACCTGAGGTGGCGCATGCCCCCCGAAAGTGCGGTCTGCACTTGGAAGTGTTGAAGGTGTCGAGAGTGTTGAAGTTGATTACGCAGCAAAGACGGCGACGGTCACGGTCTCCGCTGGTGCGGATACCAAAGCCATGATCAAGGCCCTCGAGGCCGCCAACTTCGGCGCCACGATCAAGAACTAGTTCTGCTCGCGGAACCAACGAGCGCGGGCCCCGCAGTCAAACTGTGGGGCCCGCGCTCTATTTGTAGGCCTCCAGGACGAGAGCCTTACGTCGATGCAGGTGCTAAACCTTGTAGGAAGCTCCCAAATCTCGCAGCGCCATGGCCATCTCACCGATCGCGGTGCCGGCCACATGAATTGAGCTGATGCCGCGACTGCTCTTCTTGATGGCACGGTCCACACCACTGATGTTTTGGGTGATCTCCTGACTGGCCAGGGAGCATTCCGAGACACCCGAAGAAACGGTTGTCGCAGAAGTCGAGGTTTGCACGATGGACTGGGAGATTTCCCTGGCCGCCTTGCTCTGCTGTTCTGTCTCGAGCGCGATCGTCTCCGAGATGAGGTTGATCTTCTTCATGACATCGCTCAAGGCACGAATCGACTCGACGGTGACGGCTGTGGTGCTCTGAATGCCTTCAATCCGGGCACGGATGCCTTCCGTGGCGTCTGCCGTCTGATTCGCGAGCTCCTTGACCTCGGTCGCCACCACGGCAAATCCCTTGCCCGCTTCTCCAGCCCGCGCCGCCTCGATGGTGGCGTTCAAGGCCAACAGGTTGGTCTGTTCCGCGATCTCTTGGATGGTTCCGATGACTCGGCCGATCTCGTCGGCCGCGGCTCCCAGCTTGCTGATCTCGCCTTCGCTTGACGCGGTCAAACCGGCGGCTTCGGTGGCCACGATCAGAGCCTCCTCTGCGTTGGCTGCCACCTTCGTGATGTTGGTTTCCATGCCCTCTGTGGCCGTGACGACCTCCGCAATGGTGACCGCCATCTGCTCCGCAGAGCCCGTCATCATTTCCATGCTCGAGGACATCTCTTCCGCTGCGGAGGCAACGGTGGTTGACATGCTCGTGGTCGTCTCCACCCCCTCACTTAGGTCGGTTGCGGTCTCACTTAGACCGGAGGCGGAGTTGGCCAGGCTCTCTGCCATCCGGAGGAACTCCGATACGAGCTCTTGAGTTTTCCCCAACGCAGCGTTCATGGTCTGCGCCATCTCGTCCAGTTCATCATTGCCCGCGTCCGCAAGGCGCACGCGGTAGTCCCCTTGCTCCACCTCTTTGATATTGGCCACCATGTTTCGCATGCGCCCTACCATGCTGCGGCTGAGCAGGAAGCTCGCGGCAATCGAAATCAACGCGGCGATAGCAAGCATGGTCGCGATTCCCGAACTCCCGCCTTCTCGTACCGATGAGCTCAGGGTGACCACCGCCACGTGATCCTGCCCAAGAGCTGCCGTCAAATGCTCGAGTGCGGCTGCCCGCTCCGCAATACCAGAGGCGCCGGTCCAAGCGACCGCGCTGAAGAGAACGAGATTGAGCATGCAGATGCCGGCAATTCGTTTTGAGATCGATAGCTTCATGGGGCCGAAGTGCGCAGCGTCCCGCGCGACGAAAATGTTGGGGGAAATGGGGAGGGTCCGTGCTCTATCGCCTCCCTCCCAACCTCCTCTGAATGCCTTCCAGGCCTATGGAATCCCTTGCGAGCAGGTTCCTATCCCTCATTTGGGTAGAACCCACCCTGGGGCCCCCGTGCTTAGGACCCCCTCTCACCCGGAAGCGTGTCATGCCCAAGGGTGACCCATTTATGGGCTCCAGCGTTTCCACCTTCTTGGAGGCCAGCCCTCCAATCGCCTGGGGGCAAGTGTGATCCTCAGGGGGCGAAGGTAATCGCGAGACCACTGCTCGCGTTGAATCCCGTACCGCCGGCAGCGGCGTCCCTCAACCAGTATTGGAAGTGCCAGGTCGAGCCTGCGGTGACTTGTCCCGCACCCCCTGAAAAAGGAGCTGCAGACAGGTCCAAGGCAATGCTCGCCGTGCCATCCGCAGCAGAGAGCGTCGCGGGAAGAACGCGGAAGAGCGGGCCTGAGATGCATAGCTCCCCATCGCCGAAGGGAGTTGGGGCTTGGGACGAAAGGCCGTAAAAGGGCAAGCCGAAGCCATTGGGGATGTTCTCCACCACGCTTAGAGTCAAGCTGTTCTTCGAGATCGAGTGGGACCCAATGGCCGTGAGCAACGAACCTGCGCCCAGAGCGGAGTTGTTGTTCGTCTCACAGAACCACCCGGTGGATCCCCCGTGGGGATCGAGCACGGTCTCCACGTATCGAATCACCGCACGCACCGTCTGGTTGGTGGCTCGCGTAGCCTTCGGCAAGTGAATGTCCGAGCTGACGTGCACGTGGCCCGCCGCCACGCACCACGCGGGATCGCTGGGGCTCGCGTGCAGGTCCTGGTACCAGACACCGTGGTACGCGATGAATTCAGAGAGGAAGCCTCCCCCGTCGCCACTGAAGTCCACAAAGGTGAAGAGGTTCTGAAGACCGGTCACGCGGATCGCGTCCAGCACGTCTTGAACCGGCAGCGTCGAGTTTCGGATCGTCCCGGCTGGTACAGAGGCATCCGGCGGTGAGGGCGTCGGTTGCAAGGGCGCGCTGTAGTCGTCGATCCAGCTGGCTAAGTTGCGGTTGTTCCATTCCAACTCCCAGCGCCCGCCGACACCCGCGCGACTGAAGGTGATGATCGCCACAGGTTGGATGTTGTTGGCCAGCGGCCAGAAGTCATTGGAGGTGTCCTGATAGTCCACTTCCAGATCCCCCACGCCCTGCCCCAAGCCACTGGGGAACTCCGGGAAATAGGAGTAGACGTCAAACCCGCGCCCCTCCCAATTGGAGCCCTTCCAACCGTCCGGATTCTGAACCGGGTCCGTCGAGAAGTGCCGGAGCATCGCATTGGTTGGGCTCCAGTACCCGGTCAACATGATCGTTGGGCGCACACCGGCTTCCATTTGAGCTTGGCGCGATCCAGGCCCAGCTCCCGCGGGAAACAGGTTGTCCTGCTCCCCAGGCATGTTGCGGAACCTTTCGCCGACCAGTCCTCGCTGCCCAAGAGCGGATGGCGCGAAGGTTGTGGCCAGGAGAATGGCGAGAGCGGGGGCAAGCGAGTGTTTCATGAACGTCCTTCTTGATTGGGCGAGCGGCGAGTGGAGAGGCTCGTTCATCCTAGCGGGCTGCAGCCCATCCGTGGCTCATCCCTCGTTCTGCGCCGGAGCCGGAAACTGACTGGCCTCCGTCTGGACCCGGGAAGGGTCGCTGGCCGGGTTGGTCCTGGACCTGCGCGTGTCGTCGTGAGGCCCTCCGCGTTCAGAGATCACGCACAAACTACTTCGAGAGCATGTGTTAGGAGAACTCCGGCCCGTTGATTCCAGACCCATGCCTGTTCGTCCCTGGACCCCACGCACCGGGCCTCGGCACGGGTTCACCCGCGAATGGGAATAGGGAATCCGCGGCCTGCAGGACAATTCAGATTCACAGGAAACGGCCCGATTCTTGGGAGATCCGCGCCCCCGCGCCGCCCGAGCCAAACGTCAAGCCGTCAACAGCGGTTCGCCCTTGCCCGATCCGCTATGCACCCGACCCAATCCCAATCCACCGCGCTCCACCAACTCCACGTCGGCTGCGGTTCCAACTACCGCTCGGGCTGGGTCAACGTGGATGTCAATCCGGCGCACGACCCCGACATCCAAGCCTCTGCGGAGGATCTCTCGATGCTCGAGAACAACTCCTGCTCGGTGATTGAGTCCTCGCAACTGCTGCAGCTCTTGAATCCGGTGGAAGCGCGCGCAGTGCTGCGCGAGTGGCGACGGCTGTTGGCCCCCGGCGGGGAATTGGCCCTTGAGCTGCCAAACTTGGCGCGCTGCCTCGAGTCCATCGGAAGCAACGAGGGCGAGTGGGATGCGGGCCTGGTCGCGCTCTTCGGACATCCGAACAACGTGGATGGAAGTGGCCAAACAACCCCAGCTCGATGGGCGTGGACTCCCGAGTCCCTGATGTGCGAGCTCTCCACTGTCGGGTTCGAGGAGATCCAACTGGTCCCCGCTGCAAGCGGTCATGCCACTCAAGCAAGGCTAGACATGCGCCTGGTGGCACGGGCGCCGAGTGCAGAAGAGTCGAGTGCCGTGGACGGCGAAACCGATTCGAACCTGATCAACCTTCTCGCCTGGCCCAACTATCGTCAGCCGGCCGAGCTCGACCACTTCTTCAATGTCTTCGCTCGGGTGCTCGTCGATCAAGAGCAGGTTTGCTTGCACTTGCGGGTCGATCCGCAACTCGATCCGGGCCGCGAGGAAGTCATCGCAGCTCTCGGCGAAAGCCACGCCCGTGTACTCGGGGGCGATGCAGCTCTCAACGTCGCCCTGCTCGAAGGTCAACTAAGTTCTGAGGAGTGGCGTGAAGCAGGCCAGTGCATCAAGGCACGCATTCAGACGGAGAGTGACGACTCCTGCCGCAGCGCCGCGCAGCAGATGAGGACCGAAGTGATCGTGGACGCCGCCGGACTGCTCGCCTTGATTCAACGGGCTGAGACCAGCTCCGCAGTCCATTCGATGCTTGCGAAACAACAAGCCCCTCACTCCGCTGATGCAGTCGTTCCGCAGGCCACCTACGCGGACCGCATCGACGCGCTGCATCCTTGGTGCTACCCGCTAACCATTCACGACATCACCGTGGAGCCTGGCGTCGGTACATCAGAGGACGCGTCCAACATGGCCTATCGGGTCGGTTGTCGCTCGACCTTGCTGCTGCAAGAGATCTTCTCGCGCGTCGACTTCCGAGGCAAATCCCTGTTGGATCTGGGAAGCAACTGCGGTTTCTGGTCCTCGTTCTACGCCATGGCGGGCGCGAATCAGGTTCTCGGTATCGAAAGCGAGTTGCGCCACGTCGCCCAAGCAGAGCTGTACTGGGGCACCAACCGCTTCCTTCCGATCGAAAGCTACGAGTTCCTAGAAGGAGATCTGAGTGAAGCAACCATCTGGCAAACAATTCGCCAGCGGGGAGAGGTCGACATTGCGATCTGCACCGGCGCCTTGCACCGCATCAACAACCACGAAGAAGTGCTCGGTTGGATGGCGCAGGTGACGCGCGAAGCGATGATCCTCGACACGCGAATTCAAGCCGGCCCGGGGCAAGCACACAATTCCTTGACTCCCGGGCGCGAGCAGCTCTTCCAGACCCTACGCACCCTAGGGTTTGAAGCGGAAGTGCTTCCGGTCGGGTTCGCAAACCAGGTTGGCACCGATGCGGCCGATAGCTACGCGAGCGGTACGCGCCTCGTGATTCTCGCCCGTCGTGCCTAGGAGCCTGCGCGCTTCATGAAACCCGGGGGCAAGTGCCCCACGACCGCTAGGAACAAACTGGGGGCTTACTCCAGCGGCTTGCGGAAGAGATAGATGAAGCGGTCGGTCTTGTCCCGGCGCTTGGCTCCGTCGCTGAAGATGTTCCAGCTATGATCGTCCTGCTTGTTGCGTAGCAGGAAGGATTCCGCCTCGAGCACAAAACCGGCGGCTTCGATCTCCTCGCGAACGAGGGCCGGATCCACTCGGTGCAGACTCTGTCCCTGACTGATGCCCTTGCCGGACTCGGCCACGTGGTCGAGCACACCAAACAAGCCGCCGGGCTTGAGCCGTGAGAAGACCATGTCGTTGAACATGTCGCGGTCCACGTTTTGCCAAGCGAAGTCGTGGTAGAAGCGCACCAGGATTGCGGCGTCGAGACCCTCGGGGATTCCCGTGTCCTCAAACTCCGTGTCCAGCCGCACCACGTTCTCGAGGCCCGGCCGGGCCAAGCGCGCGGTGAGGGGTTTGTCAGCGAAACGCTCCAGGGGAATCTTGGTGTTCTGGCAGTAGACCTTGCCGTTGTCCCCAAGCGCGCGGGCCATGATCTCGGTGTAGTAGCCATCACCGGCCATCAAGTCGGCGACGTGCATGCCACGTTTGATTCCAAAGAAGTCGAGCACCCGATCGGGCTTGCGGTCCGAGTCCCGGGCCTTGTCCGATTCCAAACGTGAAGGATGAAGCATGGCTTGTGCCAAGGGGTCGTCGATCTCTCGGTCGAGGGAGGCGGGAACGAGCAGTCCCAGAAGGCATGCGCCTGCGAAGAGTGTTTTGAGCATCAGATGGGGAGGCAATGGGGAACGCCTGGCCGCGACCATGCGGCAAGACAGGTTGAGGGTAGCGCTACGTAGACGCGCCAACGAGAGTCCCGTGATTATGTGACAGATTCCGCCCGGATCCCTGATGCAAGTACCATCCTGCTGCGCACCGGGCACCACGCTTGACGGAACTCGGTGAGCCACGTAGCCTCGAAAGCTGTGATTCCGATGGCCCCTTGGGCCGAAGGCTTCCGCCCTTCTTGACAATCCGACTCGCATCGAACCTCATGAAGAACCGACCGCTCGCATCCTTTCTCACCCTCTCCTCTCTCTCGCTGCTACCCGTCCTTGCAAGCGCCCAGACTGCGCTCGCACGCATCGACGGAAGCTCCACCGGGATTCAGCTCGGCCATGATGTCGCGGCCCTCGGGGACGTGAACAACGATGGCGCCACGGACTGGATAGTCGGTGCGCCCCTCGATGACACCGGCGGCGGCGACGCTGGAATGGCCGTGGTTTACTCCGGTGCAACTCAGGCGCCATTGCATACTTTGTTCGGCGCGGCGGCCGGAGCGAAGCTCGGAACATCCGTCGCACCCCTGGGCGATCTCGACGGAGATGGGTACCCGGACCTCTTGGTCACCTCGCCGGGGACAAACAGAGTCGAAGCCTATTCCGGGGTCACGGGACTCGCCTTCCTCACCATCACGTCAACCGTCGATGACTTCGGAGGCAGCCTCGCTTCTGGAGGAGACGCCAATGGAGATGGTGTGGATGACATCCTGGTGGGAGCCCCACGTGCAGACACCAACGGCACGAACTCGGGTCACGCAGCTCTCTACAGCGGGTCGACCGGCGCGCTAATCCGCACCCACAACGGCGTCGGCGCTTTGGTGCACTTTGGCCATGCGGTTGCGTTCATCGGCGACTTGAACGGGGACCTGCGGGCGGAGTACATGGTGGGTGCCCCGGCGCCCTACCCAGGCGCCGGTTACTTGCCCTACGTCAAAGTCTTTGACGGCGCCAGCGGAACTCTCCTGTGGAGTGACGGCGGCTCACACAGTGACGCGTTCGGCCACTCTCTGTGCGCCATCGATGACATCTCAGGCGATGGCCGACCTGACGTCCTGATCGGCGCCATGCAAGACACGGGCGTTGGCTGCGCGTGTGTCGGACGAGGATTCGTGAGGGCTCTCGACGGCGCAACTGGCTCCCTGCTCTATCAGGTCAATCACACCGTTGGCACCTACGTAGGCTTTGGCTGGGACATCGCCATGGTGGGCGACATGAACGGCAATGGCACCCCGGACTTCGCATCGAGCCTGCCCGGCACGGATGGTTGCTGGCCTGGCTTTGGGATTGAGATCCATGATGGGCAGGACGGCGTCCTCATCATGGAAATGAGCGCGCCAACCGAAGCCGGACACCTTGGAGCCTCCCTGGACTTTGGGGACACCAACGGCGATGGCCTGGGTGACTTGATCCTCGGAGCCCCTTGCTCGCAACCGAATGGCGCCAACTCCGGGTCGGTCTACACCTACACCGCTCTGCGCCGGGTCACTATCTATTGCACCGCCAAGACAAACAGCTTGGGCTGCACGCCCTACATTGAGGGGGTCGGTACGCCGAGTGAAACGGTTCCTGTCCCCTTTCGAATCAAGGCTTTCCAGGTCTTGAACAACAAGCCCGGGATCCTGTTTTACGGGTCGGCTCCCCAGAGCATTCCATTTCAAGACGGCAGGCTTTGTGTGGATGGCCCCTTGACCCGCACACCCGTTCAATTCTCCGGGGGCAACCCGCCACCGACTGACTGCTCGGGCGCTTACTCCATCGACTTCAATGACTACATTCGAAGCGGAGTCGACCCAAGCCTGGTGGCCGGCGAGGAAGTCTTCGTTCAGTACTGGTCCCGTGACGCGGGGAGTTCGTCGGGTACGGGGCTGACGGACGCCCTGGGCTTCTTCATCTTTCCATAGAGGCCCGGCACTCCCCTTCGGGCAGATCGGGCGTCAACAGATACAGGCACCTCCCAATCCGCCCGTGGATCCGGCCCAAGTCGGCGGAAAGCTCGCCGAGGCTGCCAGCAGCGGCACGGACTCCGCTCGAGGAGACGAAGGCCCTTTTGGGGGGCTCCCACGACGTCTCCGGGGCAATTCAATTGGCGCTGCCCCTGGCCCCATTTTGGCACGGTCTCCCCATTACAGAGTCATCCGTGAGGTTTTGCCCTGAGGACTAAACTTCTAAGAATCCTCACCCGAAGAGAGAAGCTCCCCCCTTTCGGCACGCCCCGTGCCTGCTGCAAGATCGGCTACCTCCCTCACATTACCTATGAAGCATCGCCTAGGCGTCGCCTCCAAGATCTGGCTTAGTTTCGGACTCCTCCTGTCCGGCTACATTCTCTCCACCTACCTGGGTTACTCCGGGGGCGTCGATACGACCGAGAATTTAGAGCGAGCCTCGAGCCAACTGTTCCCCGCGAGCCAGCAAAGCGCTGCCATTGAGGGCGAATACGACGAGCAAACGAAGCTGTATCTCGAAGCTGTCATGATGGGCGAAGTGGAAGCCCTCGACACCGCGAAGGAACGCATCGCGAGCTGCACAGAGTATCTCGAGACGATTCTCGCCATGGCGGGCCTCTCGGCGGAACGGCGTGCTCAAGCCGAGAAGACCTTGAGCTCCTACAAGTCCTACTCGAAGAGCGCAAACGAATACTACTTGGTGCTCGCCAGCGGGGAAGGCGACCCTTCCAAGTACAGTGAGGACCACGCATCAAAGCTCTCAGCGAAAAGTGAGAAGCTAAAGACTGAATTCCAAGACCTGGCCACCGCTTGCGCCAAGGACTTGAAGGACTCGCTCGCGGCGACGAGTGCCGAGACGGCCGCCAACACGAACATCAATCTGAGCGTCTTTGGCATCGCTGCCGGCCTGGGCGTCGTCCTGTGCTTCCTGATCGTCAGCCGTTCCATCACGAAACCACTCCACAAAACGATCGCCATGCTCCGCAACATCGCGGAAGGCACGGGCGATCTGACGGCGCGCCTCGACTCCAAGAACAACGACGAAATTGGCGAGGTCGGCGAGTGGTTCAACATCTTTGTGGAGAAGATTCACGGCGTCGTCGTGCAGATCAGCAAAACAGCTGGAATCGTTCAGCAGTCTTCCACGAACTTGGCGACCACCTCACAAAGCCTGTCCGACGGCGTCGACGTGGTGATCAAGCAGGCGGGAACGACAGGCCGCTCTGCCAACGAGATGAGCAACAACATGAGCGAACTCTCCGCCGCTTGTTCCGATGTCTCTGATGGAATCCGCGAAGTGGGCACCTCCATCGAGGACATGCGCTCGAATATCGGTGAAATCGCCGAAACGGCGGAACAGGCCTCGAAGATCGCGCGGGATGCCGCCGAGCTCGCCGAAGTCAGCCACCAGAAGGTGGGCGGACTGAGCAACGCAGCCAACGAAATCGGCCGAGTCATTGAAGTCATTCAGGACATCGCCGAGCAGACCAACCTGCTAGCTCTCAACGCAACCATCGAAGCGGCCCGCGCCGGAGCCGCCGGCAAGGGCTTCGCGGTTGTCGCCACCGAGGTCAAGGAACTCTCCTCTCAGACGGCCGCCGCGACTGACGACATTCGTCACCGGATCGAGGCGATTCAGTCTTCCGCCACAGAAGCGGTGGAGTCCATCGGCGAGATCAGCGGCGTGGTTCAGAAGGTAAACACCGTCTCGGCCACCATCGCAGCTTCCGTGGAAGAGCAGAACGTGACAACGCAACTCATCGCTAGCAACGTCAAGTCAATCATCGCGGCTTCGGATCGCGTCACCGACGGAGTGACTGACTCCAGTAGCGCCAGCGCGGAGATCAACGGCAGCATCACGGGCATCAACGATGCCATTCAACAGACCTCTTCGGCGACCGAGCAAGCACACTCCACGAGTGAAGAGCTCGCCTCCCTCAGCCGCGATCTTCAGGCGCTCGTTAGCTCCTTCAAGATCTAGGCAAACGCTTGGCGGCCAACGGCTGCCCCCTGCATTCACTTTGACCCGCTTCCAAGCGGGTCATTTTGTTGGCGCAGGCAGGGTCCCGGAAGCTCCAGCGACTCCCGCAAGGGGTCCCTGACCGGAGAGCGAGAGCACGTAGTCGACCAAGGCCCAAGCTGCCTCTTCCCCGAGCAGTGGCGTGCCATCCGCATGATAGCTCTGTCCCAGGGAGGGCATGGGCGTGCCTGGAATGCCGCAGTACATGCGCATGTAGATATCCTCCCTTCGGCTTCCCCCACGGAAGACTCCCTTGCTCAAGTCCCGCGGTAGAACGAACTCATTCCAATCGTCTTTGAGCAAGGCGAAAGTCTGGCCCTCTTCGTCCACCCGCAGGGCGCTCGGACCATCGCCTGTGCCCTGTGTGCCGTGGCAACTGAAGCAGTTGCCGCTCGCCGGATCGAGAAAGACTTTGCGCCCCATGTGCCAGCGAGTGGGATCCGGGTCAGCGGTCGGCGCGTGAATAACCAAGCCCTCCTGTTCCGCTGAAAGCCAGCGCTCCCAAATGAGTTCATAGAGTTCATCGATGGCTTGTTCGGGCGGAACGTCCCCGTCGATCCACTCGTCCACGAGCATCGATTCCACCTCACCGCGAATCGACAAGAGCCGCACGTAGTCCGCGAGAGCGTTCAATTCGGAGCTGCCTAGACGGCGGAACGAGGGCATGGCTGTTCCCGGCAAACCGTGGATGAGGGTCCGCAACAGGTCCGTGCGGCGCGGCTTGACCGAGTCCAAGGTGCCGACGTATTTGAAGGTGCCGCCGCGGTAGTTTCGAGGCTTGGGAAAGAGCCGGGCCCCCATCGGGCCGTTGCCGCCGCCCTCGAACCCATGGCAGCGAGCACACAGCACACCAAACAACTCGCCGGCCTCCGCCAGGGGTGGGTAGCGCTCGAGGAAGAAGTCTGAGGCGGCATTTGGCCCTGGCTCGGGGTCGATCTGCAGCAACTCCCGCCAGTTCAAGCTCATCTTGCGCCGGCCTCGAAAGGGGCCGACCTGTTCGGAATCGTTCGCCGCCAGCAGCTCCAACTCCTGCCGCCAAACAAGCGCGTTGTCCTCGCGCAGGGAGTCCACACTCACCCCCTGCTTCAGGAGATCGGGACGCCCGCCTTGGAAGGGACTGGCGTTTGGATCAAAGCCTTCCTCGATCCAGGCAGACTGCGAGGCCAAGTGCGGTGCATCCGGCTCACCGAAGTACTTGATGAGCACTCGATTGAGCTCCTCCTCGACCTCCGGGTCCGCGGCCAAATCAATTCGGGTCCGCTCGCTCAGGCCGTAATGCCGAACCTCCGCGGGTGCCCGACGGACGCGCCCGTCCGTGCCACAGGAGACGAAGAGGACGGCCAGGATGAGGGGGAAGAAACGCATGGAGAAGAGAGCCTTGATCGAGGGTTTGGGAAGCCCCCCATGATCCCGAAGGCCTCGAATTCAGCCAATGGCATTCCGGACCAAATCGTCGGAAATCCTCACTTCGAGGGCATCATCAGCGCTTCATCCACTCGCGCCTGCAACTCGTCGGCGGTGAATGGCTTTTGCAGCAAGATCGCCCCCGTTGGCCGGACATCCCCTTCCGCCAGCACCTCCAAGGAGTAGCCGGTGATGAAGATCGTCGGAATAGCGCCGATGGCCTCTTTCACACTGCGAGCCAAGGTGAACCCGTCCATCTCGGGCATCGCCATGTCACTGATCAGGAGATCGGGCTTGGGCTCCATGGTCTTCACAAGCTCCAGCGCAACCCGCGGAGAGTTGACGGCTTGAACGTCGTAGCCCCGCCTTTCAAGGGAGATCCGCAACACGTTAAGCACCTGCTCCTCATCGTCGCAGATCAAGATGCGGGCGGCCTCTTTGCTCGGCACCTTCTCCACAGGTCCAGGGATCACGTACTGCTTGACCGGATCCTTCACGGCAGGCAAGAGCACGCGGAAGGTCGTGCCCTCGCCGACGCCAGTCCGTACTTCGATCGTTCCACCGCTTTGGTGCACGATTCCATGGACCGAGGCTAGGCCAAGCCCCCGGGACATGTATTTGGTGGAGAAGAACGGTTCGAACATGCGCGAGGCGGTCTCGGGGCGCATGCCATCGCCCTCGTCCATCACGTTCAACACGACGTATTTCCCTGGAACGATTCCAAGCTCTTCGGCTTCTGCCTCGCTCTTGGTGGTCTCCTCGATCCAAACTCGGACCTCTCCCGCTTGCTGCATGGCCTCGCCTGCGTTGACCACGAGATTGACCAGGACCTGCTCCAACTGCCCCGGGTCCATGCGAACGTTGTTGCCCTCGCCGGCGAGTTCGATGGAAAGCCTCACCGAAGCTGGAGTCAGGCGTTGCAGCATCTCCTCAATCCCGGAGAGGTGCCGGCGCGGGTCGATCACGATCGGTTGCAGCACTTGCTGCCTGCTGTAGGCAAGGAGTTGTCGGGTCAATCGGCTCGCGCGCTCCACGTTGGACGCGATGTTGTCCATGCTCATGGTTAGGTCCGCGTTGTCCGCAGCTGCGGCTTCCATGCGTGCCAGCTCGGCCTCTCCCAAGACCGCCGTCAGAATGTTGTTGAAGTCGTGGGCGATGCCGCCCGCCAAGCGTCCAACGATCTCCATCTTTTCGGACTCCTTGAGGCGCACCTCGAGGGACTCCCGATGGGCGACATCTGCCTCGAGGGCCTTCAAGGTGCTCGCGAGCTCTCGGGTCCGCTCCAACACAGCCAACTCCAAGGCATCGTGCGCGGCTTGCAGGCTGGCCTCTGCGCCCTCCCTCTCACGGATTTGCAAGCGCAAGTCCCGCGTGCGATCTGCGATGACGCTTGCGAGCCACTTGTTGTGGCGAGCAATTCGGCGAGTTCGCCAGCGGATGACCAAGTACAGCAAGCCGCCGATCGCCAGGCCAGCCAGGATTCGGAACCACAGCGTCTCGTGGAAGAAGGGCAGCACGACAACGTTGACCCCCGCGTGCAACGGCCCCCACTCATGATCCTTCAAGGCCGCTTGGATCTCGAACTGATAGGTTCCCGGTCCCAATCGGTGGAACCACGCCGTTCCTGATCCGTGGCGCAGATTCCAACCGGGATTCACTCCGCGTAAGCGAAAGCGATAGAGCACCTTCGAGAAGGGCGAGAAACTCGGTGTGCGATAGGCCAACTCAAAGCTCCGCCGATCCGCGGGCAACTCGAGGGCATAGGCTTCCCCGGGATTTGTGTTCACATGCCGGCCGTTCGGGAGTTCGATGGACAAGTAGATGTCCGCCACCGAATCGCGCGGCAGGAGCTGAGCCGGGTTGTAGGAGACCAGACCCTCCAATGTCGGAAACCAGATCGTCCCGTCCGCGGCCCGTGGCGCGGGAGATGCGGACACGCTGTTGCCCTCAACAGTTGTGAGTCCTGGGCAGGCATCGAAGAGGCGCACCGCGAGTTGGTGGGTTGGGTCGTCGTAGGTCGCGTTCAATTCTTTCAGCGACACCAGGGAAACCCCTTGGTTCCCGAGCAAGACGAGTGACCCCTGGCCGTCCTCATGGATGGCCGTAACCACGTTCTCATGCAACCCCGAGGAGCTGCTGAAGCTGGTGACTTCGTCGTTCCGAAGGACTGACAGTCCGCCCCCGTAGCCACCCAGCCAAAGGTCGCCATTGGCCGTGGCCAGGAGGGCCCGAACGGGACTGCGCGGGATTTCCTGCCCTCGCCGCCAATGCCGAACGTCCTGTCCCATGTAGCGCGTGAGGCCAGTCTGTCCGGCAACCCAAATCCCCCCCGAGGGATCCTCGACCATCGTGCGGATCTGGCCGAAACGTGACCCGGGTGCCGGAGGCACTTCGCGCACGACCGATCCCTCGATGCGCACGAGCCAATCTAGGAACCCAATCCAGAGGTGCCCCTTGGAGTCCTCGAGCAGCGCCCGGCACAAACCACTCGGGAGTTCAGCGCCCAGCGCATGGTTCTCGAATTGGCCATCTCTGAAGCGCGCGAGGCCCTCCTCTCCCATCGTCCAGAAAAAGGAACCATCCCGGGTCGCTGCCGCTGCGTTGCAGCCCCGCCCGTTCACAACCTGCAGTTTGCCATCCACCAACAAGGCTGTTGAAGTCCCGAAGGCCCAGACGTTTTCTTGTGCATCGACCCCGACCATGTTGATGGACTCTGCTGGCTCCCCTTCGATCGGGTAGCCGCGCACGGGCGTCGGATAGAGCTGAAAGAGACCCTTGCGGCTCGTCCCAATCCAAACGTACCCATCCGGGTGGACGTGAATTGCGTTGATGATCGTGGTCGGTCCGAGCGCATCGGGATCCTGAGTCGCGGGCCGCGCCCAACTCTGGCCATCGAAGTGCATCAGGCCTTCTTGGGTACTCGCCCATAACCCCCCGGAGAGATCTGCTTCGAGCGCCCCGTCGCGCAAGCTCACCCCACCCGAGAAGAGCGTTCCATCCAGATTCCAGAGCTTGCTATCACGGCTGTAGACAACCCGGCCATCTGTCAGCTCGGCCAACTTCCCAACCGGTCCCGCGACCAAGCGCTCGCCAGCCCACTTGCCTTCGGGCCCTTTACGGAATTGGTAGAGCCCGGATTCGCAGGAGCCCAGCACCTCCCCCGTGGAGAGCACCTCCAGGTCGTTCACACTTTCGTGTAGGTCGCCCAGGAGCACCAACTGACTCCTTTGATAGATCGCTATTCCTTGCTGACTCGCGGCCCAGATGCCCCCGTCCAGGTCTTCCACTATGTCTCGAATCTGGTTGCGATTCTCATCCCACGGCGAGTGGATCATCTCCCAGCCTTCGCCGGTGCTCCGCAGGAGTTGACCTGCGCTCACTCCAAGCCATGTGGTTCCATCGCGCCCAGAGGCGAGGCTGTGGATTCGGTTGTTGTTGAGGTTCGGAACCTCGTCCAACTCGAAGACCTCAAACTGATCGCCATAAGCGAGCGCCACTCCAGCTTCGGTCGAGATCCAAAGCCCCCCGTCGGCAGCCTGCGCAATGTCCAGCACCGAGTTTTGAGGGATGCCCTCCCGGGTCGTCCAATTGCGCAGGTGGTATCCGACGCTGGTGCCCGCAATCTCTGACTGCGCTAGCGACGAATGCCCGAAGCCGAGCAGAGCAATTAGACCTGGGAGGATCCGGAGTACAAATGAAGAGGACATCGCGTGAATTCTCGACCTAGGGTACAGCCCTACGCCGAGCTTCGCCTGACGCAAATCGTCCCAAGGGCATTGCTGAATCCTTATTGGGCAAAGTGCTTAGGCAGCCTGGCATGCTCTCCACGGATTTGTGTTCCTGAGCGTCGCGGGATGCTCCACTGCGGGCCCCGAGGAGGAGCCTCCGGGGTTCGATCTCTCTCATGGCAGCCGGGACAAGCCCGCTGGATTCGAAGCACGCTTCGCGACATTGAGCCCGCCCCCGCAGCATGGCGAACGGGCCCGGCTCCGACTCAGCCGATCTCCCCGAGGTGCCGACCTGGAAGATTTACCCGGCCCGCCCCCCCGCGATTCGGCCCTGGACCCGCCCCAATCCGCCTTGGCTGGTCATCCCTCGAGCCTAGAAAGTCCCATTCTGCCCGGATCGCCAAACCCCTTTTGAGAGGAAGGAGTAGCATTCAAGGTCCCACATCGTGCCCCTGCTCCAAAGGTCTCCCATGCTCAATCTCAAGCGAATCAGCCTGCTCGGCGGTTTGTCTGCGTCCCTCGCCCTCGCGGGCTGCGGTGGCGGGACCGACGCGCCCGCGGGCCCTGGCAACACTGGCAGTTCAGCACCTCAGACGCTCGCCGGCGCAAATCTCGGTGATCCCATCCCCGGCCTCACTCCCGGGGAGCTAGCTGCCTATGAGCGGGGACGCGAGGTGTTCTCTAGACGCTTCAAGCCCACTGAGGGCCTGGGTCCTTTTTACAATGCGACTAGCTGCGCTTCATGCCATAGCACGCCTGTTCCTGGGGGCGGGTCCCAGCTCTATCGCAACTTCTATATCTGCATGATCTTCCCCTTGGGAGCACAGGCCAAGCTGACCGACCTGCCGAGCCCGATCGTGCCTTCCTTTGGTTCCGGGATGTGGGGCGACATCTTCCCCGCCCACTCCACGGCGACCTTCACCCTCGAAGGTGAGCGAATTCCGATCCCGACGCCGGCTGAGGTTGGCAGCGAGGTCAACACCGCTCAGCGCAACGCGATTCCGATCTTTGGAACCGGGCTCTTCGAGTTCGTCAGCAACGCGACGATCATCGCGGGCGCGGACCCCGACGACACCGATGCGGACGGCATCAGCGGACGCTACAACACAGACAGCGGAGCGCTCGGACGCTTCGGAGTGAAGGCCCAAGTCAACAACGTGGAGGTCTTCACCCGCGCTCCCTTGCAAAACCAGATGGGCATCACGAGCAACCCGGTCCTCGGCGACCTGGCCACGGTCAGTTCGAGCATGTCGGCGATTCAAGGTTCGACCGATCCCAACGACCCGACTTTGGACAACGACGGCGTGCCGGACCCGGAGATCAGTCACGAAGACTTGAGCGATCTGATCACCTTCACGCGCTTCATCGCGCCTCCGGCACAAAAGCCCTTCACCCCCGGCGCACTCAACGGCCAAGTTCAGTTTGACGCCATCGGTTGCACGGGTTGCCACTTTCCAAGCATCGAGTCGACCAAGGGTCCCTTGGACGCCTACACCGATCTCTTGATCCACGATATGGGTCCGGACCTCGCCGACAGGTTGAGCTTTGGAACTCCACAAACCGCAGCCCTGGGCCCAGTTCACACCGGCTTCGAGTTCCGCACCCAGCCTTTGTGGGGCGTTTCCATGAGTGGTCCATTCCTGCACGATGGCCGAGCGGAGACTCTTGAAGAGGCCATCGAGATGCACGCCGGCGAAAGCCAAGTGGCGCGCGACGCCTACATGGCGTTGACGGATCTGGAACGGGCCGAGATCATCGAATTCCTGGAGAAGCTCTAATGAAGTACTCAGCAAAAGCAGTGCCCCTCGGGCTCATCGGGCTCGCTAGCTACGTCGCCGTCACAACGGCGTTCATGGCGCCGCCGGCACCTCAAATCAGTCCTGCGTCGTCGGTCAGTATTGGCGGGCCCATCCCCGGCCTCACCCCGAGTGAGACCGCTTCCTTCGAGCGCGGCAAGCAGGTCTTCGACCGCGCCTTCCATCGTTCCACAGGCCTGGGCGCCCCAGGCATGAACGCGGACAGTTGCCGAGGCTGCCACCAGGACCCAGTGATCGGCGGTGCCGGTGGACTCGAGCTCAACGTCTCGCGCTTCGCCTTCGACAATGGCGGCGTCGGCCCCTTCATGAATCTCCCGGGCGGCCAAGGGCTGAGCAAGTTGTACCCGCCCTTCGTGCCCGAACGGGAGGAGTGCGACCCAACTGCCGATGTCTTTGAGCAACGCCAAACCCCGTCAACCTTGGGCCTCGGGTTGGTGAGCCAGATTCCGGACGGAGTGATCCTCGCCAACCAAGACCCTACGGACAGCGACGGGGACGGGGTCTTCGGCGTGGCGCGCTTGGTGGACGTCAACGGCATCATCGAAGTCGGCAAGTTCGGCTGGAAAGCCCAGCTTCCCGACATCGCCGACTTTGGTCGCGACGCCATGCTTGGGGAGTGCGGCATCACGACTCCCAACGACGGTCGCGGACTCACTCCCGATACGGATTCAGACACGGCCATGGATCCGGAGTTGTCCGTTTCCGACTTCGCTGACCTGGGCATGTTCATGCGCATGATCGCCGCCCCGGTGCGTACTTTTTCCACGGACCTGGCCGTAATCAACGGGGAAGCCCTCTTCGATCAGGTCGGTTGCGCGGTCTGCCATATCCCTTCCTTGCCCGGCCCCGATGGCCCGGTCGATCTGTACTCGAACCTGCTGTTGCACAACGTCATGCCCACAGGTTTCCGCGGCATGTCAGAGTCCGGAGCTGGGGTCGGTATGTATCGCACAGCGCCGCTCTGGGGCATCAGCGATACCGCTCCCTACATGCACGACGGTCGAGCTGAAGACCTGGAAGGCGCCATCTTCGCACACGAGGGCGAAGCGGATGCCGCACGAGTTTCCTACATAGGCCTGACCATCACCCAGCAGGAAGATCTGATTGCCTTCCTCGAAGACCTCTAGGAGCCTGCTCTATTCATGAAGACGCGCACCAAACACAGCAACTCGGTTCCTGGCGACAGCTTGCGAAGTTTGGTGTGTGTGTTCATGAATCATGCAGGCTAGCACGCGCGGTCTTCCGCTCCGCTCATAGATGCGCCCTACTCGATTCCTCGGTGGGGCGCTTCTCTGTTTGTTGGCTGGTGCCTGCGGCGACTCTTCACGGCAAGCGCGGCTGATCCCTTCTGCAGTTCCGCACTTCGCGGTGCGCGGCCGGCAGATCAGTGAGCCGGGCAGCAAGCCCAAGTTGCTGCTGCGCATCGATGAAACCGGCACTCCCCTGCCCACCGGCGCCTTTCGTCAAAGCGTGCTCGAGGCCATGGAGATTTGGAATCGAACGGACCTCGTCCGCATTGCTGAAGCCACCGCGGAGGGCCCGTTCGACGTCCTGTGCGCCTGGCGCAGTCGGGCCCACGACGCCTGCCCAGCTTTCGGGTACGACACCACGGCCGCCCACTCCGGCCCGGTTTCCAAGTCCACTTTCGTGCACTTTGACGTGGAACGCGAATGGGCTGCAGAGCTGGCCACGGCGCTGCCATTGACGCAAATCGCCACCCATGAACTCGGTCATGTTTTGGGACTTGGCCACAGCCTCGACGAGGCCTCTGTCATGCACGCCAACCACGACCCGCGGCGCACGCAGCCCACGGATTCCGACCTGGCGGGATTGGCTGCGTTGTATGGCGAACTGAGCCCAGCGAGCGGCGACCTGTGGATCGAGTCCCCGAACGAAACGCAAGCTCCCCTACTGCAACGGGTGGCCCCAGCCCACAGCACTGGTTTTGCCGCCTACGATGTGGACGGCAACGGACGGGACGAACTCCTGTTGTGGCGCACGGACAAGACTGGCGCGGGCCAACTCATGGTGTACCACTTTGACGAAGAGCGCGAGCTCGTGCGTTCTGAAGGTCCGATGGTCGATTGCGTGGTCCCCGAGGCGAGGACGCTCTTCTACTCGGACGCGGCAGGTGTCGGTGTCTTGCTCTCCATTCGAGCGAGTGGTCGGTACAGCGCTCGACGCTTTGAACAAGGTGCCTACCCGCGCCCGCTCCAACCCTCCGCGACTTGGGAGTTGCCCGCTGGTTTTTCGGACAGCGACAGAGATGGCGTCCTTGATTCCACACCTGAGGGTTGGGAGAACTCCCGCGAGCCCGCGAGCGCACTGGGCGACTTCGACGGGGACGGGGAAGTTGAGCGTGTGACTCGCCTGCCATAAGGAGTCCGGCCTAAGGAACCCGGCTGAAGAAGTCCGGCGCTGCAAATGACCTTGCGGCCACGCGCTCTGAACCAACGCTCGCGACCGGCAGCCCCGACGAGTTGTGCGAACCACCTGCGCAGCGCCTGGGTGGCATCGTCTGCCCCAGGAAATGCTTCCGTTATCAACCGCACCGGAATCCAGGTAGGCTTGGTCCCGCTCCTCGCCCTTGAAGAGCTCGTCCCCAACTCCTTAGGAATCGCCTTCATGCTGAGCTGCCTTCTGTCCTGCGCCCTATTGGCCCCCGCCGTTCTGCCGACTTTCCAAGATGCCGAGGAAGCCAAACCCAAGGGACTCTTGCAACGCACCGAGCAGGCCTTTGATGGCTACACCCTCGTGGCGCCCCTGGGTTCTACCGAGACATTCCTGATCGACATGGATGGCGAGGTGGTTCACGTCTGGGGCTCCGAGCTCGCTCCCAGCGGCCCGGTGTACTTGCTCGAAAACGGGAACCTCATGCGCCCCGCGCGCCATGAGGCCAACGATCGATTCAACGGCGGCGGCATCGGCGGACGCCTGCAAGAGTTCAGTTGGGACAGCGAACTCCTGTGGGACTATCCGCTTGTGGACGACAAGCAAACGCAACACCACGACGTGGCGCAGCTGCCGAACGGCAATTGGCTCGCCATCGTTTGGAAGCACAACACTCCGGAGGAAGCGATTGCCGCGGGCCGCAATCCCGAGGTGGTCTTGCCCAAGGGTCTCTGGAGCTGTTCGGTGCTCGAGGTCAAGCCCGTGCGCCCAAGTGGCGGAGAGATCGTGTGGCAATGGAACTCATGGGATCACCTCATCCAAGACTTCGACAAGGAACTCGCGAACTACGGGTCGATCCCTGAGAACTCTGGGCGCATCGACATCAATGGAGACTTCCGCGACATGCCCCCGATCACGGAGGCGGAACGCAAGAAGCTGGCGGAGCTTGAGAAGCAAATGGCGGCGCTCGGTTACGCCGGCGGTGTTGAAGAAGACGAAGGCGGCGAGCCGAGTGCGCGCTTCGAACGGGGCAAGCAGTCGGACTGGCTGCACACCAACTCCGTCAACTATTCGGCAAAGCACGACTTGATCGTCCTGAGCAGTCCCCACATGAATGAGGTCTGGGTGCTGGACCACTCCACCAGCGCCGCACAAGCCGCCACTGGGAGCGGTGGACATTGGAAGCGTGGCGGCGACCTTTTGTACCGCTGGGGAAATCCCCGCAACTACGGAGCGGGATCCAACAAGGACCAAGCCCTGTTCTACCAACACGACCCCACGTGGTTGGAAACGGACGAAGGTACGCTGAAGCTCTTGATCTACAACAACGGTCGCGGTCGCGCGGAAGGCGATTTCTCAAGCGTGATCGAACTCGACCTGCCCTTTGACCCGCTCACCGGATTCCAACGAGCGGCGGGCAAGGCCTTTGGTCCGAAAGAACCCGCTTGGTCCTGGGGAGCCTTGGGGGAGCTGTACTCGCCGTTCATCTCCGGCGCGCAGCGCTTGGCCAATGGCAACACCTTCATCTGCGAAGGGGCGACGGGCCGTTTGATCGAGGTCACGCCCGGTGGCGAGATCGTCTGGGAGTACGTCAACAACCTCGACGGCATGCCGGCTCCCAAGAGCACCATCGCCCCGAACGCTGGCGCAGGCGCCTTGTTCCGAGGCACGCGCATCGCCAAGGGCTCCCCGCAATTGCGGAACTTAGAGGACTAGTTCCGCCCCTCACGGTTCGCGGATCGCGAGCCAGGTGCCCCGAAGTCCGCAACTCATGCTCAAACGGCTCCCATGGCCCCACCCACGGGCTGGATGGTGCAGCCTTGCCAGGCCGGCTCTCGGAGGCCAAGTCGCTCGGAGCAAGACCGAATTGCGTAGCCGGTGCGCGCCGGCGCTGGGCTGAACGAGCACTTGGATGAGCAGCCCGCTCACGCCCCTCCTCGGCCAAAAAAACAGGAAATGGGCCGCAAAATATAGGAACCCCCATTTCGACGCGATCTCCTGGAGAAGTCGGGCAAGAAATATCCGGGTTCCCTGGCGGGGATTGGGCGCGGATTTCACCTCTGTAACTAGGGGCGCCTGCCTGCCCCCTTCCCCGACAAATGCGGGCAACACGGTGACCACCCGTTGGGACCGTTCCGCAAGGCGTCCCCATCGAGAGCCTGGGTTCTCGGTCGCCGCTCGTCGTGGGAGAGAGACCCCACCCACTCCATCGGATGCTCCTGACGACGCGTCGCGAGCAACACAGACAAGAGAGATCCTCATGCAGAGAAACAGCCACCGTTTCGTCGCGACCAACATCATTCTTCTGGGGGCAGCATTCAGCTTCGCCTCCGCAGGAAGCTCGGTCCACTTGGAGTCCGAGCCCGCTCCAGAACCCGCCCTGACCACCGACCCTGCAGGCGGCGGCATCCCAGCGATCACCTGGGGCGACTTCGACAAGGACGGCATGCAAGACGCCCTGGTCCTGCAAGCCGGCCAAGGGGCGCGCCTCTTGCACGGCCGCCCCGGCGGTCGCTTGGAAGACATCAGCGAGCGTTCCGGTTTGTCTCTTGTGAAGAACGCGCACATGGCCGTTTGGGCCGACTTCGACCAAGACGGAATGAACGACTTGTTCTTGGTCAGCTTGACGGAAGGTGGGCGGCTCTTGCGCCAGGAAGGTGACGGCGTCTTCAAAGCTGTCGATGAATCCCTCGGCTTGAAAGTCGGCGAAGAACTGATCAGTGCGGCTTGGGTCGACTACGACGCGGATGGGCGGCCCGACCTTCACACGGTCGGCTTGCAAGCGGACAGGCTCTTTCGAAACAGCGTGGGTGGCTTCGTTGAAGTCGACCTCGACCCAGCGCACTTGGGCCTGACCAGTTCTGCCCCGATCGGCCCCGGCGGTTTCACTGCCGCTCCTACGGGAGGGTTCGGTAGTTCCCTAGCGAGCAGCCTTCCGGCACTTTCAGCCCTCGCCTTGGTGGACCAGGGCATGCCGAGCAACCTGTTGATGGGGAGTAGCACCCCCACCGTGGGAATGCTCTACCCGATCGGCACGGACTTCTACATCGAAGCAGGTAGCGGTCGTGTGGGCTTCGGCAACACGAACCCGACTCAATTGCTGGACGTCTCCGGCAGAGTGCGCTCGCGCTCCGGCGGCTTTGTGTTCCCCGACGGGACCGTGCAAGCGACCGCAACCTTGGTGGGTCCCCAGGGGCCGACGGGTGCGACGGGGCCTCAAGGTCCGATCGGCGCTACTGGAGCAACTGGCCTAACCGGCCCCCAAGGCGACGTGGGCCCCATGGGATCCACCGGCGCCACAGGTGCCACGGGTTCGCAAGGTCCACAAGGAAACCAAGGCCCCCAAGGCAACCAGGGTATCCCCGGTCCGACGGGCCCCACTGGCCCTGCCGGGACAAGCTCTTGGAACGACGGAACCGGAAATGTCACGACCCTCGTGAAGGTCGGCGTCGGAACCTCGTCGCCAGTGGAAGCGCTTCACGTCGTCGGCAACACCCGCACGAGCGGGAACGTCATGGCCACTTATGGATCCGGAACCGAGCCGTCCTATCGCTTCGGAACCGGCTCGGAAGTCACGGGTCTCTCTAGCCCGTCTGTCGAAAGTCTGGCCGTGGTGACGAACGCCACCGAACGCATGCGCGTCAACTCGGCGGGCAACGTCTCCATCGGCACCACCAGTACCAACGGCCGCTTCACCGTGCAAGGAACGGGCTCGTCCAACATTATGGCCGGATACGACTCCGGGGGCAGCACCGTCTTCCGGGTGACCAACACGGGACGCGTGGTGACCAGCGCTCTCCAGATCACCGGTGGTGGCGATTTGGTGGAAGGCTTCGAGAGCGAGCTCGAATGCGAGCCCGGCACGGTCGTCTGCATCGACGCCAAGCGCCCGGGACAAGTAACGCCTTCCACGCAAAGCTATGACTCCAAAGTCGCGGGCGTTGTCTCTGGAGCTGGCGGAGTCAACCACGGCTTGCGCATGGGCCAGGATGGCGTCCTCGACGGCGAGACGCTGATCGCCATGACAGGCCGAGTGTACGTGAAGTGCTCGGCAGAGAACGGAGCGATTGCGCCCGGCGATCTCTTGACGACGGCATCCCTCGCGGGGCACGCCATGCGCGCCACGGACGGCACTCGCTCTTTCGGTAGCGTCATCGGCAAAGCCATGACCCCACTGGAAAGCGGCGAAGGCCTGATCCTCGTTCTCGTCAACTTGCAGTAGCAGCGGAGGCACAAGAATCATGTTTCAAATACCATTCCTATTGGCGTTCGCCTTTGCACCCGGTGCACAGGGTTCCGTGCAAGACCTGGGCGAAGTTCCCGGTCCGCAACCAGTGCTCGACGGGGAAGTTCAAGCGCGCAGAGTCGTCGTCCAAACCCAACGTTGGGGTGAAGGCGACCTGGGGCCGATGCCCCCGCAAACACCCCTGACTCCAACTGAAATCCAACGCATCGCCGCCCTCAAGGCGCGCAACAAACTGAACCGCGCCCCTGGGGTGGCTTTGCCCACGGACCCCACGGTCCCGGCGGCGAGCATCGTCCCCAACGAGCCGCCCACCGACCCCAGTCACGCCGCGAGTTCGGCCCTGGCTGGCGTCGATAGCGACTTCGTCTTCTTTGAGCAGTCCCAGGGTCCAGTTTCGATTTCTGCGGGCTGGCCCGTCGAGCCCAGCGTAGGAACCAACGGCCGGGTGGTCGCCTACTGTGGCAACACCTATGGCTTGATCTCCACGGACAGCGGCAACACGTTCACGCAGTTGAATCCCAACACGCTCTTCGGTGGCAACATCTGTTGTGACCAAGTCATGTACTACGACCGGCGGCACGAGTTGTTGCTGTGGCTGATGCAAGGAGCACGCAACACGACCAACGGGGAGAACGTGTACACGATCGCCTTCTCCGTTGGCATGCAGAACATCGCCAACCAGAACTTCTCCTGGTTCACGATCGACCCCCAAGCCAATGGAGGCCAAGCCGCCGGCGTCTGGTGGGACTTCCCGGAAATGACGACGAGCAACGACCACATGTGGTTCACCACCAACAATCAAGGTGGCAGTGGCAGTGTCATGTTCAGGATCGAATTGGCTGACATCGCTGACGGCGGCACTGTCGGGCTGGATCTCTTCGACCTGGCGGACAGGCAAGTGCGGCTGGTTCAGGGAGCAACCACCGTCATGTACGCTGCCGCCCACGTGGACAACAGCACCCAGGCGGTCTGGCGTGCAACCGCAACCGGGACCACGGCAAACCGCGTGACCCGAGTCATCGACACCTGGCAGAACGGAAATTCGAACGCGCCCGGACCGGACGGGCAGAACTGGTTCAGCGCCGTGGAGAACAATGACCACAAGATCCGCGGGGCGACCGTCACGGCCACTGAAGTCCTCTTCTTCTGGACGGCATCCGAAGGAGGCGGGTACCCCTATCCTTACTGGTCCGTGTCGCGCTTCTCACGCAACAACTCGCGGACGTACCTCGAATCCAACGAGATTTGGAGCAACAACGCGGCCTGGGCCTACGCGAGTGGTCACTCCAACGATCGCAATGACATCGCAGGAACGGCAACCTATGGCGGCGGAACCTTCTATCCCTCTTCGGTGGCTTGGATTCGCGACTCCTATTCGAACACGGGCACCGGCTTTGGCATGGAATCCAAGTTCATCACGCTCGGCGCGAGTGGCCCGCCAAGTTCCCGTTGGGGCGACTACCTGACAGCGCGTCGGCACTCTCCCTACGGCAACACTTGGGTGGGCACCGGCTTCACCCTGCAAGGGGCCGGCGGAACCCTCGACACTCCGGACTACGTTTGGTTCGGTCGCCGGCTTGACGAACCGCCCGCGACCCGAACGGTCGTCGTGGGTAGCACCGTGACCAGCGCTTGGCAGGAGGGCAACTCCAGCCATCCCTACGACTCCGTTCGCAAGGGGCACTTCGCGACCGAAGCCGGGGACATCGTTTCCATCGGTGCGGGGACGTACAACGAGACCGGCCTGTTCGCTCGCGAGACGACACTGACCGCAACTGGGGGGTCCGTTGTGATTCAGTAGTCCCTCGTTCGGCTTGCCGTTGTGCGGCGCCGGGTAGCTCTGCTGCCCGGCGCCGCTTTGCGTTGACGGGCACTACGAGGGGTCGGTACCGGGATCGCATCAAGCAGTGCTTTCAAGGGCGCTTTCAACAGCGAGACGTCACCCCCGAGCCTGACGCCGACCCGCCTGCGCAAAGCGGAAGAGCACAGGCCCGGCAAGTTGATGGCGAACACCAACTTGCCGGGCCTGCAAAAACTTCAATGCCCCCCATTTGATGGGAGCATCCACCCGGGCTAGGGCATCCAGGTAATCGTGTAGCCATTCGAGCTATTGGAGCCACTCCCCGCTCCGCCCGAGCAAGGTGCGTTGGCCGCGGTGTTGCGATACCAAAGCTGATAGTGCTTCGTGTCGCCTGCGGAAACGCCTCCCTGGGCAGAGATCGATTGGGTGTAGCCGCTGGTGTCACACGCA
This sequence comes from uncultured bacterium, assembly GCA_937905825.1. GTDB lineage: Bacteria > Planctomycetota > UBA1135 > UBA1135 > JABACD01. The sequence continues at coordinate 84,817 of CALCXM010000011.1, forward strand.
CCGAAACCATCCGTGAGCACCGTTTCAAAGCGAGTGATGCCACCGGAGACTTGCAGCATCCCGTTCGGGTTGGTCCCCAGGGGAGAGCCCGGAAGGGCCTGATTGTCTCCCTGGAAGAACACGCCGAAGGTGCTGTTGGTCGCCTGCTGTCCCACGAACACAACGCTGTCGTTGCTCACACTCGCCGTTCCGGAAGCGCTCATGCTCGCGCCCGATGCGTAGGTTCCGTTGTCGCAACCTGCAAGCAGCGGCGTCGAGGAGCCGTCGTTGTTGTTGCCGCAGGGACAAATCATGCCGGCTCCACCACCGCCGAAGGCCATGCCAGGCTCGCCATTCCCAACGTTCCACTTGCCCACCCAGGTTTCCCAGGGCCCGACGCAATACTCCAAGTGACTCCAGAAAACTCCCGGGTCAGCGGGATCCTCTTCGACGCCTGAGTAGTCTCCCCATCGGTCTCCCGTGTAGGGCACGGTGTTGGTCTGCAAACGAGTCGGGGGACGCATGCTTCCCGCTGGATCAGAGGCGAGGCGGAACACGGCCTCGATCGAACCGGGCTCGTTGGATGCGGACCGGTTGTAGGAGATGGTGATGTTGCCGTTGGCGTCCGGGCAGATGTCCGGGAACCAGCTGTAGACACCCGCTCCAAGGCTCAGTTCGCCTTCCTGCAACACCGTGGGTTGACCGGAGAGCGGCCAGTTGCCGAGATCAATCTCGTACCAACGAACCTTCGTCACGCCTCCGGAGTCAATGCCGTGAGCTGTGTAGAGCCGGCCATTGCGCACGACTCCATGCTTGATCCGAGTGTCGATCGTTGAGAGTCGGCTGGAAGATCCGGCTTGCGGTGCGCTCGCTGGACTCCCGAAGGGCGAAACCGCGACCTGAGTCGAGTTCGGCGATGCACCTGGAGTCTGCTTGCACTGAATCCGAAGGCTGTTGCCGCCACCGAAGCCAGCGGACACGAAGTACTGGAAAGCGTTGTTGCTGTCGTAGTTCTTCGTGTTTCCGAGGGACTGCAAGCTCGAGTCCATCTGCTCGTTCCACCAGGTTCCCAAGGTTCCGTTCATGACGTTGGCCTTGTCGAAAATCATCACCCGGTTGCCCCCACCATTGAAGCAATCGGTGGTCACGTAGATGTAGTCCCGGTTGACCCCGAGGTTCGGGAAGTCAGGGAAGAAACAGGCCGGCGAAGTCTGAATCCTGAACTTCCACCAGTCGTTCACGTCGTCAGGATGAGAGTCCTTGGACACCGCAAAGCACATGAAGTCATTGCCCTGCCCAATCTCGGTGTTTGCGACGATGAAGCGTCCGCTGTGCCAGTCGTAGGTGCTGATCGGGTCAAACACAAAGTCCCCGCCGCCAACGCTGCTGTAGAACCCCGGGCTCGTGTTGTTCTGGCGCCACATCTCGACGCCGCTCTTGGTGAATGCTGCGATTTCCATGTTCACCTGGGAGATCACCATGTCAGGTCCCACCGCGAGGTCGGGGTCCGGGGGTGACCAAACGGTCTCGTCGTGACCGACGAAGCCGCCGTTGCCGGGCCCTAAGGGAGGAGCGACCCGCGGAATGCGCTTGGCCCAATCCGGAATCGGGTCCGGCTTTACCTTGGAGTCAGTTTCGCTGTAGGCCAAGTTCGCGCAGGCGGCCACGGGCTCGACTGCGGGGGGCTCCGGGGCGTTGAAGTCCTTCGCGGCAAAAATGCGCACCGCGATGCCGCTGCCGTCGTCCTTCGACTGGCCACCCCAAGTGAACACGAGTTGATCCTTGGTCCACTGGGCGTGTCGGCCGTTCTTCGCCACTTGCATGGCGTGCTGTCCAGGACCTTCCGCATTCACCCGGTAGCCCGCGCCTTGCTTGGATCCATCTGCCTGGTAAGCCTGGGCCCAGATGTCCGTCTGAGTTCCCATCTTCCCGTTGGACTTTGGATAGCTACCGCTGGTCGCGTTGTAGGCCACGAGGTAGCGTCCGTCCGGTGCACACACGGCGGTCGCTCCGTTGCGGTAGCCTTCCCCACCTGCTTCCACAGCGAACGAGGCACCTAGGGGCTTTTGATTCTTGTCGAATCGGCGCGCTCGTACGCTCCATTCGGCAGCACCTGCGCCGCTGGACATCCAGGCCACCAAGGCGTTGCCCGCATCATCGATGTCGATGCTCGGTTCCACGCTTTGGTCAGCTTTTATGTCACTCACGATGACGGTCTTGCCGAGTTCCCCCTTGGGGGACACCTTGCGAGCAAGCAGGCTCAGTTCCTTGGACGCTGCATCTGAGTTTTGCCAAACCACAAGGAACTCACCATCTGGCGTGGCCACCACATCGGGGCCGCGCTCATGACCCCGCTTCAGATCGCCCAAGCGGAACGAGTCCCCTTGAGGTTCACCGCTAGCCGAAAGCCGGCGCCCGAGGACCTGCAGGCCGTCCGCTTTGTTCACGACGTAGACAGCTAGGAGTTGTCCCTCAGCGTTGACTGCGATCGCGGGATCCGTGTAGATGTCTCCGGGCTCGCCTCCCACCCAGAGTTCGTCTCCATCAACGACGAACCCAGCTTCCGTCGCCACGAGCTTGCGCAGGAAGATTCCGTTCGAAGGAGAGTAGCGGTGCAACGAACTCCAAACGACCCAAGCGCTGTCATCCGGACCGAACACCACGTAGGACTCTTGTTGCGCGCCCACGGTGCTTTGGTTGACGTGAATCTCCGTGCCCAAGGGTCGGCCGAGTGGATCGAGCAGTTGCGCGAAGACGCCATAGTTGCCCCCCTCTTGGCGGCGACTGCTCCACGTCGCCAGGATCCTTCCGCGCGAGTCGAGCGCGATGCTCGGATCTTCCTGGGCGCTGTTGGTGAAGGTGTTCGCGCGTGTTTCCCAGGTACGCAATGAGTCGAGGGGGAGCTGAGCGCCGCTGGCTTGCTGTGCAAAGACACACAAGCATGCGGCGGACGCAGTTCCAGCGAGAGCCAATCGAAATTGCTTCATGAAATGTTGAGGGGGCTAGAGAGTCGAGTTGAATCGAAGAGCCAAGCACTCCGCCCCCAACAGCCATGTTCATAGTGGGGAGGAAGCCGCCACGGCATGTAGGTACCGCAGACAAACACCATAGCATTGAGGAGATCACAGCGGTGGATCCGGGTTCCTGGGGCCCCCATCGGGGATACTGAGCCCGCAGTAGCACCTTGGGGCATCCCCGTATCACTCCGTTACGGCCCGGTGACGGCTCGCGCTCGTCTTGGGTACGTGACGGCCCAAGCAGCGAACAAAACCACTCTGGCACGGGGCTTGCGCTAGGGCGTTGGCATACGCATCGCCTGTGGGACTCCGCTGCTCCAACCCAATCAATCGCAAGTCATGAGGAAAATCTTACTGCTCGGCTCACTCGTCGCGGCCTGTTCCATCGGTCTACAAGAAGTGTCCATCGGTCACGGCGGAACCTACCGCGGACCCGGCGACACGGTCCCCCCTGGAGGGGGTGGCGGCGGAAACGGCGGCGGGAGCTCCCCTGGCCCCAACGGTCCGTCCGGTCCGGGGCCCGGTGCTCCCGGCACTCCTGGACCCGGCGGACCCGGCGCCCCCGGTTCTAGCGGTGGACGCGGCCCGACCACGGGCGGCGGCGCAGTCGGCCCGGACCTGACCCTTTGGAACTACTGGTGGGACTTCAACAAGGATCCGTACCTCAACTTGAAGAGCCACATCCACGGCGTGGCACCGGTCACAGGCTCCGATGACTTCTTCCTCGGTCAAGGAATCCAAGCGCAGGCTCGGGATACTCTCAAGCCCTCGGAAGAGATGGTCCGCAACCAGATCGTTCCGGCCCTCATTCAGTCCCTTCAGAACGAGGACCACAACGACATCCTGACCGGCGCCATGATCGCCCTGGCGAAGATCGGGGATGATCCGAAGGTCGAGGGACCTTCCGTTTTCGAACCGCTGTTCTTGCCCTTCCTCAAGTCCGGCCAGCAAGAAGTCGCAGAGACTGCGGCCGTGGCTCTAGGCATCCTTGGCAACCCCGAGTCCATCGAGACCCTCAAGTCGATCCTGATGGACGACGCCCGCGGTCGCAAACTCGTCGGTTCCGAAGCGGGTGTGAACTACCGCACGCGCTCCTTCGCCGCCTATGGCCTCGGACAGATCGGCGCCATGAGTGCCACTCCCATGCAACGGGCCGACATCGTCGATACCCTCTGGTACGTCTGCGAATCCCAACGTCAAAGCACCCGGGACCTCAAAGTTGCGGCGGTCATCTCGATGGGCTTGGTGAAGCTCGAGTCCGCTGGACCAAAGGCGGGGAACGTTGACAACTACGCCGGTGCCCCCAGGGACCTGGAAGAGCAAATCGAGTACCTGATCGACTTCTTCTCCAACGAGAAGGACAAGAACAAGCCCTACCTCGTGCGTTCCCATGCCCCTCGTTCGATTTGCAAGCTGATGGAAGGCTTGGAGAACCGCGAGCTCAAGGCCCGCGTGGTCAAGGCCTTCGCTCCCTACCTCGACAAGCGCGTCAGCAAAGGAGAACGCGAGCTGCGTCAAAGTGTCGCCCTAGCCTTCGGTCAACTCGGAGACCTCGACGGCGATGCGGATGACGAGGAGATTCGGACGCGACTGATGGATGCCACAACGGACGCCGACCAGCAGGTCAAGTACTTCAGCCTCATGGCCATCGGTCAAGTCGGCAGCCGCGTGGGCACGGGCCAGACTCCGATGGAAGGTGTTGTCGAACTGCGCAAGTTCCTGCAGACACACCTCGTGCGAGGAAAGACTCAGGCCAAGCCCTGGGCCGGTCTCGCTATCGGTGTCATGGAACGCGGTCTGAAAGAAGCCGGTGGACCCTCATCCCACGACTCCCTGAGCGCCCTGCGTAGTTCGCTCAAGGACACCAAGACGAAGCTGGAAGTGGGCGCCTACGCCATCGCTTGTGGCATCGCCGGGGACTCGGACGCTGAGAGCATCCTGCTGGACAAGCTCGACAACATGTCCGATGACGATGTGCGCGGTCACATCTCCGTCGGCTTGGGGTTGATGGGTTCGAACAGCGCCATCGCTCCTATCCAGGAAGTGGTCGCCCAGTCGAAGTACCGCGGCGAGCTGCTCAAGCAAGCCGCCATCGCCCTCGGCTTGCTCGGCGACCAAAACTTGGTCAACAACTTGGTCAACATGCTCAGCGAAGCCAAAACTCTAACGACTCGCTCGGCCCTGGCCGCGGCCCTCGGCTTCATTGGAGACCGTCGCTCGGTGGATCCCCTGGTCAAGATGCTGCACGACAGCAGCATGACCGGGGCGGCCCGCGGGTTCGCTGCAGTCGCCTTGGGCATCGTCGCCGACAAGGAGACCTTGCCCTGGAACTCGAAGTTCTCCGTGAACATCAACTACCGCGCCAGCACAACCTCCTTGACGGACGGAGGCACGGGCCTGCTCGATATCCTGTAGGCCGCTGAATCCTGCAGGCGGCAGCTACGGGACCCGGCGCGCAATCAGCGTGTCGGGTCCTTCTCGTTGCGCTGGGGATACTGAGCCCGCGGGCGCGGCGCGACTCAAGTCCACCAGGGACGAATCAGGATCGAGTCCGACGCCGCCGGCCAGGCTGCCCTGCGGCCTGCCAGCACCATGCACGTCTTGTGAGCCGTGATTCGGTACCCGCGCTTCTGCAAGCGCGGAAGGATCCTCTCGAAGTTGGAGTGAAAGTGAACCCACTCGTGGCTCTTCGCGGCGGCCCCTTCAAAGGCATCGATCAAGCGATCCAGGCATTCCAGATCACCGGGCCCGGGTCGCACGCAACCCCAGACGTCCCCGCGAAAGAGCGGCTCATGGGCCAAGAAGCCGCGGGGGCCACCATCCGTAAAGTCGAACCACAAGCGCTCCGGATAGGTGCTTGCGAAATGCATGAGGTCGCGGGTCAAGTCCAGTCCAGGATGCACTTCATCCGACCAGGCCCGCACTGCCTGAATCACCGCTTCGGTTTCAGGACCGAGTTGCGCAGCGGAGCACAGCGCGGTGCTCGCCCCCGTCAAGGACTCAGGCTCCCACTGTCTCCAAACGAAGCAGGCGGGCAAGGCCGGAACGAATCCGCAAGCGCTGTAGAGTTGCAAGTTGCGGCCGAGATCTGGCTCCACAGCCAAGCCCACCACGTCACAGCGTTCCGCCAACGAGTCGCGCACGACCTCGGTCAACAATTTCCCGTAGCCCTTGCCCCGTTGCGCCTTAGCGACCGCGATCGTCCCGATGTAGCCAATGCTTCCGCTGCGGTGAGTGCAGGCGTAGCCCACCGCTTCCCCCTGCAGCATGGCGATCAAGCAACCCTCGGGATCCGTGACACACAGATTCTTGATGTAGTCGACGTGGTGGGGAGGGGACACGTCAAAGGCCTCACTGAAGAGGGCGTTGACCACCTCGTAGTCCTCGGGCTGAATCTGGCGTAGTTCGAGCATGTGTCTTGATCCGATGGACCGCAATGGAGGCCAGCCGGGGCGATCAGTGATACACCCGCACTCTGCATTCCACAAGCAACGCGGCAATCCCCTTCCGCGCATTGCTCGAAGGCTCCCCCTTTCCGCCGCGAGTCGATACCTTGAGGCCTCTGGCAATGGCCGAATCATCGATGATGTCCAATCAAGGAGAGCTCTTCCCCGCAGCTGACGACCCATCGGCACCCCGACCGCCTGAAAGCCTCTGGCCATCGGGCTTCGAGTTGGAGCACGGGTTCCTCGCACAAGCCGAGGCCGAACGCGTCATGGAGGAACTGGCCGCGACGATTCCCTGGGAACGGGACGAGATCATGATGTATGGCAAGCGGCTGCCCGTGCCAAGACTCACCGCTTGGTTTGGGGACAGGGGTGCCGACTACGTGTACTCAGGCGTGCGCAACGTTCCGCGGCCTTGGACGGCCACTTTGGCTGGCTTGCGCGATCTCGTGGCAGCCCGTTGCGGCGTGACCTTCAACAGCGTGCTCTTGAATCTCTATCGCGACGGTTCGGACTCGGTCGCTTGGCATCGGGACGATGAGCCCGAGCTGGGCCGCGCCCCCACCATCGGCTCCCTCAGCCTGGGAGCCACTCGCCGCTTTCGCTTGCGCAATCGTGAGTCGGGGCACGCACTCGGTTGGGACCTCGAGTCGGGCAGTTTGCTGGTGATGTCCGGTGCGAGCCAGGGCGACTGGGAGCACTGCGTCAGCAAGACCAAGCGACCGGTGGGAGCGCGCATCAACCTCACCTTTCGACAGATTGCGCAGGCTCAGCGTCCCAGCGCACCCAACAGCGAATAGAACAGCCGCAAAGGCTTGCGCATCCAATCCCGGGGCTCGAGCACCCCCCGCGGCAATGGGCGCGGATAGCGCTGCACCGTGCGCAGGCGGCTCAAGCGAATCTCTCGCCCTTCATGAAGGTGCGGAACAAACTGCGAGGTGCTGATGTCGATCACTTCGCGGTGGGTGTAGCGCCCCTTCTCAGGTTCCGAAGCGAGCGGCACGTGATACGCGCAATTGTCGAAGTAGTAATGAGTGACCTGACTGTGCCGCGTGCGCTTGTCATCGCGGATCGCCGTGCCCCCGTGCAGCAGGTTGGCCGCCCAAATCAACGCATGCCCCTTGCGCATGGGCAGTTCGTGCCCAACGAGACCTTGCTCTTCGATCAGCTTCGCGATGCCACGCTCGTACCCAGGATAGGCGGAAGCCTTGCCCTCCAAGCCGAGGGAGCCCATGGTCTCCACGGGCAAACGATGACTGCCGGGGTAGACCACCAGCGGTCCGTTGTCCCCGTCCACGTCCTCGAGGGCGATCCAAACCCCCGCCATATAGCGTTCCGGCCGGCAGTGAAAGTGCAGGGTGTCGCTGTGAGTCGCCTGCTCGGTTCCGCTGTCGAAGTTGAGGGTCTGAAAAGGAATCGGGCGCCGACCATAGAGCACTTGCAGGAGCTGCAAGATCTGGGGCTCGATCGCCAAGGCCTTGACCCCCGGCTCTGCGTACCAAGCCTCCTCGATGCGGCGATCCTGCGGTGGGTATTGGGGCGCCAAGGCTTGAATGATCGAGGCGGCCCGCGACTCGAATTGCGGGTCCTGCAGGTCAATCACCAAGTAGCCCCGCTCCCGATACTCGCGCACCCGGGCCTGCTCCTGATCCGCAAGCCCCAGATCCGCAAGCACGTCATCCAGCTCCTGGCGGGCGAACAACGGGGAGTTCGAACAGTCGGAGTCGGGCGTCATGACGGAATTCTATCCCAGGCCCGCCCCCCTGTCCGAGGGCTTCGCCGGCCTTCCCGGGTCATCCGTGGAGAAAACAGGCAAGATTCGGAAAATCAAGCGACGACTGCCAACGGCACGGGCTCCAGGGGCAAGTAGTCTTAGGAGAGTCCCGTGGGCCCTTCAGAGCTGCGCAAGGAGCCTCTCGAGGCGGACTCCATCGCCCACCATCTATCTATCCTGATCCGCCATGCATTCCCGCCGAGACATGCCAACAGTGCGCCAGCTCCGACTGCTGGGGCTTGGATGTTTGGCTGGGCTCATCGCGCTCTGCACGGCCGTGCCGATCTATGCGAGAGCGGCGATTCAAGCGCCCGAGAAGCGGCTCGCGCCCAAAAAGACTCGCCTGGCAACCGCCCATTCCTTGGCACTGCTGCAGAACAGCGTGAGCCACTGGACGCGCGAGGTGGATTGTTTCTCCTGCCACCATCAGGGTCTTGGTGGACTGACCCTCTCCCTAACTCAAGAGCTCGGATTCAAGTCCGATCCAGAATCCGTTGCGGAGGAGATCAAGCAGGTGCACTCCACGGAACGCGCGCGCTTCGATGCCCTTTTGGTAAACGACGGTGTGGGCGTCTTCGGTCGCAGCACTGTCCTGCTCGGCCTTGGCGTTCGACAGCAACCGAAGGACTCCGTGACTGACGCCATCGCCAGTTTCCTCGCCGCCCGGCAGAGCGCTTCGGGAGCCTGGTACTCCAACGAGCACCGGCCACCCTTTGAAGACAGCCACGTGACGGCCAGCGCCCTCACGATTCGCGCGCTCACTCTTTATGCTCCCGAGGGCCGCCAGGCAGAATTTGATCGTCGCATACAACGGGGGCAGAAGTGGTTGCAAGATGCACAGCCCAAGGACACGGAAGAACGCAGCATGCGCCTGCTCGGTTTGGCTTGGTGTGGCGAACAGCCCGGGGCGCTCGTCGAAGACAGCAAAGCGCTCATCGCTGAACAGCGGGAAGATGGGGGCTGGGCTCAGCTACCAAGCATGGAAAGCGACGCCTACGCAACCGGGCAAGCCCTCACCGTTTTGCATCAGGCTGGGGGGATGAGTCCGAAACACCCGGCCTACCAGCGCGGCCTGCGCTATCTGCTCGCGACCCAACTCGACAACGGATCTTGGTTCGTCAAGACCCGCCGACGCATCCAAGGCAACCGACCAAAGAACAGCGGCTATCCCCACGGCAAACACCAGTTCGTTTCCTTTATGGGAGGTTGCTGGGCGACGATGGCCCTGGCCCTGGCGGACGTGCCTCCCAAGCCCACGCGCGCCTTCTTCGGTCCGCCACCGCCGCGCATCCAGGAGGATCCGATGCTCGGAGCGCGCGGGTTCAGCTCCTTGCATCGAGCCGCCGCTTACGGATCCTTTGAGCAATTGCAAGCAGAGCTGGAAGGCGAGCTGGACGTGGAAGCCAAGGGCCCCCAAGGAGTCACGCCACTGATGCTGGCCGCCCACGACCTGCGCAAGGTGCGGTTGCTCGTTGAACACGGGGCCGAAGTGAATGCCGAGTCGGATTGGGGCTTCACTCCCCTGCTGTCCGCCACCCTGGTGCAGGGCGCCAGTGAGGTGGTCGAGTACCTTTTGGAACTCGGCGCCGATGTCAATTGCAGCGGAGCGAACGGAGCCTCCCCCACCATGTGCGCCGCCAACGTTGGCGACCTCGACACCCTGAAGAAGCTGGTGGACGCGGGCGCTGAATTCCCGGGCAATCAACTGACCTATTCGCTCATCTACGCGGCCACTTGCGATGATGTGACGACCGCTCAAGCCTTGCTCGCCCAGGGCGCTGAGTTGGACGGAAGCGTCACGCGCTTTCCAGCGGCGATCGTGAGCGCAGCCATCTCGGGCTACGACAACTTCGTGAAATTCACGATCGAGCAAGGCGCCGACCTTGAGTCCCGGGACCTCGAAGGACTGACCGCCTTGGCTTGGGCTTCCAAGTTTGGAACGGCTCACCTACCGATCATCCAAAGTTTGATCGAGGCCGGCGCCGACGTCAACGGAAAGGATCAAGAGGGTCGAACGCCCCTCGACTGGGCCGTGCAGCACCGGAATGCCAAGGCCTGCGAATTGCTCCGCGCTGCCGGGGCCCAACGGGGCAAGCAGCTGGAGCCAGATTCCGAGGAGGAAACTCCTGCAGACGAAGACCGCTACAAGCCCAGTGATCTTCCCGCGGGCGATGGGTTCTCAGATTCTGAGGACAAGGCCCGCAGTGAAGGCTGAAGCTATCGGGGGCCCACGGAGCTTCATGCTTCGACGGCGCGCGGAACTCTTGTCGGTGCTGTTGATCGCCGTCGCCGTGCTCACGCGTTTTGGTGCGCACCTGTCCATGGACAGCGCCATCATCGAGCACGATTGGTACACCATGCATGGCATCGATGCCGTGCACGTGCAACAGGCCTTCCAAGAGGGAAAATGGATGCCGAGCTGGTCCCCATCCGTTTTGGGGGGATCGCCGCTTTGGGGCGTTTCGACCAAACCCTTTAGCTACCCGCCGTTTCTCCTGGCGGTTTGGACCTTGGGCGCCTACGCGGCCATGAACGTGCTCCTGCTCTTGCACGTTTTCCTGGGAGCAGTTGGCAGCTTGCTGCTTGCGAAGCGCCTGAACCTCAAGGGACTCGCGCCGCTCTTTTGCGGACTGTTGTTCGTGCTCGCGCGCTTTCCAAGTTCCGGGTTCCAGGCCACTCCCTACGGCTTTGGCTACGCGATCACTTGGTGGCCGTTCTTCTTGATCGCCCTGCTGGACCTATTGGAAGACCGAGGAACCGTTTCCGCGAGCTTGCGTTTGGCCCTCTTCGCCGCGCTTCCCTGGCACGCAGGAGGCCAGCCCTCCCTTTACTGGCTCGCCTGCTTCTCCGTTGTCTTTGCGCTCCTGATTCTCAAGGGATGTTGGAGTCAGGTGCACGTTGGAAAATTGGCCGGAGGAGGCTTGCTGGTGCTGCTCGCTTTCCTCGGGCTGATCGCCGTCAAGCTCCTGCCCGAGGTGGCTTGGCTCGACAGTTCCGGCCGGGGAATCCCCTTGGGCATGGAATTGTCCCGGGACTCAGCCTTGGAGGAGGAGCTCTTGCGCAATGGCAGCTTTGGCCGGCTCCACAACTTGGGGCTCGTGCTCACTCAACAGTACGCGGGAGCTGGGGGATGGGTCTTGACTCTGGGCAGCCTGCTCGCCTTGGCGCGCGTCAATCGCAGTCGAACCCTCTGGGCCACGGCCGCGGCGACGCTGTTCGTCTTCGCCCTGGCTTCCGGTGCCTTGCACGAGTTGGCGTATGAGTGGCTTCCAGGGTACGACCGCATGCGCAGGCACAGTCGATTCGTGCACATGGTCGGTTTCGGTTGGATCCTGCTTGCGGCGCATGGTTTGCAATTCCAACTGAAGAGCCTGCGCGCGTGGACGGGGGCGACCTGCTTGGTGCTGCTTGTCTTTGCCGACACGTCCCAGTTGCCCGGCATTGGCAGTCGACCCGAGCCCGCGCTTCGATCGAGCACGGAACAAAGAGAGTTGTACGGACAGATGATCGCACCCGCACGGCAAGACCCGCGCATCGGGCGCCTGCAACAAGCTCACCGGGCGCAATCAAGCTGGGCCGAGTGGCACCTGGAAGGCTCCGGCGGCGCCCTCGGGGGGCCCAATAGCGGCAACCCGCTCTACCACCAGTTTCTGCCCGAGCACTTGAACTCACAGGTCCTTCAAGCGGAACACTCGGGCGCCCTGGACGTCATGAACGTTCGTTACTTGATCTCGGCTGAGCCGATTGTCGGTGAGGGGCTGCAGCTTGTGAGCCGACCAGGAGCGCTGCCGCCGACGACGTACCAGCGCCTGCGGGAACTCGATCTGCAACCCCTCTTCGTCTACAACCGAGAGACCGCGCGCGCGCGTGTCTGCACGGTCAGCTCCCCTGTTCTGTTGGTCGGGGAGGAGACGCTGCGCCGTGAACACATTCTGAGCGCGCTGCAATCGAAGAGTCATCGGGCCCAAAGCCAAGTGTTCGTGGAGTGTCCGACAACCGACATCGACGCGCTCGCAACCGATTGGGCCGAAGACTTCCCGAAGATCCTTTTCGTCGGCAGCGGTCCGCAAGACGAGCACTTGATCGATTGGGCCAAGCGCGCGTCGGCGGGCGAGCTGCGAGCGGACAAGCGCGGCACACTTTGGCTGGCGCAGGATCAGAGTCCGACCCAAGTCACCTGCGTGGAGGATTCCCGTCACTCCAAGGACATGCACAGCATCCAAGTGAACGTGCAGGATCTCAACGCACGTCTGTTGCTGCTCTCGGAACGCACCACACTGGATCCGGGTTGGGCTGCCACGATCGATGGGGTTCCGGCCAACATGCTGCGGGCGGACGGTTTGGTCACGATGCTTCGGCTTCCCGCAGGTGCCCGAATCGTCCGATTGCAGTACACTGCTCCAGGACGATCGATTGGATTGTGGATCAGCTGCATCACCTCTCTCTTGATCGCCATGGCCGCCTTTCAGTTGCGGTCCTTGCAAAGCAGGCGAGCAGCGTTGGACAGCGGGGAACTGGATTGCACGGTTTGATTCTCAAGTGCTTCGGCATGCTTCTGTGCAGCGCCCACCTGCAAGGGAGTGGGCGACCGGAAGGGCCCCTGTACTTCGACATGGGCACGGCCCACAGTCCGCTCGCCGAGAATCACGTTCGCGTGCTCGGGGAAAACAGCTACGACAGCCAGCGCGGCTGGGGGTTCGAAGGGCGAGCGCCCAGCTCTTTCCTGCTCGAAGAAACTCAGGAACAGCGCAAGGACGGTCGCTACACGCGGATGGAAAACTTCCGTCTGCTAGCCAACAACCTCAATCGAGATGGGGTGCGCGGGGAGCAGGTGATCTTTCGAGTTGACGTCGCTCCCGGCACCTACCGACTGACGGTGACCCTCGGTGACCTGCTCACCTCCATGGGATCCGTTCGTTTGTTTGCGAACGACAAGCTCATTCAAGAGAACATCGCGTTCCAACACGCTGCCAACCGAGCGCTCTCCGGCTCTGGCAAAGCTCCTGGGAACGGTCGCGGTTGCTATGGCATGTACGACCGCCTGCGCTTTTTGGTGGAGGCACCAGAAGGTGTGATTCGGTTGCGCTTGGATGGAGATCAAAGCGACTACGACCGTCTGCTCAAACGGGAAACCGAGGGCCCCCGGCTGCGCTCCTGGATCAACGGGCGCGAGATGGATCACGACACGCCCCCCTACCGCAACATCGGGGAGCCCTTCCAAGACGTTCCCTTGCTCGGGGTAGAAATCGCGCCAGCTACCCCGGCGCCGGTTGAAATGCTTGCGCGAGCTGAACTCAGTTACCCGGGTCAAGACAACGGAGTGCGCAGGGCCGTGTCTGCCTTCAACGCCGGAGACTTTGCGGCCGCAAAACGAGCGCTCACCAAGGGCACGGGCCCGGACTCCCTCGCTCGTGGGTTGTGTTTCATGTGGCTTGCGGGCTGGCTCGCGAACGCCGACGATCCGGAGCTAGTGACCCTCGCAGCAGCCGAGATTCACCGAGCGCTCTTGCAAGACGGAGACAACACATGGGCACGCTCAGCGCGCGAAGAGTGCGCGCTCTACCTGCGAGCCCTGCGCATGCACTTGACTCGCAGCGCGGCGGGCAAGGATCACTTCACGGAGAACCAAAAGGCCCATCACTTCTTCGGTTTGATTCAACGGGACAGCCCGCTCTACTGGCGCGCACGCTTGCACGGCGCACGCTGCGCCATGCAGCTCGATCCGCACCGTTGGGTGAGCTCTGGGCAAGTGGGCCTGCAATGGTTCGAGGAGATCAAGCAGGTCTTCCCGAACGATCCCTACGCCGTCTACTTCACCACCGACCAACACGATTCACGCACGGGTCCCTGGGAGCTGCCAAATGTCTCGGCCCTCTATCAAGATCGCGATCCCGAATGGGCCAAGAGTCTGCACAGCACCTACAACCATCTCTTGAGCCTTTCCGAGTGGTGGGTGAAGAATCGCCAAAGAGCGGATGGTTCCTTTGGCGGAGGCATGGATGACGACGTCGAACTTGTGCGCCTGTTCGGCTACTACGGCCTGATCTCGGAAGGTTCCGCCCCCGAGCTCTTGGAAGCCACCGCGCGACTTGTGCGGACTCTCTACGAGCCGAACGGAAGCATCGATCCGGAGTCCGGCTATCCCTGGGTCATCGGAGACTCCGAGCACACGGCGGAGCTAACCGGCAACACGCTTCCGCTGATGATGCTGCTCGACTATGGCAATCCCCTTTGGATCGAGCGCGGCATGCAGGTGGGTAAGCTCTTCCGGGACGTGTGGAGTGCGAAGACGCTAAGCGGACACAGGCACTTCCGTTCCAACTTCATCGGAGGCTTAGGCGTAGGCAGCGGCTTGAGCGCAAATGACTCGATCATCAACCGTCGCTGCTTGTTCCCGGCGGAACGAGTGCTCTGGTACAACGGTCACCCGGCCCTTAAGACTCTGATCGTCGAGTGGGCCGAGGCCTGGCTCGAGGACTCCTCGCGCACGGACAAGGGCAAGCCCAAGGGATTCTTGCCCAGCAACATCGCCTTTGAAACCGAGGAGATGAACGGAATCGACGCGCCGAGCTGGTACCTGGGATTCGATTCCAAGCACGGCGGTTCAGTCAATTACGACTTCGGCAGCTATTACGGCTACCACGTGGGCCTGATGGACTTAGCCTACGATCTAACCGGCGCTGCCAAGTTCCTGGAACCAGCGCGACTGGGTGCCGCCTACTACGAGTCGATTCCGAACGTCGAAGCGAGCTGGAACGCACCCCACGGCTCCCCAGCCAAGATCAAGTACGCATTGATCTCCGCCTACAAACGCTGGAAGGCTCACACCGGGGAAGCCGTCGAACTCGATCTTGCAGATCAACCCCTGCCCAAGAGTTATGAAGAACTCGAACGGGAGTACGAGCCCATCCTACGTGCCTTGATTCGCTCGTGGCCCGTGTTGACCAGTGAAGCGTCCGCCACGGACCGCATCCAATTCGAAGGAATGCCGCGCACCTTCCGACACTACACCGGCGGAGCTGCCGCAGGCGATGGGGAACTCGATGTGCTCGCCACCTACGGCGGAGTGGGACGCGACTTCGCCGCGACGATCACAAAGGCGAATGGCAAGACCCTCGATCTCTCCATGTACGTCTTCCGGGAGGGCCAGCAAAAGGTCGACTTGCGTCCTTGGGCTTTGGAGTTGGGCGCGACCTACCACGTCGACGTCTCCCCCGACGTGGATCTCGATCTCGTAGGCGACGAGCCAGGAATCACGTTCGAGTTCGAGGCCACACACCGGGGTCAATCCATCCAGCTCCCCATCATGGGCAGGCAAACCCAGCTCGTGCGCATCCGCCAGATTCGCCGTGGATCCCCCGTCCCGCCTTTGGCGGACTTAGGACTATCGGAGATCGACCTGCAGTACAACCAGAAGTTCGCCACCCTGACCATTCGCGTGCACAACACCGGAACCGCTTCTGCTGAAAAGGTGGACGTCCTGGTTTATCGCGGGGAAGCGGCCCGTGGGGAGCCACTCGCTCGGCTTCATCTGCCTCACATTGGATGGCCCATGTTGTTGGACCCACAAACGGTCAAGTTGGGATTTCGCTACAGGCCGGGGGGCTCGCAAGAAACATTCACTGTCGTCATCGACCCCCTGGACCAGGTGCGCGAAATCACGGAGAGCAACAATCGTCTGACCAAGACACTGCAGTTTGATAGCGGAACCGGGGAGGGTCGCGAGCGCTGATGAAGTCAATCCTCTGTTGCGCTGGAGAACCCAGGCCACGACAGCGGCTGCTCGTCGGGCTCGCACTCGTGCTGCTCGCTGCCTGTTCGGATCCTCTCCCCGCAAGCTCGGGAAGCACGGCCCCCAAGAACCTGATTTTGATCGCCCTCGACACCCTGCGACCAGATCATCTGGGTTGCTATGGCTACGGGGAAAACACGAGCCCGAACATCGATGCCTTTGCTCGGGAGGCCTTCATCTTTCAAGGTGCCCAAAGCGCGGCCCCGTGGACGGCCCCCTCGATGGTCAGCCTGCTGACTTCGCTCTACCCGGACGTGCACCAGGTCACGCGCTTCCCGCGATCCTTGCGTTTGAGCGACGGCATCGAAACCCTTGCGGAACGTCTGCAAGCCAACGGATTCGACACGGCGGCGTTTACGGAAGGGGGCTACCTCGCAAGTGCAATCGGCCTCGACCAAGGCTTTGACCTCTATCGCGACCAACCCGCCGAAAAGCCGGGCAGCGCAAACAGCGCGACCAATCCGGCCCGTCTAGAAAAGGGCATCGGTCGCTTCATCGCTTGGTTGAAGCAGCGCGACGCGAGCACGCCCTTCTTCGGCTTCTTCCAAACCTACGAACCTCACCATCCACTCGTCGCTCCGGAAGAGTACATCCGCATGTTCGCGCCGCAGTACAACCAAGCAGCGGAGCATGGCCGGCTCTCGCAGATCATTGCGAATTGGGGAATGGGCAAGGCCTTCGACGTTTCAGAGGCTGAACTGATTCAGCGCCACATCCCCCACTGCAAACTCGCTGGGCTTGGCAAGGTCGAGCGCTTGCCTGAATTCGTCGCCCATGGAATAGCCATCGAGCGCCCCATGCGCGAGCCGGACCTCGCCCCCGGTTCCACCTTTTCCAAGTGGTTGAATGCGATCTACGACGCCGAGATTCGGTACATGGATGATCAACTAGGTCATCTCTTCGAGCACCTCAAACGCTCGGGACAACTCGACGACACGTTGATCTTGATCATCAGCGACCACGGGGAAGGATTGGGCGATCACGACGAGATTGGCCATGGGCGCGGGCTGTTTAGCGAGATCTTGGATGTGGCCTTCGTGCTTCGAGTCCCCGGGCGACAAGGGCCCTTTGTTCCCGGAGCAGGCGTCGCGCGAACGATTGATGTGTTGCCGACCGTGCTAGAACTGCTCGACATCGCGCCGGGTGCCGGCCCCATCCAAGGCCGGAGCTTGGTGCCCATGCTAACGGGGAAAGCCCTGCCCGAAGTTCCTTCCTTCAGCCACGCCCTAACCACTGACGCCCAGCAGCACTCCGTGCGTTTGGGCAAGTGGCGCTTGATCGTGGATGAGCGCGCGCAGCCGGTTGGACTGTTCGACCTCGATCAGGACCCGGGTGAACTGACCGATCTTTCCGTTCAGGAAGCTGCGGTCTGCGAGCAACTGCTTGGGCTCCTGCGCGCCCAGCGGGAGCAGGACGCTGCCCTCCGCAAACAACTCGACGCTGCCCCCGTGGAACGTGACGCAAACATGGAACGCTTGCGCGAGCTGGGCTACGTCGGGGACGAGTGACGGGATCCTGAGGCGCGTGTCTGGCGGTTGCTCTCCAACAGGCCGGTGGGCGGCGCCGTACTAGTAGACGCGCGCGCGGGCTTGCACGAAGGAGTAGAGGAACACCGCGTTGGGGTCGTGGGCCACGTGATCGAGTTCGGTGCGCATGCCTTCGACGGTTTCTTCGGAGACCTTGCCGGCCTCGAGTAGGCCGGGGGCGCCGCTCAGCAGAAGCTCCGACCAGAAGGCCAGGAACTCAGCTCGTTGGCCGGGGGTGCGGTTGTCCAAGTGGATGTTGCGCACCTTGGTGGTGATGTCCTTGTAGCCCACAGCCAACAACAGGTTTCCGAGCTTGGCCCCCACAAAGGGGTCTCCACCGAGTTCGAGTTGGTGATCGTTGAACGCCAACCAGTAGGCCATCGTGTGGGCACTGTAGGGATCCACGAAGAACGACATGTTCTGCACTTCGGTGATCACAATCTGGGAGCCAGGCCGCAGCACACGGCGCACTTCGGAGAGCACGGTCGCCGGATCCGCCACGTGCTCGAGCACCCAGCACAGAAAGGCAGCGTCGAAGCGGTCGACTCCGGATCCCAGGCGCGACGCGTCCCCGAGCGAAAGCTCGTAGCGACCCTCCGCCCAGGACAGCTTGCCCAGGTTCTCTTTGGCGCGCTCGAGGTTCTCCTCGGACTGATCGATTCCCGTCACGTGCAATTCAGGGAAGTGCCGCAGCAGAATCTCCGTCTGGGCGCCGACGCCTACGCCGACCTCCAAAAGGTTTCGGCAATTCCAAAAGGGCAAGCGATCGTGAATGCGGTGCTCCAAGAAGCGCGCCTGCCGATGCAACCGATCTTGCTCTTCCCGCGTGAAACCGTGGACGTAGCCCTTTGTCTGTTTCTGATTCTGTTCCGACATGCGGGGGATTGTAGTCGGAAGCAGACGGGCGCCGAGGGATCTAGCCCGCTCTATTCATGAGTCAATTCGCCAACAGCCCCAAACCACTCGGCTTCGCCTCGTTCTCGCTCTCTGACGGCACTTTGCAAATCCTGGCGTCCTCGACGACCAACAAGGTCGCCTGTGGGGCCAGGCTTCGCAAAGCACCGCCAGAGAGCGAGTTGGGACTATTGGCAAATCGACTCATGAATAGAGCGGGCTAGGGTTTTTCTCCAGATCCAGGCTTCGACACCGGATTCAGGGCAGCCAGCTGACCTCGATCGCGTTGCTCAAGTTGGAGAGGGCGAACTCTGCGGTGCAGGTGCCGAAGGCCACGTCTCGGTACCAGAGTTGGTAGGTCTTGGTCTGGCCCGCGGTGACTCCACCGAGCGCGGCCAATCCCGAAGACGAGTAGGCGTAGCCTTGGCCATTCATGACCAAGTTCTCCAGGCGAATCACATCCCCGCCAACGCAACGCAAGCCGTTGCCGAGGATTTGCCCGCTCGTCAGGGCGAGTTTGCCTTGGAAGATGAAGCCTGCATGATTCGGGGTCACACCCGTGCAGCGTAGTTCGAGGCTGTCCGCGCTCACACTGGGTTGTCCCAGGGAGAAGAGCAGGGCTCCGCTGCTGAAGGCGCTGTTCGCGCAACCGGCGCGGCCGCAGGAAAGCTTGCCATCATTGTTGTTGGCGCAAGGGCAGTCCCCCTCGGACCCATCGCCGAAGCAAAAGGCGCGCGGACCCTCCGGCTCCAAGCGCTTGTCCAATTCGTACTGAAGCTGGACGTAGGCCGCCATCGCTTGAGGCGTGGTCGGCGGCAGCAGGTTGTTCAACTCCAAGGGGTCGGTGCCCAAGTGGAAGAGTTCATCTCCCCCATTCAAGCGTCGAATCAACTTGTAGCCGGCCTTGTTGCGAACCGCTTCGCGCGCGGGATCTGCGAAGTCCCAACAGCTTTCGCCCGGGCTAAAGCGAAAGCCAAAGTTGTAGCTAAAGATGTGGGAGCGCACCGTGTCCGCAGCTCCGAGCAGCACCGGCATCAAGGAGACTCCGTCCGTCTGGTAGCTCTCCCAATTCGGCAGGGTGGCCTCTGCGATGGTTGCCCAAACGTCGACGGTGGAGGCCAGGGCATCCACTTTCGTTCCGCGACGCGCTTCTGCGATCCATGCGGGTGCTTGAATCGCTGGGTGCGCACCGACGATCAAGGGAACCCGAATCCCCTGCTCATAGATCGTCAGCTTCGCGTGGCTCGGATCGTAGATCGGAGGGGGCTCCAAGGGCGAAGTCGGCAAGGAATGGGTAGGCGACGGAGTGGGCGTGAGCGCGAGTCGTTCCGTGCCATTGTCGGATCGAATGATGACGATGGTGTTCGCCCGCTGATCCTCCGTCAGACCGGCCAGGACATCGCCGATCGCCTTGTCCGCCGCCTCCACCATCGCTTTCATGCGGCGATGAACCAATTGATAGGTGTTGGGATCCGGGTAGTCCGGATCCTGCGGGTTGCTGCTCGGCGAATAGGTCAATCCTGTGGCGAAGGGGAATTGAGCATTGCCACGCATCGTCGCGCCGGGGGCCAGCTCCGAATCAGGAACCACCGTCTTCCAGGGCGCGTGTCCGTAGTGAAACCACTGACGCAGGACAAACGGTGTGCCGTCCGTCGGAAGCATCGCGAGAGCATCCGCCACTTCCTGGCTATGCATCGACGTGGTCTGGTGCGCGAGTTGGCTGGCACCGGCGTTGGTCGCCGCGGTTTGGGTGTAGTCCGTGTAGCCGCCGTCGTAGCCGCTCCCAGGGCCGAGTCCACCGTGCTGGGCCGGGTTGGTCAAGCATCCGCGGTACTCGCTGACACCACCGTCAAGCACGGGGCTCATGGGGTCGTCTTGGCCGTTGCCCAAGTGCCACTTGCCCACTTGCAGATGTAGGTAAGGCGTCGACTCCGCAGCGTGGGCCAGGGGCAACGCCATCATCGCTGAGGTCAGGACGTTGTGCGATTCCAGGTCGACCGTGCCACCAAGACCGGTTCCGTAGGGGTGGCCTGCCGAGATCAAGGGCTGCCGGCCAGTCAGGGCGGCGGCGCGGTCCGCGGAGCAGACCGGGTAGGCCCAAGCGTTGCGGAACGTGAGCCCGTGGGCTGCGATCGCATCGATGTTGGGCGTGGCGGGGTACGCGTAACCCGCGGGCCACTGGTTCTCGGCGTCATAGAGTTCGAGGAAGTCGATGCCGATGTCATCCAGCAAGAACTCGATCACGTTGTGTTCCGTTTGCCCCGGATCTCCGGGCTCCCCAGCACCACCTTCCTGCGGGACGGGAAGGGTGATCGCCAAGGGCATCAGCAGCGAGAACAACACAGCGGTAGACGTAGACACCGACATTCAGAAAACCCCCTAGTTAGCGCATAGTGGCGGACTTCCAAGAAGTTAATGGACGGAGCGAAATCGCGCTATCTATTCAGATCGAATCCCCTAGTCCGCAGTGTTATTCCCTTTGGCTGTTGCTCAGAAGTCTTAAGCAGACCTGCAAGTCCTTTGTTCAATACCCGTCCAAACAACCGATTGTTGCCCCTCAGGAGGAATGTACCGTCCCTTTGCTGCGAGCTATTTACCTGCTTAGGGGGCAACAACAAAATGTGCGGCAGCGCACGAACGGCTACCACCCCATGAGTCGGCGTTGCCGCACGAAGTTCGTCAGAAGGCGCAGCATCGAATCGTCAGTGATGTACTGCGCCGCCTGGCTATCGGACTTCCAAGACTTCTCGCCGACCGTTTCGCGGATCAGCGCGAGACTTGTGCCCATGTGATTCACGGCGAAGGCCATGCGCTGGTGCGGCTTCTTCAAGCGCAAGGCTCGCGGAAATTGTGGCTCGGCCATGGGACTCGCCAGGTCGAGCAGAGTGCCGTGGCCAGCGCGGAACCAACAGGACAGATTGCCACCTCCCCAACGCTCCGCTGACTCTGGGCTTTCGATCAAAACTTCGACCCGTTCCGGTTGGAGCACTTCGATCAAGTGACCGCCATCCAGTTGACTGAGCGGCAGCGCGTCCGGCCCGAAGACCCCGCGCGTGAACGTGCTTTCCTTCCGTTGGACATTGGCGATCACATGGCCAGCCGGCTTCTGCTTGGTCTCCAGAACACCCAGCAAGCCGGGCTCAACCTGTTGCACGGTTTCCCCGCTGCCACCGCCAGATCCGGAGAGCAGTCCGCCGACCTTCACGAACCAACGCAAGCGCTCCAACTCTGCCTCGCTCCATGGGCTCGCGCAATTCACCACGAGCGCTCCCCGGGCGTTGAGCGCGGCCGCTTGCAAGCTGCCATGCGGAATCGAGCGGTGCTTGATTCCCTCGCGCTCGAGGGCCTTGATCAGCGCTCCTTCTTTCCCGTCCATGACCATGAGGTCCATGCCTTGGAAGATGATCTCCCGGGATGCATCCGGTCCGAAACGCTCCTCTCGATCGATCTTGCCGCCCATCTTGTAGAGCTCAACTTCGCCCTCGGCCTTGTTCCACCACACGGACCAATCCTTGTGATCGGTCCCAAAGGAATCGCCCCGGCGCAGACTGCTGAGATAGCTCATGGCGGTCTCCGCGACAGCCGGGTCCTTGTCCGCGAGCGCTGTGATCAAAGCCGGGATGCAGCTCGCGCGCTTGACTTGAGTTAGCCCCACCACCGCCGCCCCGCGCAGCTTCCAATCCGCGTGGGTTGTCGCCATGGTGATCAGCGACTTGGCCCCCCAGCGATTGCGGGTACGCCCCAAGGAAACGGCGGCGCATGCAGCCACCGTCCAATCGGGGAACTCGAGGGCTTCGACCAAGGCGCCGGCCACGGCGGTCTCTTCCACGAATTTTCGATGGCCCAAGGCGACCACCAAAACCTCCGCAATCTCGGGACTGGGCGCGCTCTTCAACTGCTTGATTGCCCAGTGCATTCCAGCATTGGAGCCAACTGGCTGGAAGACCAAGATCGCTTTCAGAAGGGCCAACCGCACGCGCCCGTCACGCTCGCGGTTGAACATGGCAAAGGCCACCTTCTGCGTCTCCGGGCCCTTCAGAGTTCGCAGCATGTTGGCGGCAGCGGTGCGCACGCTGGGGTCGTCGTGACGACGCAGCATGATCGTCATCCTCAAGAGGTCGAGGTCCTTGGCCCAGGGCTTGTCAACGGCGAGTTCCCCGAGCAAGGCCGCGCGCAGTGCGACTTCGGGCAATTCGTCCTGGCAGAGAGCTTGAAGCGTCTCGGTGAACAGACCGGCCGCCCCGTCCTGCATGGCGTCCAAGGCGGCGATCGTCGCAGGCACTGCCCGCCGCAGGACCACATCGTTGATTTTCGCTTGCGCCAAAAGTTGGCGCAAAGGCCCCACCATGGAAGCGTGCGGGTAACGCATGGCCAGCTCCAAGCCACGGGTGCGAACTCCCAAGTACCCGGATTCCAAAACCTCACGGAAAGTCGCTTCCGGACTCAGGCGAGCGAAGGTCAGCATGGCCTCTGCCGCCGCCACGCGCACACCTGCGGACTCCGACATCAACAGCGGAGCAAGCTCTGCCGGCAACTCCGGTTTCTCGAGCAGAGACGCCACAAGGGTCAAGGCCTCGCAGGTGTATGCGGGTTGAGCACCGAGCTTCTTCAAGAGCGCCTCGTTTGCAGCGGGCGCATCCAGCTTGGCCATGGACTGGGCAGCAGCCATGCGCAGCTCACGGATGGGTGCGGTCACGGCGAGCTCCGCCAACAGGCGCAGGTCTTTCTCATCGCCAAACTCCGCCAGGCTTTTGGCGGCCAAGATCGCGATCTCCCAGTCATCGTCCTTGAGCAGCCGCCGCAGAATGATCGGAAGCTCGCTCCCCCCCTCCGCAATGACCGCCTGGGCCGCCGTTAGACGGACGCTTGCGTCCTTCGAGCGCAAGTCCGCACTCGAGGGCCCAGACCGGGCCGCACCAGCGGAAATCAGGCTGAAGAAAAGGACAAGGCAAACGCCGGCGCGAAAGGCACGAACCGGCAGCATCGGGGGGATCGACTGTAGCTGCATTGTGGAGAGCGTTGAGACCGGGGGATCTCGCCCGCAGGGGCGCGAATCCATTAAACACTATCCAAACAAAAGCGGGGCGCGGTCTTGTTCCCCATCCGAGGGCAGGTCCCGATGTTGCGAGGACCCTCTGCGGTGTGGGGACCGCAGGCAGACAGCTAGTTTGCCCGCAGGTACGAATCGACTCGCTCGGCAGCCAAGCCCGCGTCGCGGATGGCGCCCGCCAAGGAAGCGAGCCGTGCTGCCTCCATGTAGTGCTCCTTGGAGCGCGCTCGCTCTTCATGCCCAACCAGCATCGGGTTGGATTGCAGTCCGTTGAGCCAGGAGAGGAAGGCGAGCCCCGCCTTGTAGTGTTGGGTCGGCGCGCAAAACAGGTGTCGACTCAAGGCTTCGCACGGGGTCATCAGCTGCGTGTAGCTACGCTCATCGCCGCGCGCAAGAAACTGCAAGGCCAGGGACGCGGGCTCCGCGATGCCATCGAAGATGCCGAGCAGCCCGTGACTGAAATCGCCAGTGGGCACACGTCGCGTTCCGATGGTGGTTTCCCCGGTGATTGGGCCTCCGGTCATCAACTGCGCAAAGTTGAAGTCGTCGCCGGTCAGCAGAATTTGGTCGCGGGTGGCGAGCTCCCTTCGCAGACGCAGTTCCAACTCCGCGTCCAGTAGGGAGAGTTTCGCTCCCCGCAAAGTCTGTGGATGAGCGGCGAGAATGCGCTCGAAGCTCCTCCCGGGGAAGTAGCCAGCTAGGGCCGGAAGGAACATCTCCCCCAACCAGTGAACGAAGAGCGGCCCATCAAGGGACTCGGCAATGCGGCCGTAGACGCGCACGTAGCCTTCCTCTTCGTAGCTCTGTTCGCAAAGCCAAAGCAACGGCAGCAGAATCGGGATGCCGCCTGCCGCTTGGATGGCGCGGGCTTGAAAGACCACGCCTTCCACCAGTTGGTCTTCGTCATTGACACGCTCCAAGTGATCGACGCCGGCGCCGGCCACGAATCCGTGCTTCAAATTCAAGGCTCCACAACCTTCGATCAGATGGGAAGCGTTCTCCCAACCGATCAAGAAGCGTTGGGCCGTGTCCATGGCCTCCGCGATGCCGAAGCCTAAGTCGTCCAAGCGGCGGCGCAGGGCGAAGGTGGAGTCCCAGTCGACCGCTTCAAAGATCTCGCCCGGGGCAATCGGCTGGTCGAAGCGCTGATCGACCTCCCCATAGGAGTTTTTCAACACCAAGTGCGCTGCAGCGTAAACGAGCCGGACCGCCGGTTTCGAGGCACTCTGCGCCAACTTGACCCGATAGGCATCGAGCACACCATCATCGATTTGGATGGTCTGAGTTCCGAACGCGATCGACCGCTTCACGAGAGGATCGCGTCCCACCAGCCGGGCACCTTGCTCCAAGCAAACCAGCCCAAGAATCCGACGAGCACCGCCGTGCTAACCACCATGCCAACACGCCAGAGAATCCCCAGGCGTCCAGTGGGCAAGTCAGCTCCGAGGTAGCTCTTGCTCCCCTGCAAGCGGATGAAGCCGATGTAGGCCACCGGCAAGAGGAACCCGCAAAAGACGTTGGTCGGAACGGCGACCCACAGTCGCATGTCGTTCCAAAACACCGATCCCAAAACGCCCACGGCGGGCAACAAGAGCCCCAGCTTGTAGCGTGGGCCTTCCGGTTTCCAACCGAACATCTCGCACAGGGCAAAGCCCGAGCAGAGCATCTGCATGGTGATCGACGAAACGGCCATGGCCACAATGCCCAGGCCGAACACCCACATGCCGACCGTCGGACCGAGTCGATCCGGAGCGGCCAACATCTCCGCCGCTTGCCAGGGAGCGATGTTCTTGCCGCTGAACAGCTCCGGGTCCCCGTAGTAGAAAACGCTCGCGGAAGCGATCACCATCAAGCTGGCGGCGATGGCGTAGGGCAGAAACATTCCGAAGCCCAAGTCGATGCGCGCCAAGCGCCGGTGGTCCCGACCCCATCCGCGCTTGCGCAAGGTGTAGGGGTACACAAAAACCATGTTGGCCCCCACCGCAGCGGCGAGTCCGGAGACCACCAGTTCAGTTCCGATCACTCCGCTGTTCTCACCGGGAATCCGGAAGGGCACGAAGCCCTCGAGCAGATCCTCCGGGTGGGGAATGCCCGACTTGATCACCACAAAGCCAAAGCAAGCGATGATGAACCAGACGGTTCCTTTGATGATGTTCTCGTAGAGCCGAACAAAGCGCGGCGTCGAGTCATACAGCAAGGCGACAGCGACACACCAAACCAGGGCCGCCGCTCCCATGGCCCCGCTCGACACTTCGTAGCCCGCGTTCTCCGCCAGGGCCACCAGCATGGCGCTGGCCAGGGCGTACTGGGCGAACTGCCAAATGATCGACGAGGCGATTCCTCCAAAGGCCCAGCCATAAGCGAAGAACGGTCCCGCATGGCGCTTCATGGCTTGGAACGGATTCTCGCCCGTGGAAAGCGTCTGGTGCGCCACCGCCGAAAGCACGATCACTCCGAAGAGCATCGCGACCGGAGCCACCCAGAGCAGTTGATAGCCGAAAGCCGCCCCCGCGAAGATCGACGCGAAGGCCGTTCCTCCGCCGAGAGTCATGGCCGACTGCATGTACCCCGGTCCGATCAAGCGCAGGTAGCCAAAGGTCCGGGGCAGGAAGCTCTTGGCGTCCAGGGCGTGCAGTTGCCCGATCTCGTCGTCTTGTTCGCTCAACGCAATTTCTCCTTGATCTGCTTCAATCGACTCGCGTCTTCGCTTTTCTTGTAGTGGGCATCCAGGGGGTAACAACCGCTGCGCAGGCCATTGCGCGGTCCCGTTGTGCAGTCGCTGAAGGTGCGACAGATCAGGTTGCGCTTCAACTTGTTGCCGCGCAAGACATCGAGGGGCAAGTCCGGGTAGCTCAAGACCATGCGCCCCAGTCCGACGAAGTCCACGTGGCCTCGGGCAACTTCGTGTTGAGCCACGTGCGGTAGCCACTCTTGCAAGTAGCTGTACCCGGTTCCAACCAAAGCCAACTCCGGAAAAGCCGCTTTGCATTGGCGCGTGATGCGCAAGTGTTCCGCCACTTGCATCAGCGGGTCCGCGGGCGGTTGGTAGCCATCACTAGGCGGGTAGGCAGCCGGCCGTTGCAAGTGCGGGTTGTAGTAGGGCGAACCCAAGGTCAGGTTCACCAGTCGGATGTTCAGGTCCTGCACGAGCTGCAAGAACTGAAAGCTCTCCTCCAAGTTCACCTGGCGCGGATCTTGATCATCGACCCCGAACCCATAGGAGTAGGGCAAGTGAGAATCCCAACCGATTGGCTCGCCGCTGCGATCGCTTCCCGGCGAAAAGGGGAACAAGTCGCCGATCGAAACGCGCACCGCCACGTCCAAACCCGGGCAAGCGGAGCGGATGGCTTCGACCGCGTTGCGGAAGAAGCGCGTCCGATTCTCCAGGCTTCCGCCATAGGGGCCCGGGCGCGTTTTGGCTCCGAGCAATTCGTGCAGCAGATAGCCGTGACAACACTTCACGTCCACAAAATCGAAGCCCGCTTGCTGAGCGATGATGGCGGCGTTGACGTAGTCGCCCGTCAGATCGTCGAGCTCGGTGTCCGTCAGCAACGCCCGGTCCGACGTCACGCCCGCGCGCTGGTCCAACACCGGATGCCGGTAGGCGATGCGCGGAGCCGGCCCCGCCTGGGTCGGTCGGCAGAAGCGGCCGGAGTGCGTGAGCTGCAGACCGATGGAAAGGTCCTCGGTCGAGCCACACTCTTCCTTGTGGGCCTCCACCAAACTCTGGCGCAGGGTTCGGAGACCTCCAACCGTGTTCGCGTTCGGATTGATGTGCAGTTGATGTGGATTGGCGCGTCCAGCAGCGGTCACCGCCACCGCTTCCCCGCCCCAAATCAACTTGGCCCCGCTTTCACCAAAGCGTTGCCAACGGCGCAGGGTGTCGACGCTCGGCAAGCCTTCGGGGGTCGCGTCCCAGCCTTCCATCGGATGGATCGCCCAGCGGTTGCCGATCACCCGATCGCCCAGTGAGTAGGGCTGCGCGAGGGCACCCTCGGCTCCGAACAACTCCGCATGGCTGCTCATGTCCGGCGCGACCTGCGTCCAATGGGATTGGAAACTCTGCCAATCCTTGTGCCGTCCCGGCGTTTTGAAATCCATGCTTAGCGTTCTTGAAAGGTCCAGTCTTCGAGAGGTGTGCGCGACTCCCAATCGATGGTGTTGCTGTAGCCGAAGCCAACGCCTGGCAAGCTCGTGAGGTCCAAACGACCCTCTTCGATCTTCAAGCGATGGCCCCCGTCCGCTTGCGTCCAAAGGCCCGGATGATGCTCTTGCGCGCTATTCGCTTCCGATCTGGAGAGGTGGTCCAAACCGCGGAAGTAGTGGTGTCCGTTGCGTTCCACATGACCGAGCCCAAGGGCAGCCATCGTGCAGAGGTCCTGTTGCAAGGCGAGCACCCCGAGGTTCGTGAGGTCCTCCCCCGACTGGAAGGCCCCGCGCTTTTCACACAGACCGCGGTTCAAGAGCGCGCGAAACACGCCCTTGCAGTTCTTGATGGAGACTCCGCCGTAACCGAGCTCCAAGGCTCGCGGGAAAGCTTCGATGCCGTGGTCCGCCTCGTCGAGAATCACGGGCGCGATTTCCGCTAGAGCGGCCAAGCCGGATTTAGCGGCCGAGTCCAAGCTCACGGCGCGCGGCAGCGGTTGTTCGATGTACAGCAAGCGTTCGACGAGCCAGGATCCCCCAGGTTGACGGGCGAGGTCCTTGAGGAAGGTCACGAGCAAATCCAAGTCAGCGAACTGCTCGTTGCCATCGACGGTGAAGCGCGCATCGGGTCGCGCGTGCTCTTTCAAGACCTCGCCGAAGGCCAGGGTCCGGGGCAAGTCGACTTCCCGATCCCCACACAGCTTCAACTTGAACCACTGCAAGCCGTAGGCCTGAATGTCCTCTTCGAGAGCCTGGGGCAAGCCGTCCTCGATGCGTTGCGCCGGGTCGATGTCGCTCACGCGCAGGTCGTCGAGCAGGCCCACCGTATGGCGAACCGCGATTGTCCTGCGCGGTTGGTCGGGCAGGCTCTCGGCCAAACTCCAATCGCAGAGTTCCGGGTAGACGAGTGCCGGTTGGATTCGGAAGAGGTCCTGCTTCAGCGCGTCAAAGAAGGAAACCTGCGCCAAACGGCAAGCGGCGTCCATCACCGCCCGTTCCACAAGCGCTACCCCGAAACCGCGCAACAAACGATCGGAAGCGTCAAGCGGCTGGCCGTGCACGCGTTCCTTGTAGGTTCTCCACCAGAGTTCAAAGACAGACTCGAGCCTCTCCGTTTGGGCAACGCGGGCTGCTGCCGTCGCGCTTTGCATCAGGCCTTCCACGTCCTGTTGCAGGCTCTTGGCAGGATCCTTCTCAAACCACTTGGGCACGAGCAGATCGGCGGAATGGCCAATGGCCTTGCCGCCTTCCCCTTCGAGCTCCACCCGGGCCGTGAGCGTTGGAGCCCAGGTCATGGTGTTCATGCCGAAGCGAAAGGGCAGGCGTGTGTGGCAGTCGGTGACGGCGAAGGAAGTGTTCAGGATGCGGACGCGCATGGAGGGGACCATACCACCCGGGAATGGAGAACGCCCGGGAGTCCTGGACGATCGAGGGCACTCAGCCTGCTTCCAACGAGATCCCACCTGCCTTTCCCAATCTCCTTTGAATTGGTTGGAAATCGAGCCTAGGCAGCCCGCAGAATCCGACCCGCCACATTCGCACACTTCCCCACGAAGCTTCCCATGATTCGCTCCACTGCCTTCAATGCAATCCGTTGCCTCAAGAGTTCCTGGGAACTGACGACCCGCGCGCCGGCCGCACTCTGGGGAGCCGGGCTGATCTTGGCCATGGTAGATGGGTGCCATTCCAAGTCGCGAAGTGACGAGTGGGAGCAGCCACTTCGGAGCTCCGCCGCCCTCGCGGAGCCCGGCTGGTCCTTTGAAACCTACGAGTCGAGCACATCCATGGGCCCCGTGATGATGCTCGGGATCCTGGGATTCTCGATCGTTTTCCTGGTTGCGTACAGCGCCCTGCTCGCTTGGCTCAGGGTGGGCTACTACAACGGCGTGAAGACCCTCATGCATGGGAGCCAAGTTGGATTTGGCGACATGTACGGCAACACGCGCAACTGGCTGCGCACGTTTCTGACGAGTGTGCTGCGCGGCTTGGTTTTCCTCTTCCTTGGGTTTGGCGGGATCCTGCTCATCGTGATCCCCGTCGCTGCCTTCGGGTCGGGAGGGGCGGCGCTTCTCGGCTTCCTCGTCTGGCTGGTGATCGCTCTCCCGGTGTACATCTATGTCTCGCTTGGACTGCTCTTCATGGTTCAGGCCGCCGCCATCGACGGACTGTCGCCGCTTCAAGCACTGGCCAAGTCCTGGAGTCTCGCGGACGGCAATCGAGGGGACTTGATCCTCATGTGCCTCTTGCAGATCGCTCTGGTCATCATCGGATTCCTCGCCCTTTGCGTTGGGGCCATTCCCGCCACGCTGCTCTGCCAAATCATGTGGATTGAGGCCTATGTCCAAGCGACGGATGACGGTTCAGCGCGCGCAGGTGGCTCTCGACCGGAGCGGGACTCTCCTCGAGCACCCAGCGGTCCTGAACCAGCGCCGACTCCCGCGGCCCCTGAGTCGAGTTCATCCAATCGGGAGGGCACGTTCGATCCCGGAGCTTGGCGCGGCGACTTGGACGTGCCGCACACGGACTGAACGCGCGCTAGGGTTCTAGACTTCGAGCGAAGAACCAGTTTCGCCCAAGGTCACGATCACGACTTCCGCTGGCGCTCGAAAGCGCATGGGCAGCCCAACGGCACCGAGACCACGACTGATGATGGCGGTGGTTGACCCGAACTCCAAACGCTCCCCCGGGTGCCGTGGAAAGGGGCGCGGAATGCTTTTGGGCACGACGATCTGCTCCCCATGGGTGTGACCGCAGAGCACGAGTGCGCACCCGATCTCTGCGATTCGGTGGGCCTTTGCGGGGTTGTGACAGAGGAAGACCTCGACGTCATCCGCGCGCAAGCTAGCGCGCGCTGCTTGCGGATCGATGCGCTGGCCTTCGGATAGGTCTTCGATCCCCGACAGGTGCAAGGCCCCGTCTCCGGTGTCGATGCGCGCTCCACGATTGCGCAGGACATCGATGTCGATGGACTCAAACAGGGCGGCCACTTCATCTTGCCCTTGTCCGTAGTAGTCGTGATTGCCGAGCACCGCGTAGCAACCGCGGCGCGGCTGCAAGGCTCCCAAGTCCGAAGCCAAACGATGAATCTCCTTGGACTCATGGGTCACGTAGTCCCCGGTCAAGGCCACGATGTCCACGTCTAGTTCGTTGACGCAGGCCACCACATGTCGCAAGTCCCCCTCGCGCATGAACGCGCCCGCGTGCAAGTCGGACAGGTGAGCGATGCGGAAGCCATTCAAGCCCTTGGGCAATTGGTCCACTTCCACGCGTTCATGTCGAACGAGGAAGCCGCCTGCGCTGAGGTAGCGCGACTGATAGAACCGATACCCGCCCAGGGAGGCGAGCGTCCACTCGAAGCGCCGTTGCATCCGAATCAACCAGGGAGGTTTCCGATGGGGCCGTAGACGCAACCCTTCCCCGGATAAGAACGGCTGCTGGTCCTGGTCGCTTCCCATACCCAGAGCTTATCGGGGCCGCCGCGCGACAAGCAGGATGGAAAGGGGGAAAGCGCGATGTATCCCTCCCGCAAGAAACCGCCCTAGCCTGCTCTATTCATGAGTCCATTCGCCAATAGCCCCCATTCCCAGGAGTTTCGTCCACAAAGAGCGTGGGTTCGGCGCAGCTCTTTCACTGCTTGTCCTGGAACGAACTCAGCACCTGCATTCAGGAGGCACCATGTTTATCAAATCCCTACTCGCAGCCGCCATCATCACCGTGACCGCCGTCGTCTGGCAGGTGAAGTACCTCCCCGCGAAGGGCTCCGCCTCCCTCGGCCTCGCCCGGGCCTCGTCCCGCGCACTCACTCCACCGAGCTGGATCGAGAACCCGGAGAGTTTCTTCGGCGGTGCGCGCCAGGGCGTCCTGGTCGCCACGGGCAGCGCCAAGATCCACGGCAATCAATCCATGGCGCTCAACCAAGCGATGCTGAAGGCGCGCATGAAGCTCGTCAAGGCCAAGGGCGCAGCCACCCGTTCGAGCACCACGGAAGAAGCACGCGCCCTCCCGAACGGCGAAACGGAACGCACGGTTCGAAGCTCGAACTCAACGACAGCACGCAGCACCACAACGAGTCCCAGCGGGACGATCACCTTCGAGCGCGTCGACGGAACGCTCACCGGCACCCGGGAGATCGCGCGCTGGACGTCTCCGGAGGGCGTCTTGTGGGTCCTCGTCGCGTCGAGCTTGTAGCAAGGCTTCCACCATCCTCCCAACGTGCGCGGGGATCGCCCGACGAGTGCTTCCCCGCGAGTTCAGACCGGCCCGTTCGAGCTTTGCCTGGCCGCGACTCAGTCCACTTGAGCGACCAGTTCCCGTGCAAGGCTCAAGCAAACCTCGGAGAGCGTCGGGTGGTACCAAGGCATCTCCAGGAGATCCATGGCCGTGCCCTTGTAGTACATGGCGGTCGAGATGATGTGGATGATGTCGTCCGCCCGCGGGCCGAGGATCTGGCTGCCGAGCAACTCGCCGGTCTGCTTGTGAGCGATCATCTTCCAGAGGCCGTGTTGCACGTCCATGGTGATCGCGCGGCCGGTTTGCGCCAACTTGGCTGAAGCACACACCACCGGAATGCCCTTGGCCTCTGCTTCCAATTGAGTCATGCCAATGGTCGCCAGGGGCGGATCCGTGAAGATGGCGGTCATGTGCAAGCGGCGTTCGACGCTGTGATCCCCGGGGACTTCGGCGGCGCCTTTGCCGGCGGCCTTGCCTTCCCAGTTGGCGATGTGCAGCAGCTGGTCCTCACCGGTCGCGTCGCCCGCCACGAAGATGCGCGGGTTCGTGGTGCGCATGGCGGAATCATAGGTCACGCGACCGCGCGCGAACTCCACGCCGGCGGCTTCCAAGCCCATGTTCTCGAGGCGTGCGTTGCGCCCCGTGGCGGCCACAAAGTGCTTCGCGATCAACGTCCGCGGCCCCACGGCTGTGTCCAGGTGCAGGTGCACGGACCCGTTCTTTTCCTCGATGCCGGTGGCCTTGAAGGGCGCCACAAGGGTCAGGTTGGGTTCCGCGTGGAGCACATCCTCCATCTCATCAGCGATCTCACTATCGATCTTGGAGAAGATGCGACTGCGGTTGGCTTGAATGGTTTGGCAACCCATGCGCGCCAGGAACAGCCCGAGCTCCAAGCCGATCGCGCCACCGCCCATGACGATGGCGGACTCGGGGAGCTCTTTGAGGTCCATCACGGTGTCGCTGTCCATCACCGTCACGTTTTCGATGCCGGGGATCGGCGGCAAGGCCACGTCGGAACCCGCGGCGAGCACGGCGCCTTTGGTGAACTGGTACAGCTCCCCGTCCGCTTCGATGGTGTCCGGGCCGGCGAAGCGCGCATAGGCGTCGATCACTTCGTAGCCGCCTTTGGCGATCCCGCCGAGCTTGGCTTTCTTGAAGCGCGCGACCTTCGCGTCCTTGTTGGCCATGACTTCCTTGAAGTCGATCGCCAAGCGTTCGTGACCGATTCCCGGAGTGTGGTGAGCCGACGCTTCATGGGCCAAGTGCGCCGCGTGCAGCATGGTTTTGGTCGGCATGCAGCCGCGCAAGATGCAGAGGCCGCCGAGCTCGCCCTTGTTGAACATGCCCACCTTCGCCCCCGGGCCGAGGGCTGCCACGGCAGTCGCTGCAGCCGAGGTTCCGGCACTTCCGCCGCCAATCACAAGCACGTCATAAGTCTTCATGGCGGAGAAAGTAGCGAAGTGGCGCAAGAGAACCAGATGGTTCCCGGTTTCTTGCGCGGCGCCGGCACTCCAAATCCTGGCGTGAGGCGTCGGGACACTCGCGGGGAGCGTCGCACGATTCCCGGGAACGCCATCCCTCGGAAATCTCACAAAACCCAAGACTCGCCCCAATCCCAGGGAGCCATTCCGAAGCGCGCACGGCAAGATAGGCCCGAGCTTCGCTCCGGCTGGCAAAGTCGCCCCCTAGCGCCGGAACCGAGCTGCCCTTCCCCGAAACCATGATTCAGCATCTCCCCGCCCGACGGTCCCGCTTGCTCCCGGCGTGCCTCTTGATCGGCACCCTGCTCGGCTGTTCACCAAAGGAAACGGAGGCCCCGCCAGCGAACATCCTGTGGATCACTTTGGATACGTTGCGCGCGGATCACTTGGGCTGCTACGGGTACTTCCGAAACACGACTCCGCGCATCGACGCCTTCGCGAAAGAGTCGGTGCTCTTCGAGGATTGCGTGGTTCCCATGGCCACCACCCTGCCCTCGCACTTGTCGATGTTGACCTCCACTTGGCCCATCGAACACGGAGTCCTCGCCAACGTGACCCAGGGCGGCAAGCGCTTCGTGCGTTCCACGGGGCTCGTCTCCTTTGCGGAAGTGGTTTCGGAAGCGGGCTACGCGACGGCGGGCTTCATCAGCGCCAAGCCACTGCAGAGTTGGACCGGGATCGACGCGGGCTTTCAAACCTACGATGGCCCGGAACAAAAGGAGCGCATCGCCCAAGAGACGGTCGACAAGGCCCTCGCTTGGCTCGATCAACACCAGGGGCAGTCCAGCGATCAACCCTTCTTCCTTTGGGTGCACCTGTTCGACCCCCATGCGCCCTTCCAGCCGCCCGCCGAGTTCAAGAACGCCTTTCAACCGCAGCCCGAGCTGGACACCTTCCTCGCCGACCGCGGGATCCCCGACTTGGTGCAAGGCCCTAACGGGCTCGACGTGGAAACGCGACCCTCTCACGATCTCTACGACGCGGAGATTCTCTACACGGACTCGCAAGTCGGTCGGCTCTTCGACAGGTTGGATCAAGGCGGGCTGAAGGAACACACGGCGGTGCTCTTGATGAGCGACCACGGGGAAGGCCTTGGACAACACGGAGTTGCGCGTCATGGGTTGATTTGGAATGAGCTCGTGAACTCTGTCTTCATCCTGCGCGCGCCGGGACTCGCGCCCGCTCGTTTTCAAGCGCCGGTCTCTTCGATCGATGCCTTTCCAACGCTGCTTGGCTTGTTGGACATCCCTGGAGCGCGCTCCTTTTTGGCCCAGTCCTCCGGCCACGACCTGTTCGCCCCCGAGTTCAAGGAACGGCCCCAATGGAGTCAAAGCTCCGCGCGCTTGATCTCTTACGGCTTGCCGGTGCTCTACAGTCTGCGGCGCGGTCCCTGGAAGTTCGTTTGGAACACCGAGGAATCCACAGGCGTCCTCTACAACCTGACGGAAGACCCCTTCGAGAGCACCGACGTGTCCGAGCAAAACCTGTTGATGAAGGTCGAACTGCAAGCGGAGCTACTCGCTTCCAAGCAGATTCAGGAGCAGCGCGGACAGGTTTTTGGATCCGGCGGAGAGGACGCGATGGACCCCAAGACCCTGCAGGACTTGCGCGACTTGGGCTACACCGGCAACGACTGAGTTCGCGCCCACGGGCGCACAGAGCTCATTCGCCGTCGTCCTCTTGCCCGGAACGCAAGTCTCGCAACAAGCGCAGTTCCGTGTCGGGCTCGAAGCCATCCTCTTCCCGCAATGGAATGCGCTCCAACTCGAGCTTGCCTTTGTTCAGCATCGACTTCCAACGATCCTGAAGTCCAAAGCGCGGAGCCACGCCCTTCGGAAGGATGATGGCGAACTGGTAGTTCGGAGACCAGCTGCGAAAGAAGGAGGGATCGACCCGCCGATCATGACCGGGTGAGGCGCGTTCAACCACTTCGGCAGCCGCCGCCACCTCGGGGATCACCAGGCCGTTCACGTCGAGCAAGTACAACTCGCTGAAGTAGCCCACGGCCCCCACGTTGCCGCGAATGAGACGTTCGCCGGGTTGCGTGTGCAAGGCGAGCGCTTTGCCCAGAAGACTGTTGGCGACCACTTCCTCGCCCATGAACGCCCACTGCTCCAACTCGGTCCGGGCGTTCTCGCGGTTCCACCGAAAGTGCAACGCTTGGCGCAGGTCGGCACTGAAGTTGAGCCGGTCAAAGCAACCGAGCAGTCCAAGGGCCACCAAGCCGGTGGATGCCGCGAGGGCCAGCGGGCGCGTGCCGACACTTTCCATCGTTGCAGCGAAAATCAAAAGCAAGAACGGCAAGGCCGGAACGAGAAAGCGCCCCATGGCCATGAAGTCGCCGCCGGCGAAGACGGTGTAGAGAACAGCCAGCCCAAGGAATCCGATGGCGCCGATGCCGAAGCCCATGCTCCGGCGAATGCGCGCGAGGAAGGGAATCGCGAGCAACGGAATCAGCGCGATCGCCGGCGCCGCCAAGGCCAAGGAGCCCACGTACTTCAGCCCGCGCTCCACCCGCGTTGCGCTCAACCCCGCCTTGATCTTGGCGGTGTTCGGCATCCATTCCCCGAAGTACGAATGGCGCCAAAGAAAGTGCAGCGCCACGCCCAGGCTCAAGAGAACCCCGGTGCTCAGCACGGCTTTCCATTGGCTTGCACGACGGGCGGGCGCGTCCTCCTCCTGGGAGTTGTGGGACGCAAGCGAAGCGATGAAAGCGAAGCCACACCACAGAGCCCCGTCCGCACGCAAGAGCGATGCCGTCATGGCGCAAAGGAACGCCAGAGCCACCCGCGACCTCCCCGTGCCCAGTGCCAAGGCCATGTACGTCCCAAAGATCGCCAAGCTGAAGGGCATGGTCTCCAACCCGCTCGTCGCCCAAACTCCGACGGGCGGCAAGGTGACAAAAATCAGCGCGCAGGCCCCCGCGTTCCAAAGGCTAACCCCGCGGCGCTGGAGGAATTGCACGACGAGCACCACGAGCACCAACGCGCTCCCAGCGGAGATCAGGTTGGCGGACAGGGGCAGGCTGACCCCGAGCTTCTCGAAGGGAGTCAGCAGCAGCACCCACAGCAAGTTGGTAAACCCTTCCACCGGCGGCAGCTCCCCGGGATTGAACGTCAGGCCGTCTCCGCGCGCCAAGTGCTTGGCATAGCGAAACGAAATGAACGCATCATCGCAAGTCCAAGCAAACCGATTGACCAGCCAGGCAAAGGGCAACATGGCCAGCCAGACGGCTGAGTTGATGATCCGCTTAAAACGCATGGGCCGCGAAGTGTAGCGCATGCCCCCGGCTGTCCCAGCGCGAATCTCCCGATCGCGGGAAGCCCCTGGCGAGCGAAGGGCCGGAAGCAGTCCTAGAGAGACCGCCAAGTTCCCGAGTCCCCGAGGCGCTGAGTTCTAATCGCCCCAGTGGAACTTGGCCGCAGATACGCAGGAGGTCTCCTCCAAGAGAATGCGAATCAAGCGGTGCAAGTCATGGGCCAGGGGCCACAGCTCCCGCTCTTCCTTTGTCACCGGTCCTCCCCACTGTGCGATCGTTCCGGGAGGCCAGTAGAGCTCAACCGTTTTGGAGCGCCCTTCTGACTCCAAGGTGATGACGTAGGTAGTGAGATCATTCGCACCGAGTCCATACCGCTCTTGCAGACCCTCAAAGTCCACGCATACGAACTCACGCACTAGCTCCGCAAACGAGTCCTGGGAAATGAACTGTTCCAGCGTCCCGATATGCACCACGCCCCGATTCCCTTCGAAGACAACTCTCCCACTTGGCTCAACGGATAGTGAGTACCTCGGCTCCTCCCCCATTTCCCCACCCGCCTCGACCCGAATTCTGGAAGTAGCCAAGAGCTCCGGGCGCAAGACCACATCCTCTTCGCAAAGGGTTTCTGGCTTCGCGATCTCTTCAGCTGGTGAACATCCGCCACTGAGCGCAAGAACAGCCAATGGGGCGATGGCTATAAGTGTCGACAAATGGATGCGAGTCATTAGGTGATTCCTTCCTTCGGTCCTGGCCAAGTTCTGTGTTCTCTGATTCCTGCCTCCCCGTATTACGCGGGAAGCGAGGCTCGTACAAGCACGACCGCGTCAGAGACCGGCCTTCTCAGCCCATCGCGCAATCTCCACCAGCTTCCCGAAAGTGGTTGAGATTGCGCGGGCTGGGTACCCTAGGGTACGTACCCAGGTACTCCCCTTAACCAGCTAATGCAGACGGATGTCAGCTCCGCCTCCACCGCTCATCAGCGCAACCGTTAGCCAGGCAAGCCAATCTTGAAGCCAGATCCACCGCACCCAATAATTGATCGACCACATGAGCATCGCGTTCTTAGCATGCGGTATGAAGTGGTCGGCGATGGAGAGGGTCCATACCTGGACCTACACCTTGGCAAGGAATCCCAAGTGAGGCGACTTAGATTCTATGGACCCCGTGACCTAGAGATTGAAAAGGGCTTCCCGGAGCCCACGATAGGTATGGAGATCTTGGATGTTCGGTCTCATCAGCTTGGGGATATCAACATTCGCGTTGGCGACTTTGAGGCTTCGCACGGTTCAATCACGTTTTGGGCGAAAGAAGTGGTTGACTTGGATGCCACGAGTGCGGGCTAACCTAACACCCAGCGCACCTGGACGATTCAACCACTCCCAGCACTAAGCGAGCACCAGCACGAGGGTCTACACCCACATTTTGAATCTGGGCCCCCTCGTGGTAGAGAGCCTCCACTACCACCTTGAATTGCCCTGACCTTTCCGCTTTCACCTGAACGTGATATACAGACCGGTGTCTCCAACGCACTCACCGATAGAGCAACAACGTGTCTGTAATTTCGCGCACGCGCGCGGGGGGGGGGGTGAGAGCGATCACGCTTGGTCCATGCGGATGTAGATTCTGCCAGTCGCCCACTCCTCTGAGACCTCGACCAGGATGGCCGTGGCGAGTCGGAGCAGGGATTCTTCGTTGGGGAAAAGGGTCGCGACACGGGTGCGTCGCTTGATTTCGCGGTTGAGGCGCTCGAGCATGTTTGAGGTTCGCAGCAACCGACGGTGGGAAAGAGGGAGCGCGAAGACGGCCAGGGGCAAGTAGGCGTGTTTCAGCTGGTCCCGCTGCTCAAAGCGGACTTCGCGGACTACCTGT
>CALCXM010000012.1 GCA_937905825.1 uncultured bacterium
CGGAGAACGTGGAAAGCGCGGGTGGCGAAAGCTCCATGTTGGCGTGGATCGTCAAGGTCTGGTTCACGCCCATGTGCTGACGGACAGCTCGGGAGACGACGCCAGGACCGGGCTCAAGATCATCAAGAAGACCAAGAGCAAGTTGGCAAGCGTCACCGGCGATGCTGCCTACGACACGGTGGCTATCTACAAGCAGGCCGGTTCCCGTGGGGCAAAGGTCGTCGTCCCTCCATCTCGGTCGGCATCCGTTTCCAGGCTAGGCCCACGGTCCGCTGAACGGGACAAGACAATTCGCAAGGTGGAGAAGCTTGGCCGCAGGGAATGGAAGAAGCGGTCTGGATACCACCATCAGGGAACGGCGGAGAACACCTTCTTTCGCTACAAAACGATCCTTGGAGGAAAGCTTCACGCCCGGGGTCTGTCTGCGCAGAAGGCTGAGGTTGCCATCGGATGCAAGATCCTGAACCGGATGTTAGGCTGCGGACGGCCAGAGTCGGTCGCCAATGCTCGCTGAATTTGCCAATGGTGGGGGACTCGTTGAACCAATTTGCATTGCGCAACAACGCCAACGCACGCTGGAATGGCAAAGGTTGCAGACGCCGTCAAATAGCAGCAGTGGACGAGAGCTCATGGACCGCCAATTTACCGGGGGGCTGCGCATTTGTCGCTGATCCCCTGTCCCCGAAGGCAATCGGAGGCCCAGTTGTGTGCAATGGGGGGGATGCGCCCAGGTCGGACGGAGCAAGTCTCGTGACCTGGGCTGCTCGGGTCCTGGCCGACCTAGCACGCTTTCAGGGTCGGGCTCGACGGATCGACTGGCCAGGCGCCGGGCTCCCAACAGCCTTGAAAGGATCTGAGCGTTCAGGCCGTGTAGCCAGGGGGCTTGGGGGAAGCGAGCGAGGGAAGAGCGCTTTGCCGTCCGGCGCTCACTAGTTGGTGGCCTCGCGCAGACGCGCTACACTCGAAGCATGGCTCCTGACCTGAAAGTGTCTAGGGGGACGCTCCTCGCCTCCGCACCGGATCTCCAAGATCCGAACTTCATGCACACCCTGTCCTTGATCTGTGAACACACAGACGAGGGGGCTTACGGTTTGGTGCTGAACAAGCGGTCGTCGTTGACCCTCGATCGTCTGCTGCCTGACCATCCGATTCTCGGCAAGGCGCGCCTGCCCGTGGGTTGGGGTGGGCCGGTCCATAGCGACACACTCCAGTTGATCCACCGCTTTCCGCAACACATTCCCGGTGGCGTTGCCCTAGGGGGTGACTTGCAGATCGGCGGTGAATTGGATGCGGCTGCCGAGTTGCTGCGATCGGATCCGTCCCCGGATACTTTGCGCGGTGTTCGCTTCATCTTGGGCTGCGCGGGATGGGGCGCTCATCAATTGGAGTCCGAACTTGCTGGCGGCTCTTGGCTGCCCTTGCCACTCGACACGGAGTTGGTGTTCCGAACCTGGAGCATTGAGGACGATACCCAGCGCGAACAAGAGGAAACGTGGCAATTGGCCCTGCGTGGCTTGGGTTCCGAGGGGGAGGGCTTGGCCTCTTTGCCCCCCGACATCGAGTGGAACTGACTCGCTTGCGAGAGAGTTCTAGGCCAGGACATCCGGAGATTCGGTCGAGCTAGGATCGTTGCGAGTCCGATGCTGGGATTGCCTGACTCTTGGCATTCGACCCCCCCCTACGGACCTGA
Organism: uncultured bacterium; assembly: GCA_937905825.1. Taxonomy (GTDB): domain Bacteria; phylum Planctomycetota; class UBA1135; order UBA1135; genus JABACD01. Next base: position 1,691 of record CALCXM010000012.1, read on the forward strand.
TCGAACCCATGGCTCCCCAGACTCTCTGTGACAATCAACTCTTCAACTTCCTTCTCGCAGAGGGGCTGCTAACTGAGTTGGAGGTGAGCGACCTGGCTCGCAAGGTGGGCACTGACTGCGTGCCCCTCGGGCAGATTCTCGTGCAGCACAAGATCATCTCGGTAGAGGATCTAATGCAGGCACTGAGCTTTCAGGATGCGGATCCCCTTGCGGAAGTCGCGGAGCTTTGCGTTCGCCACGGGTTTTGCGATCAGTCGGAGATCGAGGCCGCAGTGCAGTTGCAAGGGCGGAGCGCGCCCCACGGCTTGCTCGTGCTCTTGAACGAATTCGGCACTTCGAATGGCGATCTGCTGAGGGGCATCGCGACGTACGTGGCGGGTCTCGAGCGACAGGAGGCCACCTCAATCGTTGAGATCCATGATCTGAAAGGACAGATCGCCAACCTGCAATAGGTCTTGGGGGTGAGCGACGCCGCCTAAGCCCCCCTTCGCGAGAGAGAATCCTGCACGGACTCGATCCGCCCAGAGCGGGCTAGGCTTCGCTCGTCGCTCGTGTGCGGTAGGACCTCGAGGGCCGCGGAATCTCCACGAAGGGATCCAGCCCGTCAAAGGCGTCTTCTTCGGGAGCCTCGTTGCCCGCGGCCTTGATGCCCGCGATAGACAGCACGTTCTCCATCAACCGGATGCGCTCCTGCATAGGCAGCGACTCCACCGGGATGTAGGAGATGCCGTACATCTCCAAGAGGATCTTCACCATGCCATCGATGCGCAGGACTTCATCCCAGGCGACTCCTGCGCGCACACCGTCCTCGACCAACAGCTCTCGGTGGGGACGCAAGTAGAACACGATGCCCGTGCGCACTTTGTTCATGTAGTCCGCCAAGCGCGGGTCCCCGGCGATCTCGGCCATGATCGTCGAGTGCTGCGCCGCGTAGGCCAAGTTGCAGAAGGCGCGGTCCGAGACGAAGGAGCCTTTCTGCTGTTCCTCGGCCGCGAGTTGGCGCTCGAAGACTTCCCGCTGGTAACGATTCACGAGGGCTACATCCGTCCGCAAGGAATCCAGTTGGGCCTCCATCTCGGCCAAGACTCCGCGGGCCACTTCCGAGATCATCGGCAGGCCGTAGGTGTCCCGGACCCAGCGGGCCAGGGTGGTCTTTCCGGTGGAGTGGGCGCCGACGAGATAAATACGGGTTGCTGCCTTCATAGATGCGGTGGGGGCTCCTGAGGTGCGCAGGAGCGTGCGGGGGCTGAGGGGGTTTGGACCGGGGCCTACCCTAAACCTTGTGGGTCCAGAGTTCACGTACCACTAGGGATTGTGGTGTGTGGCCAGCCAGCCCCTCCCAAATGTGGGCCTCGGGCCCTGGGGCGGCCCTCAGGGGCGGGGCGCTTCCTCGAGCAGGGCGTCGAGGACGGGGCTCTCGGGGGTGTCCTTGCGCCAGACCACGTGGACCGGGTACTCGACCCCGGTGCGGTCGAAGGGAAAGGCCCGGATGTTCCGGCTCTTTGGGCCCTGGGGGTCAAAGCTCGGCAGGATGGAGTAGCCCAAACCGGCTTCGATGAACCCCAGGATGCTCTCCGCCGCGGAAGCCGTGTGCATCGAGGGCGGCGTGATTCCGTGCAAGCTGAGGGCCTGCAATTGGAGGTCGTGGGCCGCCTGTTCCGGGGTGTAGGCGATGAAGGTCTCCGCGCTCCAATCGGTCAGCTTTGGGTTCTTCTTACCGGCGAGCGGATGGCTCTTTGGAACCACGATGAAGGGGTACATGGTTCCCACTTGCAAGCTCGCGCAGTCGTCCGGGATCTCGCCAAAGTAGTCGACGACCATATCGACCTCGCCGCGGCGCAAGAGACCGAGGTCGGGCACGGGTGCTTCGCGCATGTTGACGCGCACGTCCGGATACTTCTTGTGCACGCGCTTGATCCAAGCGGGCAAGATCGAGCGCAGGGCTAGGGCGGCCACGGACATCTCAATCTCGCCACCGTACTCCGCGTCCTCCAAGGAGCGCAGTACCGCGGGCAAGCCCTCGAAGAATGGTGCGACGAATTTGTTCAGCCGTTCGCCGGCGGGGGTCAGCTTCATCTGCTCCTTGCCCACCCGTTCGAAGAGCGTGGTCTGCAGCTCCGTCTCGAGCTTCTTGACCTGTTGGTGCACCGCCGGTTGGGTGATGGGATAAGGGAAGGCGCGCGCCGCCCGGGCGTAGCCACCCGTGCGCGCAACCCAGTAGAAACCCTCCAAGCGGTGCAGTTGGATCATGGGAAGCGTTGCGCTGTTCTAGAAGCTCAGGGCGCGTCCGAGCTTGGTGCCGACCGTTTCGAGGATGCGGTCAAAGAGGTCGTGTCCCTCCTTGTCGTCGATCCACTTGTCCTGGGCCTCGTCGTAGTTGAAATGCCAGGCACGTGCGCCAGCGGCGTACCAGACCTGTTCTGCTGCACTTTGGCGGTTGAGCACGTACTTGCTGCCGTCCCCAAACTCGAGGGTGATCACTCCATCCGAGGGCGTGAAGTCGAGCTCGTCTGGGTCGAAGTCCTCGAGCCAGTCTTCGACTCGCTTCATGCAGGCAATCGAGCGCGCGGAATAGTTGTTGGTATCCATTGTCTCAGTTCTTGGTGGTTGCGGCCTTGGCCTTTTTCTTCGGTGCGTTCTTGCGCCGTTCCTCGTTCTTGCGTTTTGCCGTTGCGGCCCAGGAACAGATTGGACAAGTCTCCAGATCATGGCCACGGGCGGGGCAGTGTTCGCGACCAAAGTAGATGAACTGCAAGTGCAGTACGTTCCAGCTTTCTCTCGGAAAGAGCCTCTTGAGGTCCTCTTCCGTTTTTTCAACCGTCGTGCCGTTGGAAAGCCCCCAACGGGCGGCGAGCCGGTGAATGTGCGTGTCGACAGGGAAGGCGGGCACTCCAAAGGCTTGGGCCATGACGACGCTGGCGGTTTTGTGCCCCACGCCAGGCAGGGCTTCGAGCTCCTCAAAACTCTGGGGAACTTCGCCCCCGTGTTGTTCCATCAGGATCTCGCTCAAGCGTCGTATGTTCTTGGCTTTGGAGGGAGCGAGGCCACAGGTCCGAATGCAGGCGAGGATCTCCTCGACACTTTGCCTGGCCATGCGCTTGGGAGTCGGACCTTTCTTGAAAAGGGCGGGCGTCACCAAGTTGACCCGGGCATCGGTGGTCTGTGCGGAGAGCAGCACAGCGATGAGCAATGTGAATGAGTCCACGTGGTCCAAGGGCACGGGCACATCCGAATGCAGCTCATCCAGGATTTGGTGCGCGCGTTCCGCTTTCTCTTTTCTACTCAGACCCATGGGCAGAGCTTATCCAATCCGGGTGCCGAAGAGTTCGGGAGGATCGCACCAAAACCCACTGAAGTCCCCTCTGCTGGTGGATTGGGGAGGATTGCGCATTCGTAGCCTTGGGAGGCTTGTGCCGCGGATTGGGGCGTGCAGAGACGCGCTGCAGGGGGGGGGATTCCCACTTATCGACGGCCATCGATCAAAGCGCTGCCCGTTCACCCAAATTCGAGGGGCTTACCTACAATGAAAGGCGCCTGCACTTTGACACATCCAGCTCATCTGACCGGAGGGACCATGTCCGATACGTTGATTTACGGTATCTGTGATTCTTGTGAGAAGAAGTATCGAGTTCCGAGCGCCGACAAGACCTATCCGTGCAAAGCGTGCGGAGGGACAGTGGCGGTCCACGAAATTGAAGAGACTCGCACTGCCAGCGAGCGCTTCAATGCGCGGCGCGGAAAGGATCGGGGGAAGGCTCCGATTTGGATCGGCACGCTGCTGATGCTCGTTGCCGTGGGCACTGGATTGGTCGGTTATCAAGTGGGCTGGTTTGGAACAGTTCTGGGAGCGGATGTGGACCCACGCTTGTTCGGGACCAACATCGAAGCAGTCGACGCGGCCCTGGCCGAAGCCTGGAGTGCGGGCGATGCGGAAGGTCTTGCGGCCATGCACCACCCCACCGGTCGCGAAGAATTTTTCGTACGACTCGGTGCCTTTCCTGAGCACCGCGCGTGGTCCGCGGCTTGGCCAAGCTTGACAAAACACAAGGGTGAGCTGGAGGGCGGATCGGCCAGCGCTCCTGAGAAGGCCGTTAGCAGCGCCACCTTCGGGGACTCCTCCCTGCGCGTAAAGTGGCAATACGACAGCAATGTCGGACGCTGGTTCATCTACAACTTCTGGATCACGCCCACCGAACTCGCTCCGCGCGTCGAGAGCTTCCGCCTCGCCTGGGCCAACTCAGACACCACGGCTTTGCGCCCGTTCTTTAGCGTGACCAAAGCAGACCAACTACAGGAACTCTTCGACAAGCAGTTGGCCAAGGCTGGCTGGAATACGCAGCACCCGCAGTTGGGCAAAGTTGAGTTGAGCGGAGAGGAAGCCACGCGCCATCCGGTCGGGGAATTCCTCGGGGTGAAGGTGGAGTCCGTCTTCGCGTCGGGTGACAAGAGCATCCTGATCCGCTGGCGCTTTGACCAGAAAGCGGATGAGTGGATGGTCTCCGGCTTGCAGTTTTAGAAGCCCCTTGTCGGCCGGGACTCCAGGCACGCAGGCAAACGCGCAGAGGCGGAGCCAGGTGGGATTGATCCGCCTGGCTCCGCCTCTCGTTGAGGGCCGTGTGAAACGGATGTGCCACGGAGTCAAGGGGCGGCTGGGGGAAGCCGGCGCCGCCTAGCCGCGCTTCTCGAGCAGCCAGTTCCCGATGCGTTCGGCCGACTCGACTCCCGTGCACGGGGTGAACTCCCTGTGGTCCCCCGTGAGCTGACCGACTTGCACGTACTTGCCGAGATCCAAGAAGCGCGTGGGGTAGTTCTCCTTGTACGTCCAAAGCTCGTCGGCTTCCAAGTGGTGGTAGCGGACCCGGGTAGGCCTGTCCGGGCAGAAATCACCGATGAGCAAGAGTCCACCCGACGCCACCTGTTGGTCGATGCACTGAATGACCTCGTCGAGTTCACTGCGGTCAATCCAGTGCAGCACGAAGTGCACAATCACCAGATCAAAGGGGCCGGCGACGTTCACCTTGTGGGCTGCTTGCACGCGCAGGTCAAGCCCGTAGCGCGCACGCCCGTCCTGGGTCGCTTCTTCAGAAAGATCGACGCCGACGACCTGCGCGCCAAACTCCTGCTTGAGCGCGTTGAGTCGGGCGCCGTTCGAGCAGCCGATTTCGAGCGTGCGCCGGGGCCGAACTTGAAACAAACGCAGCAGGCGCAGGGGTAGGTCCTCTTCTCTGTTGAAGGCCAGCAAGTGCTCCCGGTTGCGCGCGAACCAGGCGTTGCCTTCGCCTGCGGCGAAGACCTGGCCTTGATGGGGTGGGGGGCTGGAGCCCGTCATGACAGAGCGCGGAAGACAGGCTGAATCAGTTGCCCTTCGATGGACTCGCGCACGCGGCCAGCTTTCAAGGCGGCCTGCACTTGGGTCGCCGCCCCGTAGAACGCATCCAAGGTGGCCGCGATGTCGGCTGGGCCGTGGGCGCTCGAAACGAACAGGCAGCTGCGGGTCAGGATCCCGCGCCGTACGAGCTCTTGTTGCAGCAAGGTTTGAATCTCCAAAGCGCTGACTTCCCCCACGGCGCTGACGGCGTAGCCCGGGAAGTAGTCCATACCGATTGAGCGCAAGGCCTCCAAACCCGCGCTATGCGCTGCTTGCTGGATGCCGGCGCGCAGCAGCTTTCCATTGCGATGCAAGGTCTGCAGCGCCTCTTCTTCTTCGAGCAGCTGAATGGTTTTCAGCGCGGCTGCGATTGCGGGCAGCTCGCCGCCGAAGGTGAAGGAGTAGAACGCTTCCTCGAGCACATCCATGTACTCGGCCTTCCCGCACAGGACCGACAGCGGCCAACCATTGGCGATGGCCTTGCCAAAGGTGGCGAGGTCCGGCGTCACGCCGTAAAGAGTTTGCGCGCCTCCCATGTGCAAGCGAAAGCCCGTGATGATCTCGTCGAAGATCAGGAGGCTCCCATGCTTTGTGCACAACTCGCGGACACTGGCCAAGTAGCCTTCGGGAGGTGGCTCGAGGGAGACCGGCTCGAGGATCACGCAAGCGACTTGCTCGGGGTTGGCTGCAAAGATCGCGCGCAAGCTGTCCAGGTCCCCGTACTTGAAGGGCTTGGTGAGTTCGGAGACGGCCTCGGGGACACCGCAGTTGCGAGTGGTGCTGCCGATGTACCAATCCTGCCAGCCGTGGTAGCCACAGCAGGCGATGACGTCGCGGCCCGTCACACCTCGCGCGATGCGCACGGCTCCCGCCGTCGCGTCCGATCCGTTCTTGCCGTAACGCACCTTCTGCGCGCAGGGAATCAAGTGACAGATTTTCTGGGCGAGCGCCGTTTCAAGCGGGTGCGGCAGGGAGGGCGCACAAAACGAATCCTCCGCGCAGCGGAAGACAGCCTCGTTGATCTCGTGGCGCGAGTGCCCCAGGACCGCCGGCCCCAGCCCCAAGACGTAGTCGATGTACTCGTTGCCATCTGCATCCCAAACCTTCGAACCCTTGCCGCGCACAAGCACCTTCGGGGCAACTCCTGTCACGTATTGGGCGGGCATCTTCGAGAAGGTCTGCGCGCCGCCGGGGATCAAGCTTTGCGCCGCGGCCCAAAGCTCGTCAGAGCGCGTCAATTCGAGAGCGGGCACCGGATCCGTGACCTTGGCCGGTGCTTTCCAACCTTCTCCCTGTTGGTGACCCCGAGCGGCGTCCTCGAACTCCGCGCGCACGAAGTTCACCAAGTCTGCGACAGGCGGGATCTGCTCTCCGTGGTGTTCGATGATCTTGCGAACGAGGGCCAAGTCGCCCGGGTCGTCCACGGTGATGCGCACGTCGGACCAGTCTTCCGGCGCTTCCACTCGGTGGGCTCGATAGGGACCGGCATCCTTCCAGAAAGGAAAGGTCACGTGCTCGCGCTGATCGGCGGCGAAGGACTCTCCCCAGGCGCGATCCAAGGCGCTAAAGCGAATGACCTCCACGTCCATGCCGTCGGGAAAGGTTCCCGGGGAAGGGGCGGTGTTCGCGACGTAGTCGTAGGCTTCCGGGGAATCATGGAAGGCCTCGACGACTTGGTCGACCACCGCCGGGTCGATCAGGGGGCAGTCTGCCGTGATGCGAACCACGACCTCGGCGCCCGCGAATTGCGCCGCCCGGTAGTAGCGATCGAGCACATCCCGTTCGGAGCCGCGATAGCAAGGCACTGCATGCTCGCGGCAAAACTCCACGATCGGATCATCCTTCGGCGAGCCCGTGGTGGCGACGAGCACGCTATCGAGGGACTTCGCCCGGGCCAGCTGTGCCAACTGCCAGGCGAGCAGCGGTTTCCCCGCGACCTGTTCGAGCACCTTGCCCGGCAAGCGCGTGGATCCCATGCGGGCCTGGATGATGGCGACGGTCTTCAACTCATGCTTGGTTTCGGTCTTCATCGAGCCAGTTGTGATACCACTTCTCAACCCGATGCAAAACGAAGCCGCAAGATTCGTAGAGTTTCTGGGCCGCCACGTTGCGGCCCTGGGTCACGACTTCGATGCGCGGAATGTCGCGCTCCTCGAACCAGGTGAGGGAGGCTTGCACCAGGCTGCTACCGATGCCGCGAGCGCGGAAATCCGCGTCCAGACCGACCAAACCGATGGAGCCTAGGTTGGCTGTGTTCGCTCGGCAGGAGATGTAGCCGGCAACTTGGCCCTCGCAAACAGCGACGAGAACCTCATCGTCAAAGCGACCCTCCAGGGACTTTTGAATCCAATCCCGGTAGAACTGCTCGCAGCGCTCCTTGGGGAAGCGCCCATCGTGGAAATAGCGGCTGGCCCCGTAGCTTGTGCCAGCGATCTGCGCCAACTGGGCGCCGTCCGCGGCAAGGCCCGTGCGAATCTCAACCCCCGGGGGAGGAGCCGCCTGGGGTAGATCTTCCGTTGTGCGCAGGTAGGTCAAGCGATCGTCCACGGCGCGGAAGCCGTGCTGCTCGGCGAGCACGCGCGTCGGTTCGTGGGAACCATCGGCCAGGAAGTACAGGCATTGGATGGAGACCGCGCGACATGCCTTTTCGGCGAACAGCAGGATCCTCTCGGTGAGCCGCCGGGGGTGCAGGGTTGCGATTTCCATGCCGAAGAAGTTGGAGTCCCACTCGAGGCGTTCCACCACCGAGAGCGTCTGGGCGAGTTCCCGCTTGCCGAGTCCGGGGAAGAGCACGCGACCAGCAAAGGACATCGCCTCGCGCCGCGAGGGATCCGCGAGCAAGTCGCGCGCTTGATCCACCAGCTTCAGCGGGTCAAAGTCTTGCGCGGCTCCGAGGTAACGCGTGGCTCCCGCAACTTCCACTCGGCGCGAGTTGGCCGTCTGATGCGGATACTGCGCGACGCACAGGCTTGGAGTCCCGAGGGCGGCCGCCAGGAAGAGGGTCGTCCCGCCATTGGTGATGGCGAGCTCGGCTTGGGAGAGTGCCTGGACGAGGTCGATCTCCGTGGCGACCTCGACATTCTCCGAGTCCTCGGCGATTTCTTGCAGGGCGGTTAGGTCAGGGCATTCGGAACCCAACGCCACGAGGACGCTCGTTTCACTCGGGCGTTGGCACCAAGCGCGCAAGAATTTCAGGGCGAGACCACCGGGATCATAGCCGCCAAAACTCGCCAGGATGTCGGCGCACGCCCCGCCGCCGGACCTTGCACGCAAAGGGTCCAGGAAGATCGTGCGGTCCAGTTCCACGTGGGTGGAGGCGCGGCCGGGGAAGGCCGGAGCGACGGAGATGTCCGCTTGGGGGCAGGCGCTGGGGTCATCCATGCTGATGACGATGCGGCCCTCGGCTTGCAGACTCGGAATCGCTCCAACGCTCTGATCGAGGTTGTCCAGGAAGACCACGTGCACGTCACATTCTCGGGCCACCTGCACGAGCTGCTCGTCTAAGTCGTCCGTCTCGTCGAGGGCGAGAACCGTGTGCCCGGCGTCACGCACGCGCTCCAACCAGGGGGTGGGGCGCATCAAGAAAACCAGGCTGGTTCCCGGGCAAAGCAGCAGTTCCGCAGCGAGGGCCAGACAGCGCCGGACGTGGCCCGTGCCGATCTCGGGGATGTTGCCGCCGTCGCAGCGGATCAAGAGCCGGCGCTCGATCATTTGAGTAGCCAATCCCAAGTGATTGGCTCCCAAGCTCCGAGCGGGTGGCGCGCCACGCAGCGGTTCAAGAGCACGGACCAATGGCTTGGTTCGACGCCCCGTGGACCGGAACCCGGGCGCAGGACACGCGTGTTTTCTTTGGTGAGGCGCTCGCCTTCGGCAATGTCGCGAATCGCAAAGACGCTCTTGAAGGCGAACTCACGCACGTACTGCTCACCATCCAGGGTGCGCTTAGCGGATCGCCCGAGTAGAACGGGGTCGACGGCCTCCCGTTGGCCAGCATTGTATTCGATGCGCAGGGCCTGCATGCGCCGGACCATCGCCTTGAGCTCCTCGGGTTCCGTGGCGAATCCGTGGTCGGGCCCGGGCAAGGTGCGCGAAGTGGTGATGTGGATCTCGAACAGGTCGGCACCCAGCATGGCCGCTGCTTCGGGAACACGAAGGCTATCGATGTCCCCATTGGCGTTCGTGAATCCGTTGTCGGAGAACCCGACAGGGACGGCGAAAGCGCTGCGCAAAGTGCCCATGGCCCCTAGGTTGGCCGCGTCGAAGGGGGCCGGATACTGGGTCACGCAGTGCATCAACGCCACTGGGCAGTTGTTCGCGCCGAGCAGCTCCACGGCGGCTTCCACCTCGCCCAGGGTTGCGGCGCCGGTCGAGAGGATGACGCTCTTGCCGCGCTCAGCGACCTCTTCGACGAAAGGCAGGTTGGTGAGTTCGTAGGACGAGATCTTGAAGAGCGCTGTGCCGACGTCATCGAGCATGTCCAGGGCTCGCGTACCGATCGGAGCCGAGAAGAAAACGATACCGCGCTCATCACAGTGGGCCTTCAACTCACGGACCCACTCGGCCGACATTTCCAAACTCTCGTGGAGTTCGTAGATCGGGATGTCCTTGCCCATCAAGCGGTAGGTCCCGGCGCGCCCGCCTCCCACGTAGACATGCTCCGCTTGGAACGTTTGGAACTTGGCGGCGCTACAACCCGCGTCCACCGCCACGTCGATCATCTGCTTGGCCAGGTCCAAGTCCTGGTTGTGATTCAATCCGATTTCAGCGATGAAGAAGATCGGTTGACCGGGGCCAATGCTGTGGGCGCCCGCAGGCACGGAGTTGAATTGCATAAGACTCATAGCGGGGCAATCAGGAAGGACCCCGCGGCTAAGCGGCGAAGTAGATCAGGAGCCGTTGCACCGCGGAGATCACGTCGTCTGCGTCCCGCTGGCTCATGCCCGGGCCTAGTGGCAAGGATAGAGTTCGGTCGGAGATGAACTCCGCTCCCGGAAAGCGAACTCCCGGGGCAAATTGCTGATAGAAGCGGTGGCGCGTTAGGGCCACGTAGTGAACCCCGGTGCCTATGTTTTCTTGGAGCAGTGCATCCAAGATGAAATCCCGATCGACGATCAAGTTGTCGATGTCGAGCAAGAGCGTGTAGAGGTGTCGCGCATGTCGCGTGTCCTGCGCGGGAGCTGCAGGCAGGAAGCACGGAAGGTCCGCAAAGCCCTCGTCGTACTGTCGCCAAAGGTCCTCGCGCCTTGCCAGGTTCTCTTCGACACGCGCCAACTGATGGATGCCGAGGGAGGCCTGCACATCCGTCATGTTGTACTTGAAACCGGCGTGGGTCACCTCGTAGTGCTGATAGCCCTCGTCGTCGAAGCGCTTCCAGGCATCCTTGCTCATGCCGTGCAGTGCGCTGGTCTTGATGGTGGACTCGTAGCCGGCGTTGCCGGTGAGCACCATGCCGCCTTCCGCGGTCACCACGTTCTTTGTGACGTAGAAGCTAAAGCATCCGAGGTCGCCGAAGGTGCCCATGCTTTTGCCGCCGATGCGCGCTTCGATGGCGTGGGCGCAGTCCTCGACGACTTTAAGATCGTGTTCGCGGGCGATCTCCATCAAGGCCGGCATGTCGCAGGGCCGGCCCGCGAAATGCACAGGGACAATGGCCTTCGTGCGCGGCGTGATCACATCGCGCACAGCCTGCGGATCGATGTTCATGGTACGCGGGTCGCAATCGGCAAAGACGGGCGTGGCCCCCGCATGCAGAATCGCATTGACCGTCGCGCAGAAAGTCATGGGCGTGGTGACCACCTCGTCCCCGGCGCCGATGCCCAAGCTCAACAGTGAGAGGTGCAAGGCGGCCGTGCAGGAATTGACGGCGATCGCGTGCGCAGCGCCTTGGTACTCGGCGAACTGCTGTTCGAAACGCGCGACCTTCGGGCCCGAGCCGATCCAGCCACTGCGCAGTGTGTCGACCACTTCCTGGATTTCCGCTTCCCCTAGGTCGGGGGCACCGAACACCAAGAACTTCGCTCGGACCGGATCTCCACCTACGATTGCCGGGAGTGTCCCGTCAGGTTTGAGGATAGAGATCGAAGCAGAATTGCCCATGCTACCTCGACTTCTACAGTAGGAGCGCGGGCCAAGTCAATTGTTCACAACGGGGAAGCAGGCCCCATCCGCGGCATTCCCAAAGTGGAAGAGGCAGGGCCTCTCGAACTCACTCGGAGGGCTCGCTACCGATCTTGAGCAGCTCGATCTCGAAGACGAGCGTCTCGTTCGGGGGGATCAAACCCTCCACGCCCTGTTCTCCATAGGCCAACTCCGGTGGAAGTTGGACTCTGCGGCTACCGCCAGCTTGCATGCCAAGCACTCCCGTGTTCCAGCCGCTGAGCGGGGCTTGACCCAGCATGAACTGGACCGGGACGCCGCGTTTGATGCTCGAATCAAACATCGACCCATCGGCCAGATACCCGGTGTAGTCGATGGTGACCTCGTCGCCGTCCTCTGCAGCCGGGCCGCGACCCTGGAGGATCTCTCGGATCTGCACGCCGTCCTCAAGAGTCGTGAGCGGATGATCCACCTTGACCTTGTCTGCGCGATACAGCACGCAGCTAGAAAGGGGCATGCAGAGCAGGCTGAGGAAGGCGAGTTGGGCTTTCATCGAGGGGGCAGATTAGTTTCCCATGACGGACGCGATGGCGGCGACGTTGACGATGTCGTCCATCGTGCAGCCACGGCTAAGGTCCATGTAGGGTTTGTCGAGGCCTTGCACGAGGGGACCGAGGGCTAAGGCTCCCGCTAGGCGTTGGGTCAACTTGTAGGCGATGTTGCCCGAATCCAAGTCAGGAAACACGAGCACATTTGCCGCGCCTCCCAAAGGGGAGCGGGGAGCTTTCTTCTCGGCGACCTGGGGCACGAGGGCGGCGTCCACTTGCAGTTCTGCGTCGCAGCAAAGGTCGGGAGCTCGCTGGGCGAGCAATTGGCCCGCGCGAATGATCTTGTCGACTCGCGGGTGCTTGGCCGATCCTTTGGTGGAGAAGGACAACAAGGCGACTCGCGGAGCTTGCCCGGTCAAGCGCCGGTGACTCTCAGCGGAGGCCAGCGCGATGTCCACCAACTGCTCGGCGCTCGGGTCAGGAACCACGCCACAGTCCGCGTAGGTCAGAACGCGGTCCGTCATCACCATCAGGAAGCAGGAGGAGACCGTCGTGATGCCAGGGGCGGTGCCGACCACTTGGATGCCAGCCCGCAGGACATCGGCGGTGGGGGATTCGCTGCCCGCGACAGCCCCTTGGCAATCTCCGGATCGCAACAGGAAGGCGGCGAAGAACAAGGGGTCCTTGACTTGCACAAGGGCCTGCTCATGGGTCAAACCCTTGTGCTTGCGCAACTCGTACAGCTCCTCGGCGAAGTGCGCGATGCGACTGTCGCTGGAGGGCCGCAGGACCTCCACGCCGTGGGGCACGCTCGCCATTTGGCCGCCGTCCAGCAACACCGGCTGGCAAAGACCCTGGGCTGCGAGGGCCGCAGCCGCTTGGCAAACACGGGGGTCCTGGGACTCCGGCAAAACGATGCGATTGCCCAGCCGACGGGCCTTTGCGTGGATCTCCTGAACGAGGCTCATCGCTTACTTGGAAACCGAATCGAGGACGTTCTGGGGCACTTCCATGGACATGCGCAAGAGCGCCAGGCCGTGCGTCTTGCCCTGGGCATCGGTCTTGAGCGAGGCGCTACCGCCGCCACCCAAGCTGTCTTCCAAAAGGAAGTTGAGCACCATCATGTTGTCCGCGTCGTAGCGCCGGACCTTGCCGAAATTGATCTGCTTCATGTGGACGCGAACGGCGTCCGGGGTCAGGGCGCCTTTCAGAAACTCGTAGGCGGGGCGGCTGCGGCCGATGATGCCGACGTTGGAGCCTTCGCCTTTGTCGCCGGAGCGCGCATTCGCGATGGTTGAGAGTGGGACGATGGGCATTTTGCTTGGGGGTTAGGAGCAGAAAACGCTGACGCTGGTTTTGATGAGCTCCTTGCGGAGTAGGGCCGGCCAGTAGCCGATGATCTCAGTCGCCTTGGGACGACCGCCGGCAAAGCCTGTCACGCCGGGAGGGCCGCTCGTGACCAGGGGAACGAGCTCGGGCCCGAAGCGCTCGATCTTCTCTTGATCACTGCCTTTGACGCCCATGCGCAAGACGATCTCGGCCGGTTCGCCAGCTCCTTCGAGCTCGATCCCTTCGTGGCACACGTTAGCGCCCACGAACTCGACCATGCGCTCGCTGGCGTCGTAGTCGAAGCCGTCAAAGGCCAGGCGCTGCCAAACGATTTGGGCGCAGAGTTCGGCCTTCTCCAGGGCGTCGGGACCAGAAACCGTGAGCTGCCCCACAGACTTCCAGCCGTCGTGGTAGCTCATGGACACCTTGTACGTGGGGGTCGGAGGGGCGCCCTTCACGCCGCTAACGCGCACGCGGTTGGGGCCTTCCTGTTCCATGTTGAAGCTGGTGAAGTCCGCGATGCCATCGGGAGTGATGTAGTTCGCGGGGTCTCCCATCTCGTAGGCGAGCTGGTGGGTCACCGAGGAGACCGTCACCATGCCGCCGGTGCCTTCGTGCTTCGTCACGACGAAGGATCCGTCGGCGGAGGCTTCGATGATCGGGTAGCCGATGCGCGCCATGTCCGGGACATTGCGCCAGTCCGTGTAGTTGCCACCGGTGCATTGGGCGCCGCATTCAACGATGTGCCCAGCGACCGTGCCCGCGGCGATCTTGTCGTACTCGTCCGCTTTCCAGCCGAACTCGTGAATCATGGGCCCGATGACCAGGCCCGGGTCCGTGCCGCGTCCCGTGATCACGATTTGGGCGCCTTGGTCGAGGGCCTCGGCGATCGGAAAGGCGCCCAGGTAGACGTTGGCGCTCGTGACCGTGTCGCGCACGGTGGACAGGGGCTCACCCGTGTCCATGTTCTTCATGTCCTCGCCCTTTGCCATCAAGTCGTCGAGCTGGTCCAGGATGTCATCTCCCTCGACCACGGCGACTTTGATGCCCTTGAAGCCGTGTTTTTCGATGACCGCCATGACAGCGTCCTTGCAGGCGTGGGGGTTGACCCCGCCAGCGTTGGCCACGACCTTGATGTTCTTCTCCACGAGCTGCGGCAGCACTCGATCGATCAGCTTGACGAAGTCCGTCGCGTAGCCCATCTCCGGGCGCCGGGACTTGAGCTTCTGCATGATGCTCATGGTGACCTCGGCCAGGTAGTCGAGGGTCAAGTAGTCGAGGGGACCTTCGTTCACGAGGCGGACGGGGCCCAGGATCGAATCGCCCCAGAAGCCTTGGCCGTTGGCGATGAGGACCTTTTTGGAGTCAGACATGGAGGTGGCGGGAAAACGTGGGGAGTTGAACGGGCGAGCAGTCTACGGAGCTAGGGAATCGCTGGCTAGCCAGGGCCTCAATCCAGGCTCCTCAGACACGATTTGGGCCGAATTTGGGGCACCGGCAGTTCGGGGCCTGCCAGGGGCTCTCCCCGATCGGTGTTTGTTCTCTAGAGGAGATTGAGCCGAGTTGGTCTGAGTTGGGCCAAGAGGTTCAAGAGGCTCCGGCGCCGCAGTCGAGAAACAGAGTAGCCCGAATCCGAATCCGAAACTCTGAGCCCCCCCAAAGATCCATGGACTTCATTCTCCTCGTCGACGACAGCAAGGTCGCCCGCATGCTGATTAGCCGCGGTGTGGCTGAGGCCATGCCTGGGCTCGAAATTGTGGAAGCCGTCCACGCCGAAGATGCGATCGAGAAGCTGACCGAGCGCGGCCAAGCGCCGAAGCTCACGGTCATCGACTACAACATGCCGGGGATGACAGGGCTCGAATTCGCGGGCTGGATGGACACGAACTGGCCGGGGGCCCCCAAGGTTCTTTGCACGGCAAACATCCAGGACAGCCTCGTCCAGCGCGCGGCGGAAGTTGGTGTGTCCGTCCTTCCCAAGCCCTTCTCGATCTCGAAACTCCGGGAGGTCGTCGGGCTCCCAGCCGCCTAAAGTCATGACGCTCGACAGCCTCCATAAGGACCTCCTCGGTGAGGTCTTCAACCTCGGTGCGGGCAGAGCTGCGGCTTCGCTTTCCGAACTGCTCGGCAACGATCTTGAGATCGGGTTGTCCGTGCCTAGGACCGATGTGCTGACCATGACCGAGATGGCGGAACTCATCCAAGATGGCAAGGATGAGGAGTTTTGCGGGGTCTCTCTGAACCACAAGGGCGAGCTTTCCGGTGACTCCTTCCTGGTCTACACCCACAAGGAGAGCATGCGTCTGGTGCAGCTCTTGATGGGTGGTGGGCTCGGCCAAGAGGTCGGTGATCGGGCTGACTTCACCGACATGCACGAGGACGCGCTCTTGGAAGTGGGCAACCTAGTGCTCAATGCTTGCCTCTCGAGTGTCGCCAACTTCCTCTCGCTCGAGTTCGAGTCCGACGTGCCGCACCTGTACTCCGGGGACTGCATGAAGATCATTTCGAATGACGGTGTGTTCCCGGTCGATCAGCTCGTGCTCTATGTCCAAATTGCCTTCTCGATCGAGGATGAGGGACTCAACGGCTACATGGGCCTTTGCTTGAACATGGATGCGATGGCCTCCCTGGAGACGCACCTGAAGCACTACATCGACACTCAGCTTGGCGCTTAGACTCAACATGTCCCTCAGTTTGGAGCAGATTACGGACTCATGGCCGCACGGCATGATCGTCCTCGATAACGATTGCCGAGTCGTGCGCTGGAATCAGTGGATGGAAAGCGCAAGTGGCGTGATGAAGGAGCAAGCGCTCGGACAGACTCTCGATCAGTTGTTTCCAGTCACGGAGGTTGCTGAACGCCTCTTGAAGGCGGTGAAGAATGCGACGCAAGACGGCACATCGACGATTCTGACGCGAACCTTCACTCCACACGCTCTACCCCTGCGGCGCGGGCCAAAGGATGAGAAGCCGATGCACATCTCGATTCGGGTGCGTTCCGTTCGAACCGAGGGTGGCGACCGGGCTTGCCTTCTGGACATTCACGACGAGACCTCGAGCGCTCGTCGCGATGTACAAATGCAGGCGATTCAAACCCAGCAGAAGCAGCAGGCGATCGAGCTCCAGAAAGCCAACGATGCCTTGGACTTTTTCGTGCGGCACGCAGCTCACGATCTACGTGCCCCGCTCCGCGGAGTCACTTCGTTCCTCGGGATGTTGCGTGAAGATCTGGAAGGTGACGTCTCCGACGACGTGGGATCGGATCTCGATCACCTCGACGCGAGCGCTGAGTCGATGAACGCGATTCTTGAGGACCTCTTGAGTCTCTCGCGTTCCGCAAACATGGAGCTGGAGAAACACTCCGTCTCTTTGGAACGCTGCGTCGACTCCGCTCTAGAATCCTTGCGCGGAGTAATCAGTGAAAGTGGCGCCACCATCGAACGCTCTGAGTGGCCAAGGGTCGAGGGCAACGAACGCCTGTTGACCCAGCTCATCCAGAAACTCCTGCACAATGCCATCTTGCACTCGGATGACGACAACCGAGCCCCCAGGGTCCGGCTGACCATCGAGCATGGATCAGAGGGCGTGATCTTCGGGATCAACGACGATGGCAAGGGCGTTCCCGAGGGGCACGAAGAGGAGATCTGGGCGCCGTTCCGATCACTTGCGGTGGAAGGCAACGGCACGGGTTTGGGTCTCTCGATTTGCCGCAAGATCGTCGAGCGACACAATGGTCGTATCTGGTGCGAGAGCACTGTGGGGCAGGGCGCGCACTTCCGCTTTTCCCTGCAATCGGAATAGGCCGAACCTACGCAAAGTCCGCATGCGTCCAGGTTGAGTGCAGTGTTGACTTGTTCCGGCCATGCCTCTTCGGGCGGGCCCTAACGAGCTGGAATCACCGGCTGAATCCAGGCCACTTCCTTGTCGCCGGCGGCGTAGGGATTGGGATGGTCCCGTGAGGAGAGGACCTTGGCGCGCACGTAGAGTTCTTCGCCGCTGAATTCGTAGGACGCTTCGGTTCCCTGCTTTTCCGCCAGCAGAACTCCGACTTCCCCCGGCCCGTGGCCGCGCAGAGTTCCGATGAATTGGGTGGTGTAGGAGACGCCCTCCTGAGCTTCGATCTTCAAGGCGATCGAGGTTGCGCCCCGTTGCACGTCACCTAGGACGACTCCCGTTGAAGCGTAGAAATCACCGGCCTTCATGGCCCGCACGATGTCGTTCGCTTCCAGAGTCGCGGCCTGCACCATGACCCAGCCGCGTCCCGGGTTCGTCTTGCCGACGCCCCAGCTGTAGTAGTCGTGACTGTCGTCGGTGGCGACGCCGAATAGCATTCCGAGGTTGTTGTCCTCGATGCGGATGACGAGCGCCTCATCCCAAAGGGCGTCCATGGACGCGTGCTCCGCGTCCCCGTAGTTGCGCACGCTAGAGTGCCCGTTGTAGACCTCAAAGAAGCGTTCGAGGGGCATGGCCGCCACTTCCGCGACCGTCACCCCCCAACCGAAGTTAGGGTGGTTGAGGTGCGCCAGGACCTCTCGACCGCTACGCTGCGCTTCGGCCGTGATAGCTTCCATGTTGCGGCGAATGGTGTCCCCGACGGAGTCTCCGTGGGTTGGTTCAATCACCTTGTCGATGTTGATCGCGTTGATGTGCACGGGGAAGTCCTCCCAGCTGTCCGTGACTTCTTCGCCCTGGATCAAGAGGAACTCGCCGGGAGCCTCAAAGCGCGCACGCAGTTCGTCTAGGGTCTGCAGGCGCATTTCGCGCCGGGGTTCATCGCGTACTTCGACGGCTTCGGCACCAAAGGTTTCGATCAGCTCGGCGAGCTTTTCCTCAGTCAAGCGCTTGCCATCGACGGGGAACCAGTGCTCTCCTTCGGAGAGTCTGTTGTGATCCGAGAGCACGAGAAAGTCGTAATCACTTTCGGTATAGAACGAGACCACCTTCTCTGGAGCTCCGTTGCCGTCGGACCACAGGGTGTGGGTGTGCGTGTTGCCTTTGAACCAACGCTTGGCGGGAGCGGAGCACGCCGGAATAAGCGCGGCGCCATACAAGGCGAGGCAAACAGCGAACAGGGCGAGACGTTTCATGCGATCTCCGGGTCAGGCGTGCGTGAGAGGGAGCCGGGCGGACGGCTGTCCAATCTACTGCTAGCCGGAACCATGCACGAAGTCGCTCACCAAATTTCTCATCAAGCCCTCATCCGTTGGGCAGGCGCCGCCAGGAATTGAGTTGCTGCGTTTGGAGCCTAGCGCACCGAATCCGCTGGCAAGGCCAGGGAGAGGTAGCGTTCGTGCTCCTCCAAGACCAAGCGTGCGTCGATCAGACCGCTGAGGATGCGGCGCACTTCCGCCTCCTCGGGCTTGCTGCCCAGAGCTAAGCCCACCTGCTCGCGAATCTCGACGATGCTCGCGCCTTCGTCGAGGGAGTTGTAGACGGCGGCGTCGACTCCTTCCAATTCGTAGAGCGCGGACTCGGTCGTCGTGCGCTCATCACGAATCTGCAAGAACCCCGGTCCCCGCCGAAAGGTCAGCGCGCCGCGGTTGGCCTCCGCTTCCTTGTGCCAGCGCCGCAATCGTTTGGACAGGCCGAGCACGTACTCGTGAGGCTTGCGGCCATCCAGGTAGCTGTGCTGAAAGGTGTAAGCCAGTTCCCCGAGCAAGGGCATTTCCACGTCATAGAGCAACGGGTAGTGCGGCAAGGGGTCGTGCAGTTCGATCCCAAAGGAAGCCGGGTCCTCGTGGTACGGACTGAAGCGGTCGATCACGATTGGGCCCATGGACGGCGGCTGCAAGTGCACGATGGAGAGCACCACGTCCGCCACGCGATCGTACTCCTCGGGCAGTTCGCCCGGGAAGCCAAAGAGCATGTTCCAAGCGACCTCAAGGCCCTCTTCCGCGGACCACTTCAAGAGACGCACGTTCTGCAAACCGGTTACGCCCTTGCGCATGAGCTTGAGGGTGTGCGTGCTGAGGCTTTCGATGCCCGGCTGGATCTTGTTGACCCCGGCGCGCCTGAGTTGCGCGATCTCGTCCCGCGCCAGGTTTGACTTCGTTTCGTAGAAGATGCGGAAGTCTTGGCCACGTTCCGCCAGTTGGGGGATCACGCTCTTGAGGTAGGCTTGGTCGAGGATGTTGTCGGCTGCGGTGAAGTCGAGCACGCGATGGCGCTTCGACAACCCGAACAACTCTTCGAGCGTGCGGTCCGGGCTCTTGCTGCGAAAGGTCATGTCCATGGCATTCAAGCCACAGAACGTGCAATGCGCCTTTTCACCCCACCAGCAACCGCGGGCGCTTTCGAAGGGAATGCGCGGGGTGATCGCCCCTTGGATTGGTGAACGGTGCAAGCGTTCGAAGAACTCGTCGAACTGCGGGGAGGGCACCGCGTCCATGTCCACGCGCTTGCCTTCCGGAAGTGCAGCCAGAGCTTCTTCCCCAACACGCCGGGCAACGCCAGGAAGTTCCGGCACGGGCTGGCCCTCGCGCAGGGCCGAGAAAAGGGTCGCCGCCACAGCTTCCGCTTCGCCGCTAACCGCAGCGTCTACCCAAGGGAAGGCTTCCAGCAGAGCGCGGCCCATGGGCGCTGCACAGGCCGCACCGCCGATCACGATGGAGAGTTCTGGCCGCCGCCGCTTCAGTTCCTTTGCCAAGGCCAAGGAGGCGAAGGTTTGCGTGAAGGTCAGGGTGAAACCCACGACGCTCGGGGAGCAGGCCAGGATCTCATCCGCTGCCCAGGAGATGAACTCGGGCACACGCTTGCGGAGACGCAGGAGTTTCTTGCGCAGGTCCTTCGCCATGCCGCGCCGCTCGAGCATCTGCTCAAACTTGCGATCCTTTTGGGGGGAAGCGGCGCGCACCTCTTCCGTGGCGAAGATCCAATCTCCCACGGCGATGTCCGCCCAACGGTCCGCGATTTGCCGGTAGTCGTCTGGCTCGAAGGGTTGCTTTTCCCCTCCGTGACCCGCCGCGAGGAAGTCCATCAAGCCCAGGTGCAGGGAGAATTCCCGGTGCGGAATCGCCGCTCCTTCGAGCAGGGACGCGAGCAGGCCCACTTGCAAGCTGGGGCTATCGAGAGCTTGCCAAGGCATGCAGACCAGGGCGATGGGCTGCTCTTCGGGTTTTTGGTGGGGGGCGATCATGGAGGGCTGATCCTAATCAATTGGGCGCGCGGGAGACGCGCTTCAATCCCAGTAGTGGCCCCAGAGCGACGCGCCACACCTTTGCTCGCAGCTTGTCCTGCTTAGCCCCTCAAGCGGCGTAGCTGCGCCGCCGCCCAACGGCCCTCGGGGGACTCTGGAGCGTGCTTGATCAAGCTCTTGAGGTAGGTCGAGGCCCCCGCGCGATCCGTCGCTTGCAACCTGAGTTCGGCTAGTTTCTGGAGGGCGCGCAAGTGCCCGGGCTCAATCGCGATGACGCGCAAGAGCGCTTGCTCGGCCTTGGCCATCTGCTTGGAGCGCGCCCGGCCGACGGCGATGTTCCACCAGGCGTCTGCGGATCCGTCGGGCTGCAGGGCCACCGCCTTTTCCAAGTGAAGCAGGCCTTGGTCGACCTCGCCGGTGTTCACCAAACCGAGCCCGAGGAACAGCTGCGCAGAAAAGGCCTCGGGGCATTCTTGGACCAAGGGTCGCAGAGCCGCGATGGCTTCGGGCAAGTCGCCCGCCTGGTAGTGTCGCAGCCCCGCGTTGGAGAGCTGGCTCCAACGCAAGAGTTGCGCGGACGTCCAATCTTCGCGGGCGTCTTGCAGGTCGCTGGAACCTCCCGTGTAGCCCAAGCCGCGCAGGCGTTCGGTGGCGGCGGCATCCGCTTGGTGGGTGGCGTCCGCGCGCTGGCCACTTTGCCGCTTGGAGATCCATTGGTTCAGTTCCTGCGCGCGCTCTGCAAGCTCCCCTCTTAAGTTGTTGAGTTCAGCGGAGTCCTGCATGAGGTCGTAAAGCTCCGGAGAGGGAGTTCCGATCAACTTGTGATTCTCGTCGACCACGCCCACCATGGGAGAAAGTCCAAAGTCGATGCGACCGAGTTCCGCTTCCATGTAGAGCGAGCGCGAATCGTGCTGATTCTCACCGAGCAAGTTCACGCCGCTGGTCTTGGGTGGCTCGATGCCGAGGAAAGCGAGCGCCGTCGGAAGAATGTCCACCAGCGACGCGTTGCGCGAATCCAGTTTGCCCGGAGCCAGCTGCGGGTGGGAGAGGATTAGGGGGATGTGTTGGGTGCTTTGATAGAGGAAGTAGCCGTGGGTGCTTTCCCCATGCTCCCCTTGGCCTTCCCCATGATCCGCGGCGATCACGATCAAGGTGTTGGCCAGCTCATCCGTGGACTGCAACTGCTTTCGCACCCGTGCCAACTGGCCGTCCACGAAGGCCACCTCGTCGTGATAGGGCGATTCGAATTGCGCCGCCTGTCCCGCGGGCAATTCATGGGGGAAGTGCGGGTCGTAGCAGTGCAGCCAAGCAAAGAAAGGAGCCTTTGCATCGCGCGCCGCGAGCCAATCGAGCAACTCGTCCATCACCTCGTCCGCGGGGCGCTCGGCGACTCGCGAGACATCCGATTCGGGCATCTGATCGCTGTAGGTTCCGAAGCCTTGAGCCAAGCCGTATTGGCTGTCCAGCACGAAGGAGGAGACGAAGGCCGCGGTTGAATAGCCCTCTTCCTGAAGGATCTCCGCCAGGGTCAACTCCTCCGCCGGAAGGGCGTAGCTGTTGTTGGCGCGTACCCCGTGTTCGTCGGGATAGCGACCGGTCATCAGGCTCGAGTGGGCCGGAAGGGTCAGGGGAGCGGAGGTGTAGGCCCGGTCAAAACGCACGCCAGTTCGGGCGAATTCGTCGATGGTCGGGCTGACTCCCTGGGGTCCCCCATAGCACCCGAGCGCATCCACGCGGGTGGTGTCGAGGGTCACGATCAGGAGGTTCGTGCGCTGCAGCGGAGTGCTGTCCGAGCAGCCGAATAGCAGCGCGGCAAGGGCCAAGGCCCAGGGGCGGGGGCACGAAACTCGCAGTTTGATTCGAGGGAATGGCATAGGCCCGCCGAGGATACGCTGTCACGCAGGAGGCTGCATCGACCAATCCCCAGGGCGCCGCCAGGGATTGACCCTTGTAGACCCGTCCTGGCGAAGCCGCTTCCACCCCAGTATCATCCAACCCATGGCATCGCGCACCTGGGAGCACTTACCTGATTCAAAGCTGCTCGACTGGCGCATTTGCGATCTTGGCCTGCAGCTCGAAAGCTCACCAGTCGCCAAACGAGTGGATGAGTTGATGGGCGAGCTGGAGCTCGCCGGACTTCGCTTTCGCCCCTACGTCTGGCTTTCCACCGATTGGTTCACGCCAGATGCCTTGACGGGATTCGCGATTCCGTTCTACCTGGCCCATCCGCGACTGATTCGACTGGAACGTCGACAGATGCTCGAGATCGAAGGGGGAACGCGCGTCGAGTGCATGAAGATCATGCGGCACGAAGCGGCCCACGCCCTAGACAATGCCTACCACCTGCGTCGCCGCAAGCGTTGGCGCGAGACCTTTGGCAAGGCTGGCGAACCCTACGCGTCCGCCTACACGCCGGATCCAACGAGCCGCGATCACGTTCAGAACCTTTCCTACTGGTACTCCCAATCGCACCCGCTGGAAGACTGGGCCGAGACCGTCGCTGTTTGGTTGCAGCCCGGTTCGCGTTGGCGCTCGCGCTACATGGATTGGCCCGCATTGCGCAAGTTGGAGTTCGTGGATGAACTCATGGGGGAGATCGCCCAAATGCCGCAGAAGTTGCGCACGAGAGCGAGGGAAGAGCCGCTTTCAAGCGTCAAGCTAACCCTCGGGGAGTACTACGAGCGCAAGAAGCACGTCTATTCGGATGAGAGCAGCCCAGCCCTCGACGGACAGCTGGCGCGCGTGTTCGCTTTGCCTGAACGCGCTGGTCGGCGCACGAAGGCCAGTGTGTTTCTGCGCAAGTCGCGCACGGACCTCGTGCGCCATGTGTCGTCGGCCACCGGGCAGCACCGCTACCTACTCGATCATGTCGTTAGCGAGATGATCGAGCGTTGCCGATTCAAGGATCTGCGCATCTCGGGGGCCACGCGGGATGCCTTGTTGGGGTCCGCCATCGTATTGACCTCGCTATCTTCCCAGTTCATGTACGGCGCCCATCCCAAGTACAACCGATGAGGAAACTACGCGTAGCTGTCGCCATGCACTCCGCTCTCGTGCCGCCGGATTCGATCGAGGGTCTGACTCCGGATCAGTTGAATCGCTTCAAGATGGAGTACGACGTGCTGACGACGCTTCGCAACATGGGGCATGAGGCGATCGCACTTGGCATCGAAGATGACTTCCGGCCCTTGCAGCGTTGCTTGCGAACCTTCAAGCCCCACGTGGTCTTCAACCTATTGGCTCACTTTCACAACGCGGCGATCTACGAGTCAGCGGTGGTGAGTTGGTTGGAACTGCACAAGCAGGCGTACACCGGTTGCAACCCCCGCGGCATCTTCGTGGCGAACGACAAGGCGCTCTCGAAGAAGGTGCTCTCCTATCATCGGATTCGCGCAGCGCGCTTCCTGGCGGTGCCCCGCGGGCGCACGATCAAGCAGCTGCCCAAGCGCTTGGAATTCCCCTTGTTTGTGAAGTCCGCCAGCGAACACGCCTCGACCGGCATCGCGCAAGCCTCGATAGTACGCGACCTAGAGCACCTGCAGGAGCGCGTCGAGTTCATCCACCGCAACGTCGGCACCGGGGCCCTCTGCGAGGAGTACATCGAAGGCCGTGAACTGACGGTGGGGATCCTCGGCAACCAGCGGCTGGAAATTGGCCCTGTTTGGGAATTGGACCTGGCAGGGCTGCCCGATGGGGCCCCTCGCATCGTGACTTCGCGCCTGAAGTGGGATCTCGACTACCAAAAGCAAGTGGGCCTCAAGACCGGGCCCGCGGACCTGCCGATGGAGAAGAAGCAAGAGATTCAAAAGCTTGGACGTCGGATCTATCGCGCGCTGGGGCTTTCGGGCTTCGCTCGCATCGACATGCGCATGGACGCGAAGGGCAGAATTTGGATCTTGGAAGCCAACCCCAACCCAGACCTTTGCTTCGGAGAAGACTTCGCCGAATCCTTTGAGATCCATGGCTACGCCTATCCGGAGCTGCTGCAGAAGCTGCTCAACCTTGGGATGCGTTACCACGCTCCTTGGATGGGATAGTCCCCCGAGTACCCACCCATGAAGCCCTCGTCCCGTGCATTGATCGCGCTCGTCGTTTTGATGGGGGGCTGGCTGTTCTGGTACAGCTCGTACGGGATTTGGCAGCCGAAGGGATTGGAACCTCGCGAGCCGCTTGGCGGCCACAGCTCCGGCCCGACGTCCCGTGACCTACCTCTGCTAGCGGGAATGGAGAGCGGGTCTCCTATCCGAACCACCCGAGTGGCTCCGCCCGTGGAGGACTTCGACTTTCAAGCGGGCGAGTGGCGCACGAAGGAAAACGTTCGCTCCGACCAGGTGGTGCTCGTCGAAGTTTTGGTGGCGCTCGGTTTCGACGACGGCGATCCACAGGCGCCTCCACTGGTCAGCCCCGGGAGCTTCGCAGGCATCGACGTGCACGCGCAGTCTTGGGACGAATCCACGGACGAGACCTTTGCTCATAAGGCCCAAACCGACGAGCAAGGCATCGCTCGCTTTGAGTTTCCGGGCGCCTGTCATCTCGATTGGATTCGCGCGGACATGCCCCCGGGTTTGGAGCATCTCGCTGGTTTTGCTGATCCGCACGAAGATGTTCCCGCCGGGTCGATCGTTCGCTTCTCCCTCGTCGTTGTTGAGGGCGTTCGCGTCGCCGGTCGGGTGACGGACACCACAGGTGGTCCCCTCGGAGACATTCTCATCTGGGCTTCGGGCGGCGCCGTAGAGAAGCGCGACAAGGAGATTGAAGACGAGTGGTATCCCGCTAGCTACGAAACACGCAGTCGCCCGGACGGTACTTTTGAGTTCACCGGATTGCCTGACCATGACCTCCTGATCGGAGTCGCCCCGGGCGAGTGGTTGCAGGTGGCCCCAGGCACGCCAAACAGCGCCGAAGAGCCTGAGTGGGAGGAGGTCGACCCCCTTGTTCGCGCACGCTTTGGCTCGCAGCCCGGCGTGCTCGTCGTCAGCAACATCTCGCTTGTGCAGCGCGAGAGAGTCGACTTGATTTTGCTGGATGCGGATGGAGCGCCGGTTCCGTTCGGAAGCCTGAGCATTGAACCGCTCATGCTGGTAGCCCCAAATCTACTGGGGGAAGAACAGTGGGAGCGTCAGATGGATTCGGCGCAGACCGAATGGGAACGGAATCGGGTGCGTTCCATGCTGACTTGGCCGCGGTCTGCGGGGCTGGAAGTCGCGGCGGATGGCAGCGCCTCGTTCTACGGAGCGGCGGGTTCATGGCGGATCCATGCTTCCACGCGGCTCGAATGCAGCTTTCGCGATTTCCAGATCTACGTGCGGCCCGGGGACTCCCAGGTGCACCAGCTGCGCTTCCTCAAAACGATGTCGACCATTACCGGCAGCGTGATCGACGGAAAGACCCAGCAGCCGATTGTGAAGGCCAAGGTTCGTCTGACCGTCGGACGCTGCGTGGACACGGTCGAGACGGGCGGGGATGGCCGCTTTGAGCTGGCGGGCGTGCCCCTGGATGGACCTTTCAGACTGCGCGTGTCCCACGAGAAGTACTTCACCGAGGAGCGCGAGGCGGACTTAGACCAACTGCCTTTGGAATTTTCGATGAGCAGGGCTTCCGAGGTGGCTCTGCAGTTCTTGGATCATGCGGGGCAACCGATCGCCCACCATCGAGTCCGTCTTGTTCGCCGCAATGGAGAGCAGGATCAGACGCCGCTCAGTGACGATGGCAAGTTCTGGCTTTCGCTCCTGCCCGTGCCCATCGCCGAGCTCAACACCACAGGCAATGGTCGGGTCCTTTTCGATCACTTGTATCCGGGGAGCTACGACGTCGAACTTGAACTCAAGACGGACACGGGCGGATTCGGTATTTGGGGGGAGCCGCTTGCGGAGTCGAAGGTCTGGGGTCGCTGGAGCGTGAAGGCCTCGGATGTGGCCCGCCAGATCACCGTGGACTTGACTGAGCATCAGCTGACTCGCTTCCCGGGCTACTTGACCCTCCACGGGCTCGTGCGCAGCCAAAATGGCTACGAGCCGATTGCGGGGGCGGAGATTCGCGTGACCTGCGGTGGACGGAGCACCAGTGTCTACAGTTCGAGCGTGGGGGCGTTCTCGGTGGACGGGTTGGCCGGTCTGATGCGCTACGAAGTTTCCGCTCCCGGCCACAAATCAGTCGAGGGCAGTCTGCGCAAGGACTTCGGTGGCAAGAAGTCGATGCGTTTCGACTTGGAACCGATCGAGTAGAACTCCAAGCGAGTTCCTGCTCGCGAACTCGATCGCCCTACTGGTTGTGTTCCTGCCAGGCCAACCCTTCGACCTCGCCGCTGGCCGTTTCCTTCGGGTCGGCCAGCAGAGGGCGGAAGAAACCCAGGAGGAACCGACTTCTCGTACCTGGGGCATGCGTGGCAGCACCTGCCGCTCCCTAAGCCAGGGA
This sequence comes from uncultured bacterium, assembly GCA_937905825.1. Lineage (GTDB taxonomy): Bacteria > Planctomycetota > UBA1135 > UBA1135 > JABACD01. The sequence continues at coordinate 28,581 of CALCXM010000012.1, forward strand.
TTCCAGGCGCCGACAGATTTCATCCAAGTCGGTTTCACCCACTGCGTAGTGGAAGCGCATCGTGCGAATGCCCTCGCCGTTTTCGTAGAAGAGGTGACCTGGTACCGCATTGATTCCGACTCGATCGATGAGCTTGAGAACGGCCTCGTAGGGTTCGATGTCCCCCAAGACATTTTTGTAACCCGCTAAGGCGTAGTAGGCGCCCTGCGGCCTGCGCACGCTGAATCCCGCGGAGCTGAGGGCATCACAAAAACGGTTTCGGCGGCCCTCGTAGTCCGCGGCAAGATCCGTGTAGAAGCTCGCGGGCAATTCAGCCAGGGCCCGTTCGACTCCCCGTTGCAAGGGCCGCGGCGGGCAGATGTGCACCTGGTCCGAGATCAAGCCGATCGAGTTCACCAGGTCAGCGGGTCCCGCCAGGTAGCCGATGCGCCAACCGGTAATCGAGTAGGTCTTGCTGAAGCCACCGATGGTCAGGCAACGCTCCGCCAAGCCGGGAAGCGTCCCGGGGGAGATGTGTTTGCGGCCGTCGTACAGCATGTACTCGTAGACCTCATCAGTGATGATCGCGATGTCCGTGCCGTCGACCAATTCGGCGATGGCGGCGAGCTCGGTTGCATCGAAGACCTTGCCGGAGGGGTTCGCGGGGGTGTTGATCAGGATCGCCCGAGTGCGCTTGCTCAAGGCGGTTTTCAAGGTCTCGACGTCCAGCGCGTAGTCCTCTCCAGCGAGCCGCACGCACACGGGCTTGGCGCCCATCAAGGTCAAGGAGCTGCGGTGGTAGGAATAGAAGGGCTCGAACAGGATCACCTCGTCCCCCGCTTCGAACAGGCACAGTCCCGCGCTGAAGAAGGCGCTCGACGACCCCATACCGACCATGACGTTCTCCTCCTGCACGTCGAGGCCGTTGTACTCGCGCAGCTTGCGCGCGATCTGCTGGCGCAAGCCTGGGATTCCGCTGTAGGGCGTGTAGGTCTGCCGATCCGAGCCGTCGATGGAGGCGATGGCGCCCGCCCGCAAACAGGCGGGGGCGTCCAGGTCGCAGACCCCTTGACCCAGATTGATTCCGCCCTCCACCTTGTTGATCACGTCCGTCAAGGCCCGCAAGGGGTTGGCCTTGGCGAGATGGGTGCGGCGAGCGGCGAGGCGTTGGAAGGGGCTGTTCATCGCTTGGAAGAGTCGGGTTGGTCGATGACGAAGACGTGTAGTTCGATGGCTTTGGTTCCCTCGCCCCGTTGCGAAATGCTGTGCGTGCGCATTCCACTCTTGATGAGCACTCTTTGCGAGGCAGCGTTGGTGGGGCTGGTGCTGGCGTAGATCTGTGACAAATTCTGGGCCTCGAAGCCATAGCGGATCGTTGCGATCGCAGCCTGCGTGCCCAAGCCCTTTCCCCACAGGCGGCGCGGCAACATGAATCCAAGTTCGGGGCCATCGAAAGTGGTCGGGATCAACATCATCCAGGCCACGGGGGAGCTGTCGCTGGCCAATTCCGCGAGGAACACACGCGGCGGCTGAGCATCCACTTCGACCAGGTTCTTCAGGCCCTCCTCGATTTGCTCCACGCTGAGCGCACGCCCGATTCCAGTGGTCTTCATGACCTCCTCGTCCGTCTCGAGTTCGATCAGAAAGTCCAGATCCTGCCTGCGGAAGGCCCGCAATCGGATGATGTCAGTTTCGAAGAGGGTCATGGCTTCTCTTTTGGCGAGGGGCCGAGAGGGTGCCGACAAGCCTACAGGGCGCGCGCTTTGTTTGAGGCTTGAGACCGCGCTTTCCGTATCCTGACCTGCTCGCGACCCATCCAAGTGCCCCGCTACCCCATGAACGAATCCTCGAAGTACTCGGACCACGCTCTGCTTGTCCTGCGCCTGGCGGTGGGGGGCCTGATGTTGTTGCACGGCATCCACAAGATCCAAAACGGGATCGGCCCCATCGAAAACATGCTCGCGGGCAAGGACCTGCCGCGCGGGTTAGCCATGGGCGTGTATGCGGGAGAGGTGGTCGCGCCCATTCTGATCTTGCTCGGTTTTCTGACAAGACCTGCCGCCTTCTTGCTGGCGGGCACCATGCTCGTCTCCGTTTGGCTGGCCTATGGCGCCAACGCCTTCCAATTGACCAATCAGGGTGGACTCGCGGTGGAGCTCAACCTGCTGTACCTGGCGGGTGCGGTGGTCCTCAGCATCTCCGGCGGCGGTCGCTTCAGCGTCGGTCGCGGCGAGGGCAAGTGGAGTTGAGGCCCCGATGATTCAAGCCGTCTTTCGCAAGGAGTTTGGCGCGCAAGTCAGTGCTCGCGATCTCTTCGACTGGCACCAGCGTCCGGGGGCCTTTGAGCGTTTGGTCGCCCCTTGGGAAGACGTTCGGGTTAGCGGCCTCCCGCGAGCCTTGCACAATGGTCTGCGCTTGAACATCAGCGTGCCCCTCGGCCCAGTGCGCTTGAGTTGGTGTTCGGTGATCTCCGACGTGAACCCGGAGGCCGGCTTCAAAGATGTGCAAGGGGGCGGGCCCTTTGCCTTTTGGGAGCACCGGCACTTGATCTCCGAGGGCACGCAAGGCGCGCTGCTCGAGGACTCGATTCAGTATCGCCTGCCCTTCGGCTTCCTCGGCCAAGCACTCGCCGGGGGCATGGTTCGGCGGCGACTGCAACAGATGTTCGCCTATCGTCACCAAGTCACGGAACAGGACCTGCGTTTGCACGCAGCTCACCAGGAGAAGAAACGCATGGACGTCTTGATCACAGGTGCGAGTGGCATGGTGGGGCGCAGCTTGGAAGCTTTGCTGACCACCGGTGGGCATCGCGTGCGCCGCCTGGTGCGTGGCGCGCCGCGCGGACCCTTGGAGTTTGCTTGGAACGCGCGCACCGGGGCCATCGATCCCCAAGCCGTCGAAGGCAGCGATGCGGTGATTCATCTGGCGGGGGAGAGCATCGCTTCCGGGCGCTGGACAAGGGCTCGCAAGGGCCGCGTGTTGGACAGTCGCGTGCTTGGCACGCGCCACATCGCGAACGCGATCCGTGATGCGAGGAACAAGCCGCGCACGTTCCTCTGCGCTTCCGCCATCGGCATCTACGGGGCGCAAAGCGTTGGGCTCAAGGACGAAGCGGGCGAGCAGGGCGACGACTTCCTGGCGCGGGTTTGCAAGCAGTGGGAACGGGAGGCTCTGATGTTGGCGGAGGCGCGCGTGGTGCGTTTGCGTTTCGGCGTGATCCTGAGCTCCGCCGGCGGAGCCTTGAAGCAGATGCTTCCGCCCTTCCGCATGGGCCTGGGCGGTCCCCTCGGCAACGGTCAGCAGTGGATGAGTTGGATCGCCTTGGACGACGCGGTGGCCGCCATCTACCACGCGCTGATGACCGAGAGCGTCGAGGGCGCTGTCAACGTGGTGACCCCCAATCCCGTCAGCAACCGCGAGTTCACCAAGGTGCTCGGCAAGGTCTTGGGCCGTCCCACGGTGCTGCCCCTGCCCGCGCCGGCGGTGCGTCTCTTGCTCGGAGAGATGGGAGAAGCACTTTTGCTCGGCGGGCAACAGGTCGAGCCGCGAGCGCTGCGGGAGTCTGGATTTCTGTTCACGTATCCGGAGCTCGAGGGGGCCTTGCGCCACCAGTTGGGCCGTCCGGCTTCCTAGCCCGCTCCTCAGCAGTCGAACGGGCGCCTTTGCAGGACCTCCCTCAAAAAAACTCTCGGGTTTCGCGAAGGGGACGGAGGGTCAAGGTCACCAAACTTGCGCAAGGCATCCACCCGGTTGCCGCTCCCACCCGCACATCACCCAGGGGCGTTCCCCCCAGGAAGCCATCGCGATGCTCACCACTTTTGTTCTCGTCGGCCTCGCCCTTCCCAACGTCTGTCTCGGCGGGATTGTGCCTTTCGCGAGTCCCGCTCCGCTGGCCGCGGCCACAGCGCAGGAGACCCAAGCCCTCACCTTTCGGATTGCGGAAGGCACGCGTTTGGAAAAGTCGTTCCACGTCCGCACGTCGACGCTCTCGTCCGACTTTCGCGTGTTCATGGGAGGCCAGCCGGTGCCCAGTGCGTTTCTGCCGAAGCTCGAGCTGACAAACGAACAGTCCATGACCGTCGAGCTGTGTGACACCTACGGGAAGACCAAGAAGGGTCAACTGCTGAGCTTCGTTCGGGACTACACCGAGCTTGCGGGAGAAGGCAGCTTCAGCGTTGAGGTTCCGCCCGAGGCTCCCGAGGAATCCTCTTGGCAGCGAGAGAGTCCGCTGGCTGGCGAGCGCGTTGCTTTTCAGTGGGACGCGAAGGCCGGGGCTTTCACGCGGAAGCTGGTGGGCGGCGGGGACCCCCCCGAGCCCCTGGACATCTTGCAAGCGCGCATGGACTTGACCGAGTTCCTGCCTGAGCAGGACGTTGAAGTGGGCGCCTCCTGGGAGGTGGATGCGGCTCTCTTGGCGGGGCTGCTGAACCCCGGAGGGCCATTGCGGTTGGATCGCGGCGAGCAGAGTACGGAGTTGCCCTTTGAAACCTTGAGCATCGAAGGCGAACTCACGGTCAAGCTCGAGCAGATAGCCCACGAAGACGGCGTTCGGATTGCCGTCCTGACCATCGAGGGCCAGTGCGAACAGGTCGCGGAACGGGAGGGAGACTTGACCCGCGTGCCCGTGGCCGAGGGCGAAGCAACCGACACGGCCACCTGGAACTACGACATCGAAGGGAGCTTGCGCTGGAACTTGGACGCGGGCCACGCGCTCTCCTTGGATCTCTCCGGCCCCTTTGACCACTTGCTGCGCACGGAGCGAGATCCCGGGCAAGGGGGCGCCGACTACGCTTCCGAGATCGAGTCCGACGGGGACCTAGAGGTCGAAGTGCGGTTCACCAGTGTGGAGGACGGGCGGCAGTAGTCCGGTCGGGGAGCGCGGCTTCCAGCGCCAGATTCCCTCGCCAGGATTCCCCGCGAGGTCCGCTACTCGTTGCCCAGGTCCCCGGGTTGGCTGAGGTTGGCCATGATGGCCTCGGCGACGGCTTGGATTTCCTCTGGCTTGCGTTGCGTCAGCATGCGCACCTTCATGTGCCCGTTGACCATCACCTGCAGTTCCTCCACGGCTTTGCCGTTGATCTGCATGTCGCTGTTTCCCTTCCGGACGTCCGTAATGTCGGCCTTCGGAAAGTCATAAGTCCGGTCGCCGAAGAGCGTCTTGCGGCGAATGCGAAGACTCGTGCTGGTGACCTCGAGGACGGCCATGCGCTTGGCCATGTTGAGCAGCCCCAAGCCGAGCCCGCCGAACACTCCGCCGAAGATCAGGACAATCGGAATGGCGGGCAGCAGGCCGGAGAAGTTCTTGAGGCTTTGACCGAGCAGGGTGCTGATGAGTATCCCCCCGAAGATCACCAGCACGAACAGGTAAGGAGCCCACAACCCTTGGGTGCCCCGGCGCAGACCGGCAGCTGGCACGCTGATGTGCACGCCATCGGGGGTGGAGCGCATTTGGATTTCGGCGGATCCATCGCGGGTTGGAGCGGGAGTGAGGGGCCGCAAACTCTGCCCATCCTGCGTTCCCGGTTGAACTCCCCGCGAAGGGCTGTCGTCCGGGACGGAGGGCTGATCCAGGGTTTGAGCGTGGCCTGCCCCGGCGCCCCAGGAAGCGGGACGACCCAGCCTGTCACGCCACTCTTGATGGGCGCGCTCGAGTTGTCCGAGCACTTCTTGGAGTTTCTCGTGGGGGTACCCGATGGCGAGCCACGCTTCGCGCCCAGCGGTCTTGATCCGGATCCCGTAGGTCTGTTTGCCAGAGGCCCTTTGGGTTCCTTCCATGGCTTCCAGATTGATTTCTGAGTTTGCGTCCCAGACGTGCTGGTAGCGCTTTTTGAAGGGCCCGATCTGTTCGGTCGCTTGCACCTGGCGCGGCGTGAGCTCCAGGGTGCAGCGACTCGTGACGAACTGGTCGAAGGGGTGCGACCGTTTGGGCAGCAGGAGGCGATAGCCTTCCTCTTCGTTGTGTTCTTCGTCTGTTGTTCCCATGGGCGTGTCGTCGATCCGATCAGTCGTTTTCGCCGTCGGGCAGCTTGGACTGGAACGTCATAGCAAGGCCCCCAGGCGCGAGTAGATAGTAGATCTTTTCCCCTTGGGTCAGCATCGGTCCCTTGGGATGCAAGCCGTTGACCCGGGCGTGTTCTGCCACAGCATCGGCGTCCTCAACGACCACCTGAAGCATGATCCCCGCGGGCATTTCGGCGCCGTCCTTCCATACGTCGATCGAGCTGCCACTCTCCGTTTCAAAGATGCCGCCCTTGGGGCTGTCAGGGTCACTTGTCAGAGACTTGGCAACACAAGGAAAGCCGAGTCCGAGGCCCAGGAACTCCACCAGGGCGTCTGCTTCTGAGGACACCGCACAGAATCGAATCGAAAGGGGTTTCATGGCGGGGAGCCTACGGAGGAGAGCGGACTTGCCCTAGCGAGCCATCGAAAAAAGTCATTCCGCTCTCGAGGCCCGGCCGACAAGGCCTCTAGGTGTTGAGGCCCGGCGGACAAGACCTCCTAGGTGTCCGTACGGCTACCGCGTCTCGCAACACTGACCGAGTCCCTGGCTGAATGGAGGGATTCCAACTGCGATTCCGGGCGACGCAGCAGGCGGGCTGGGGAGGCTCCTTTGCGCGAGCGCTTTCGAAGCAACTCGCGAGTCGCCGATTGCAAAAAGTCCTCGGACCTCAGCCCCTCGTTCTGAGTCCGGGGGGGCCCGCTGGAGGGCTGCGATGGCTCCCAATTTTTTGAGGCGCCTGCGGGCTCGGGACTTGAATCCTTGGGCTTTTACCTGCCCATTGCGGGTCTGGAACGGGCCGAATCTCCCCTAATTTCGGGAATTTTCGCCCCAGCTCCCGAGAGGGCGAAAAAGGGCTCCGGAAAAACAAAACGATCCTGAGTCCCCTGTAGGGGGCGTGGCGTTCGGTCCCTGAACCAAGTGCACATCCGGTTCCCTGAAAACTAGGTAGTTCGAGACGAGGTCGCACCGCGCTCCTTGCCAAAAACGCTATCCTGACGGACGCCCGCTCTCTCTGCTGTTTCCCCCCCCTTAACGGCATTCTATTGGGTGTCCTTGGGACGAGCGACACAGTGAGGGGCGCGGCTGAGCCTTCGTCTCGAATTACCTGAACGCCCTGGCCCCGACTCACCTCCCTTCGCAGCATCGATCCCCCCTTCTGCGAGGGAGTTCTGGGCACCGTCTCCATCCGGAAAGGAGACTCCCTGGGCGTCTTCAGGGATCCACCCCCCAGCCAATCTCAGCAATGAACACCTTACGTTCGGTCGCCCTGGGCTCCCTTGTTCCCTTGGGGCTTGCGATGACTCTTGGAGTCCACGTCGAGCCCGACCAATTCAACTTATCCGCTGACCGCCTTAATGGCGTGTGGGTGACGGATTCGGCGGTCTCTGTACGCATGGGTTTCCCTGAGGCTCAAGAGACTCTCGAGTTCCGTAAGGACGAGTCGTTCTTGCGCTCCATTCCCGAAAGCCTCTCCAGTCAACTCCAGCAAGAACGCATCTACGAAAGTGGAATCTTGGTCAGCCGTAAAGACGGTGCCTTTGTGTTCAGCGCCCCCTATCTCTTGACTTCAAAATCCGGCAACTCACACCTGCTGCTGCTCCACGAGAGCAATGGTGTGCCCTTGTCGGGAGTGAAGTCTGCCAACCTATTCGTCGCCCCCGGTCGGGAGCGGCACCAAGACCTCCTCTTGATGGGGGGGGACTCCGAGGATGGAGCTCTCCGTCCATTTCGCCGCTCTCACTCAGAGGGCGAGCTCTCCAGCAATCAATAGATACCTTTTAGTTTTCATGGTTATTCCAAGGGCCGTCTCCGCGCAGGTTGACCGCTCCGGCAGATAGCCAAGACTCGATTCCATGACGATCAAGGAACCCGCTCTTCAGTTCGAGGACTTGCTGCAACACAGCGATTGGGTCCGAAGCTTGGCGCGACAGCTGGTGGTGGACTCGGCTCAAGTGGACGACCTAGTGCAGGACACTTGGGTTGTCGCCTTGCGCCGACCTCCCGGACACGCCAACAATCTGCGGGCTTGGCTTGGGCGCGTGGTGACGAGCTTGGCTCAAAGCACTTGGCGTTCCGAGACGCGCCGCAATGTGCGAGAGGAGGCAACGGCCCGCAAAGAAGCGCTGCCGTCCACGGTGGATCTCGTGCAGCAGGCATCCATGTCCCGCGAATTGGTCGACGGCGTGCTGGGGCTCGCCGAACCCTTCCGCACCGTGGTGTTGATGCGCTACTTCCGGGACATGACCCCGACCCAGATCGCCCGGGAGATGGGGCGGCCTGTGCCGACGGTCAAGACTCAGCTTCAGCGCGGCTTGGCGAAGTTGCGCGAGCGCTTCGATGAGACCTACGTGGACCGCGACTCCTGGTGCACAGCCCTCTTGCCCTTGGCCCTGGCCGGCGCACCCGTGGCGAGCTCCATCATCGGCCTGATCCCCGCGGCGGCAGCCATTTTGGGCGTGGCGGTGCTGGCAGCAGTAGGCGTCAAGAAGATGTCGGAGCCAGCTTTGGCCCCCCAGGAACCATTCGTCGTTGCCGCCCTGTCTCCGTTTAGTCATGAGGAGGATTTCGAGGCACGCGACGAAGATTCATTCAAGAGCGAGCCCGCGATCGTCCCGCCGGTCTCCGGTGAGAGCCGCGTTTCGATCGGCGGCGACACAAGCCCTTTCTTCGGCTCCAGCTCGCCCTCGGCGTCCAGTTCGATCGGACTGCGTGGCCGCGTGGTCGACGAGAATGGCGACGGACTGGGTGGCATTGCCTTGGTCTGGAGTGATCCAAGCATGCTTCAGTGGGCGGACGCTTCGAAGAGCGTGATCAGTGGGCCCCATGTTTGGTTGCCCCTCCCGACCGCCATGCAGAACTCCTTGAAGGCCGATCCCGTCGCCCTCGAGAGCTTTGCACGCAGCCACTTCGACAGGCCCGGCCTGGCGACCGCGTTCTTGCGCGGCGAGTCGATCCCGCGCATCGGCACAACCACCCGGGCGGGTGGTGAGTTCGAGCTCGCGATCCCTGAGGAAGGCAACGAGATCGAGCTGATCGACGAGAACTGGGGCGTGTTGGGCAGCGCGGTTCTCGAAGAGGAACCCGAACGGCGCGCTTGGTTTGCTGGCGTGCGTCGCAAGTACATCGGCGAATTGGTGGACGAGGACTTCAACCCCGTGCCCAACCGACCCGTTCTGTTGCACAGCCACCTGCCCGGGTCCATGGAAGGTGCCTTGCTCGAAGGCGAGAGCTACCTGGCCTCCTATCACACTGCTGTCGGAGATGGACAGGGTCACCTGAAGTTTGGTTCCATCGCTATGACGCCGATGTTCTCAGCCCTCATCCATTGGGAAGGGGAGGACATTGTGGTGCCCGTCGACTTGAGCGAAGAGGTGCTCGGTGCGGAAGTTCGATTCCAGATCCAACTGCCCCCAGCTCAAACTCCAGAGATCACCTTGACTGGCATGGTCTACATGTCGGACGGCTCCCCTGCACCGCGCTCGACCGTGGTGCACGGCAAGTCCGTGGCCATTTCCGACTCTTCCGGCCGCTACGAGATCGATCTCTACAGCCTGGCGGGAGACCTGAGCGCGGCCCGTGCAGGCTCCGGCGTGATCGTGATGAACGAAGTGGGTGCCGCTTTCGCGGGTCTCACCGGCCAACAACCGGGACCCGATCTGCGCTTGCCCAGCAAGTCCTTGACGATCCGCGGCCGTGTCCTCGATCACCGCAACGCACCGATTCCTGGCGCCTATGTCAGCCTGGTTGGGACGATCCCAGTTCCGAAGCAAAGCTACGGTTTGGAAGATTTGGCTGGTGGACGGACCATGGGGCGTTTTGAGACGGACGCCGCGGGGCAGTTCACCTTGCCCGGACTCTTGCCCAGGGACTACACGATCATCGTTTCCGTGGCTGACCACGAAATCGTCGTCGGGCCCATCTCCGCAGGCATCACCGGTCGCGACGTGATCTTCGATCTGCGCAAGTAGACCGGGCTAGCTCAGCGCAGCAAGCACAAACTTCAAGCGTTCGTCGAACTCAGTGGTCGACTCAGGCAGGCGCAGGAGCTTCTCTGGTGGACTTAGGCGCTGGTGCATGCCCGCCAGCAGGGCGTGGTAGCGCAGCTGGAGCCAGGGGTTCGTGGAGCGCACTCCGTCCGCTACCAAAGGCAGAACTCCCCAGGGGCAGAGCACGATGCGGTCGGTGCGTTCGGTCTCGCGCTCCATCTCCGCCATGAACTCGGCGGTTTCCGACTCTGCATCCGTCAGGGCGTAGTGCAGCCAAAAGGCGGCGAAATCGACGGAGGAGCGATCGCTGACGAAACCCTCGGCGGCGGCCAGTTCCTGCTCGAGCTGCTCACGCCACAGATCGCGCATCAGGTCCCGGCGTTGGGCGTCGTTCATCTTGTAGAGGATCAAACCCTGGTCCACCCGCTTGCGGAAGCCCTCTTCGATGTAAGGCAAACCCAGGTGCTCGGCCACAGCCTTCGCCAAGGTCGTCTTGCCCGTTCCGGCGGAACCGGAGAATGCGATGCGAAGGCCACTCATCTCAATCCTTCCATAGCCAAGGGCGCTCACCGAGTCGCGTGATGACGGGGCCCGCGTCGCTGATCAGGATTTCCGTGGTCGAAGCCACCGCTGGTGCGAAGCGCAAAGCTTGGTCCCGGGGGACCTGTAGAAGCTCGCAGAGCAAGGCGCGGATCACGCCGATGTGCGTGGAGATGGTGATCGATTTGCCCGGGTGCTTCTGCAAGGTGCCCTGCAGCCAGGTGTTCACGCGCTCTCCCATTTGCATGAGGGACTCGCCGCCCGGGGGCACGGTGCAGGCGTAGTCGTCCCAGTAGGCGGTCACGAGCGGGCCATCCTCCGCGCTGATTTCCTGCCAGGTGCGACCTTGCCAGCGCCCGAGGCTCTGCTCGCGCAGAAGCTTGGTCACGGTGGCGGCGCGGCCCCAGGTCACCTCCAGGCGCGCCGCTAGATCCGCGCAGCGCGAGAGGTCGCTGGTGTACAGCATGTCGGGGGCCGCCTCGTGCTTGGACAGCCAGTCCACCAGTCGTTCGTGTTGACCGTGGCCCACTTCGCTCAACGGGGCATCCAGCTGGCCACGCACCACGCGCTTGCCAAAGTCCTCGACCTCCCCGTGGCGCAAGAGCACAAGCTTCGTCACCACTTCGGAGGGCATCATCGCCATGGTGGTGGGGTCGAACTCGCGACCGGCCGCCTGGCCTTCGTTTTCCGGCAGGTCTCCTGGGCTGTCAGTCATCTCGGCGGGGGCGGCGGGGGAACGAAGTGTGGAGGAGTGGCATGGGCGGGGAGCGTGGGCTCGCGGCGTAGGGTGGGGGGGCAGGACGTCCGCGCATTTTGCCGCAGGCCTGCGTCAGATGCTCCGACGTTGCCGCGGAAAGGCGCGAATCACGCCTCTCGCCCCTCGGTGCTCTTCCCGCGGAGCGGGTAGGATCAAGGATCGGGAAGCTAGAGCCCTCCGCTTGCTGCGCCCCGCCCGCTATCCTCCCTCCTGAGCCGAGTTTCATGTTTCTGAAGAGCGCCCTGCACGCTGCTGTCCTCGCACTGCCACTCTCCATTCCGGCGAGCACCTGCCTTCCGTTCGCCGTCTCCTTGCGCGCGCAGAGTTTCGAGGAGCTCTCGCTCAAGCTCGAGGACAAGCCCGACGACCCGGCGCTGCTCGAAGCTTGCGGACTCGCTGCGTTGGACGAAGGCCATGCGGATCTCGGGACTTGGTACTTGATGCTGGCGATCGACGCGGGCGCAGACGATCCGGGGACCGTGGCGCGCGTGAAAGCGAAGCTCGGCGGGATGGATTTTCCCCTGGCCGAAGGCGACAAGGCCTTGGACGCCTACACGCAATCGCTCTTCCGCCTCTCGAAGTCCTGCGCCAGCAAGAAGCTCTACGCCAACGCCGTGGATCTCTTGGCGCGCTGCGACGGCACCCGCTACGAGAAGTCCGCTCAAGAGCAGTTGCAAAAGCTGTTCAGCAAGAAGAAAGCCCTCGACGCGCTCTTGGCCTCGGGCATCGCCGTCCCGATCGTGGCCAAAAAGCTCGGGCGTCCGGGGGAGATCGCCAAGCTCAACAAGAAGCACGAAAGCTGGTCCGACCCGCACGAGGTCAAGGGTGAGTTCTACACCGTCAAGACCAACATGGACTACGAGATGGCCCATGCGATGGTGAACGCCATGGATCAGATCAATGGCTTCTACCGCAAGGTGTTCAACTACAAAGCGCGTGGCGGCGGCATGCGTACCTGTGCTCTCAAGATTTACCGCACCCGTGCGGAGTTCGACAAGCACGAGGACGTCCAACCCAACGTGAAAGGCTTCTTCAGCCCAACGGAGAACTCGGTGACGGCCTACGATCCGCGCACGGAGTCGCGTCCCGGGACCTTGGCGGATCTTTGGTCCACGCTCTTTCACGAAGCGTCGCACCAGTTCACCCGGGCGGTCTGGCCCAACCCGATTCCCACTTGGCTGAACGAAGGCACGGCGAGCTACTTCGAAGGAGCGCGCATCGAAGCTGGTGGGCGCGTGACTTTCAACCTGGTCCCCGACAGCCGCTTGCGCAGCTTGGTACGTCTACTCAAGGAAGGTTCGCCGACGGTCGAGCAGGTGATCACGTACAACCAGCCGGGATCCTATCCCGGTGAGTACTATCCCTTTGGCTGGGGCTTGACCTACTTCCTGCGCAACTACGAGGACGAGAACTGCGAGCGCGTCTACCTGCCAATCCTCGAGGAGTTCATGCTCTCCTACAAGAGTGGCGGTGCCCACGACTTGAAGGAACGCTTCACTGAGTACTTCGTGGGCAAGGCGCGCCAGAAGGACGTCAAGACTTACGACGAGCTGGTCGCGCGCTTCGCCAACTGGATCAACGAACTGTCGCGCGTTCACTACGGAGGAGGCGAAGTCGTCGACGAGTTGGTCGCACGCGGTCGCAAGCAGATCGAGAACAAACAGCTGGATTCAGCCATCGAGAGCTTCAAGGCCGCCTTGCGCAAGCGCCCGAAGGATCCAGTCGTGCAAGAGGAGCTGGCCAAGAGCTACCTCCTTCAAAAGAACAAAGACGCAGCTATGTACTTCTATCGGCAGATCGCAGTGAACGGACGCGGGGCGCAAGACTCCAATTCCGAGGCGGCAAAGGCCCAGCTCGCGATGGGCTTGACGGGCATGGCCAAGGTGGACAAGGTCATCGCCGCGAACCTAGAGGCGGCGGACGCCGCGTACGTGGATTCGACATTGGCCGTGGCGGTCCAGTGCAAGGAGGCGGGCTTGACGCGCATCGCCGTGAAGCTTCTGACCCAAGGCCTCGATGCCCTGGGCGGTGACGAACGCTTGGCGGCGATGATCGCTGAGATGGGCGCAGGGCTCGACCTCGGGCGCTACCGGCGAATCCCTGTGGATGAGGAGCTGACCTACTGGCAAATGGGAGATGAGTTCGTCCGTGTCAATGACAGCATCGAGGTGCAGCCCACTGGCCTGAGCCTCGCCTTTTGCACCATGGACACACCGAAGCGCTTTCGCTACGAGGCGCGAGTGGGCGTCATCAAGGGTGGAGATCTGCCTTTCTACGGACTGATCTTCGGGGTCAACAACGCCAGCGGGATGCGCCTGCTCGCCATCGCGCCATCGATCGGCAAGTCCGGAATCGTCGAGTTCATCGACAACACTCCCGAGTTCACGAGAGACTTGGACCTGCGCGAAAACTACGACGTGGACTCTGCGACGATCGCCCTGGAGATCCAACCGGGCCGGGCGGACTTCTTCTTCAACGGAGAGCCAATCGGCAGCATCGAGGGTGGCGAGGAACTGGTCGGGGGTCTGGGTTTCTTTGCCCAAGGCGCCCATCTGAGTTGGAGTGACTTCAAGCTCAAGTACTAGAGGCCCGGCCGACAAGGGGCGGTTTCTCGATCGGGTTCCACGGATCGACTGGCAAGGCGCCGGGTTCCCCACATAGTTGAAGCTATATGGGGGTTCAGGCAACGCAGCCGGGCGGTTCGTGGGAGCCGAGCGAGAGATCGCCCCTTGTCGGCCGGGCCTCTAGGAGCCTGTGCCACAGATAGCGGCCCGCTGCAGGATTCACAAGTCGTTGTGTCCTTCCGGCGTCACAAACAAAGAGGGCTGCCCCACCAAACGGTGGGACAGCCCTCTCTTTGTTCGACGTCCGGTGTGCCGAGAGCTTTTTACTCCAAGCACTCCGGTGTCAAGAATTCCCTAGAAGCCCCAGGTCACGATCAAGCCGTTGGTGGCGTTGCTGGAGGTGTTGCAGGAGCCGTGTCCGTTGCGGTACCAGAACTGGAAGAACGTGGTATCGCCGGGCATCAGGCCCATGAAGACGGAGATCGAGGGAGCGCCGAGGAGCGGAATGCTGCCACCGCCCATGTTGATCTTCTGGATGCGGATGGGGTTGACCAAGCAGGTGAGGCCGCCACCGAGCACGTTCTGAACTCCCATGGGTGTCGCTTGGGTTCCACCGAAGAAGAAACCAGGGGAGACCATCGGGATTTGGCTCGCGGTCAACACCAGGGTGTCGTTGGCGATGCTAGGGCTGCCTGTTCCGAGCAGCAGACCGCCGTAGTTGTTGCCGTTGTCGCAGCCTTCGCCGGGACGGCCGTTGTTGCCACAGGGGCAATCAGCGCCACCGTTGGCCGCGCCGTCACCGGCGCAGAAGCGGCGGATGCTCGGCTGGCACTCGTCCGGGATGCCGTCGCCCCAGATGTCGTTGGAGAATCCACCGCTGATGTCGACGGCGTCGTCGATGCCGTTGCCGTTGCAGTCGGGTGCGTAGTTGTAGCAGACGTCGATGGAAGCCTCAGCGTCCGTCAGGAACTGCGTGATCAGGTTGCCAGAACCGCTCGCGGTCGAGGTGCCCAGGGCTTCGATCGGGAGAACAATGCTGCCAACTCCCGTGAACAGCGCGAGGTCCGCCGGGGCGGTCACGTTGATGTTCTGCACGTCCGTGGCGGTGATGCCCAAGTGCGCGATGCCGGAGGTGCCACCGAAGTCGATGGTGCCGTCGTAGGCCGTCAGGTTGTCGCTGAACTGTTGGTCCGGGATGGAAACAACAAGGACACTCAAGTCCGGGCGCGTCAGGGTGATCCGAGCCTTGTAGGTCGTCATGACCGTCGAAGGTGCGGCGTCGAGGCTTTCGATGCTGGCGGAGCCGGTGACTTTTCCAGTGAGGTTGAAGTCGATGCTCTGAAGGCTGCCCAAGCTGGCGTCGAATTTCGGGATCGAAACGGTCGTCGACCAGTTGGTGGTTTGAAGCGGAACGGAGTCGTTCACACAGGTTTGCTGTGCGGCGGCGAGGGTAGGGGTCGCGATGAGAATCAGCGACGCAGTCAGGTTGTGGAATTTCATGATTCGGGAAGTCTGGTTGTTGACCAAAGGGTGTGAGCGGGTCCCCCCCATCCGGGTGCTCGGATACCGGGCGCGGGATTCTACTGCCGTTCCACTTTGACCAGTGGAAATAGGCAAGATTCCGCGAGGGAGAACCGGCGAAACGTTCTACTCGGGCGAGCATGTCTCTAACCTGAGCCTTCCTCAGATCTAGTCCCAGAAAGTGGACAAAAATCCCCCTAATTACGGGATTGTGGGCCCGGAGCGAGAACCGCGAGCACGGTCAGCCGGGCGTCGCTCGTGTTGCGAATTCCGTGGGGAACTCCAGCGGGCGCGACCAAGAGCATCCCGGGCTCCAGGGGTGTCTGGCGACCCTCCAGCAGGAACATGCCATGGCCCTCGATCACCGAGTAAACCTTGTCCATATTCGCGTGCCCATGGAGGGCGTGCTCCTGCCCAGGTTCAAAGCAATTCAGGCCCACCAACAGGTGCTCCGAAGTGTAAAGAGTGACCTTCCCCATCTTCGACGAAGAGAACTGGGCGTGGGCAGCGGGCTGGATGGGAGCGGGGTGTTCGATGGACATGTGCAGGGGAACGGGCGGGTGGTGAGTTGGCGGATCGGGCACTCGCCATTCGGACGGGTGCGCGAAGCGCGATCAGAACGTGTAGGTAATGTTGAGCAGCCCGATCCAGCCGTACGGCTCGAGCTCGACTTCGAATTGCAGGGAGTCGAGCAGGTTGTCGATGAAAGGATTTCCGGAGCCTTTGATCAGTTCCGCGTCGGAGACCCCCGAGGGCTTGGTCAGGGGAAGCTCATAGTAGAAACCCAGGCTGATCGAGAGGTCGTCTGAGATGAGGTAAGCGATGCCCGTGCCGGCTCCAAAGCTCCAGTACGGATCCCCGCGGTAAGGTGATTCCAAGACAGCTTCGCCGGTCGCCCCCAAGGGAATGGTGGTGACCATGTTGAAGCGCACAGCAGGGATGTAGGCCAGCTTCGCCTGAAGGAACGGCCGGAAGCTCGAGCCCAAACCCCTCAGTCCCCAAGGCAAGTAGTAGCGGCTGCCCAAGAACAGTTCCGTCTGCGAGGCCTGCCCGAAGTCGAAGAGCTCGTTGTGGATGGTGGGCTCGAAGGCGCGGTACTCGAAACCGTAGAACAGCGCGTAGTCGTTGATTGGAAAGTACTCGGCCTGCACCCCGAGCCCGATCCGGCCCTTCATGTCCCCGGCGACTTCGCTGGGGGGGGCATCGGAATTGCTGTCCAAAATCGTGATGGTGGAGTCGACCTTGTACAGGCTGCCGATCCCAAAACTCTCGGCCACGCTGTGTTGGCCCGCCTGGGTGGTAGGCCAGCTCACGGCCGCGCATGAGCTCTGAAGAAGGACCCCCATGGCGAGGATCGGTGCGCGGCTCAGGAGGGAACTCATAGGTCGCAGAAGAGTACGAAGCGATGACCGCCGAGGGAAGCACTCTCGAATTCGACCTGCGCGCAGGAATCAAGTGGAGCGCTAAGGGCCCGTCAAGCTCTGGGCGGCGTGGTCCGCGACGCCCATTAGCTCCGTACGGTTGGCGCCATCGCAAGCCAACTGGGAGAGGCCTCGCATGCTTCCTAGGAGGAACGCGGCCAAGACCTTGGAGGAAGCAGAGAGCATCTCTCCTGACCGAGAATAGGCGTCCAGGCGCTTTCGGATGGTCTTGTTCAAGTCCCGTTTGATCGCGTGAGTCATCGCGCAAGCAGGCGACTGCTCTGGCGGGCCGGAGCCCGCGCCTTCGAACATCGCGCAGCCCCGGGGGAATCCCTTGCTGGTGTAGAGCTTGGCCGCTTCCCGCAGGAGACCCCGGGCGTACTCGACAGCCGTGCCCGCATCCTTGTCGTCCAGCCTGCCTAGGGTTGGGGCCGCGTGGGTCGACAGGTAGCGCTCGATAGCGAGGCGGAACAAGTTCTCTTTGCTGCCAAAACTGTTGTAGAGACTGGAGGGCCCGACACCGATGGCCGCACTCAGGTCGGCGATCGAGGTGAGGTCGTATCCGCGCTCCCAGAAGAGCTGCAGGGCGAGTTCGAGGGAGTCCTCTTTAGAGACGGAGCGGGGGCGGGCCATCGGGGCAGTCGTGTGTGCGGGGGCAGGGTTATGAAGAGGGTACTTCAAAAGGCCCGGAGCTGGGGGCACTTTGGTCAGGCGCTGGGAATAGCGGTCGCGGGCGTCCCTGGGGGCGGATTCGCTATTTGGGGCGTGTGGGCAGCTCCTGCTCGAGGGTCGTGTCCCGTGTCGTTTGCTAGTTTTGAAGTGAATATTCTAAAACTGCATGTCACGATTGTGAGCGCTGCTCGTCAATTGGAGCGATGACTACAAAACGACCGAGCAGCTAGCGCAGCACCCTGGTCATTCGAGCTTACCCATTTACCAAAAACAGAACTATGCCTCTCACACTCACGCTGACCAAGAACGTCCTGCCCGCCGACAAATTGCAGAGCGCCGTCAAGCAACTGACCCAATCCTTCCTCAAGCATCATGGCCTCGCAGGAAACACGGTCATGACTCCCAACGTCACCGCTCAGGTCCAGATCCTCGATCCTTCGCACAGCTTCTCCGGCGGCGAGCCCTTGCGCGGCGCGTGGGTGGAGTGGAAGACCCCGTCCTTTGCTTTTTCAACGCGCGAGGTTCAAGTGGCCTGCGGTAAGGAAGCCACGGAGATCTTGCACGAGTTGTCGGGGGGCGAGCAGCCCAAGGACAACATCTACTTCAACGTGGTTCACACGGTCGACGGCACCTGGAATTTAAACGGGGAGCCACTGACCAACGAAGAACTCGGCAAAGCGATTGCGTTGGGCGCTCCTGCCCCTAGCGCGCGCTGAGTTCCCAGTCAGACGGCTCTCTTCTCTGATCCACTTGTGGTGGTCCTGCGCACGCTTGCCTGTGCTGAGGAGGAGCGTGAAGTTCCAGTGCTGGGAGCGCGGCTCCAAGAGCACCTGAGGGGCCACGGCGGATCCACCGGGGTGCTTGTCGCGGGCTGGCGAAGATGGGGGCGTTGGTCGTCCACTGGACCGACGGGGGCGCCAAGGCACGCACGTACGTTGGAATCAGAGGACTGCGTCACCACCCTGCGGATGCAGTCCCTGTCGTTTCGGCGCGGGCCATCGCGTCCCGGGTAGGGCGGGCCGCACCGGAATTCGAATCGCTTGGTACTCTGAGGCCCCGGGGGAGGAGTTTTCCCGGGTGCCTCACCTTCTAGTACCCCACAACTAAATGCGAATCAGGAACTTCACCGCCATCCCTTTCGCCGCCGCCGTCCTCACTGGGCTTGCAGGCGCACAGAGCTTCACGTTGACCGTGGACCAAGCGAACACGAACTACACTTGGACTGGAACCACATCGATCGGAGCCCTCGAGGGCAATCCGAGCAACGCCTTTCAGTTGGCTGGGGATGTGGTCTTCGATCTCGCGACGGGCGGCAGTCCGGTGGCTTCGGGGCAGTGGTTGAGCAGCGATCTGCTCGTGACCCCGGACCTCTCTGCCAAGATCCCGAACTCCGTGATCTTCCTGCCACCCTTGGCCATCATCGACGTGGCCAACATGCGTTTCTCGATCAGTTCGGATCCGTTCACGGTGGACGCTGCGGGGAGCTTCAACACGACCACGACCCTGGTGGTGACCTCAGGATTGTTGACCGTGACTCCCCTGGTTGGAAGCGCGACTGTGACGGACTTGACCGGAACGGTGGGCCCAGCCGCGCCGACCAGTGGAACCATCAACTTGGTGACTGGTGAGCTCGTGCTGAGCTCGCCGATGGTGACTTCGTTCATGTTCACGGACCCCGCGAGCGGCATCTCCGCCACCCTTGGACTGAATGGTGTGATCAACGCCAGTTACGATTGCCCCGCTCCAGCCAGCTACTGCGTTGGCGCGCCCAATAGCGTTGGTCCTGGTTCGAGCATTGCTGGTTCAGGTTCCACGAGCATGACCGCAGCCAACTTCAACTTGACGGCCAATGGCTGTCCTGCAAACAAGCCCGGGCTCTTCTTCATGGGCTTGAACCAGGTCAACGTGCCGCTAGGCAACGGCAACCTTTGTCTTGGTGGTTCGGTCAAGCGCTTCCCAGTCGTGATTTCCGACGGGGCCGGTGTCTTCAGTCAGGCGGTCGACTTCAACGCCTTGCCCGGCGGATTGCTGCTGGCAGCTGGACAGAACGCGAACTTCCAGTGCTGGTACCGCGACGTGGCTGCCGGCGGAGCTGGTTTCAATCTTTCTGACGGCTTGAACGTCTTGCTCTGCCCCTGAGCGACGACGGTACGCCCTCACGCTCGCGGGGTTTTCCTCCCGCGGGCGTTCCGCCTTTGATCCCGCCGCTTGAGGACTTCCGCCATGAAACGACAACTCCGCCTTCCTGTTCTGCTCGGCCCACTCCTTGTGCTCTCCGTGAGCTACCTGTCTTGGGCGCAACTCTCCCCGCCGCCCGTTGTTCAGAATGACGGAGAGCTGGTGCTGATTCCGTTGACGCCGACGGGTGTGCGAGTCTTGGGCACGGTGGAGTCGGCGGTTTTTGTTTCGTCGCCCTTCGATTTGGATCAAGTCTTGCAGTTGGAGTCGCTCCAGGTTTCCAGCGGCGGGGACGTCATCTATCAGCGAACCCTCGCGGGCCAACTGACCGGCGACCCGCGCTTTGGCCAAGTGAGTGCATTGATCGAGCGCCTGCCCTTGGAGATCACCGAATCGCGCAGGGACCGCCGGTACTTCGCGAAGGAAGAGGACCCTGAGTTTCGCGGTGGCGAGATTTTCGATCGTCGCGCGCAGGTCGTTCAAACCTGGACGGGGCTCTCCGAGGAGTACGAAGCAGGACGCGGTCGGCCGTTCACGCAGATCGACTTCCCGGTGCACACCGATCAGATCTTTGCGGAGGGAGAAGCTCCCGGGACTGTGCGTACGATCGAATTGGCACTGACGTTTGTCGACCCGGGTGGAGTCCGCCGCACAAGTATTCAGTCACGCAGCATCACCCTGCTCGAGGCGCCCTTGCCTTTGCCCCAGTCGATTGCGATGCAGGGCACGAGTCTGCACGCGGGGGACTTGCACGTTCACTCCTGCCACGGAGAAGCGGCGGGTGCCTGCGCCCCCTCCGGCAATTGCACCGCGGAATCTCTGCAGCTCTCCGGAAGCTTCAGCTATGCGCAATTGCGTTCCCAGTACGAGGCCTTGGGGATGGATTGGTTCACGGCCACAGACCACAGCTATTGCATCAACAGCTCCGGCGAGTTCGCAGCGATACAGGCGGAGTGCGCGGCCGCCACGGACGCGAGCTTTCTGTGCCTGCCTGACATCGAACTTTCCAGTGACGAGGTCGGCTCCCAGCAGGGCAGTGATCTTGGAGACATCCTGTGCCTGGGCACGACTTCGGCCAATCACATGGGAGCCCATGATGTGACGTCGCGCATTCCCGGTGGGGGTGACGGCTTGCTCGGGTTCTGCGACGGCCTGTTCGGCAACGCGCTGAGCAGCTTCACCTCGAACATCGATCAGGTTCGCGGGATGGGAGGCTACCCGATCGTGAACCATCCCGATGCTGGAGAGTTCGGTTGGAACAGCTACGCAGCCACCGCCGGAATCGAGGCGAACGCAATGCACGGGGTGGAGATCTGGAACGGCGCGAGTCAAAGCGGGCAAGGGGGCAACGTCGGCCGTTGGGTGGATTGGATGCTCGACGGGCGTCTGCTGTACGCCTACTCGGGCAGCGACACCCACGACGAAGCGTTCTTGTTCGGGGCCAATCATGTGCTGCTGAATGGCGAGCCGTTCACTGCCGAGAACTTGCACAACGCCTTGCGCGCTGGTCGGCACTACCTGTCGAACGGCCATGCGTTGATCCTCGATGCACAGCTCGGCGGGTCGGTGCTTTCCATGGGCTCCATGAATGCCTTGCCTCCGAACTCACCGGCGGCCTCTTACAGCCCGCGCGTGCACTACAACTTTGGCTTGGACACGGGGTCGATCACCATCTTTGCCGGCAAGTCTGGAGACAGTTCCGAGATGATCCTCTGTCAAAGCGGTCCGCTCAGCGGTCAAGGGACGTTCACCTGCTCGGCATCCTTGGAGACCAGCGCGAACTCTTGGATTCGCGCCTACAGCGAGAGCGGCGCGAAGACGGCTTACACCAACCCAATCTTCTTCTTGCCTACCAATTCCGACCCGGGCGCTTACTGCTCCGGCAAGCTAAACAGCAACGGCTGCGTGGCTCAGATTGATTTCAACGGGATGGCCAGCGCGACTTCTGCCGGTCCCTTCCACGTGACCGCGACGGATGTGGTCAACCAACGCATCGGGCTGCTGTTCTACGGGTACGGGCCCGCCTTCACGCCCTTCGCGGACGGCACCCTGTGCATCCAAGGACCGCTCAAGCGCACCACCCCTCAGAGTTCAGGGGGCAACAGTTCCGGTTCGGATTGTTCGGGAGCCTACGACTTCGACTTCAAGACCTACTTGCAGAGTGGCATCGATCCGGGGCTCGTGGCGGGGGCGCAAGTGTACGCACAGTTCTGGTACCGCGACCCGGCAGCGGCCAGTGCATCTGGGCTCTCCAACGCGCTTTACTTCTCGATCGCTCCATGAGCGAGAGCCCCGTTTCTTACGGGGCTTGGTAACTTGGGCCCTCCGCAATTTGTCACCAATGGAGGACCCCCGTGAAACCAACTCCCCTCGAACCGTCCCTAGGATTTTTCGCTTCGCTGCTGCTCGGTTCCCTGGCCTTGGCCGGGGAACACAGCTCGACAATCAGTGAGCTCTCTAACTCAGAAGACGGAGATGTCCTGCGTCCCCTTGAGCTGCTTGTGGATCCATCTCAAGTCGGGCAGATCCTGAGGGGCTCGCCTGGGCTGCCAGGAAGTGGAGCCTCCCAAGTGGGCGCAAGTGTTGGCCTGGGGCTGGCTAGCTGCAACCCCTTCAGCGTGACCAGCGTCTTCACTGGCGTGGAGCCTGAGGGCGACTTGCCGACCGGGATGGTGTTTACACCGGATGGATCCAAGATCCTGATCTCGCACCTTCTGAGCAAGAACGTAGTGATCGTCGATGCAGCGACCCGCGTGGGGCTGGGCGCCATCGATGTCAGTGGTTCCCCCCAAGGGGTGGCTATCTCCGCGGATGGCGTGCACGCGGTGACCGCGAATCTGTTTGAGCACAGCGCTTCGATTCTCGACATCCTCACGGGCCTTGAGATCGCAGTGGTTCCAATCGGCACGCAGCCAGGCGTGGTGCGCATCACGCCCGACGGTCTGACCGCGGTGGTTGGCAATACGGTGGACAACAGCCTTTCCGTGATCGACATCGCTTCGGCAACGGAAGTTCATCGCATCCCCGGCGCGGGCTTCTCGGCCTCGATCTCGCTCTCCCCCGAAAACGGTCAAGCCAGCGCGAGCTTCTCCTCGTTTGAGTTGGCCTCAAACTCCCTCGCTATCGTTCCGGACTACTTCAATGACGAAGTCGACTTCTTCGACCTCGTTGCAGGGACGGTGACCTCGGCGAGCAGTGTAGCGGACCCCCGGGGAGTTGCGATTACTCCGGACGGGCTCACGGCAGTGATCGCTCACTACTACCCTGAGACGTCTTGCAGCGTGATTGACGTGGCGACGAAGACGATCACGAAGAACATCAATGTGGGAGCGGCTACCTTCAGCCCAATCGCTATTCGCAGCGACGGCACGGCCGCGGTCTGTTCGATTCAAAATGCAGCGGTGGTGGTCAACTTGGTGACGAACGCGGTCTCTGGCAGCCTGAACACAGCGTCGATCAACGAGATGTACACCACCGCCAATGGCAATCAAGTCATCTGCGTCGGCTATCGCGGAAGCCTGATCGATTTCGGGTCCCAGAGCTTGATCGCGGACTTGAACAACCAGGTCTCCTGCGCGCTGGGCGCTGTCTCTCCGGTCGGAACGCGGGCGGCCATGGCCGCGACGCAGTTTGGCGAGGACTTGCTCGTGATGAACACGAATCCCGGCGGCCCGTTCCTCGAGGGGCAGGTGCTCACGGGCCCTCCTGGCGAAGCCGACAAGACGCGGCGCACGGCCATCAGCGCTGACGGCACCCTGGCGCTGACCACCAACATTCTCTCGGACAACGCGACGCTGGTGGACTTGCTAACGAACACGGTTGTGGCGGTGCTGCCCGTGGGCAACCGGCCCAGTGGCGTGGCGATCACGCCTGACGGTTCGAAGGCCGTCGTCGCGAATTTGGACTCCACTTTCGTTTCGGTGCTCGATCTTGTCGCTCTGACCTCGACTCCGATTTCGATCTCGACCCGCGCTAGCGAGGTGGAAATCTCTCCCAATGGTCAATACGCCTACGTTCCTGTCGTGACGAGCGACGGAGTCTGGCGCGTGGACCTGAACAGCATGAGCGTCGCGGGGCCCAAGTTGTCCACTGGAAACATGGGGAGCACCTACACCTACTTGTTCGGTCCATCGAGTGGTATCGAGCTCAGCCACGACGGGGCAACGCTCGCGGTTTGCGGCAGCTTCACGAACGAGTTGACGCTGATCGACACGGCTAGTTGGAGTGTGTTGGCGAATGTTGCCGTTCCCGCTTTCCCGTTCCGCGTTGTGTTTGCGGCCAACGACTCGAGCCTTTTCGTGAGTTGCAAAGACGCCGATCGGCTGGTGCGTGTCAGCAATGCCGGCGCGGGCTCGAGCGTAACTGGCAGTCTGGCGACCGGGCCGGATCCATTTGAGATGGCGCTCTCCGACGATGGCAACACGCTCTACTTGGCCGAGTATGGCGCCAGCGCTTTGAGCCTCGTCGATCTCACGAGTTTCAGCATGACGAATACGATCGCCCTCGGACTGAAGCCCCAGGGGCTCGTAGTGCGCGGCTCTTGCGTCACCGTTTCCGGGGGCAACTGGAGCGTGGGCGGTGGACCCGGCGGCGTCTTCTTTGGACTGGAAGGCAGCGTGCTCACCTTGGATACCCAGAGCTTGGTCATCACTCAAAACACGGTGACCGACATCCCTCCCTCCGAGCTGCACCTGGGACCTTCCGGGGCCTATGCGCTGATCCCGAGTCCCATGGTCGACGGCCTCCTGCGCCTCGATTTCGAGGTGGATGCGGTGACCTCAGTCTGCTTCGGCGACGGAGCCGGTCAGAATTGCCCCTGCGGAAACACCAGCCCAGGGGCCGGCGGCTGCTCGAATTCCACCGGAATTGGGGGCACCATGGCTTTTGGAGGAGTGCCCAGCGTGAGCAGCGACACCCTCAGTTTTGTCACCACTGGACTGCCAGCGTCGACTCCCGGGCTCTATTTCCAGGGAGTCACCAATCTAAATGGAGGCCTCGGCAATCTCTTCGGGGATGGCCTGCGCTGTGCCGGTGGTCAGCTGATTCGCTTCCATGTGGTCTTCGCTTCCATGGGCCAGTCTGATTATCCCGGTGCCGGCGATCCGGCGATTTCCGTGGCTGGCGGGGTCGCGGCGGGGGATACCCGGACCTACCAGCTCTGGTACCGGGACCCGAGCGGGCCCTGTGGTTCAGGCTTCAACGTCAGCCAGGCCCTGGTGGTCGATTGGCAGAATTGACCCAGTAAACAGCGCCTTGACGGTCCCGGGGCCCCTAGTTGGTGGTGCCGGGACCCTATTTTTGACACTCACCCTGGCTTGACTGATTCCAGTCTCTGGGGGATTATTAAGAGCGGTCCCCCGACCCCCCCTAAGACCCAAAAATGCCCGCGGGGCAACACATCCATGGCAATCTGGAATTCGCGAACATCTATCGTCTCTGCAATCGTGGTGTCAGGCCTCGCTGTGGCAGCCTATTCACTCTCGGCCCAACCCGTCAGCCCTCAGCTTCCGACGACCATCGCTGACTGGACGATGCCTGGAACGCAAGAGTTGACGCTGAACGTCAGTTTGGCACCCGGCGACACCTGCTCCGGTTGCCACGGCTACTACGATGATGCGATCGAGCCCTATTCTAACTGGGCTGCCAGCATGATGGGTCAGGCGACGCGTGACCCGGTTTGGTACGCCGCCATGGCGATCGCCAACCAGGACGCCGACTTCGCGGGGGATCTTTGCTTGCGCTGCCACACTCCCAACGGCTGGCTGCACGGCAAGAGCGTGCCCACCGACGGCTCCGCATTGGACGTCTTCAACGGGGACATGGATGGGGTCGGCTGTCACTTCTGTCACCGCATGGTGGACCCGGTGGCTGACGCCGCCAACCCGGCCGAGGACACCGGTATCCTTGCTGCTCTTACGACGGCAATTCCCGTGGAGCCCCACTCCGCACAGTACGTGGTCGATCCGGATGACCGTAGGCGTGGACCGTTCAATCTGGGAGCCAACTTCCCTTACCACGAATGGCGCAAGTCTCCGTTCCACCAGGACTCCGCTCTTTGCGGAACTTGCCACGACGTGAGCAACCCGGCGTACACCAAGCAACTCGACGGCACCTTCGTGCTCAACCCGACCAACGCGGAGCACCCGACCCACATCAAGGGCGAGTACTTCCCGGTGGAACGCACCTACAGCGAATGGGCCAACAGCCAATTCGCCCTCGAGGAAATCGAACTGGGCGGACTCTTCGGTGGAAACAAGACCGCAGTCAGCAGTTGCCAGGACTGCCACATGCCCGACGGCAGTGGCGAAGCAGCCGCCCCCCAGTGGGGAGCTCAGTTCCGCAACGACCAGCCCTTGCACTTCTTCAACGGTGGCAACACCTGGGTGCTGAAGGCCATCCGCTCGCTCTACCCTGACTTCGAGACGGGCTTGACGGCGGTGCAGGTGGACAACTCGATTGCGCGCGCGGTTGGCATGCTCAAGAACTCGGCTGTGCTCGAGGCTTCGATCAAGGGCAACCAGCTCAACGTGCGTGTCCTGAACAACACCGGCCACAAGCTCCCCACGGGTTATCCCGAGGGCCGTCGCATGTGGCTGAACGTGCGCTACCTCGATGGTGGCGGCAACTTGATCGTCGAGCGTGGTGGGTACGATGCGAACTCAGCAACGCTCACGACCTCGAACACCACCGTCTTCGAGGCTGAGCTCGGAGTCGACGCAGCGGTCGCAGCAGCAACGGGCGTTCCGGAAGGGGTTGGCTTCCACTTTGCCCTCAATAACGTCATCCACAAGGACAACCGCATTCCGCCCCGTGGCTTCACCAACGCTGCCTTCGAGGCCGCTGGCGCCCCGGTCATGGACGAGGAGTACTTGGACGAGCAGTACTGGCATGACTCCCTCTTCGGGATGCCCGCCGGCACTGCAGATATCCAGGTGCGGCTCTTCTACCAGACGACTTCAAAGGAATACATCGAGTTCCTGCGGGACAACAACACCAGCAACAACACTGGTGACATTGCCTACCGCGCTTGGGATGTCTTTGGCAAGAGCGCCCCGGTCGAGATGGCGATGACCACGATCAATGTGGGAAGCGTTCCTTGCCCGCAGCCGATCGAATACGGCTACGTGATCGAGAACTCCTCGACCAACGAGATGCACTTGTCCTACAGCGGCACGCCGAGCTTGTCCGCGGGCAACTTCACCTTGGAAATCACCGGTGGTGTTCCGAACGCTCAGATGGCCATCTTCTCCGGCAAGGAGTCCCGTCACTTGGACCTCCCCGGCGGTCTCTTCCTGGTGGGCGACTCGGTGCGGCGTAGCACGGTTGTCCAACTGGACGGCAGCGGTGCAGCGAGCGTTCCGACCACCGTGGATCCGACCTTCGTCGATGGCGAGCTCTACTACCAGGCGATCTGCCGCGACCCCGGAACCCCGGGCAACCTGGCGCACTCCAACGGTCTGCACGTGGACTTCTGCAACTAGGCTTCTGCGACAAAGGGGATCTAGAAAGGACCTCTGAAGGGCGGGCCGGCGAATGCTGGCCATTCCCGACAACCTCCTCCTCTGGCCCGCTGAGTCTGGCTTGGTCCAACTCAGCGGGCCAGAGTTGTGTTTGCGGTTCTGGACCCATGCGGGGATGGAGTCATAGGGGCTTTGCACGCGCGCTTGCCCGAGCTCACGCGGCGCCGCCTGGTGGAACGTAGGCGCGCGTGAAAGTCGGCCTGGCCTCGTGCTCCACCGCTCGAAAGGGGTAGGCTAGCGCGCCCAAACGATCCTCGCCCCCCCTCAAGCCAGAACCAAGCAATGGACTCCATCGTCTACCAGATCCTCCACGTCACCGGCGCCTTCCTGCTGATCGGCTTGACCTTCCAGGCCTTTGCAGCGCCGACCCCCGAGCGGCGCTCCGCCTGCATGCGCAACACGGGCATCCTGGCCTTTGTCGTCCTCGTCGGAGGCTTTGGGATCTCCGCCAAACAGGAACTCGGATTCCCGATCTGGATGATGATCAAGCTGGCCTGCTTGTTTGGCATCGCGGTCCTCTCCGGAGTCGCGTTCCGCAAGCCGGAGAAGACCCGCGGTTTGGCGCTGATCGCAACGCTGTTGATCGTGATCGCGGTGGTCACGGTCTACATGAAGCCCTTCATGTAGGCGGTACGCGGAACTTCCTGAGAGCGGGTCTGTCAACGCGGGACCGCCCCGTTCTCGCACAGTTCCGCTGCGCAAGATCGGGGAGGTGCCTTTCTGTCACGCCGTCGCATCTCGAACTCGGCCGGCTTCCTGCCGGACTTCAAAGGCTACTGGCAGTACACAACCTGCAAGCCGTCCGTCAGGTTGAACCCAGCCAGGCCGAATCCCGGGTCCCGGTACCAGAACTGGAAGTTGGCCACACCGCCCACGAACGCTTGACCCGAGCCGCCGTTGAAGGGTGGCGAGCTGAAGTCCAGGAGGCGCGAAACGTTGCCCAAGCCGTCCACGGCTTGCACGCTCAGTCGATGCACAGGTGCTCCGGCGCAGAGGAAACCGTCCCCGAGGGGGACCTGCTGTTGCCCGGAGCCGTAGAAAAACAAACCCAGCACGCCCGGGGGCAAGCCACTGGCGAGCACTTGGAAGTTGTTGGCGGACAAACTTGGCGCATTGTTCGAGCTGATGAGCGCGCCTGGACCGGCTGAGTTGGGCGTCGAACTGCAGTGGTTCGTCGGAGCCAAGCATCCGACCGGCAGGTCGATGGGCCATGGGTTCGAGAGGCTGGCGCCGGTCGTTCCCTGAGCGCGAACCAACACGTCCCCGGGGCCAGCGCCCGCCGGGATCGGGACCGTGATGTTGTTCCCGGTCGAGACCACGCCGAGCAGCTTGATGGGCGTTCCGTTTCCGCCCGCCGTGGCTTGGGTGAACCAAACCTCGTTGCCGGTGACGCTGAAGTTTGACCCCAAGATCTGCACTTGCGAGCCTGAGACGATGACTCCGCTGATCAAGGGCTTGCTGGCCGCGAGAGCGCCGTAGATCGCCTGCACTCCCGCGCTGTCGTCCGCTTCGATGCTCCGGGCGCCCACGCCGGGCACGGCCGTGGCGGACATGGTGGCGCCACTGACAGTGCTGTGCCCGAGCCCCAGGGCATGGCCGTACTCGTGGGTCGCGATGGTCTGCAAGTCGATGGCGCCGCCCGGGTTGGTTCCGGGGCCGTCTTCCCAGGCGAAGCTCTCGTTGTAGCGGATGCGCCAACCACCGGAGCTGGCTTCCGTGAACGCGATGATGCCACCCGCCATGGGGATCGCTGAATGGGTGTTGTCGGAGACTCCTCCGGGTGAAGTGGCTTCCCCCTGCATGCTCACGTCGAAGTTCGCTCCGCCGGAACCCAGGCCGCCCGGCTGGTGCGGGTCCCCATGGCCACTGGCGTGCAGGGTCGAGCTCCATTCCACCGACGCCTTCCAGATCGCCATGACCGCGCCCTGATGTCCGGGGAAGTTGGGGTCCGGGGTCTGGTTGTCGTTGGCGGTCGCGTCTTGGAAGTTGTTGAAGACGCGGAAGTCACGCTGGCCTAGATCCAGGTTGTGCGTGGCGAGGGAATAGGCGTTGGCGGGTTGGCTCTGGAGGAGCAGGAAGCCGCCCAGTCCGAGGGCGAGGATGGGAAGCAGGGCGCGCGGGGTGTTCATGCTTGGGATCTCCAATGGAAGGAATTGGTTGCGAGGAGTCCGGCGTTCGCGGGCACCGGAAGTCCAGGTCGTTCTCGATCGTGGGAGCGAGGTCGGCAAACTGCTGGGCGACCAAGAAACAAACAAGGCCCCGACCCATCCGAGCGGATGCATCAGGGCCTTGTTGTCGAGTCTTAGATTACGGACAGAAGGTGACGGAGAGTCCGTCGGTGGTGTTGAAACCAGCGCTTCCGAATCCGGGATCGCGGTACCAGAACTGGAAGTTCATGGTTCCGTTGACAACCGCTTGGCCATTGCCAGCGTTGAAGGGCGACGAGTTGAAGTCCACCGTCAGATCCACGAGGCCGAAGAGATCGGAGACCTGCGCCGGCAAGCGCGTGATCGAGCCCCCGATGCAAAGACGTCCATCACCAAAAGCATTGTTCGCCTGGTTCGGTCCGTAGAAGAACAGCCCGACCTTGTTCGGGGGTAAGCTGCCGGCCGTTAGGTTGAAGTTGTTGTCGGACAGGCTCGGGCTGTTGAAACTCGAGATCGTCGCTCCCGGACCTGCCGAATTGGGCAGGAAGGTGCAATAGTTCGTTGGCGTCGAGCAGGGCGGAGGACCGATCAAGTCGATGGGCATCGCGTTCGAGAGGGCCATGTTGCCAATCCCGTCCCGTCTCACAAGGATGTCCCCAGGACCGGCCCCGGTCGGGATGGTGGCAGACAGGAACGTTCCATTCGAAGTCAGGCCCGTGACCTTCACGGGGGTTCCGCCGCTAGCTTGAGCAAAACTTGGAGTGAACCAGATCTGGTTCTCGATCGCGTCGAAGCCGCTGCCGTTGATTTGGATCGTGGAGCCGACGACGTTGACGCTCGAGATGATCGGCTTCAGCGGATCGGCGGCGCCATAGTTGGCCTGAATCCCAGCGATGTCGTCACTGTTGATCGAACGCTGGCCGGAACCGGTTCCCGAGATGCTGGGGCGCATAGTCGCGCCGCTCGCGCTCGTGTGACCCAACCCCAGGGCGTGGCCGTATTCGTGACAGGCGACGCCTTGAATGTCGATTCCGCCACCGGGGGCACCGGGACCGTCTTCCCAAGACCAACTGCGGTAGTAGCGGATGCGCCAGCCCTGACCGCCGTTGCCTTCGGTGTAGGCGAGGACGCCGCCGGAGGAGCCACCGATCTCGGACTGAATCTTGTCGTTGCCATCGCCGACAACCGTGGCGAGACCTTGGAAGTGGGCGTCGAAGTTTGCGCCGCCCGAACCCAGGGTGCCTTGGGTGGGATCGCCGCTGCCATCACCGTGGGCCCGTGAGCCCCATTCGACCGCGCCCTTCCAGATGGCCATGACGACCCCCTGGTGACCCGGGAACTGGCTGTCCGGCACGTTGTTGTTGTTGGCCGAGGAGTCGGTGAAGTTGTTGAAGATGCGGAAGTCGCGCTGGTTCTGGTTGAGCTTGGTGCCCAGCAGGCTCCAGGCTTGGGCTTCTTCCATCGACGGCAGCACGCAGAGTCCGCCGACGCAGAGCGCGAGGGAGGGGAGGATCAGTTGCTTGATGTTCATGTCTTAGGTCTCCTGCTTACTTGGATTGCTTCTCAGCGTCCTGCAGGGACTTGGCGATAGCCGTGATCTGCGTGTCGAGGTGGGTGAGCTTGATGTTGTTGGCGATCGCGTAGCCTTCGCCACGGCCTTGAATGACCGTGCCTTTGCGGCCCTGAAGGGTCCGGAAGAGGCCGCCGTGGGAAGCGTAGAGAGCGTTGCTCGCCAGGTCGCCGCCCATGTTCTCGCTCCACTTGTAGAAAGCGACGATCTCGGTGCCGATCTTGGTGTCGGCATCGGAGGGAGCCTCCGAGTTCCAGACGCCGTTCTCGGCGTCGATGAATCCACCGGGGAAAGTGACGGTCACGTTGAGGTCTTTGCCGTCGACAAGGGACTTGCCCTCGATGATCAGGTGGGTGTAGTAGAGCTCGGGTCCGTCCACCGGGTGGTCGATGCGGATGACCTCTTTGTTGACGATGGTGCCGTGCACAGCGTTGTCCGTGCGGGCGACCATTTGATCGA
This sequence comes from uncultured bacterium, assembly GCA_937905825.1. GTDB lineage: Bacteria > Planctomycetota > UBA1135 > UBA1135 > JABACD01. Next base: position 59,896 of record CALCXM010000012.1, read on the forward strand.
GGTTGAGCTGTTCAATCTGGGCGGTGCCTAGCGAGCCGGAGATTGCCGCTGCGATGGACAACAGTGAGCAGGCCAGAGCAGCCTTGGATAATTTGAAAGCCTTCATGAGGGGATCAGCGGGAGGGGTTGTGGTCGGGGTGACTTGCGTGCCTGAGACGTTCGCCGCCATGCTCTAGCTCCCTGAAATCGGGTCTTTTCGAACCAAGCACGGATTTTTGGGAGGCGCTGGGAACCCCGAGAGGGCTCAGGGCGGATCCTGTGGGCACTCGTAGCCTGCGGGAGTGCCCGCCCGGATGGGCAGGGTCGAACAATCCAAGGATACATGCGATTCCCCGTCTCGGGGTTTTCCCTTGGCGGTTACCCTCTGCGCCGCTTTCCCCCCCGGATCCCCCCTACAAGACTCCAGAAGTGTCGCAAGCCCAGGCCAGTTTTCAGACGTTCGGACTCTCCAAAAAGCTCCTGCGAGGCATCGAGGAAGCTGGATTCACCGAACCGAGGCCGATTCAGGCCAAGACGATCCCCCGGGTGCTGCAGGGCGAGGATGTCCTCGGGCTCGCGCAGACGGGAATGGGGAAAACGGCTGCCTTCGCATTGCCGATTTGCGAGCGACTGATGCAGGGACGGACCCGAGGAACCCGAGCCCTGATTCTGGCGCCGACCCGCGAGTTGGCCCTGCAGATCGAGGCGGAGACCAAGCTCCTGGCGAAGTACACCAACATACGCACTCAAACCGTGTTTGGCGGCGTGGGGGCACAGCCCCAGATCAAGGGTTTGCGGATGAACCCGGACATCGTGATCGCGTGCCCCGGGCGCCTGCTGGATCTCATGGGCCGGGGCAACTGCATCAACCTCGATGGTCTCGAAGTTCTGGTCCTGGACGAGGCCGACCACATGTTCGACATGGGCTTCTTGCCGGACATCAAGCGCATCCTGAAAGAGCTGCCGGAGTACCGCCAAAACCTCTTCTTCTCGGCCACCATGCCGCGCGAGATACGAACGCTGACGGACCGCATCTTGCGGGACCCCGTTGTCGTTGAACTGAATCACTCGACTCCGGCGGAGACGATCGATCACGCGCTCTACCCGGTCGAGCAGCCCGACAAGACCGACCTTCTGAATCACCTCTTTCGGGAGCGCAAGTTCGAATCGGCGATCGTGTTCCTGCGCACGAAGCACCGAGCTCGCCGATTGGCCCAAACCCTCACGAACAGCGGTTTCAACGCGATTGCGTTGCAGGGCAACATGAGCCAGGCCCAACGGGTCAAGGCCATGGATGGCTTCCGCAAGGGGCACTACAAGATCCTGGTCGCAACGGACATCGCGGCCCGCGGCATCGACGTAGCGCGCGTTTCACTCGTCGTGAACTTCGACATGCCGAACACTCCGGATGCGTACACGCACCGCATCGGCCGCACCGGTCGGGCGGAGCGCAGCGGCGAGGCTTGCACCTTTGTGACTTCCGAAGACTTTGCCATGGTGAAGGAGATCGAGAAGCGCTTGGGGTCGAAGATTCCGCGGATCAAGACGGCTGGCTTCGAGGTGCGGGATGCGCCGGCCGGCGTCCAAAAATCCGGCGGCGGTGCCCGTGGCGGCGGCCCTCGCCGGGGTGCTGGCGGAGGTGCCCGACGCGGCGCTGGAGGACGGCGGAGGGCTGCAGCAGCTCCCGCTGGACGTTCGCGCCGGGGCGCACGTGGTCGCGGTGCTGGTGCAGGATCCGGAGCAACAACCCAAAGCGGCCCGACCCGCACAGCCCCAACAGCGGCTTTCGGCGCAGGTGCCTTCGACAGTGCCAAGCCCAAGAATACGACTGGTTCCAGCTCTTCGGGGTCGCGCCGGCGCAGTCGTCGACGGGGTCGGGGCCGTCGCTAGTTCTCACTCCTGATAGGATGCTCATCGAAGAGCGTGCGTCCACGACTCGCCAATCCACCGGCCCCCGGCCTGCAGCGGCCCTCTCGACGACCTATGAAGCGTAGCTATTCCTTGTCCCCGGCTCTTTGCGGAGTCTTGGCGGCCTTGAGCCTGGCCTGTTCCTGCGGCGATTCCGCGGACACCCCGGTGAAAACCGGTCAGGCCATGAACGTAACGTACCTCTCCTTGCGCGACGTCACGGGCAACGACACCGGCGCCGAGGTGAAAGTCGTCAAGCGCCTGGGTCCTGAGGACTCAGCGAACTGGACTGGCAGTGGTTGCAAGCTGGAGCGCACTCCCTACCAGGTCGAGCGGGGCGGGGACCGAGTGGATGTGGTGAGGGTGACCGAGCAGGAGATGAAGTGTGAGGTGCGCATCCCGGGTCCCTTTGATCCGAGCACCTTCAACCGGGTGGTTCTGCGAGCTCGTTGGGTGCCGAAGTGGGAAGCAGCGGTGCATTTGAAGACGGACGGGAAAACGGTCGCGGGAACGCCGGGCCAAGTGGTCGTGCCTGGCCGCGGACCCGAGACGCTCTTCTTCGACTTGCCCGCAACGCGTCGACTGGACGCGCCGGTCGATGAAATTGTTCTGCGCCTAACGGGCCTGCAAAAGCCCCTGGCGATCATCGCCGTGGACTTGATGCGCAAGCCGGAATACACGTTCTTGCCCACGCCAGAAAACGGTCCCAACCTGGTCACCATCGGCGAGGAGGATCGCACCGCGGTCGGCGTCACCTCCAGCCGCAGGCTTGCGGCGACCGTTCAGAACACTCCCGGGGCGAAGCTGCGATTCTCCTACGGCGTGCCGCCGGACCTACGTCGCACGGACGAGTCGGGGTCTCTGACCCTGAAGGTCAGCGCCAAAGGGGAGTCCTTGGGCGAGGTCAGCGTGCCCCTGGCGAACCTGGAAGGCTGGGTGCAAGAGATCGTCGACTTGGACGCCTACCCGGCTGGCGCGCTGGACATCGAGTGGGGTGTTAAGAGTCCCGGCGCCAAGTTGGAAAGCGTCTGTGCTCTGGCAGAGGCGACTCTGCTGACCCCTGGCAACAAACGCGGGGTGGTGGTGCTTGTGACCTCCGATACCCATCGTGGGGATCACTTGGGCTCCGCGGGAGAGGGTGTGGACATCGACACCCCGCGGCTCGATGCACTGGGCGAACGGGGCGTGTTCTTCGAGGATTGCTTCAGCACGACGAACATCACGAACCCCTCGCACATCGCGATGATGACCGGGGTTCACCCGCGCGACACGGGCATCCACAACAACTACACGCGGGTCGCTGACTCGGCTCCGACCTTGGCGGAAGCCTTCCGCAAGGCGGGCTACGTGACCTTTGCTGCCATGAGCACAAAGCACCTAAGCGACAGTAGCAGTGGTCTTGGCCAGGGTTTTGAGCGGGTTGTCTATCCCGCCTATGACTTCGCGCGAGATGGCTCGAAGACCATCGAACTGCTCAACGAGTGGGTCGAAGAGTCCGCAGGACTTCCGGTCTTTATCTGGCTGCACCTGTTTGACGCGCACATGCCCTACGGCAAGGATTTGCCTGGAGTGGCGCGCTACTACCCCGGCAAGCGTCGGGCCTTCGACAAGAGCCTGCCCGAGCTAAGCGAACATGAGAAGTGGTCCGTTCGCAACCTGCGCCTCGGGGATCTGCGCGATCTCGACTACCCGCGCGCTCAGTATAAAGCGGAGATCACCGATCTCGACGAGCGCTTGGGGCAACTGTTCGACAAGCCCTTCTTCGACGACGCGATCATCGGCATCACCGCGGATCACGGCGAGAACCTGGGGGAGCACGACTTGTACTTCGCCCATGAAGAGCTCTATCGCGGGAGCCTGCACGTCCCGTTGATCCTGAACTGGCCGGGGGCCCCGGCCGGGTTGCGCTACAAGGGAGCCGTTTCAAACTTGGACATCGGGCGCACTCTGCTAGACCTCTCTGGCAATCTTGACGCCGACTTTCCCGGGCAAAACTTAGCTGTTCTCCTTGAAGAAGAAGGGACCGCCCCGGCGCGATTCTTCGTGAGTGCCCACGGGCGCGAAGCGGCGATGAACGAAGCTGGCTGGCACTTCCAATTGCGTTTGAGGAACAACGACATGCGCCAGGGGCAAATCGCCCGGCCGATGCACAGCGCCGAACTCTACTACCTGCCCGATGATCCCGAAAGCAAAGTGGACCTGCTCGAGAAGGAGTTCGAACGGGCCAAAGCCATGCGTTCGAGCCTTGTGACCTGGCTTTCGACGGCCGAGCACCGAAACTGGCTAGGCGGCGACAGTGGCAACTCCGAGAGCCTGGCCGACTTGATCGCGCTGGGCTACGGCGGCAAAGACGAGGAGGAGGGAGCGGCCAAAGGGGCCGATCTGGCTCCCCCGCTCGACTGCCCGTGCGAGTGGTGCGCTCGGTTCTAGAGGCCCGGCCGACAAGGGGCGACTGCGAAAAATTTTCAGGGCCGAACCAGGGGAACCCGCCCCTGGCTCGGCCCGCTTTTCATTCATCCCAGGTGGGCAGCCCCTCACCTGGGGGTTGAGTCCCAAGGAGCCATGAGGAGGGGGAAAGCACTTCTTGCGGCCCTCCGGAGGTAGATCTCGCATTTACGTGGATGGGTGACCCGGATGAGCGCCCCCGCCCAGGCTGATTTTGGGCGAATCAAGTCAGTGAGTCGTCACCGGAGGCCGATACCCGATGGATGCCCCCCCGTGCCTCAGGCTGCCGTCCTGAGGCTCAGTGCCACTCCCTTGAGCACATGCCCCTCGACGACCACCAACTAACGAACGAAGATCGCTGGCTCGCGAATCTCTCGCGGGAAGTCGCTCATGCGGTGGTCGTTCAGGATTTGGAAGGGCGCATTCTCAGCTGGAACGAAGGGGCCTCGATGCTCTACGGGTACTGGAAGGACGACACCTTCGAGATGCCGATCACGACCCTGGTCCCCGCGAACTTGCACGCGGACTACCAGAAGATGACTTCGCAAGTCATCCAGTACGGATACACGGAACCCCACGAGAGCACTCGCCAAACAGCGGAAGGCAACCTGGTGGATGTCTTCGTTGAGGTGACCTTGCTGCGCGATGCGGACGGCAACGCGGAAGCGGTGGCGACAGTCGAGCGTGACATCAGTACACAGCGGGCCCAGGAAGCGCAGATCCGCGCTATGGGCGAGAAGGCGAAAGAGATGCGCGCCGCCGCCGAGCTGATGATGCAAGAGCTGGACGACAAGGAGATCGAGTTGGCGCGTAAGGAGTGCTTGATCAACGGCATCCTCGGATCAGCGGCGGACGGCATCATCACCATGGGGCCCGACGGAGTGCTAGAGAGCTGCAACGACGCGGCCAACAAGATGTTTGGCTACGACTCGGAAGAAACCGAGAGCATGGTGATCGAGGAGTTGATGCCGGGGACAGGTGAGCTGAGCGGCACTCTCGGCGCCTTGTACAAAGTGGTGACCAACTACGGGGGGATGTCCAAGGAGATGCGCGAGGCGGTTGAGGGCACTGGGGTACGCAAAGGTGGTGAGGCCTTCCCCTTGACCTTCTCCGTCAGTGAGTTGCACGTCGGGGACAAGCACCTCTTCACGGTCATGTTGCGTGACGAGACGCAACGCAAGATCGTCGAGAACCAGCTCAACGTGGCCCTCGAGCGGGCGCATGCCGCCGTGCAGGCCAAGAGTACATTCCTGGCGACGATGAGCCACGAGATTCGCACGCCGATGAACGCAGTGATTGCGATCGGCGAGCTGTTGGAGGAAACCAGTCTGGACGAGGAACAACTCGATTTCGTTCAGACGATCCGAGGCAGCAGCCAGTCGCTCTTGATGATCATCAACGACATCTTGGACTTCTCGAAGATCGAATCCGGCAATCTCCAGCTCGAGGAGGTGCCGATGAGTCTGCGTTCGGTTGTGGAGAGCGTCGGGCAAATGCTCTCCTCCGTGGCGTACACCAAAGGATTGGAGTTGGTTCTAGAAACGAACCCAGATCACGACATTGAAATCGAAAGCGATCCGACGCGCTTGCGCCAGATCCTGATCAACCTGACCGGCAACGCGGTCAAGTTCACGGCGCACGGGGAGGTTCGGATCCGGGCCCACGTTCAACACCGCGAGGGGCAAAAGGGGCAGGTCCTGCTCGAAGTCTGCGATACGGGCATCGGGATCCCGGAGGAGGCTCACGCAAAGATCTTCGAGAGCTTCAGTCAAGCGGACAGCTCCACGACTCGGGAGTTTGGTGGAACGGGCCTAGGCCTAGCGATCTCCCGGCAACTTGCTTTGCTGCTCGGCGGCGAAATGGGAGTCGATAGCACGGTGGGCGAAGGCAGCCGCTTTTGGGTGGAGTTCCCCGCCACCGCTCGCGATGTCATCGACGAGAAGCGCGACGATCGGCTGGACGGCAAGTCGGTGCTCGTGGTTGAGGCCAACGATGCTCAGCGGACCCGGACGCAATTGCGCTTCGAGGCCCTGGGAAGCACGGTCTACGCGGCCGCCACTTGCGTCGAGGCTCTTGAACTACTTGCTGAGTTACACGGGGTTGAGTGGGGGCTCGGCGTGATCGAGTGCCAACCGAAGAACACCGAGCAAGCAGAGTTCATTCGCGGACTTGGTGCGGACAAGCGTTGGGGGGATAGCCCGCTGGTGATTCTGACCGAGCCCAGTTCGGATGCGCTGGATTTGAGCGACTTTGGAATCTCCAAAATCGCTTCTCTCGTCAAGCCCCTGCGCTTCACGCCTGTAAACACTGCGCTGAACTCGGTACTCGCCGCACGGGACGAGCTGGAAGAACCGAAGGCTGCACTGCCCTCGGAAGTAGAAGAACCGGAAGAGCTTCCCCAGCAGGTATCTGTCGGGCCACGCTACAACGAGAACGGAGTCGAACAGTTCGGATTCCACGTCCTCTTGGTGGAAGACAACCTGATCAACCGCAAGGTGGCCGGGAAGTTGCTCGCCCGTATGGACTGCACCTGGGATGAAGCCGTCAATGGTGAAATCGGCGTCGAGATGGCTTTTGGGGACACTCACTACGACTTGATCTTGATGGACTTGATGATGCCGGTGATGGGGGGCTTGGATGCCACCGGACTGATCCGCAAGAAGGAACTCGAGTTGGGCATGGAGCCGCGAACGATCATGGCCATGACCGCGAACGCCATGGAGGATGATCGCCGCATCTGCCTCGAAGCCGGGATGGACGAGTACATCCCCAAGCCCGTCAAGCCTCAGATCTTGGAGGATGCGTTCCGGGCTTGGGGCTTCCGCTACCGCGATCAGGCTCAGGGCTAGCCCGCAGGGCAAGTTCTCCGCCGGATCGGTTAGGATGGCGGCCGAGCCTTTCCCAAACGCATCCCAATGAGTTCAAGATTTCCGACTGCCGGCCGCCTTCAGTTTCTCGTCGCCCTGGCCGGGTTGCTTGCCGCGAGTTCCTGCGGTCCTTCCGGGCCCCTCGATCCCAAGCGGCCCGTGGTGCTGCTCGTGACCTTGGACACCACTCGCGCGGACTACTTGGGCTGCTATGGCGCAGAGTTCCCGGGGATCAGTCCACGCATCGACGCCTTGGCACAAGAAGGTGTGCTCTTCACCCAAGCGATCAGTCAGGCGGCCGTCACCCCGGTGTCCCACGCTTCGATCTTGACTGGGTTGTGGCCGTACAATCACGAACTGCGAGCGATGCATGGCCAATTCCATAGCCCTTTGGATTCGGGGAAGGTAACGCTTGCTGAGATTCTGAAGGAACAGGGCTACGACACGGGGGCCTTCGTCAGCGCCTTGCCTGTCACCGCGTACTTCGGCTTCGATCAGGGCTTCGATCACTTCGATGCGAACTTCGGTTCCAAGCAGGGGCTCGCCGCCGGCGTGAAGGATGGAATGGTCAACACCGGTGGTCTGCAACGAACGGCGGGGGACACCACGGATGCTGCCCTCGCATGGATGCAGCAGCGCGACAACCCGTTCTTTCTTTGGCTGCACTACTTCGACGTTCACGACGACCACATGAAACCTCCTGCGGAGGAGTTTGCTGGCGTGGTGTTTAGCCTGGATGATCGCACCCGACGCCGGGAGTTGTATCGCCTCGAGTTGACCTACATGGACCGCGAGCTCGGTCGAGTCTTCGATTCACTGGAAGCGATGAAGCTTTGGGAGAGTGCTGTCGTGATCGTGACCTCCGATCACGGAGAAGGGCTCGGCGACCACGATTGGTGGACTCACGGCGTTTTGTACCAGGAGCAGGTTCGCGTGCCCTTGATCGTGAAGGCCCCGGGCATGAACGCCGGCAGACGGGTGGACTCCACGGTGCGCTGCCTAGACATCGTTCCGACAGTGGCGGACCTATTGAAGCTTGCGGCCGACGACGTGCCGCGGGTGGATGGCACGAGCTTGGTTCCGCTGATGAACGGATCCTCCGCGGACTTGGGGCTGATGGCCTACGCGGACTCGGTCAACATTCTGACCTACAACACGGCGCCGCCGGATATCGTGGACGTCAAAGACGACATGCTCTTCAGCATCCTGCTCGAAAATCGCTGGAAGTACATCCAGCATCGGAGGTACCGGGAGCGCAGCGAGCTCTACGACTTGCAGGTGGATCCTATGGAGCTCGACAACCTCTATCTCACGAAGCCTGCGATTGCCAAGCGTGCACACGAGGCGCTCGAGGCGCTCGGCTACAAGCCAAAGATGCCGTCCAAACAGGCGAACATGCCCACGGAACTCAGCACGGGCCTGGGCAAGATCGGTTACGCAGGCGGGGGGAGCGACAAGGAGCTTGAGAGCTCCGAAGGCGAGACCCCGAAATGATGGAGCGGGGGCCCCGTTGGATACTCGGGGTGATGCTCGCCCTGACGTTCGGCTTAGCCTTCTTCGCTCGGGTCTCCTACGACGTCAACCGTTCCGAGGACCCGCGCAGCGGGGAATGGGTCAGCCTCGAACCGGATAGCTTCTATCACATGCGCCGCGCCCAACGCGTGCTCAGTGAAGGCTGGCCAGTCGCTGGCAGCGACCCCAACCTCGACTATCCCGATGGAGCGGAGATTCCCTGGCCGCCCTACTACTCCGGACTCTTGGCGCTCATGGGGGAGTTCGTTGTCGAGGACCCGAACAGTCCCGAGGGACGTTTGACCTTGGAGCAACTGGTGGCCCGCGTGCCGCTCTTCTTCGGCTGCCTAACTGCCTTGCTCGCGGCCTTGGCTGCGTACCGTCTGGCCGGCAACCGTGCCGCCGCTTGCGCGGGAGCCAGCACGGCTCTCGCCCTTGGAGCCGTTCTCTACAGCGGCATGGGAAACGGAGATCACCATGCGTTCGTGGCGTTCCTGCACCTGGCGCTCCTGGCCGGACTGTCCTGGGGCTTGGAGGCCCGCGTGCTAGAGCGGCCAAAGCTCGCCGCGCAAGTCGGCGTCGCCCTGGGCCTGATCATCGGCATCGGCCTGGGCAGTTGGGTCGCGTTCATGGCCTACGTGGTCGAGATCGAGTTGGTCTTGGCCATTCTCTTGTTTCGACACGCGCGGCGCCCCTTGAGTGGGCTGCCGACGTTCGGCCTTGCCCTGCACCTCGCCGCAATCTTGAGTTTGGCTCCTGCGGTGCTTGGAAGTCCCTGGCAAAGCGTTCAGCCTTGGAGCGTCGTCAACCTCTCTTGGTTCCATCCGTTCTTCCTAGGGTGCGCGGCGCTTGTCTTCGTTCCGCTATTGAAGAGCGGCGCAGAGTCCCCCTGGCGTCGGCACTATCCTTGGGTTGTGGCAGGCGTGCTCGCGGTTCTGTTTAGCGGCCTGTTCGCCCTCGATGCGGGACCGGGAATCGGACTGCGCGAGGCCTTCTCATGGGCTTCCAGGGAAGATGGCTTCATGGCATCGATCCTCGAGTCCGCTTCGATCTTTGACGACTTCGAACGTGGAGCGAGTCAGTTGTGGCTCTCGCTCGGAGCGCTGGTGGTGCTCGCTCCCTTGGTCGTGCTGCCCGCTGCCTGGTTGTGTCGCAAGGACAGGCTTGAGCTCTTGCCGTGGGCTGTCGCCGTCCCACTGTTGCTTTTGCAGACCCTGTCTCAGTTGCGCTTCTCCGAAGCTCTCGTCGCGCCAGCGGCGGTCTTGGTCGCTTGGGGTGTGGCGGGCATCCTTCGCCACCTAGAAGTGCGCGCCCGCTTCGGCAACGTGCTCGCACCTTTCACCGGATTGCTCCTGGGCCTTGCATTTCAATGGCCAGGGATCGCTGAGATCGAGCGCTACCGCGGTCCCGCGGCGCAACTGGCGGAGCCCACCGACCTGCAGCAACAAATGGGCGCGACTCGCCGCATGTGCGAATGGCTCCAACAACAACCGCTGGTCCCCGGAGCCGCCGGCGTGCTCGCTTCCTGGGGGGACGGTCACATGATCGAGTGGGTTGCCGATCGTCCGACTGTTGCGACCAACTTTGGAAGCTACCTGGGGGCCGCGAGCTACCAGTTCGGACCGCGTGCCTTCCTCTGCGAGCAAGACTCAAAGCTGGAGGCCATGTTGCAAGAGCGCCAGATCGGGCATCTGCTGTTGAATTCGCGCATGCCAGAAATGATGCCCGACCTCATTCAGCGCGCGGATCCAGCCTTGGTGACCCGTTACCTGGCCGGCGTAAAGCGCGGTTGGAATGGGGGGTTGCGGCCGCAGTGGTTTGCCACCGCCATGGCCCGCATGTTCTTGGCGGGTGCGCCGCTTGATCTGGAGCTCCCGCCGATCGCCCGTAAGCCGATCTCGTTCTTGCGCTTGGTTCACGTGGCCGAGGAGCTGGACCCCAAACCTGTGCTCGGAGGATTGCTCCCAAGAGCTCCCCGGGGTTGGGTTTGGCAGTACGTTCCGGGTGCGCGCTTGCAGTTCCACGGAAGCCCCGGTTCGGAAGTCGGTGTGGACTTTCAGCTGCGATTCCCGGACAGCCAAATCCGGGTTCACTACGTCGCCAAAGCTCGCGTAGAAGAAGACGGCCTGGCTCGCTTGCGCGTGCCTTATTGCACGGACCTTCCCAATGGAGATGCGCGCGTCATGGCCGGTGCGGTCTATTGGATTGGCGCCGGTCGGGCTCCGCTCCAAATCCCGGAAGCTGCCGTGACTTCCGGTTCTGCCGTCGACCTCTATTAGCTCCGATCCGTTCGGTGTGTGAGGCATCCCGGGAAGCCAGGTGTGCTCGGAGGAGGCGGAACCAGCTCGGGGCTACTGGGTTTCGAGTGGAACGAAAGCGCTTGCGGGGCGGCCTGCTATGCCACAACCGTTGCAGACAACGTACCGCGTTGAGCTCCTTTCGCTTTGTAGAGCTGTTCGTCGGCGAGTTGCAGGAGGTCCCCGAGGTTCGTGTCGACGTTACGGCGCTCCACCGAGACGAAGCCGACCGTCGCTGAGACTTGCAGCTGGACTCCATCAACGGTCACCGGGTCTTCCTGCATCTTCTGCTGAATACGATACGCCGCGTCCAAGCAAGCTCCGGGCTCGCCGCCAATGAAGAGCACGACGAATTCATCACCACCCCAACGGCAAACGATGTCGCTGGTTCGAGTGGCTGCTTGCATGCGACGGCTGACGGTCTTTAGGAACGCATCGCCGACCGCGTGGCCGTGTTTGTCGTTGAGTTCTTTGAAGTGGTCAAGATCGAAGAAGGCGACTCCCAAGTTCACGTTTTCGGGTGACTCTTTGAGAGAGCGTCTTGCACGACGATCCCATCCGCTGCGATTGAAGAGCTGGGTGAGTGGGTCGCGCTCCGCACGATGCTCCGCGTCCTGATGGGCGCGTTCCGTGATGCTCAACTGCTGGTGCAGGTCGCTCTTGTGCTGTTGCAGCCAGATGTTGTGGGACACGGTGTCGTAGGCGGCCCGCGCGTACTGCTGGCTGGCGTACATCAGTGATTTCAGAATGTCCGGCGTCTCTGTCCCGCAGTTGCCTAGCTCCTTGTCTAGCTGTGCCACCTCTTGCTCGATCTCTTCCAGGAACTCCCCGGCATTGATCCAGAGGGGGAACTCATGGGGGATCAGCGCCTCCAGTTCCTGCAGGGCATCCGCGGACTCTGGATTGCCCAAGTGCCCGAGCAGGCTAGCGACCCTGCAAGGCATGCCGACAGAGACCCCGATGCCATCGGTGCGCAGGGGATGGTGGTGGCAGGTGACCGCATGCAGGATTCCCATGGGAATCGCCGACTGCTGACCGAGGACGCTGCCGGCACAGGCGTGATCGGTTCCGAAGTAGTCGAGTTCTGCGTTCACCAGATCGTGATGGGAGTGCTGGTTCTTTTCGTGGATGTCGGCAAGGGCAACTGGATCCACGGTGTTCAGCAGGCCAACCCCTAGATCCTGAATCAGCCCCGCTGCGTAGGCCTCTTCGGGGGAGGCATTCTCTTGGCATTCCGCGATCTTGCGGGCCGCGATGGCCTTGCGCATGGAACTGCGCCAGAACTTGTAGCCACCGTCGGAATCCATGGCCAAGGACTGGTGCAGGGCGGCGACCGAGTGGCTCAAGGAGATCATGCGCACCTGAGGAACACCCATGACACGGACGGACTCAGTCACCGAATCGATCGGGGAACCGGGGGAGTGCCAGGCCGAGTTCGCGCTTCCTAAGATGCGTGCGGTCAGGCTCGGGTCCGTTTGGATCCAACGCGCGTACTCCTCGCCCTGCGCATCCGGATTGCGCGAGAGCTCGATCAGTCGCAGGGCGATGCGTGGATCGCTGGCGATGACTTCGAGCTCTCGAAGGGCTTGCTGTGTCTTGGAATGGATGAGGGACATATGTGCTTCCCACTCTCTCGTGGGTAGGGTGGAACGGGGGCCACTGCGCTTGGCCCGGGGTTCCGCTGCCCTCATCGACCCGATCCTGAGCGGGGATGAGCAAGAAAGCAGCCGGAGTCTCGAATCAGGGACTCGCAGATTTGCGGGGCCTGGCGCTTTACCCCAAGCGCCGCTGCGCGATGATCCAATTGCCCGCAATCCGGGCCAAAACACCTACGCCCATGACCGAGACCAAGGACTTCCTGTCGACCCTGCGCCGAGGCGGAATTCTGCTCGATGGGGGTATGGGCAGCTCGCTCTTGAAATTGGGGCTAAAGTCTTCGGAGTTGGCCTTGGCCTGCCTAGAGCACCCGTCGCTCGTGGAGCAAGTGCACCGCGGATTCTTGCAAGCTGGCAGCGATTGGATCCAGACGAACAGCTTCGGGGCCAACCGCTTGGCCCTCGAAAGCGCCGGCTCTGGGGTGTCTGTCGGGGCTTTGAATCGGACGGCCGCGCAGTTGGCCCGCGGGCAGGCCCGGGCTCATGGCTCTGGCTGGGTGGCTGGCAATGTTGGGCCCGCTGCGGCCTGGGCGGAGCCTTCCCAGCCACTTTCTGAACGCGTGCTGGCAGAGGTGTACGAGGAGCAAGTGCTCGGGCTGCTCCAGGGCGGGGTCGACCTGTTCAGCCTGGAGACCTTCGGGAGCTCCGCTGAGGCTTGCCTCGCGATCGAAAGCGTGAGGCGCGCGAGCGACTTGCCGATCCTGGCCTCCCTGACCTTCATCGAGGAAGGCGGAGAGTTTCAGAGCCTCACAGGGGAGCCCCTGCTCCAGGCCCTCCTGCACATTCAAGAGGCGGGGGCTGACGGGGTGGGCGTGAATTGCGCCGCAGGCAGCCGCCAAACTCTGGCCTGCATCGAGACCCTCGTGGGGAAGTTGCAGGTGCCACTCAGTGCGAAACCAAACGCCGGCTTGCCGATCAAGGACGCCGCCGGTGTGGCCTATGCGCAAGAGCCGCAGCAGTTCGCCCGGGACATGCTCGCGGCCCTAGAGTTGGGCGTGTGTGCCGTCGGCGGTTGCTGTGGAGCTGATGCTCAGTTCATCCAGGCCCTGCGCGTGGCCATGGATGAGAGCCGGGCTTCTTGAACGCTTAGAACGCCTCAGGATTGTTCGTCACGAGAGTGGGACGCATGTTCTCGTCGACGGCAACCATCGTTACCTGGCCCTCGGTGACGGCGACCCAGCGGCCGGCGCCCATGCGTTTCTTGGCCCAAACGTCCACCTTCACCACGATCGAGGTCTTGCCAACGCGCACGGTCTCCGTGTGGAACGAAACCACGTCACCGACTTGCACGGGTTCTTTGAACTCCACCTGATCGAAGGCCACGGTCACCACCGGATTCAATGAGTGCAGGCGAGCCTCGATGCCCGCCGCGAGGTCCATCTCGGCCAGGATCACTCCGCCGAACACGAAACCCATGGCGTTCGTGTCCCTGGGCATCATGGCGCGTCGAATGGAAGGGTAGCCGGCGGGGGGAAGGACGGGTTCGCTCATGGAATTGGTTGTTGGCGGGGCTGGAAAAACTTTCCGAAGTCTGCGGTTCGTGATTCCAATTGCCCGTGAGGCGGGCCGAGTATTTCGCCCCTTCGCCCGCTGGATAGCAAGGGTTTCCGAGACTGGAACCTCCTTGGATCCCCCCCGAATACAAGGAATCTGTCCATCTTCTACGGCGGGGGTCAAGGTCCGGGACACCGGACTCCGATGAATCGATGCGATCTCTATCTCCAGTTCCCTGGGGATCAACCTCCGCGTAGTGCGCGGGCGTGAGTTCGTCTGCTCCCCCCCTTCATGTTCGGCAACACAAGATCACTTGGCTCCAAGGCCAACCACAGCTCGCTCCTGCGTCTCGACGGCAAATCGTCAAGACGGCGCGGGATGACAATGATTGAGCTGATGATCTCGATGGTCATCCTGACCATGTGTTGCGGGATGCTAACGAGCACGCTTTCATCGACGAGCACCCATCGCCTCGCCAATCAGGAGCGAGCGATTGCGGTCGAAGCTGCCCGCGGTGTGTTGGAGGACATGCACAACTGGAACTTCGGCGCGGTCTACATGACCTACAACGCCGACCCGACGGACGATCCGGAGGGGGAAGGCAGCGCGCCTGGCAAATACTTCCAAGTGGAGGGCCTGCTGCCCTCGGACGATGACCTGGACGGCTTCGTCGGAGAGATTTTCTTTCCCACGAGCACTGGCCCGCTGCTGGAGTCCGTGGTGGACGACGCTCTAGGGATGCCCCGAGACTTGAATGGGGACATGGTGGTCGACGAGGAAGACCACACGCTTGATCACCTCGTCTTGCCCGTTCGCCTGGTTGTTCAGTGGCATGGAAGGGGTGGCTTGAGGACCTTCGAAATCTCGACGATCCTCGCAGACCTGGAGCGACTCGAATGAGGCTCCTGCGGAAGTCCCGACGCCTTGGTGTCGGAGTAGCCAAAGCGGGTTTCAGCGTTCTGGAACTCGTGATTGGCACGTCGATCCTGGCCTTGATCATGGGCAACATCGTGATGCTGCAAGGCGCTACGGGGAATGCTTATGAGTCCGGGGTGTTTGGGAGCACTCTCGAAGAAGGTGCTGACATCACCATGGACCGCATTGCTCTGGCGATCATGTCCACCAGTGTCGATCGCCTGGACGAGGTGCTCACCGCACCAAGTTTCGTCAGCAGCATTGAGTACGAAGTGGTGACAGACGTGGTCGAGGGCGTGCCCGTGGTTGGATTGCCCGAGCGTATCGAGTTCGACACCCCCAACGGCAGGATCCTGTGGACTCGAAATCCAGACGAGGACGATCAGATGCAACTGACTTGGAGCAAGTTTGTTCCGGGGCTGTTGGAAGGGGAGGGGGCCGTGCCCAACGGTGTGGATGACAACGAGAACGGCATCACCGACGAGCAAGGCCTGGCCTTCAACCGGGACGCTAGCCAGATCACTGTTCGGCTGACGCTCTCGCGCACGGACAGCCACGGTGTCGTCTACACGCGAACTCGCAGTCGCCGTATCACGTGCCGCAACTAGCTATCGGTGGGATCTAGGAGGGATATAGGGAACACATGAGAATTCGGAATCAAGAAACTGAGGCCGCGAAGCGCGGTAGCGCCCTCGTGCTCTCGATGATGTTCGTCGTCATCGTCGCAGGGATGGGGGTTTGCATGGTGCAGCTACATAGCTCCCAGAACAAACGCCAAGAGCAGGCCATCGACAACAAGCGAGCCATCTACATCGCAGAGGCTGGACTGGCAGAAGGCTTCCTGAGTCTGTGCGTTGGCCAAAACGGTCAAATCGCGTCGGACACCGAGCCAGCGACCCACGGGGGTGGCTACTTTTGGGTCGACGCGACTGCGCTGGACGATGATCAGGTGGCCCTGGTAAGCACGGGCCTGATTGGTACCGGGCGATTCTCCTTGGCCGCCGTATTGCAACGTCAAATCGACCCGATCGCATCCCTAGGCTTCTTTGCGGGTTCGGATCTCGTCGTCAAAGCGGGGGCGCTGATCGACGGGTACAACTCCAACAGGGGCACCTACGCAGAGCAGATGGATGCGGATTTGCAATCCACTGGCCAGGGCGGACTGATCGGTTCCAGCGGCGACATCACGCTCGAAGGCTCCCGTACCGCGGAGGGTGGAACGACCATTTATGGTGATGCGAGTCCCGGAACGGGAGGGGTCGTTTCCGTTGGTTTGAATTCGACCGTCTCAGGATCGACAGCACCGCGTCCCGCAAGCGTGGACCTCCCGGAGATCGAAATTCCCGAAGTGATCGAACGCGAAAACTTGGTGAGCAATGTCGCCCGCTTGCTGTTGGTTAGCGGCAAGTACGGAATGGAAAGGGTCGAGATCGCAGATGGCAAGTCTCTGATCCTCACTGGGCCTGCTATCATCGTCGTCGAGGAGCTGATCCTCGGGGAAAATAGCGCGCTTGCGGTGGACACAACTGCTGGCCCTGTTTCCATCTACGTGACCGGCAGGATCGTTGCACCGGCGAGTTCGCGAATCGTGAACATGGAACAAGACCCGAGTTCTCTCGCCCTGCTCCTGGCGACGGGCGAGTGGGAAGACTTCGATGGCGACGGCGTTGCGGATGATCCGGTCAACTTTCAACCAAAGGGGGACTTCCATGGCTACGTCTACGCTCCTGACAGTGACATTACCATCAGCGCGAACCTGCACCTGATGGGCGGGCTTGCCGCAAACACGGTGACGGTGGAGAGCGGAGCTCACTTGACCTTCGACCAGTCCCTAACCACCTCGGATCTCGCCGTGGCAGGCTTGCCGCTGCTCGTGGCCTGGCGCACCGCCGACATTCCGGACGTCCCGATCACGAATCGCAGCACGACGCCGGCGAAGTACATAGCGGAGAACGGGATTGTTCCGGTCGATTCCTCAAGGGGAGCGCAGGAGAAGTACCTCGCGATCAAGTACTACGACACGAGTGGAAACCCTCAGAGCTATGTCGGGTTGTCGGCAGCCTTCGATTGGACACAAGTTGGCGAGGTCGTCAGTTTGATGTGGGATGACGACGCGGCCGTCGGTGGCGAGGGCCAAGTCGCGATCACTCCCGTGACGATGACAAGCAAGCTCACGAGCACTCGTGAGACTTCAGGCAAGGTCGGAGAGTGACCTAGGGCTGGACGCCTGATGATGCGAATCTCAATGACAATGATCCCTGTGCTCAAGACCTCGTTTGCTCGGGGTCTGGCACGCGCGTCGGTCTGGACACTTGGGGTCCTTGGCTATCTCTGCCTGACAGCCTTTGGGGTCCAGCTTCAGACGCAAGAAGGGGAAATCCCAAAGGGAGGCATTGCGCGAGTTGTCTACGAGATTCAGCGAGTTGAGAACCTAGAGAGCGGCGCCCTGCTCGACGCCCTCGTGGTCTCCGGCCCCAATGGGCTCACCGGACTTGTGACATTGCTCGAAGGTGGGGAAGTCAAAGGAGTGGAGCCGCTCGATACGCAGCTGCGTCGGACCGCCCGGGAGGCGCTGACTGGAATCCCTCGTCTAATTCAGGCTAGGAATCCTTCGATGAGTCCTACCCAGCATCGCCAGGAGGCAGAGACTCGCGTCATGCTCGGTGTTTTCAAAGTGTTTGGCTCTGCACCGGATCTAGTGGAGATTCTTGGCTACTTGGGACCGGACAAGTCTGAGCAATCGCCGACCGCCGTCATCAAGGCGTCGGCGGAAGCCTCGCTCGTGGCCATTCTGAAGCGAGACAGGCGGGCGATGGGCGTTTTGAAGTCCATCTTTCCGGGCTTGCGGCTCGAGTCCAAAGAGGCAGTCTTGCGCGCGGTTGGAAGTTACCCGAGTGAGGACTCCCTCAGCTTTCTTCTCTCACAATCCGGTCGCGAAGCAGAGCTCACCTCCATCATCTTGAGTCAGGTCGGCCGCGTGATCGAAGTGACCGGGGCCGAGGTCGACGGGCACGCCCTGAACTATCTTCAACAGGAGTTGACCTCCCAAGATCCACGGATCTTGCGCGAGGCCTGCCAGGCATTGGGTCGGATCGAGAGCAATGAAGTTGTCGGGGACTTGATCCGCCTGCTGGATCACAGTGACCCCGTGGTTGCCTCCACCGCCCATTGGGCCCTGGAGCACATCACGGCCACCCGTATCTCGCCTAGCAGTCATCGTTGGCACCGCTGGTGGTCGAAGGAACAGGCTTGGTGGAACTCCGAGGCCGCAGGGGTGATGGCCGCGCTGTCCGATAGCAATCCGGGTGCAGTCGGGGCAGGCCTCCGAGAGCTCTCAGGGCACATGCTCTATCGACATGAGATTGCGAAGCAGATCATTCCGCTGCTCAAGGACCTCAACCCGGGGGTCGTTTCACAGGCCTGCTCCGTACTCCAGGTCCTGCGCTCGAAGCTTGCGATCCAACCCCTAGAGAGCCTGATCGAGCGGGGGGAAGGGCCTTCCTTGGAGCACGCGAAAGCTGCCCTGAAGAGCTGCCGTCAAAAGGGCTTTTCCTCCTAGAAGAGTTTTCCGGCGCTGTGCCTCCAGCAGCCCTGAAAAACCCCTTCCCGGCTAAGGTTTGCCCTTAGTTGCAGCCGAACTTGTGGGTGGATCCCTCTCCGTCCCCCCCCCAAGCTATGGCCAAATACAAACGCAGAATCAAGCTGATCAAGCCCCGGTTCCAAAACCAACTCACCATGGTTTTCCTGGGACTCTCTGCGCTTGGACTCGTGATTCAGTTCATGTTGTTTCAATCGACCATGGGAGAGTTGGCGGCGGGTCTGCCTTCTGATGGCGCGTACCTGATGAACGAGATGAATAGCACCGCGCTGCGCGTGCTGGCCATCAGTTTGCTTGTGATTCTGCCTGTGACGTACGTCATCGGTGTACTCACGACCTTCCGCATCGCCGGCCCCCTGCATCGCATTGAGATGCACCTCGACGCGATCAAGCAGGACGGATACACGGGGCCCTGCCGCATTCGATCGGGCGACAAGCTTCAGGAGTTCGCCGAGAAGCTCAACGAAGCCACCTTGAGCCTTGCCCAGCGCGAAGCGCTTCAGCCTGAGGTTGACGAAAGCGAGACCCGCGGGGCCGCTTAGTCCCGTTCCCCGCGTTCCCCCGCGCCATCCCCATGCACCTTCGCGAAAAGTTCATCGCAAGCCTGTCTCTATTGATGGTGGTGTACATCGTTGCCGACTACCAGCTCAAGGGCGGCGCGATGTTGACCGCCTTCGATCGACTCGAGCAGGACGCGGCCCAGAGGACCACGGTGAGGGTGAAGGCGGTCTTGGAGGGGGAACTTGTTCAGTTGCACGGTCGAGCCATGGACTGGGCCCAGGCCGACGGTGTCGCTGAGTACATCGCCGGTGATCGTCCAGGGTTCGAAGAGTTGCGACTCGGTTCCAATGTATTGGGGCGTGAGGAAATCGACGTGCTCTACTTCTGCGATGCCCAAGGCAAGGTCCTTTGGGGCGAGTACGCTTACCCGGAACTTGGGAGTCGGGATGAGCAAGCGACAATCGCCGTCCTGCCGAAGACTGGCGGCAAGTTGGCCCGTCCGTTCTGCACCGGTTGGCGTCCTGAAGATCAGATGCGCGGGTTGCTGCGCTCCCAAACAGGGTTTCTCAACACGGAACTCGGAGCTTTGATTCTGTCCACGGAGCCCGTCGAATCCAGATCCGATTCAGGTGCTCCCCTCGGATTTGTGATGCTCGGACGATTCGTTTCGAGCACCCTCATCAATCAGATCGAAGGAGGCGTCGAAGCGGACAATCTATCGGTGAGCTTCTTTGATCCCGATGGCTCCTCCACCGAGCTAAGTTCCTACGTCGAGACGTACGGTGGCGAACCCCTTATCGCCAAGCTCGACGAGGATTGGCTGCAGGTCTACCAGCTGATCAACGCGGGGATGGGAGATACGGGAGACGGAACCGGCCAAGCACCATGGCTTGTGCTGCGCGCGGATGTGGACCGAGGCATCTCAAGGATGGGGGCGAAGAGTTCAAGTTCGGCCCTGATGACCACGATCACCGCAGCCTTGGTGCTCATGTTCGCCCTGATGGTGTTGCTGCAGAAGATCGTGCTCACGCCACTCAAGTCACTCATGTCCAACGCGGTCTTGGTTGGATTGGACGACACCGCTGACGTGCACTTCGGGATCGATCGTGACGACGAGGTGGGGGTGCTCTCCCGCGAGTTCGACAACATGATGGAGAAGCTTGCGGCGTCGCGAGCCGCCCTAGTGGACACGGCCCGCGAGGCCGGCAAGTCAGAGATCGCGACGGGCATCCTGCACAACGTGGGCAATGTGCTGAACAGCGTGAACGTCTCGACCTCGATGCTGGCGAAGAAGACCGAAGAGCTCGCTACCAAGGATTTGGAGGCGCTCAACGCAATCATCGCCGAACACGCAGCGGACTTGGCTGGGTTCATGTCCACGGATCCCCGCGGTCAGCACTTCCAACCCTTCCTGAGCGCGTTGACGGACCAGCTCTGCAAGGGCAAGAACAGCATTGCAACTGAACTGAAGTCCTTGGACGTCGGTATCGACCGCATTCGGGACCTGGTCAACTCGCAACAGGACTACGTCAATCGCGCGGAAGTCATCGAGATCTGTGACCTGTCGACCGTGGTCGAGCGCGCTATCAAGGTCAGCGAGGATGTGGAGGGCCACCACCATGACTTCGAGGTCACACGCGAGTTCGATGAGATTCCAAGGGTCCCGATCGACCGCTACAAGACGCTCGAGATTCTCGTCAACCTGATTCAGAACGCCCGGCAGGCGATCGACGCGTGCGAGGGTGGAGAGCGCAAGCTCACCGTCCGTCTGCAGGCGCCAGACGAACACCAGATCCTGATCGAAGTGCAAGACTCTGGAGTCGGCATCGCGCAGGACAGCTTGGCCAAGGTCTTCGACCATGGCTACACGACCAAACCCAGGGGCCACGGCTTCGGGCTTCATTCGGCTGCCAACGCAGCCACCGAAATGGGCGGATCCCTGACCGCGCAAAGTGATGGGGTAGGCAAGGGGGCGACATTCGTCTTCCGGCTACCCATCCGCGCACCCCAACTCAATAGGGAGCTATCATGACCGACAACACCAACCAGCGAATCCTGTTGATCGATGACAACCCTTCGATCCACGAGGACTTCAGGAAGATCTTGGCTCCAGAGATTGTCGACACCGGAGCACTGACGGACATGCGAGCTGCCTTTCTCGGAGGAGGCGCCGCGGCAGAGGCCCCCGAGAGTGCGAGTCGTTCCGAAGCGTTCGAGCTGCACTCCGCGCACCAAGGGGAGGAAGGCTACGAGATGCTCTGCAAAGCATGCGACGAGGGCCAGCCCTACGCCATGGCCTTTGTTGACATGCGCATGCCCCCCGGTTGGGACGGGGTCAAGACGATCTCCAAGCTCTGGGAGAAAGACCCTCAGCTGCAGGTCGTTATCTGCACCGCTTTTTCGGACTACACCTGGGACGAGACCATTGAGATCTTGGGGACAAGCGATCGCTTGTTGATTCTCAAGAAGCCTTTCGACTCGATTGAGATCACGATGCTTGCGTCGGCTTTGGTGGGCAAATGGAATCTGGCCTCCCGCGAGAAGGGCTTGCTCGAGGACGCCTTGAGAGCGGAGAAGGAGGCGAAGTCCTATGCTGCGTCCTTGGAGACGGTGAACCGCGCCTTGGTGACTTCCAAAGCCTCCTCAGAGATGGCCCTGGAGATCCGTACCGAACTCTTGGTGCAGGTCAGCAACGAAGTCAACCGGCGCATGGCAGAGGTGCTCGATCGCATGGTCGCGCTCGATCTGGATGAGCAAAACGGCGAGGACGTGGAGTCCGTGATCAGCGGTAGCCAGCACCTCGTGCGCACGCTCAACGGCATCCTTGACGTGACAGCTTTGGAACAGGGCAAGGACGAAGTTGTGCTGATTCCCTGCTCTCCGCGAGCGGTGGCCCAAGAGGTTCTCGATAGCTTCGAGGAGCGCCGACAACAAAAGGGCATCGCCTTGGAACTCAGTGCCGAGGGCAGCGTCCCCGACATGCTGCTGAGTGAACCCGTGCGCATGCGCCAAATCCTCAGGAGTCTGGTGGACAACGCAATTCGGCACACGGATGCCGGGTCGGTGAGGCTCGTGATTCGTCCTGGATCCAGCGAGGACTGGCAACGGCCAACCTTGCTATTTGAGGTTTACGACACCGGAGAGGGCATTCCCCTGCAGCGTCAAGGATCGATGTTTGATCCCGTGGCTCGTGGAGCTGAGGAAGGCGGCGGCTACGGCTTTGGCCTCTCTTTGGCGCGCCGTCTGGCCGTTTTCCTGGGAGGCGAACTGACCATCCGCAGTGAGGAAGGCCAGGGCAGCTGTTTCACCTTCGACCTGCGCTACGACCACTTGCCGTCCGAAGCCGGTTCGCAGGCAGCCAATTAGCTAGCAGGGGTCAGGAAAGCTTCAGCCTTCTCAGCGGGGACCGGCGGGCTCATCAGGTAGCCTTGGAATTCGTTGCACTGCAAGACCTCCAGGAAGGCTCGTTGGTTTTCGGTTTCGACACCCTCGGCGATCACGTTGAGGTTCAGGCTGCGCCCCATCAGGATGATAGAGGTGGCGATGGCCGCATCGTCCGCGTTGGCCGTGATGTCTCGAACGAAGGAACGGTCGATCTTCAAGGCATCGATTGGGAAGCCCTTCAAGTAGCTCAGGGACGAATAGCCCGTGCCAAAGTCGTCGATTGAGAGGTAGATGCCAGTCGCCTTGAGGCGTTGCAGGGTGTGGATGGTGTCCTTTAAGCTATGCATGAGCATGCTCTCCGTGACCTCTAGTTCGAGCCGTGACGGGGGCAGCCCCGTGCGTTGAAGGATCTCCGCAACCACGTCGCACAGATTGGCCTTGCGGAACTGAACCGGGGAGAGGTTGACCGCCATTCGAATCGGCGGGTGGCCAGCATTGGTCCAAGCCTGGGCTTGGGCGCAGGCGGTTTCCATGACCCATTCTCCGATCGGGACGATCAGACCCGTCTCTTCCGCTAGGGGAATGAATTGGGCGGGGGACACCATGCCGAGCTGCGGATGCTGCCAGCGAACGAGTGCTTCAAAGCCGATCAGATCGCGGCCTGAGATGCTGACCTTGGGCTGGTAGAAGACCACCAACTCATCGTTTTCAATTGCACTGCGCAGACTGCGCTCGAGAGTCAGACGCTCAAAGACCCAACGGTTGGTGGACTCTGTGCGAAAGTTCAGGCCACCGCCTTCGTCGTGTTGGGCCAGGTTGGAGGCCTCCTGGGCTTGGTGCAGCAGGTCGAGGCCGTTGTTGCTGTCACCGGGGCTGGTGGAGATTCCGACGCTAACCTGATAAGGGCTGGCTCCCTCGGACCTCTGTGCGGACTCCTGAATCTTGTACCCCAAGCGCGCGGCGTCCTGAATCCTGCCAAGGTCGGGGACCAGCAGGGCGAAGGCGCAAGCGCTGATGCGACTGATGACCACATGGCCTTTGGGGTGACTGATGGGGCCGTCCTGTTCAAACTCACGCACAGCCAGGCCAAGCAGGTTGGCAAAGGAGTCGGAGAACTCGGGTTTCAGGGCGGGGTCTCCACCGACGCTGATGACGAGCACGCAAACGTTGTTGTCCGTTGTTCGGCAGTGGTCGATCGCGACAGAAACCAATCGAGGAAAGACGGAGGGTTCTGCAATCTCGCGGGCGGCTCCTGACGGATCCAAGCTGTTGGCACCGATCAGGGTGTCATTCAGCAATCGATTCATGTGAGCAATGGCTCCGTCGAGCCGGCGCTCGAGCAGCCCACTCGGCATTCCGGAGTCGAGGAATTCCGTCGCTCCGGCGGCACAGGCTTGTTCCGTCCAAGACACTGGGGCCGCGTCGCGCAGGAGCACGATGGGGATGGAGTCTCGCTCACATCGCCTGCGAATCGAGCTGCAAACGCTGAGGGCGCGCTCCGAGTTCTCCAGCGCATCGATCAGAATCAGATCGGGGAGGGCATCCTCCAATGAGGCTTGGAGGGCATCGAATGAGCTCGTGACAACCGCGTGGCCGGATCCTTTGAGGCTGGCATGCAGCCGAGTGGGGGGGCTCTCGGGGGAGAGGGTGGCCAGGAGTATGGTCTTGTTCACGTGTCTGGGGGCTTGATTCAGCATCTTGGGACCCGGGGAGATGCCGGGAGATCCCCTCATCGTCCACCCGCCCACGGCCCTGAACGGCTTCTTACCCAGGGGAACGCGCGGCGCTGGCCCGGCACCAAATGCGGGAAGGTGCCTGGGATACCGCTGCGCTCCGGACCCCTCAGGAAGAGTTTTTCGCGGGAACCTGAACCAGACTCAATCAAGGAGGGGGCCTCGGCCGAAACCTAATCTGGATCATCTGATCCGCGTTCCCCCAACCCAACGAGCCTCCCCGCACTTCGTATGTCAGAGACCTACATCGGCCGCCAAGCAATCTACGACCGCAATCTAGGTGTCCATGGATACGAGTTGCTATACCGCGCGGGCGCGACCAGTCAGGTAGCTGATCACACTGACGGTGACCAGGCCACGGCAAGGATGATCGCGAATGCATTCTTGGAGCAAGGTGCCGGGAATCTAGTGGGCGATGGAGTGTGCTTCGTCAACCTGACCAAGAGTTTCCTGACCGGCAAGCTGCCTCTGCCGCTGCCGGTGGACCGGGTTGTGATCGAGGTTCTCGAGGATGTGATCCCGACTCCAGAGATTATCGAAGGGGTTCGGCGCTTGCGTGATCAAGGTGTTCGTGTGGCCATGGATGACTACATCCATCGCAGCGAAAACCATGAGTTGCTCGAACTATGCGACTACGTGAAGATCGACCTGCGCGTCCAAGATCGCGAGGCGACCATAGAGTTGCTCAAGCTTCTGAAGCCCTACGGCCTGAAACTCTTGGCTGAGAAAGTCGAGACCATGGAAGAGATGCGGTTCTGCCAAGAGGCGGGCTTCGACTACTTCCAAGGCTTCTTCCTCACCAAGCCTGAAGTCATCAAAGGCAAGGGAGTTCCCGCCAACCGAATCGCGCTCCTGCGCATGCTCTCACGCTTGCTCGACCCGAATGTGGAAGTCGAGGAGCTGGAAGAGATGATCGAACAGGATGTCTCCCTCGCCTACCGCTTGTTGCGCTATGCGAACTCGAGCGTCTACGCACCCAGTCAACCGATCACCGCCATCGGCCAGACCCTGATGATGCTGGGCTTGAAAGCCGTTCAGAAGATTGTGAGCCTGATCGTTTTGGTGGAGCTTGACGATCGCCCCGGCGACCTGCTCGGCCAGTCACTGGTGCGCG
This sequence comes from uncultured bacterium, assembly GCA_937905825.1. Classification (GTDB taxonomy): domain Bacteria; phylum Planctomycetota; class UBA1135; order UBA1135; genus JABACD01. The sequence continues at coordinate 85,298 of CALCXM010000012.1, forward strand.
CCAAGATGTGCGAGGTCCTCGCGGCCCGTGCCGGCTTCGACGACACCACCCAACACTACACCGCCGGCCTGCTGTCCACCTTGGACGCCTTGACGAGCACGCCGATGCCGACCGTTCTGAACTACTTGCCACTGGCAAACGACTTGGAAGGCGCTTTGCTTGGCGTCGAAGGGGATCTCGGAGATGCCCTCGCCTGCGTTCGCTCCTTCGGAGAAGGGGACTGGAGCAAGTCTGTCTACCACGGCTTGGACTCCATGGCATTGACCGAGTGCTACGCCGAAGGCGTCGAGTACAGTCGCCAGGTGTGGGACGCCATGCCCAAGGAAGTGCCCAAGAAGAAAGCTTCCTAGGCCGCGAGTCGGACCGCGCGCCGGCCAGGGCTACTGCGCCTCGGCGATCAACTCGAGCTCTTCCCAGCGTTCATAGCACTGGGCGAGCTCGATTTCGATTTGCTCTAGCTTGGCGGTGTCCCTGGCGATGGCTTCGCCCTCTCTCTTGAAGAAACCAGGGGCCGCCATCTCCGCAAGCAGCGATTCCTTCGTCGCTTCGATCTGCTCTAGCTTGGCGGGCAGCTGCTCGAGCTCCTTCTTTTCATTGAAGGTCAATCGGCGCGCCTGGGGTTCCTTGGGTTTGCCTTTCTTGCTGGTCGCCTTGGGCTTGTCGGCGGCCTTGGGCGCGGCCAGTTGCGCTTGGCGCGCGAGGTCGTCCGAGTAGCCACCGATCGACTCGCGCACATGGCCCTCGCCATCGAACACCAGGCAAGAGGTCACGACGTTGTCCAGGAACTCACGGTCGTGGCTAACGATCAAGAGCGTGCCGCTGAATCCGACCAGTAGATCCTCCAGGAGCTCCAAGGTCTCCAAGTCCAGATCGTTGGTGGGCTCGTCGAGGATCAGAAGATTCGCAGGCCGGGCCATCAATTTGGCCAACTGCAAGCGATTGCGTTCGCCACCAGATAGGCGCGTGATCGGTCCTTGGATCTGATCGGGAGTGAACAGGAAGTCCTGCAGGTAGCCCATGATGTGCCGGCGTTGGTCGCCGACCTGCACGCTGTCGCCGAAGTCACAGACGTTCTCGCGCACGGTCAGCGAGTCATTGAGCAAGTCGTGCAACTGATCGAAGCGCCCGATTTGCAGGTTGGTGCCGTGCAGGACTTCGCCTTCGCTGGGGGCTAGCTCCTCTTGCAGGATGCGCAGCAAAGTGGTCTTGCCCGAACCATTCGGACCCACCAGCCCAACCCGATCGCCCCGTTGGATTTCGAGGTTCAAACCACTGAGAACGGTCTTGTCCCCAAAGCGTTGGGTCAGTCCCTTGGCGCGCATCACGATTTGCCCCGTGCGCCCGCCCTCTTGCAGAGTGGCTTTGACCTTGCCGGTCTTGTCGCGCCGATCAGCCCGCTCTTCGCGCATCGCTTTCAAGGCGCGCACTCGGCCTTGGTTGCGCGTGCGACGGGCCTTCACCCCGCGCCGCAGCCAGACCTCTTCCTGGGCGAGCTTCTTATCAAAGATCGCATTCTGCTGCTCTTCCGCTTCCAGGTTGGCTTCCTTGCGCACCAAGTAGGTGCTGTAATCGCACTCGTAACTCTCCAGCTTGCCGCGGTCCAAGTCGAGGATGCGCGTGGCGACCTTGCGCAGGAACGCACGGTCGTGGGTCACGAAGATGACCGAGCCTTGCCAGCGCTCCAGAATCTCTTCGAGGGCGCGCACCGCGGTGATGTCCAGGTGGTTGGTGGGCTCGTCGAGGATCAACAGATCCGGTTCCTGGATCAACGCCTTGGCAAGCAGCACCCGGCGGCTCTGACCAGCGGACTGTCCGGCGACGTTCTCCTCCAAGTCGAGCCCAAGACTGCGAGCGATGCGTTCGATCTTCTCATCGTTCTCCCATTCCCCGTGGGCCTCGATGCCTTCCAGGGGCTGGTGCAGATTCTCGCGGACCGTGCCGGAAAGTTCCCGAGGCACCTCTTGCGAAAGGGCGGCCACGGTCAGCCCCTTGCGGCGCAACACCTCCCCGCCGTCCGGGGCCTGATCCCCGGCCAGGATGCGCAAGAGGGTCGACTTGCCACAGCCGTTGCGTCCCAAAAGACCCACGCGTTCCCCACGCTCAATTTGCATGCCCGTTTCGTCCAACAAGGCGCCGTGGCCAAAGGACATGGAGAGGGCGTCGAAGCCAATTTCGGACACGGTGAGGGGAGGGTTGGGGAGCTGGTGGGGGGTGAAGGCGCGGCAGATTAGCATAGTCCTCAGGTGAGGCTCGGCTCCGCCCGGGGAGTATGTCAATCTGTGGGTATGCAGACCCCAAGCCCATCCCCCCGCGCCCTTCGCCAACCATCGAAATCCCTGCTCGGCCTGTGCACCCTGGGGATCCTAGGTGCCGCCAGTGCAGCCCTCTGGTTCACGGGCTGTGGCGCAGACGAAACCCCCGAACAGGCCGCAGCAGAGACCTTCGAAACTCTCCTGGTGCGCGAGCGAGTGGCGCACTGGTTCTCCAAGGATAAGTTGGAGAAGGCGCGCGAGGTGATTGCACCCCTGGTGGCTTCCAAGGACGCGGACCCATCGGACTTGATCCGCGCGGCCGCCGTGGAGTTCGGATTGTCCGAACGGGATCGAGCCAATGGATTCCTCGATCGAGCGGAGCAAGCCAACCCGAACGACCCGGCCTTGCACTTCTTGCGCGGACAGATGGCCCGCGAACTCGGGGAGTACGACGAGGCGCTGCTGCACTTGCGCAAGGCCCTCGAATTCGCGCCCGACGACTTGCCAACGGCTTACGTCTTGGCGCAGATCCTGAGCGACCTGGATCAGTTCGAGGAGGCCGAAGCGCTCTTCCGCGCAATCGTCGAGACCGGAATCGAGAACGGTGGCAGCTGGTATGTGTCGGCGCTCTATCGCCTCGAACGACTGTTGACCCTCGACGGCCGCGGCGAGGAGGCCAAGCCTTTCAGTGAGCGTCGGGAAGAGTTGAACAAGGCCGGACTGACTGCCGTCGACGCCGGTGCTTCGCGCGTGGGAACCTTCGGGCGCATTGCGCCGCCGGAGCCGCAAGGCGAGATCCTGACCAAGCCGATCGTCGGCCTGTTCTATGAGCCGGTGGACCTGGGCCTGCCCAGCTTCATCGGCGCCACGGGCCTGCTCGCCACCGATCTGGATGGAGACGGTCGCTCGGGTCTGCTCGGTTGGGGACCCCAAGGCATCGTGTCTGCGATCCCTGGCGTCGATGGCTGGGAAGAGTTCCCCGTGTCGAAGTTGGTTCCCGAACACGTGCTCGCCTTCGACTTGGACAACGAACCCGACGCGGCCCTCGAGATCCTCGCGGTGGTCGGCGATCAGTTGCACTTCTTCCGCTTGAACGACGACTTCCAATGGGCGCCCATCGACGTGCAAACTCCCGAGTTGCCCGGCAAGCCGAGCGACCTGGAGTTTGTGGACTTCGATCACGAGGGGGACATCGACCTCCTGCTCACCGGGGACTTCGGTGCGCGCCTGTGGCGCAACGACGGTGCTTGGGTGGTCGCCTCCGAGTTGAAGGGTTCCTACGTCGACGTGACCAAAGAAGCTGGCTTGCCCACGGACCGCAGCTTCGCCTGGTGCGCCGTTGAAGACTTCGACGGCGACGACGACGTGGATCTCTTGATGGGAGGCGCCCAAGGCCACTACCTCGCGGATTCCCTGCGTGGGGGCCGTTTTGCGGACCTTTCAGCGCGCGTAGGTTCGGGCTTGTCCTTCCCGAAAGCGCCCATGGTGGCCGACATCTCCGGCGACGGTCGCCCGGACATCGTCGGGGCCGGTCAATGGTTCAAGCAGCAAAAGGATCACACCTTCGGCCCTTCCACGAAAGTTGCGGGAGTTGAGTTGGGCGCGCTTTGGGCTGACCTCGACCAAGATGGAACGTTGGATGTGCTCGTCAAGAACGGGGACAAGGCCAGCGTGCTGCTCGCAGTGGGGACCCAAATGCAAGTGCAGGGGGAGCTGCACTGCAGCCCTCCTGGCCCGGGTCCCGTTTGTGCCCTGGATGGCAACGTCGACGGCCTGATCGATCTCTGCCAGATCACGGAAAAGGGAGTCGAGCTGCTGCAAGCAAACGGCAAGCGTGGCGGAACCATGCGCGTCATCGTTCGCGGCAACAAGTCGAACAAGCGCGGCGTGGGCTCGGTCGTTGAGGTCCGCGTGGGTACGCTTTATCGCCGGATTTACTACCGAGGGGAGACCTTGCTCGTCGGCGTCGGTGAAGCGCAAGAGGTGCAGGTCGTGCGCATCACCTACCCGAACGGCGCGGTGCTGACCCGCGTCGACGTGGCCCTCGACTCCGGAGAATTGATCGACGACCCCTCCGCCGCCATGGGCGAGTTTGAAGAGCCCGCCAGCCTGATCGGCTCCTGTCCTTTCCTCTACACTTGGAACGGCGAGCACTACGAGTTCATCACGGATGTGCTCGGCATTACGCCTTTGGGTTTGCCCATGGCCCCGGGCATGCTGGTCCCGCCGGACCACGATGAGTTCGTGCTCGTGACGGGCGAACAGCTCAAAGAACAAGGCGGACTCTACAAGGTGCAGTTCACCGAGGAACTGCGCGAGGTGACCTACCTGGACCGCGCGCGCTTGGACGTGGTGGATCACCCGATCGGAACCGAAGTCTTCCCCAACGAGCTCTTCAAGTTCCCGCCCTTTCCCGAAGAGCACTTGCACTCGGTCAAGGACCCCAGCGCCCTCGTGAAAGCCACCGGTAGCGATGGCCAGGACTGGACCGCTTCTCTCGCGCAAGTGGACGCGGACCACGCGATTCCGTTCACGAAGCACCTGACCCAATACCAAGGGCTGGCTCACCCCTGGTTCTTGGAGCTGGAGTTCGACCCCGAACGCATCGCCTCCGCGCAGCAGTTGCGCTTGGTCATGACTGGCTGGTTCTTCTGGAGCGACGCGAGCGCCAACATGGCGGCCGCGCGCACCCCGGGAGTGGACTTCATTCCGCCTATGATCTTGGTTCCCGATGGCAAGGGCGGCTGGCGCGAAACCGGCCCTCCCATCGGATTCCCCGCGGGCAAGACCAAGACCATGATCGTGGACCTCGCGGGCCTGGGCTTGGAAAAGGAACCACGCATTCGCGTGATGTGCTCCTTGCAACTCTTCTGGGATCGAATCGTGTTGGCCACCGACGGGGACGATGCCCCGCGCGTCATCACTTCCCTCGAGCCCAAGACCGCCATGCTGAGTCGACGGGGATTCAGCGCGCCCTTGCAAACGGGCAACCCAGGTTCTCCGGAACGCTTTGACTGGGACATCCTCGCGCAGCATCCCCGCTGGAACCCGCACCCCGGCAACTACACCAAGCTCGGGGAGTGCGTGCCGCTCTTGCATGCAGTGGACGATCAGTACGTCATCATGGGCACCGGTGAGGCCTTGGAAGTGCACTTCGATGCCAGCCAAGTTCCGCCGCTCCCAGCAGGCTACCGCCGCGACTACCTGCTCTACCTCGACGGTTGGGCCAAGGACCGCGACCACAACACGCTCGAGGCCCTAGAGGTCGAACCGCTCCCCTTCCACGGCATGAGCGGCTACCCCTATGGCCCGGACGAATCGTTCCCCACGGACGAGGCTCACCAAACCTGGCGCGCCGAGTGGAACACCCGCCCGGCGCAAGCCTGGCTCGAGCGCCTGGCGAACGAGTAGCGGCGCGGTTCCCGGGGTTTCACGCCGCAGACCGTGAAGCCTCGGGGCCTAGCGGTCCCGCTTCAAATCCTTCGCCAGATCACGGGCGCCGAGCATCATGAGCGAGCGCGTGATCAGGTTGTAGCGGCGCTGGGGCTGGCCGAGCCAGAAGCCGCCGGAGAGGGCCAAGGTCGCGTCACTGCCGGGTTCGCGGCGGGCGACTTGCCGCAGGTCCTTGAGCAAGTCCTCGCTACGAATCGCTCCGTAGTACAGAGCGATCAGGCGCGAGTTTTCGTCGAGCAAGAGGCTCAAGGGCAAGTCGATGGCGTCGTAGGTGTTGAGCGCTTCCATCAACAGGGATTCGACCACCATCAGGTCCGTGGCGGAAGCGTGCAACGCTTGGGCTGAGAACCCGAGCTCCTCCATCAGCTGCTTGGTGCTGGATTGGTCGTCGGTCTCGCCGTCCAACGCGACCGGCACCACCATGGCTCCGTTGTTGGCGATGCGTTTCTTGATGGTTGCCAGCTGGCGCAGGAAGGCCTCGCCGCTGCGGCTCTGCGGATCCCACAGAACCAGTAGTTTGGGCCCCGCGCTGAGCGTCCCCATCGCTTGTGGACTGCCGTCTCCAGCGCCAAAGGTGAGGGAACGCAAGGGCATGGAAGCGGCCAGCACGCAACGTTCCACCCCGCGCGGGTTGGGGGCGACCGGACTAGCCGGGCGGTTTTCAAAGGGGGAGGCTTGGAAGGCCCACTCTGACTTGCGTCCGTCCTGATGGATTTTCCAACCGCGATCGCTCTCTAGGTTCTCCAAGCTTTGCTGTTCCCCGTCGGGCCAGCGGACATCGATGCGCAGCGGTCCCTGCGCTTCGCCCAAGCCAAAGAACAGTCGCGTGGAGCTTTGGCCCAACAAGCCTTCGCCTGCATACACCGTGCGTGTGACGAGCTTGCCGTCGGAGCGCGTGACTTGAACGCGAGCACCGATGGCACCCGCGGGGCCGTTCTTGCCCACAAGCTCGACGGCAACGCGATGGGAGCGCGTGCCCTGCCGGTTGCGAATCAAGCGCAGGCGCGGTCCGGTGCGGTTGACCAACAAGAGATCCTCGATCCCATCTCCGTCCCAGTCCACTCGGGAGGCGACGCGGCCATCGTCGATGAAGTCCACGTCGCTGATGGGGGAGACGTCGGCGAACTCCGCCTTCCCCATGTTCAGGTACACGTTGTTGTGCTCGTAGCCGTTGTAGGAATAGCCCTCAAACTGGTTGAAGAAGCTCAAGGCGCCCCAGTTGCGGAAGTACTCCTGCATGCCACTGGCCGGCGGGGGGGTGATGCGCACGATCCAGCGCCAGAAGAGCGACTCCACATCTGCTTCGTGCTTGGCGGTAATGAATCCGTTGGGCACGTAGAGGTCCGGTAGACCGTCCAAGTTCCAATCGTAGAAGATCGCGCCCCAAGCCCAGCCTCCATGATCCACACCGGAGAGTTGACCTGACTCGCGGAACTTGCCTGGGCCATCTTGCAAGAGCAGAGAGTTGCCCTCGGCCATGCGACGATGGGCTCGACGCACCGCTTCGTCTGCGGGGCGGTAGGTTGCTTCCGCGGTCGCGCGCAGGCCCGGGGCGGAGTACATGTTGGTCACGTAGACGTCCAAGTCTCCGTCCATTTCCACGTCCGCCAAGCTGATGCCCATGCCTGCACAGGCGTCGAGCATGCCCAGCTCCGCGGCGCGATCGACAAACTTGCCGCTTTCGTTCACGAACAAGTTGTTGGGCCCAAAGTCGTTCACCACGTACAGGTCGATCAAACCGTCGCCGGTGAAGTCGTCCCATAGGGAAACGAAGCTGTAGCGAGGAGCTGCCGAGTCGAGGCCCAGCTCTTCGCCGGCGAGTCGGAAGGAGCGCTTGCCCTCATTCTGCCAGTAGAGGTTCGCGGCTCCGTTGGTCGCATCGTGATAGGGCGTCGGCACGCCTTCTTCTCCGGCACCCACGGGGTAGCGCGATGCGTAGATGTCGAGGTCCCCGTCCTGATCGGGATCTGCGCTGCAAAGCGAGTAGATGGGGGAGTTGCCGGGTCCGTCCAAGAGTTGCGGCTCGGAGAATTTGCCCGAGCCATCGTTCCAGAACAGGATGATCTCTGCGCCGCGGGCCAAGGCCAAGTCCAAGCTGTGATCGCCATCCAAGTCGATCAACAAGGCGCCGCGAGTCGTATCGAGCACGTCGACTCCCGCTTCGGCCGCGCCGTCCAGCACGGTGCCATCGGCTTGATGCAACAGCAAACGGTTGGGGAAACCACCCCGCTGCGAAACGTAGATGTCTTCCAGTCCGTCCCCGTTCACGTCACCGAGGGCCATGCCAAGGATCCCCGTGCCCGCCGGCAGGTTGCGGCGGTCGTCGATGCGGAAGTAGTCTTCGCTACCGAGGGCCAGTTCGCGATCCCAGTTTTCAAGGGCGCCGAAAACGTGCCCCGAGATCGCTTGGAACGCGGGAGCCTTGCGCGTGATCATGCGCATGGAACGGCCCTGGACCCCTTGAATGCGCGGAAGGGAGCGGCTGGCTTCGGCGCTCAAGACACGCAGGCTAAGCTCCATGTCAATCATGGCGGGGGCCGCTTGCCGTTCACCGACGATGCGCAACTCCACGTCGAGCACCCAGTGTCCTTCTTGCTCCTGGCGTACGGCGACGACCGAAGCGCTGACCCGCGTCTTGGACCACCCTTCGCTTTGGTAGCTGGCGCTCAGTTCCTGGGCAGCAAGAGTTGTCTCGCTGAGTGCAGCGTCTTGAACAAGATAAGTCTCGTCCTCGAAGCGCGCTCCCGTGAACTCGGGAGCACACTTCATGAAGCCTTCGAACCCGGGGGCCAGTGCCGCGATTTGGGCGGGGTCCGCGCTGGTCAGGATGGCTTGGAACAACTCCGCGCAGCCGGACTCGATCTTGATCGCGAGTTTTTCTGCGTGGCTGTCGTCCCCTTCGGCGTGGATTCGCTTGCGCAGATCATCGCCCCACTCGGGCAAGATCGAAGGGTGCCCGGGGACGGTCCGCACTGGGCCATTCAACTCCACAGGAAACTCTTCCGCATGGGGCAGCGGTCCGCGCTCGGAACCCTGTCGAGTTCGCGCCGCTTGCGCCTGTGGTCGGGCAGTGGCGCGGGAATTCGTGGGCGCGGGTTCCGGGTCCGATTGGGTTTCGCTGCCACAACTCGCTGCGGCCAAGCCGAGCAGCAGGGAGCCGAAGAGCGTCGACAGGTTCCCGCGTGTCCCGGGAGTTGAGTCTTCCGCTCGGTGCCTGAATTGTGAGCGAGAAGTAAATGCGGCCATAGGGCCTGGTTTTACGTGAGATGCACGAAATCGTCAAGCAGCATCGGCCCTCAGCAATTAGCGAAGAGACTCACAGTTTGCGCAGGGGCAGTTGGGGTCCACCAGGGCTGCCGAGCTCCCTGGCGCCAGCTTCGATGCGGCTTCCATGCGCTGCACCAATGTGTTCCTTAGGCGGCGGGCGTCGGTTCCCTGCTGCGTGGCCAAGTCGCTCAAGCAGTTGGGGTCTGTGCTGAGGCGGAACAAGGCCAAGGCGTGTTGTTCTGGCGTCGGCTCCACGCTCAAGTCCAGGCGCAGCAGCCAGGGCTGCTCCAGCAGAACGATGGTTTTCGAATCTCCGCTCAAGGCCAGCCGTGCGATGGCGTCGGCTGGAACCGCGTTGAACAAATCCCTACCGGGAAAGGCTGCGCCGTCGTGGCCCAAGAGGTTCAAGAGCGTGCGCCCAAGGTCTTGTGTGGAGACCGCTGCCGATGCGCGCGTTCCTGGCTCGATACCAGGTGCTTTGATCAGCAACGGAACAGACAAGCTGGACTTGCAGAGGTTCCCGTGACCGAAACGGAATTCACCTGCCCGGCGCAGGTTCTCCCCATGGGCGCCTACGTAGGCGATGACTCCCTGGGCGAAGCGATCGATGGCGATCAATTGTGCGAGTTGCCCGTCGAGGGCGCTGATGCTCCCGTCGTACAGAGCTTCCGTGTAGAACGGATCCCCAATCAGCGGATTCCATTCCGGGGCGAACTCGAAGGCCGACACGGGTGAAGTGGGATCAAAGGGGTCGATGTTGTTCGGGTAATAGCGGCGGAGGATTTGCTTGGGAGGCTCGTAGGGTGCCCGGGCTTCGCTGACTTGAACCCAGGCGAAGAGCGGCAAGTCCTTTGCTTGGTCGAGCCATTCGGCCAGGGCGTCGATGGACTGCTTAGCCGAGCGTCGGTCGTCCAAGCCAGGGGAAGAGAAGCGGTCGAAGCCGGTTCCGCAGACGCTGAGTGCACCGCTACCGAGGGAGGCGAAGGTCCTGTAGCCGAGCCCTGCGAATTGCCCGGCCAAGGTCACCCCTCGTTCTTTGCCCAACTCGAAGTTCGCGAGGGCGTTTCCACTGAAGAGCACCTGGTGCGAGCGCTGGCTGCCGTTGCTGGGGGCGCTGGCATCCAGGAAAGCCATGCCGTTCTTCGCGAGGGAATCCAAGGTCGGCGTGTGCACTTGGCCGTCGCCTCCTAGGAACCCCAGGTGATCCGCGCGATGGCTGTCTGCTGTGATCAAGAGCAGAGTCTTTGGCTTGCTTTGGGGCTGCAGCAGTTCGGGGATGCCGAGCACCGACAAGCGAGCTTCGCCTTCCGCCGCCTCGAGGCGAAAGGTGGCTTGCACCTGTTTGCCAACGAACGCAGTCAAGGGCACGACGGCGGAACGCCAGCGGGGCTGTGCGTTGTTGTCTTCGAGGAATTCGTAGCGCGACTCGAGCGGGTCCTGATCCTGTGCAGAGAAAGTTGCGACCAAGGTCGGTTGCGTGCCTGCCAGCATCGCCGACTTCGGCAGGGCATAGCTGAATTCGAGCCGTTGGGAGGCATCCTTCACCAAGAACTCGCAACTCAGTTCCGCGGCGGAGGAGAGGCACCTTCCCGGACGGGCTTCGCTGCCCATTTCGATCATGGCCACGCCGCCGAAGGCCTCGGACGGAATCGATCCACCCAATGCGGCGTCTTCGAGGCGAATGTTGACGATTCCCGCAGGATAAGGTCCGGGTGGCAGAAGTAGGGCCAAGTGATCGCAGGACAGCTCACCTGTGACCGCCGGGTCGAAGTTCAACACCACGTGCTGAGTCTTGGTGGCCGTCGCTAGTTGAATGCCAATCTCCCGTTGCACTTCACCTGCGAGCAGGAGTTGTGCGCGCAGCGCGAGGGGTTGGCCGCGCACGATGATGTCGAGAGTCAGGCGCGGCGTATCCCGGAACTCAATCAGTGCCGGAAGGTGAACCTGGGAATCGGACTGGTGGTGAATCGCGCGTACCATTTGCGGCCCGTTTGGAAGCACTTCGAGCTTGGTGTCCCCCAGGATCCAATCGTCCGTGGCGCCCTCGCGTTCCAGGTTTTGCCAATCGATCCTGGTGCCGGTCGCCGAAGTGGGCGCTGCCTGGATGGCGTCACCGGTTAGTTGAAGTCGTTGCACCGCGGGGCTGTCCGCCCGCGCGTCGCCCGCAATAAAAACGAGGGCCAGGATCGACCCAACGCAAACAAGGAATCGGAGACGCTGCATAAAGATAGGGCTCACGCGAGGGGGGCGTTGGGCTTGATCGCGCGGGTGGCTAGCATGTCGGGCATGTAGTGACAAAGCAGGCGGTCGGGCTCGGAGTCTTCATAGAACCCGGCCAGCAAGAATCCGGCGTCCAGTTGTCCACCGATTTGATCTTCCAGGGTGTGGCTGAACTCGAAGGTGTGAAATTGCTCGAGGATCTCTGCGCGCTCCTCTTCCAGTTGACTCTTGGCGTCGGAGTACGGCAAAGGGAAACGGGGGATCAACTCGCCGCGGTCTTCTTCGAGTGGGTCAAAGATGTAACTCGCGGGGGCCATGAAGCCACTGAGCAGAACGCCACCGGGACGCAAGACGCGAAAGGCTTCCTTCCAGACCTGCCTGACTTCCGGGGCGTAGCAGTTGGAAACGGGATGGAAGAGAATGTCGAAGGACTCGGCTTCGAAGCAGGAGAGATCGTGCATGTAGCCCTCGACAGTCTTGAGTTCGACTCCGTCGCGGGCGGCCACCATCGAGTCGTGTTCCAGTTGTCGCGGGGACGCGTCGAAGACTGTCACGCGTGCACCGGCGGCTGCCAACACGGGGCCCTGTTGCCCGCCGCCGGAGGCGAGTGCTAGGAGGTCCTTGCCGGCGAGGTCTCCGAACCAGGCGCGCGGAACGGACTTGCCGGAGGTCAAGAGCACCTGCCAATCGCCCTGGCGTGCGCGCTGAATCGTCTCGGAGGAAACGGGCAGGGTCCAGTGGTCACCCGCCTCGACGCGCCGATTCCAGCCGTCGCGATTGACCTCATTGATGTTCATGGGCCCAACGGTACGGAGTCCCCCTCGATTGACAAGCCCATCATTGGCGGCGAGTTTCCGCTGGCGCCCATTGCGGGCCAGGGGCGCCGGGCTCAGGATAGTCCCGCCATGCATCGACCCATGTTTTCCAAGAGTATGCTCCCGCTCGCCCTCCTCGTGTGCGCCTGTGGTTCCGAGGGCGAGACCCCTGCAGGATCCTCTGGATCCGAGCACGGGGCGGCAGCGGAGCGTGCAGAGACCGAACCTTCCAGGGAGGCGTCCGCTGCAACTCGCGATTCCTCAGAGAGCGACCCGCAGCTTGCAAGCGCTTCGATTGACCTGCAGCTGCACACTCGTCGTGAGCAGGAATTCCTCGGCAGCCCCGAGTGGTTGGCACACGTTGACGTGGATGGAGACGGGGTCTTGGAAGTGATCGCCGCAACCAACTCGCCCGGTGGTTTGATTCTGTGGCGTGATCCCCAGGAAGCCCCGGAGAGGATTGCCTTCGGCGACTTTCCCTTGCGTCCCGTGAGTTTCGCGGGGGCGGTGGTTGTGGCGTCGCGCTCGGACAAGACGATCAGCTTCGTGGACCTCTCCAAACCTGGCGCGCCGCGACTGATCGCGAAGCACGAGCTGGAGGATGTTCCGATGGTGATGGTTGCCGGTGTGCTCGACCCCAAGCGCGGGGAGGAGTTGATCGTGGCCTGCCGCGAAGGCTTGATCGCCCGCGGCAGTCAAACCAACACATGGACCAGCCAGCGCTTCAACGGTTCCCTGCCGCGCTGCGCGACGATCTTGAGTCCGGAGCTCGACCTCGTGATCGGCTACCAGGGGAGCAACGCTTTGGAAGTCTTCCGCGCAGGGGCCGCAGATGAGCTGGAGTTGCGCACGCGAACCGTCTTGCCAGGCACCGCACGCGACCTGCTGGCGATGGATGTGGACGGGGACGGAAACAAAGAACTGCTTGTGGTCGGGGGCGATCACGGCGGTTGGATCTTGGGGCCTGGCACGGAGGATCCCTTCGACAAGCGCGCGAAGGGGGTCGAGTTCGAAACCACGGCAATCCCCATGCGCATGATGCCCTTGCCCGAACAGCGCGTTGGCGACGAGACCCGCAGCCGCTGGGCGGTCCTGGCCGGGAAGAGTGTCGGCCTTGAGATCTGGAATTGGACCGAGGACGGTCCCGTGCGCACCAGCTTCAGTTACGCCGGGCAGACCCCAGGGGACTTCTTGCTGCAGGATGGTGACGGGGACGGCCGCGAAGATTTTTGGGTGGCCAATCGGGATGCGCACCGCGTCAGCCTGATGCGCATGGGCGAGCTGGGCACCATCGATCCGTACTTGGTGCGCGTCGGTGCCTTCCCCAACGATCTCGCGACGGGTGACTTGGACGGCGATGGACGGCCCGAAGTCTTCGTGATCAACGCCAAGGACAATGACATCTCCGTGCTGGTGCGCGGGAAGGATCGGCCTCTATTCGCCAAGTATCGCGTGCCCACGGGACGTTCGCCGCGGGGCGTGCGGTCGGCGGACATCAATTCCGATGGTCATCACGATCTCTTATGGCTCGAGCGGCGGTTCGATGGAACCCGCCTCAACCTAAGCCTCGGGGACGGTAAGCTGGACTTGAAGACTCCGGCGGAGTACAAGCCGTTTCCCATGGGGATCGGATGTCGCGAGTTTGTCGTTGCGCGCTTTCCTGTCGACAAGCGCCCGGTGCTGGTGGCCGCCGATCAGGAGGGTCGCAAGTTGATTTGGACTCGCGTGGGTTCCGGCGAGCAAGGAGAACTCACCTTCGAACCGCTCGGGGAACTGGCCTTGCCGGATCCGCCGCGAACCATTGCGACGCTGCACGCCGGTGGCCAGGCCCGGGGCGTGGTGGTCGCCATGCAGAAAACGCGCGAGCTGTCTGTCGTGCAGCTCTACACGCCCAATGTCAGTCCGGAGGGGCTGATGGCCTGGGAGCTTCAAGCCCAAATCGAACTGCCCGGGGCCGTGCTCGACATCGACACGGGGGACTTGGACGGCAACGGGATTGAGGACGTGCTCTACCTGGCCTCCGATCGTGAGGGCAGCGTGCAAGGTCACGTGCGTCCGTTGATGGTGCAGGGCGCGGTCCTGCAGCCAGTGGGTCGCTTCCATACGGACCTCTTGCCGCAGCGCGTGCTCGCGAAGGACTTCAACGGCGACGGACTGGCGGAGATCTTCGTGGCGAACCTGGACAGCCACAACGTGAACGCTTGGCGAACGATCCAGGGGCCGGACGGACTGAGTTTCGTGCGCTTGAGGGACGTGGGCGCCGGTGCCGGTTGCATCGCGCTTGGTAGCATGGACTACGAAGGCGACGGAGACGAAGACCTCTTGGTGGTCGACTCCGCCAACGACGGCATCAGCCTGATTTTGAACGAGATGGACGCGAGCGGGAACTAGCGCGCGTGGTCGAGCTTCGAAAGGAATAGCGTCAGCGCCGGCAAGATTCGAATGGAACCTCCCGCGTTGTTGGGGCCATCGATTTCCCGCATGGAAGTGATCAGCCCGTACTCGCGCCCATAGACCGCTCGGGAGTTGCGCAGGATCCCCGTGAAGAGTGCGCGCAAGTCCTCATCGCTTGGGCCGAGTCCGGTGCCGTACACCATGGCGAGGCCTTCGAGCAAGTTGCTCGGCGTTCCAGGCAGGTCGCCCACCTCTAGGTCCACCTTGGGTTGGAATCCGGAGTAGGTCACGTCGCCCCAGGCTCCGCTGCCGTACTGCTGGCCGCGCAGGTGTGAGTGCACCGCACCTTCTAACAACAGGCCGAGCTCCTTGCGAATCTCAGGGCGTTGCTTGCTGTAGGCGAGCAAGAGTTTCCAGCAGCGCACCTGATCCGCCGCCATGCTGCCACCGAACTTGAGCGACTGGCGCCACAGCACGCGATAGCGGTCCCAACCCCCGTCGATCACGCGCCGGAAGAGCGGCTCCTTGGGGAATTCCCTGGCCATCACCTGGGCGCGGGCGGCGTAGTGGCCAAAATCGTCATCGAAGCCCGGGTCGATCCGGTTCCAACTCCCGGGCCAGTAGTGCGTGTAGAGCACGGTGGCGACTGCTGAGCGCGCGGCGTTCAAGGGCTTGGTGTCCCCGCCCAACTTCGCCACGCGCGTCAACTGCGCGGGTAGGTCCAGGCGCCTGATCATGCGCGTGGCGGTGCTCGCGTTTCCGTCGGAGGGGCGATAGAGAGCGGCGACGTTGCCGTCTGCCATGGCCCCCTGCTTGAGCGCAGACTCCGCCGCTTTTTGGGCAGCCGCCAAAGCCTTCCCCCGATAGCGAATCGGTCCGTACTTGTGAATGTCGAGCAGGAAGCCAAAGGCCAGGGCAGGCTCCAGGTAGTTCTCGTCGAGCGGGCGATCCGTGAGCGGATCCCAAGTCCTCGGCAGGCCTGTCTTGGGGTGCACGCACAGCAAGAGAAAATCGGCCACGTACTTCTCGAGGGCTAGCTCCCAAGCGGGGTCCGGCTCGTGTTGCAGAGCCTCCATCAGACTGCCCGCAAGCGGGTGGTAACCCGCCTCCGCGTCGTAGATGGTCTCACCCGTGATCGCGTCAAACAGGGTGCAGAAGAGCGCCGTCTGCTGGGGGCCTACGCGGTCCACACTGCGCTCGATCCAAGGGTCGAGGCAGTAGTGCAAGGTCTCCACGAGCTCTGCGCGCATGGCCTCCTCCGTCGGAAGCGGGAAGGCGCTGAAGACTTGAATGTCCGTCCAGGCCGCGTCCTCACCCATGCCGTCCAGGGCCAAGTTCAAGCGCGGAATGGGCGCATGGCCCATGACCTTCGCGATCTCGTCGCCGCGCCAAACGAACTGATTGACTTCCCCGGGGCTGCCGACTTCAAGGCTGGCGCGATCTCCATTGCCGTCGAGGATCGAGACGCGTCCGCGGCCCCGCACGCGTCCGGTCACGACCAACTGGTCCACGAACAAGTCGTATGCGGGCACCGGTTGCACCACGTTGGAGCCAGCGCCCGTCACGAGCCAGGACTTGCCGTCGACCGCTTCCACGCGATTTCCGTTCCCGCTAAGGATCCACCAGGGGATGCCTCCTGGAACCACGTCCTCCGCTTCCGCGCTGAAGTCCCCGTTCACGATCATGTTGATCATGCGAACCTGTTCAACGGGGGACGCGGGAGGGCACGTGCTTAGGCTAAGGGCGAAGAGGGCGTGGAGGATCATCAGGGCATCTTGCGCGAGGTGGCGCCGAGCGTCCATATGGGAGCAGAGATTGATCGGAACTCGGCGTCGCAGGGGCAGGTCTCTTGCCCGACCATCCGCGACGATCGAGGCCAGCCCGCTCTTGAATGGACGATTCCGACAGGGGGATCTGCCTCGGGCTTCTGGCGTATAGTAGGCTTGCGCTCCACAGCCAAGGCCCTGGAGCAGGGACGCGGCCAGGCCCTGGAGATAACATTGGGATCGAACGAGCAGACAAACGAGAGCGCGCGCCCTCGCCTCGGCACAGCGCTCGGGCTCGTCGCCCTTTTCTTGTTGGCCTTTGGCCTACGTTGGACGCACCTGCAAGCGGCCCAGGCCAGCCCCTATCCCGAGCAGCTCAGCTTTCTGCAGGACTCGCAGTACTACGCCGAGTGGTCCCGGGAGATTGCCGCGGGTGAATGGGTCGGCCAGCACAGCTTCTTTATGGGACCGCTCTATCCCTACAGCTTGGCACTCGTCGAGCCCTTGATGCCGGAGCAGCCGCAAGGTGGTTACGACTACAGCCACGCGTACTTGCTGCAAGCGTTCTTCGGCTGCTTGACCTGCCTGCTCTTGTGGGCCCTCGTCCGCAAGCTGTTAGGAACGTGGCAAGCCTTCCTGGCCGGGGCACTTGCGGCCGTGCAGCCCGTGTTCATCTACTTCGATGGCCTCTTGATGCCATCGTCTCAAGTGCTCTTCACCGTCGTGGGAACCCTCAGCCTGCTCTACCTGGCCATGCGCCGGCGGCGTTTGATGTGGTGGTGCGTTGCCGGAGCGTCGATCGGGCTGGCGACTTTGGCCAAGGGTCCCGCGCTCTTGATCCTGCCGGGGGTGGTGCTTTGGATTCTCTTCGGTGAGCGGGAGATCGAGGGCAAAGTGCGCGTGCAATGGGCGGCCGGAGTCGTGCTCAGTTGCCTGCCCGTGGTCGGGCTCGCGACGCTTCATAACCACGCGGCGGACGGCGATTTCGTTTTGGTCACGAGCAACGCGGGCAACAACCTGTGGATCGGCAACGGCCCGGACGCCAGCGGAGCCCACGCGGGTGTGAGCACGGAGTTCAGCACATCGAAGCTCGACTTCTACCGCTTCGGCGGGGCGCGTCCGGCAGATGAACCCGCTGCTTCCGAAGTGTCGCGCATCCTATCCGCCCGGGCCCGCGCGTACATGTTGGACAACCCTTCCGCGGCTGCCGCTCTCTTCTGGCGCAAGTTCCGAATGTTCTGGAACGCAGCCGAGATCGGCACCACGGACCAGTTCGAGTACTTCAAACGCTATTCCTCCGTGTTGCGTTTGCCCCTGGGTAGCTTCGGTCTGGTGGTCCCCCTTGGACTTCTCGGGATGTTGATCTGCCTGCGACGTTGGCGCCAGTTCTGGCCGCTCTACTTGGTCGTTGTGACCCAAGCGGGATCCTACACGGCCTTCTTCGTGCTGGGACGCTACCGCTTGGCGACCGTCGCGTGCATGATCGTTTTCGCGGTCGCGTGCATCGATTGGTTGCTGCCCCAAGTCCGCCAACGGAACCTCAAGGGCCTTGGCTTAAGTGCCATCGCGTTGATCCTGGCGGCGCTCTTCGTGCACTGGCCCGTTCCAGGCATGTCCGCCGAGCGCGGCTTTGCGAATCAGGAATACCTTCTGGCCCAGGACGCTTCGAAGCGCGGACAAGATCCTGCGCAGCACTACCTCGCCGCTCTCTCCGGCAACTGGCGGGAAGGGGACCTGTCCCTGCGACAGCGAGCCAATGCGCACCTCGTGATCGGTGATGCGGCCTTGAAGGGTGGGAAGCGCAAGCAGGCTCAGACTCTGTATCGGGAAGCGCTCAAGTGGGCCCATCAGTTGTCTGAACACTACATCCAGCGCGTTCCCATGTTGCGGGGCTTAGAGGCGCGGCTCCAAGCGCTTGATGGCTAGGGGCAGCCGCAAGAGCACTCCGAGCAAGCAGGCTTCGAGCAAGACCGAGCAAGCCACGAGCGGAAAGAGGTAGCGGTCCCAGTTGAGCGGCAACCAGAGGATGCTGCCGCCTCCCACGACGACAATCCACAGCAAGCCCGTCGCCACGCGCATGCCCAGCTTGCCATCGCCCGCGGTGCGCAAGGCAGACCAACGGACCGCGAGAATCAGCGCAACCACTCCCAGCAAGTTCCACAGCATGCCGCCAGCGATTCCAAGCGCACCCATCAGCGGATCCTCCTGACCACCCATGCGGTGGATCACCAGGTCGAGGCGCTCGAACGTGGTGCGCGTCGCCACACCTCCGAGGGTCTCGATGCGGTCCTGTTGCATGGCCATGTGGTCGGACCAAAAGTCGAGGACCTCTTTCAAGTGGGCCAGAGGTTGGGACCACAGGTAAGGCATCAAAGCGAAGAGCAAGCCGGCAACGAGCAATCCCGATCCGAGGGCGCAGCGCGTTCGCAATGTCCAGGAGTGCTCTTCCTTCTCGGAAGAGAAGAAACCACCCAACAGGATCGCGGAGACAACGAAAATGGCTGCGAGCCCCCCGTTGAGTTTGGTTCCGACGCAGAGGCCGGCGAGGGCGCCAAGCATGAGGCTGGTGCCCACAAGGCGCTTGCTACTGCCTTCGCCGCAGAGGCTCTCGGCGGCCACCAAAGCAAAGTACAAGCAAGCCAGCATCAGTAGCAACATGCCGAAGTCCGGTCGCGCTTGGTGCGACCAAGCGCGTATCAAGGGATGATAGAGCCAGAGCAGGAAGGCGCTGGTTCCCGCCATCCAGCCCGCCAAGCGGGCCGCGATCAAGAACAGCAACACGGCGCAGAGGGCGCTCTCGAAAGCGACGACCTTGCGTGCTTGTTCGATGGCCGGGACGATCTTCATCACCGCGGCGTTCGCCTTGTTCAGGTCGCCCCCGTGGTAGCGCTGAAACGTGTCGGGGCTCAGGCGTTCAGGTGCAAGCGGCGCACAGACCTTGCCCCACACCAGCTTGTGCAAGATCGGATTGGGCCAACCGAAGGTCGTGGCCAGCACGCCTTGGCGCCAAGGATCCTCGTGCAGTTGAGCGTCCCGGGTGTCGCGCTGCACCCCTGAAAGGGTCGCGCCCTCGAACTTGCGCACCGTGTTCAAGGAGATCGCCGTCCACTCCGGTTCATCGGAGCGATCCGCCTGGGGAGTCTGCAGGCGCTGGGTCGCCGTCCAAGCGATGAGCAGCAGCAAGATCGCGAGCACGGGCTCCTTCAGCATCAAAAGGAACTTCATCGGGGACCGAGGAACCCGATGCCAAATCCGTTGCCGGTGCTCGGTTGCAAGGGCGGTTGGGCGAATTGCCAATCGGGTTTGTAGCGGCGACCGACCCACTTCATGATCAACAGGCCGTAGTCCGTGCCGAAGTAGGGGAAGCCATACTCACTCGTGTTCTTGTGCATCAGAACGCAGGCCGCCGGATTGGGGGCATCGCGCAGGTCTTGCAGGATGTTGCGCTCGCCGAACAGCTCCAACTCCGGGGGCATGAAGTTGATGTGCCGAGTGGGAGTTTTGCGGCGCGCCAAGTAGTTGACCATGATCCCCTCCGGCAACACCAAGAGGGTTTGCGTCGGGCCCGTCCACTCGTCGACCTTCACGAGCAACTGGCGCACGCCTTCTCCGCGAAAGTCCGCGCCGTTGTTGGCGCAAGCGTAGAACTGATCGGGACCTTCTCCGACGGCCATGTTCTTGGTGGCGAAGCTCTCCTCCGTCATGGACCAGAAGGCCGCGGCTGTGCCGACCAGCCAAGCGAATGCGGCACAGCGCAGGATGATCCCAGGCCCAGCCTTGAGTGCCCGCGAGCCCGGCAACCAGCCGATCAGAATCGAAAGCCAGAGCATGCTGCCGCACAGGGCCAAGACGAAACCGTAGTGGGCCAGCATGACGTTGAACATGATCTTGAGGAACATCAAGAAGGCGAGCATGGCGAAGCCCGAGCGCGCGATCCAAAGCCCGCGGGCCTCTACCCGGCCACGCCAGGCCAAGACAGCGCACAGCACAACTGCCAGTAAGGCGATGAGCGGCAAACTGCGCGCGCTCCACATCCAGCCCCCGGGGTTCCAACCGGTGGTGGCGAGGGCGGTGCCCACGGCCGCGGCATACACGATCCCAAGTCCCCACCTCAGGGAGTTGGACTTGCTGGCCGTGAAACGCTCCAAGCCGATGGCGGGCAGAAAGAGCATCGAGAGCCAACCGAAGTTCTCTGCCATTTGTCCCAGGTTGAAGCCTAGGTCACGCAAGCCGGTCAAGTCCCCGTAGAACATGCTCGACGTTGCGTTGCTGCCAAAGATGCCCGTCCAGGATCCGAGCACGCCGACGGCAGCTTGCGTTGCGTCTAGGCTGCCCATGAGCAGAAGGAAGGCTGCGACGGGCGCAATCAAGCTGCAACCCGCGAGCAGTGCAGCCCGCACCCAGTAGCCCGTGCGTTCCGTTTTCCAAGAGAGCGCGAAGAGCCACACCACTGCACCCAGGCAAGCGATGAAGACCTCTGCCTTCGTCAAGAAGCAGAGCCCAAGCAAGAGCCCCGCGAGCGCCGCTTTGATGGCTTGCCCTGCACGCCTGCCAGCGAGCGCCAAAGCAAACGCCCCGAGCCCCAAGAACAACCCGTGGGTGATCTCGTGGGAGTAGGGCGTCATGAAGTTGTAGTTGCCCGTGCCCGGGAAGTGTCCGCAGGCAAACATCGGAAAGAAGAAGAGCAACGAAGCGCCCGCAGCAACGGGCCCCGAAAGGCTGGCAACGACCCGGTGCAAGAGAATCGCGAAGAGGCCCGTGAGCAGCGCGTTGACCACCATCAGGGTCTGCAGGGAATCCCCAGCCACGGAAAACCACATGGCGTTCCAGTAGGGTGAGAGCGGCCCGTTGAAGTACGCGATGTCGCGGTACAGCACGTCGCCTTCTGCCAAGCGCCATGGAACGTAGAGTTCCCGGCCAAAGTCCACTTGAACGTCGTTCCAGCGCCCCCAACCGCGCCACAGCAGAACTGGGTACATCAAGAAGGCGAGAGTGGTGAGCAGTGAGCCCAACAAGCGATCCCAGTGGGGAGGCCCTGCTTCAGAATCCGCGTGGCTCAATCTTCCTGCTCCTCGGATGGGTCGTCCTTGCCCAAGTAGCCGAGGCCGGAGAGCTCCGCGCGCATGTCTTCCGTGAGTTCGATGCTGTTGGGGGCGCGCCGGTCCAGGATCTCCTTGAACAGTTCGGCACGTCGCAAGGCCGCTTCGAGTTCACGCTGGCCAGCCTCACGCCGCTTTTGGCCGCGGGGAGACTCCGGGTAGATCATCACCTGGAATTCCTCCTTCGGATACTTCGCGAGGTTGACGAAGACGGACGGTTGCGAGTCATCGATGCGCAGGACCTTGCGCTCGTTGGAACGCAGGGCGCGCAAGCTCATGCCGTCGATAAACAAACCACTCAGGGCGTCTCGAGCCGGCATGGAGCGACCGGCCAGCAGGGGACTGATGTCCACGCCTTGGCTCGGTAGCTTTCCATTGAAGCCGGCGAAACTTGCGAAGGTCGGCATCAAGTCAACCAACTGAACTTGGTCACGAACCACTTGCCCCGGCTCGATGTTCCCCGTCCAGCAAGCGATCAGCGGAATCCGCAAGACCTCGTCGAAGAGCGTCTTGTTGTGACCTACGTTGTCGTGTTCGAGGAACTCCTCCCCGTGGTCGGAGGTCAACAGGATGAGGGTGTTCTCCAACAGGCCCTTGGCTTGCAGGTCGGCGAAGATGCGCTTCAGGATCTCGTCCGTGAACCGGATCTCGCCGTCGTAGAGCGCGAGCACATGGTCGAGGTCTTCCTGAGCCATGCCGGGCCGAATGGCCTGGTTGTGCATCAAGCGGCCATCCGCGGGACCTGCGTACTTGGGGTCCACGAACATCTCGCGGAACGGATCGGGCGGGTTGAAGTCGTAGTGCACATCCCACATGTGCAGGAACAGGAAGAAGGGTTTGCTGTCGCCCTGCGCCACTCGGCCCGCGGCCCAAGCCGCCACGCGTTCCTGGGTGCGCGGTCCCGTGATGTCCGTGTGCGACGGAGGCGTTGCCGACATCTCCACGTCGCGCACTTGATCCCCGGACAGTCCATCAAAGGCGTTGGACATGCAGCTCTCGTAGTGATCGAAGCCCTGGTGCAAACCAAAGGTTGGATGCAGGTAGGGACCTCCGAAGAATCCGGCGGTGTGGTAGCCCTCTCCTTTCAAGAGCTCGGCCAGGGTGACTTGGTCCTCCGAGAGGGACATGCCGTTGTCCACCAGCCCGTGGGTCTTGCCCAAGAGCCCCGTGAACATCGAGGCGTGGGAGGGCAGGGTCCAGGAGGTTGTGCTGACCGCGTTTTCGAAGCGAACCCCCTTCGTCGCCAGGCTGTCGATGAAGGGCGACGTGGGCTTTTGGTATCCGTAGCAACCCAGATGGTCCGGCCGCAAGCTGTCGATGGAGATGAACAGGATGTTCGGGGGAGCGCCAGCCTGCGTCGGCTGGGAGGGGCTGCAGGCGAACAGCAAGGCACAGAGTCCTAGCCAAGGCCAATTCCTGCGAGAACGAGTGCGTCCGGGTTTCATCCTGGAATAGTAGCGCACATAATCGTCAGCCCCATGAATTCGTTGCTCCACTCTCGAGGTTCTCGCGGCCGAAGTCCGCTCTCCCTGCTGCTCCTGATCTGCAGCATCGCAAGTGCGTGCGGATCCCAGGAGGCCGATCCCGTGGTGCAGTACGATGGCACGCCGCCGAACCTCGTGCTGATCACCCTGGACACGACCCGGGCGGATCACCTGGGGCCCTACGGCTACTTCCGCGACACCACGCCCGAGCTCGACAAGTTCGCGGCGGAGTCCCTGATGTTCGAGCGCTGCATCGCTCCCATGGCGACGACCTTGCCGACGCACCTCTCGATGCTGACTGGGACCTACCCGATTGAGCACGGGGTGATGGCGAACTCGATTCCGGGGGGCCTTCAATACGTGGTGAGCGAAGCCCTTAGCAGCTTGGCCACGACGCTCAGTGGGGCTGGCTATCACACGGGCGGCTTCGTCAGCGGATCCCCGCTCAACAAGGGCAGCGGCGCCGCAAGGGGATACGACTCCTTCGGGCAGCCGACCTCCAAGGACCGCCGCTCGGAGGAAACGGTGGGGGAGGCCTTGGAGTGGATGGAGAAGATCCACGATCAACCCTTCCACCTATGGGTTCACATGTTCGACGCCCACTGGCCGTTCCAGCCGCCCGCGGAGTACCAAGGGTTGTTTGAGACCGACGAAGGTCTGGAGCAATTCATCACGGAGCGTGGAATCCACGGAGACGCCGTTCGTCCTCTCTTGGAAGTGCGTGAGAACTCCCGAGCGGTGACCAATGCCTACGACGGCGCTCTGCGTTATCAAGACGCACAATTCGGCCGGCTGTTGGACGCCTTGCGCAGTCGCAATGATTGGGATCGCACGGTTGTGGTGGTCATCGGCGATCACGGGGAAGGACTCGGTCAACATGGGGAAGCGGCCCACAGGCACATCTGGGACGAGCAATTGCGCGTGCCCCTTTTCGTTCGCATTCCTAAGTGGCGCACGGGTGTGAGCGACGTGACGCTCTCCACCGTCGACGTCTTGCCGACAGTCTTGGCTCAATTGGACCTGCCCTTCGCCGCGGATCTGCGCAAGCAAGCGAGTGGACGGAATGTCCTGCACCCAAACTTCCAGCCCGCTCCCGTCTTCAGCCAAGAGACCGGACGCTCGCGGGAGATGACGAGCTACCGCTTCACGTTGACGGACAAACGTTGGAAGTACGTCCGCATTGAAGAGCGCGACGGCGGCTATGCGGAACACCTGTTCGACTTGCGTGCGGATCCCTACGAGCTTCAAGACCAAGCCCTGCGTCGCCCCAAGATCACGGAGCAATTCCGTGCGGGCTTGATCCGCGTGCGGCGCCTACAAAAGGCCCGGGCCCGCCAACTGCACAAGAACGGGGAAGCGGAAACCCGCGCGATCGACGCCCAAACCCAAAGGGATCTGCGGGCCCTCGGGTACGTGGACGAAGGGGACAAAGAGGACGGGCACGAAGACGAGTCCAGGGACGAATAGGCTTCCCAGGTACCGCGCGGGGCGATTCTCCGAAAAGCCCGTAGTTTCGGGCAATTTGGCTTATACGCAGGCCCGCTACACCGACAACGGCTGCACTTCTATTCCCCCGCTATGAGAGAGAGTGCTTTGCAAAATACCGTTCCAACCAGGCGTCCCGCCACCATCCTGATTCCGAAGTCCCCGCAGCGTTCAGAAGCGGAATCCTCGGACGGCATCGTCGAGACGATCTTCCGCGGGGTGACCGAGGACATCTTTCGAGCCTTTCAGCGCAGTCACCCGGGCATGTTCCCCCGCGAGTTCGACAGCTTCGCAAAGAATGTGCGCCAAGGACTCGGTTGTGGAGTGGGGGATGCGAAGGACGAGCTGACCCACGCGGGGCACTTCGCAGCGCAGGTGGAGTCCGCCTTTCACCGGAATTCGGGCGCTCTCTTTGAACGACTGGAGGGCTGGTTCGACGAGACGCGTGCCCGGCTTTTCGATTGAACCGCAAGCAAGATTGAGCTGAGACCACAGCGTGCTCGTTGCGCCAGCGCGCTCGAGTCGCAGAGAGTGAGCCTCGCTCTGCCGCAGCGCATCAAACCCAGCTACTCCGTACGCCGAAACACGCGGTAGTACCCGGGCGCAAACTTGTTCTGCGTGCGATAGACGAGCTCGAAGCCAGGGATGTTGGGACTGGGCTGCGGGCCGCAGAACCAGCCGAAGGGCGAGTCCTTTGGAGGCATCCAGTTAGGGGCCGGTGGGGGGAAGCCCATCAAGTAGAAGTTCGTCTTCCAGAAGTGAAAGTTGGTGACTAGGTAGCGGCAGTCGTTGTCCGCGAGCAGTTGGTTGAACTCCCCCAAACTGCCCGTGGCGAAGGCCGCGGTGAACTGCTCGATGCGTCGCCGGCTCGAGCTGGTTTCGTACTTGGGTTGAACCAGCATCGGGTTGCCCGCGTGGGCCAGGATGGCGGTGCTCGTGATGAAGTCGGAGGCAATCGGTTCATCGCCCGGGACGTTGCCCTCGATCCAGCGCAGGACCTCCGCCAGCTCCTTGTTGCGATCTGCCGGCAGGTACCAGGGGATTTGATAGGACGTGAGCCAGGTCCCAAAGCCCTGCAATTGCCAGGCGAGCCCGCCGATGATGAGCACCGCGCGCAGGGGGACGAGCTTGATGCGTTGCAACCCAAGGGCCAGGATCACGGGGGCAACCAGGGTCGGAAGAATGACCGTGCGCTGTACGAGGACCGCAGCCAACACGCCGCCAATGGCGAAGGCGTAGAGCACCAAGTGGGTGCGCTCTCCCTCGGTCTTGAGCCAACCCCAGGCGCCCGCGAGCAAAGCAAACGGCAGGGCCAAGAGGCCGATTCCGAGGGCGGAGGCGAAGTACTCCCAAGTGGGCGTGTCGAAGGGGCCTTGCCACAGCAGGCGCACGTCAAAGCCGAGCACGCGTGGATCCTGCGGCAACTGCCCCATGTACTTGGCTTTGGCGGCCATCAGCTCGAAGACGTGGCTGTAGTCGCTAGTCGTCCCGAGCAGCAAGCTCGACAGGATACCGGCGCTAGGCAAGAGCACAAGCGCGCTGACCAAGGCGATCCAACGGGGTGCGCGCGGTCCGAGCCAACCCCGGCGTTCCACCAAGGCGGAAAGCCCCAGGCTGGCGATGATCAACATGGGAATCGAAAAGAGGAACCCCTTGCTGCGCAGCACCGGGATCCCCATGCAGCCGATGGCCAGCACCAAAGGGAACAGCCAAGCTCCGCGCAGCTTCATCGGGTTCTCGCCACTACGCAGATGCCAAGCGAGGATCACCCCCGCCTCGATGGTGAGCATGAATCCCATGGCATGCCAGGTCGCCGCCGCCAACACCATGGCGATCGCCGCTAGGCAGATAGACCCCATGGAACGCACCCGCCAAGCCCGTGCCAGGGCGTACAGGTGCATGGCCAGCCAAGGCATGGAGAAGTCCTCTCGAATCAAGAGGAAGCCGATGGTGCGGTAATTGCCCAAGAGAATCAGCGCGACCACGGTGGCGAAGATCGACCAACTCACCTTCCCCGTGAGTTCGCGCGCCAAGAGGTAGATCCAAATCAGCGAGGTGGACGCGAAAACCGACATGACCCACAGCGCGACGATGTGCAGGGGCGTGTCGCCTCCGAACCACAGCTTGGCCCAGGCAACGACGAACTCCTGGCCAACGCTAAACATCTCGGGAATGTTGCTGGCCGCGGGATACTCGATGTGGGTGTCCGCGCTGAAGTCTTCAGGGATGCCGCCGCGCGCCTCGACGATGCGGTTCGTGATGTAGTACAAGAGGCCCGGATCGCTGCGCAGCAGTGGGCGCGCGTCCGTAGCGTTGAAGTTCGGGTCGCCCAAAGCCGTTTGGATGCGCAGTCCAGCGCTCGTCGCGACGGCAGCGACCAGGAACAAAAACACCAGCAGGCGCTGGCGCATTCCAACAGAGCTGGCGCGGCTCTGCTCATCGGGAAGGGGCTGATCTTGATTCACGGGGGCAGGATACTTCATCCCCCGGGCTTGGGCTACAGGCCCCGGACTTGGGCCACGGGATCGACGAGCTCTGCAGGGGCGCCGGGCACTTTTGCCGGGGGCTGTGGTTGGACCAGGGATATACTTCATCCATGCTTCCGAGAATCACGCGCCTGCCGATTGCCCTAACCGTTCTGTTGAGCGCCTTGGGCTGCACATCGGGGGAAGCGCCCCCCTTGAACCCGAATGTCCCCAAGAACCTGCTCTTCGTGGTGTTCGACACGACCCGCGTGGATCATCTCAACGCCTTTGGCTACGGGGCACGCCCGACATCTCCACGTCTGGACGAGTTGGCGCAGGGCGGGCTGTTGCTAGAGCGCGCCTATTCGCACTCGAGCCTCACGCCCGTCTCCGCCGGGTCGTTCCTGACTGGGGTGCTGCCTCATCGCCACGGAATTCGCAGCTTGTTCACGATTGGTGAGGAGACGTTGCAAGAGGACGTCCCTTCGCTCTTCGGAATGCTTGGGGAGGCCGGGCGGGCGACCGCTGGCTTTGTCAGCGCAAAGCCTATGGGCAGTCACTACGGGTTGAATCGCGGGTTCCAGGTCTACGAGGATGACATGACTGGAACCAAGGACGCTTTCGCGATTGAACGCTTCGCGGATGCACCCCAGCGCCCGGGGGACGTGACCACCGGGCTCGCTTTGGATTGGTTGGATAGCAACGGACAAAGCCCCTTCGCCATGATGGTGCATCTCTTTGACGCCCACGACCTGTCCTTCTTGCCTCCGCGTAAGTTCGTCGACAGGCACTTGAGCTTTGCCCTTCCGGAAACCGTTCAGCGGCGGGGCGACGGGTTCCAACCGAAAAGCATCGAGCAGTTGGTCGAGCTCTACGACATGGAGATTCGTTTCACGGATCGCCAGCTTGCTCGCCTGCTCAAGAAACTCGATGAGCTCGGCGTGCGTGAGGAAACCCTCGTGGTGCTGCTCGCCGATCACGGAGAGGCTTTCGGTGAACACAACAACTTCACCCACGGCTGGTTGTACGAAGAGCAGCTGCGCGTGCCGCTCGTGCTGAACGGCCCAGGGATTCCCGTTGGCCAGAGGCTTTCCAGCCGCGTGCGCTTGGTGGACTTGCTGCCCACCCTTGCCCAAGTCTTCGATCTGCCGCTGCCCGAGGGGCTCGACGGAGAATCCTTTCTCGGCTTGGTGGGGGACCCCTTGGCCGCCGACCGCGATTTGTACGCGGAGGTCCACCACGCCCCGCGGGATCCCCGGGGTCGGGAATCGCAAATGTTCAGCTTGATCTCCAAAGACTGGAAGTACATCCATCACCCGGAAAGTGGTCTGCACGAGCTCTATTCCCTAAAAACAGACCCACAAGAGCTGGACAACCGGTTCGGAAATGAAGGGCAAATCGCCCTAGAGCTGCTCGGCCAGCTCCTAAAATCTGGGGCGCTCGGTGGTGGGATGGTGAACCTCGACGGACTCTCCGAACAACAAGTGCGTGAGCTTCAGGCCCTAGGTTACCTTGGGGATGTCGATGAGGACCCACCCAAGTAAGCCTGAGCATCCCAACAAACACGGAGAGCCGGTGAAGGTTCTCGTCACAGGGGCCACGGGGTACATCGGTGGCCGTTTAGTACCGCGTCTTTTGGAGTTGGGTTACGAAGTCCGGGTGCTCGTTCGCGATCCGGACCGCATCCAAGGGCGCAAGTGGCAAAGCCAGGTGGAGGTCTACACGGGAGATCTGACCGACGCCGCCAGCCTCGCAGGAGTTTTCGAGGGTGTGCAGGTGGCTTACTATCTCGTGCACTCTATGAACTCCGGTCGCGACTTCGCCCGGCGCGACCGCGAAGCAGCGGCGAATTTTTGCGAGGCGGCGACAGGGCTGGACCACACGATCTACATCGGCGGGCTCGTGCCGAAGGGCAAACGTCTCGGCCAGCCACGGGGCTCCGAGCACCTGCGCAGTCGTGCGGAAATCGGCCGGATCCTGGCGCGGCAGCTGGAGACGACAGAGTTACGTGCGGGCCCGATTATCGGCTCCGGTTCCGCGTCGTTCGAAATGGTGCGTTACGTCACCGAGCGCTTGCCGATCATGTTGGCGCCCAGTTGGGTGACGAACCTGGTGCAGCCGATCGCCATTCGCGATGTGATGCAGTACTTGATTCTCGCCTTGGAGCGCGGGCCCTCGGGCGTCGTTGAGATCGGGGCCGAGCGCCTGAGCTATCGCCAAATGATGCTCGACTACGCCAGTGTGCGGAACCTGAGTCGCGTTGTCGTTCCGCTGCCGTCGCGCTTGCCCGCTTGGTTTAGCGCCGGGTGGATCGGCTTGATGACACCCATCCCGGAAACGATTGCGCGTCCCTTGATTCGTGGCATGTCGGAGTCCTTGCGGGCCCGAGGGTCGCGCGCACGCAGGTTGTTTCCCGAGGTCTTGCCGGTGAACTACAAGCACGCGGTCAAGCTCGCCTTGTTGCGCGTCAGCGAAGAGGACGTGGAAACGCGCTGGAGTGACGCCCGCGGCGTTCGCGCAGCCTACGCCCACAAAGACGAAGAGGGCCTCCTGCGGGAGGAACGCAACTGCGAGGTTCAAGCGACTCCAGAGGCCGTGTTCCGCGTGTTCACGGGATTGGGGGGCGCGCGCGGTTGGCTCACATGGCAATGGGCTTGGACGATTCGAGGCATCATCGACCGGCTGCTCGGCGGCCCCGGCCTGCGCCGCGGTCGGAGGCACCGGGATAAGCTGTTGCGCGGGGAAGCGGTGGACTTCTGGCGGGTGGAAGCCCTCGAGGCCCCGCAGCTTTTGCGCTTGCGGGCTGAAGCACGCATGCCCGGCGGAGCTTGGCTGGAGTGGAGAGTGGAGCCTTCCGGGGAAGGTTCGCGCCTGGTGCAAACGGCGGCCTTCGCTCCCCACGGCTTGCGTGGCCTCCTGTACTGGTATGGCCTCTATCCCCTGCACCGTCTGATTTTCAATGACCTGTTGCGAGCGATCGCCAAGCGCGCCGAGAACCCGGTCAACGAAAAACGCTTGGTGCCCATTCGCGTGCGGCTACCAAAGCCCACCAGCTTGCCGATTCCAAGTCATGGCGCCTCCGGGGATTTTCGGCACTACCTTCTTCGCACACCACCGCTCGAGACCCGCATTGACTTTTCCTCGGAGGCGGAGCGCGAGGAGTACAGTCAACGAGTCATGCAGCGCTTGGGGCGCGACGTGTCGAACTACTCCGTGTTGAATCTGCACAAGATCGGCGTGGACGCACCTGCGCGCTATGTGTTTGAAGAGCTACTGAAGTGGGATAGCGAATCCGCCTTTTGGCCAAACGGCCTAGCTACAGTAGAAGACGCGGGGAGCGGGCTGGCG
This sequence comes from uncultured bacterium, assembly GCA_937905825.1. Taxonomy (GTDB): domain Bacteria; phylum Planctomycetota; class UBA1135; order UBA1135; genus JABACD01. The sequence continues at coordinate 115,346 of CALCXM010000012.1, forward strand.
CGGCTGCGGATTCGCCCCTTCGGCAAGACTCGCTGGGGTCGATCCCTGCGGCGCAAGCCTCTCTTCGAGTTGCGACTCTTGGAGCAGCAGGATGTGCCTAGTTCAGCGGACCCGGACAATGGTCGGTACCTGCTCTTCCAATGCGAAGGTGGCTATCCCGTTGGAATCTTTGCTTTTTACGTCCGATCCGCGATCCAAGAGAGAGGTGAGCTAGATAGCACACAAGTCTTTGTCGGCGCGGGCTTCGATTTCTACGGCAAAGAGCGCTGGCCCCTTTTTCACCCCGTTAATCGCATTTGGGAAACAGTGCACGACCGAGTGACCCGCAACATACTGAACAGGTTCAAGCAGGTTTGTGAGTGGCGCTTCGATCGAACCCAGGCCGGGCACTGAGCGAGAGGCCCAAAAGGGAGGTCGTTAGGACTTCGTTGAAAGTGGAAGGAGTCGCAAAAAGGGAACTTTGGGTAGGATAATGCAGCGTTTCTGAAGCCCAAGAACACCTGACCCCCTAATGCCCGTGGTTCCGAATCTCAAACGAGCTTTCCGTCTTCTCGCCCCTGTCGCAGCCACCTGCTTCGTCGCCGTCGCCGCGACGGCCCACGAGGACGACCCCAAGATCTTGGACTTCCACGGACCCATTGCGGGTCAGGGATTTCGCCCCGCGGCGTTCACCTCGGGGGGCAGCTTGGCGCCCATGCCGGGCTTGTCCGGATCCCAGATCGGGAGCCAGGCGCTGATCACCGAACTCAGCGATGGTCATGTGACGTTCCCCTCCAGCGGGGTGCAACTTCTCTCCTGGTTGCCTTTGAAGGACTTGGAGGCGACCGCGGTCAGCGGCAACGACTGCTGGGGCTACGTGTCCCCCTCCGGGCGCGAGTACGCGATCATGGGCCTCTCCAACGGAACCACCTTTGTTGAGATCACCGATCCCTCGGACCCAGTGGTGATCTACTTCCAGCCCGGCGAGACCAGCCTGTGGCGGGACGTGAAGACCTACCTGAGCTACGCCTACATCGTTAGCGAAGGCGGCGGCGGAATTCAGATCGTCGACATGAGTCAAATCGACAACGGCGTCGTGACTCTGGCGAACACCTACACCGGCGGTGGCCAAACTTCCCACAACGTGGCCATCGATACCGTGTCGGGCTTCTTGTACCGCTGCGGTGGAGGATCGGGCCAGGGCATTCGCGCCTACAGCTTGGCGAACCCGGCTTCCCCGAGTTACCAGGGTGCTTGGAACTCGCGCTATGTTCACGACCTTCAAGTGGTCACCTACGAGAGCGGACCCTACGCAGGCAAACAGATTGCCTTTGCCTGCAGCGGTTTCGGCAATGGGGGAACTAGCACCGGGTTGACTGTGCTCGACGTGACGAACAAGAGCAACATGATCACTCGTGATCAGTTCTACTACGGCAACGCCGCGTACTCCCATCAAGCGTGGCTATCGGCTGACCGCACCAAGCTCTTCCTGAACGATGAGCTCGACGAAGACGGCATCTTGCCCACCACGACGCACGTGATGGACGTGAGCAACTTGGACAACGTCCAACACCTCGGAACGTTCACCAACGGCAACCGTGCGATCGGTCACAACTTGTACACCCACGAAGGCAACGTCTTCGAGGCCAACTACCGCAGCGGGCTGCGCATCTTCGACGGAACCAGCGGCGCGAGCGCCACGGAGACCGCTTACTTCGATACCTGGCCGGGGGATGACAACGCGAGCTTCAACGGCCTGTGGAGCGTCTATCCGTTCTTCCCGAGCGGCGTGGTGATCGGCAGTGATCTGGAGCGCGGGCTCTTCGTGTGGTGGATCGGGGACCCCGAGTTGGAGTTCCAGCCGACTGCTGCTGTGCCGACCCTCATGAGTCCGAATGGCGGCGAATTTTCGATTCAGATCACCGAGACCAGCGCAGGCTTGCTGCAGACCGGCACGGAGAAGCTGTACTACGACGCAGGCAACGGCCTGGTCGAGTCCGCCATGCTTCCCCAGGGCGCGGGCGTGTACAAAGCACAGATTCCCGCTATCCAATGCGACAGCACCGTCCACTGGTTTGTCGGCGCACGCTCCACAACGGGGATCTTTTGGACCTATCCTTCCGAGGCTCCCTACAGCTCCTTTGACATCTCCATCGCCGAGAGTGAGCTCGTCGCCTTCGAGGACGACTTTGAGGCGGACCTGGGTTGGACAGTCGGCGGTCCCGACGATACCGCGGTCGCGGGAATCTGGGATCGGGTTGTTCCGGTGGGAAGCGCCGTTTCCCCCAGTGGTGACCACTCGCCGACGGGGACGCTGGCCTACAGCACGACCTTGGGCGGAGACGTGGACGGTGGCTTCACCACGCTGACGTCGCCGACGCTCAACTTGGATGGGTTGGGCAACGCGGTCGTTAGCTTCTGGCTCTTCTTCGGCCGCAACGGTCTGGCTCAAGCAACCGATCAGATTCGGATCGAGATCTCGAACGACAATGGATCGAACTGGGTCCTGATGGATCGAATCAAGTCCCTGCCGCTGCAGTTCCAAGGGAGCTGGATGCACCTCAGCTATCGCGTTTCCGACTGGGTGGCGCCGAACTCGACGACTCGGGTTCGCTTCCAGGCTCAGGATGAAAACCTGGACACGATGGTCAAGGCGACGGTGGACGACTTCCGCATCACCAGCGCTGAGTGTGGTTGCCAGGCATCGAACTACTGCGTTGCTGGAGTCAACTCAAACGGGACCGCGGCTGCGATCTCGCAGAGTGGTACGGCCTCGATATCCGCGAACAACTTCACTCTCGACGTGACGGGTGCCTTGCCAGGCGCCTTGGGCTTGTTTTTCTACGGATCGGGTCAGGCTCAAATCCCCTTGGCAGAGGGCACGCTCTGTGTTGTGGGGGGTGCTTCGGGCATCCACCGCTTGCAGCCGCCCCTATCGATTGACGGTGCGGGAAACGGCAGTCGCTACCTTGATTTCACTCAGGCCCCGGCGAACGCGGGTCCTGGAGCGATCAGCGCCGGCTCGACCTTCAACTTCCAGTTCTGGTACCGGGATCCGACGGGCGGACCTGGCGGTTCCAACCTCTCGGATGGTCTGGAAGTGATCTTCTGTCAGTAACACGTTGAGCGCCGATTCGAATGGCGGGGACCTCGAGCGCGAGGTCCCCGCGCGCATGTCTGGAACGCGCCTCGACCAAGTCCTGGCCGAACTGTATCCAGAGCACAGCAAGGCAGCTCTTCAGAAGCTGGTGCGCCGTGGCAAGGTGCATGTGGATGGGGAGCGCGTGCTGCGTTCCAACATCCGGCCCCGGCGTAGGGCGCGCATCCAGCTTTTCTTGGAGAGCCCCAAGGACGAGGGTGAGTCCATCACGCTCAAGGTGCTGTTCGAGGACGCTGCGTTGATCATCGTCGACAAGCCGGCTTGGATGCTGACTCACAGCAATGAAAAGGAACAGGGCAAGTCCCTCGCCGATCTCGCCGTTAAGCAGTTTGGTCCCCTGCCCATGCTGATGGGGGAGCAGCGCCCGGGGATTGTTCATCGCTTGGATCGCGAGACGAGCGGGCTCATGATTCTGGCGCGAACACCAGAAGCGATGGAGGGGTTGCAGGCCGCCTTCCGCGCGCGCCAGGTGCGCAAGCAGTACTTGGCCCTGGTCCACGGCCGGCTCGCCGAAGAGCACCAGATCCTGCGTTGGGGGTTGGACGCCATGGAGAAGCATCGCGACCGACAGCAAGCGCTCCCGTCGGGCAAGGGTAAGAACGCGGAGACGATGGTCGAGCAGCTTGAACAGCTGGGGCCTTGCAGCCTCGTGCTTTGCCGCCCGCGTACCGGACGGCGTCATCAGATCCGTGTTCACTTGCACGCGGCCGGTGCGCCAATCGTCGGGGACAAAATCTACGGAGCGAAGAGTGCACCGCGTTTGCCTGAAGGCGCCCCGCCCCTCCGTGCTCACGCGCTGCATGCATGCGGGTTGGAGTTTGCTCATCCCATTCACGGTGGGGTCGTGAGTTTCGAGTCCCCGCCGCGCGAGGAGTTGGAAGAACTCGTCGCTTGGTTGCGCACGAATTGCTAGCCCCAAGGCTCCTCGCGAAACACGATCGGAGTGCATTCGTGAAGTGGCGTTGGCCGGAGCCCACACATGCAATCGTATGGTGTTTGTCTTGGAGATGCGGGCCGGCGTCTCGCACTGAAACGTTATTAATCCCAACTGCGGATAATTTTCTTTGAGAGGCTTAATTGTCTCTAGTGAGATACCTGGGGAAGTATTTGTGGCTCTCCTGCACCTTTAGTGGGAGCCTGACGGACGCAATCGAGGGGTAA
>CALCXM010000013.1 GCA_937905825.1 uncultured bacterium
GTCCCTGCAGGACGCTGAGAAGCAATCCAAGTAAGCAGGAGACCTAAGACATGAAAATCAACCAAATCATTCTTCCGGCCGTGGCGATCACGGTCGGCGCGATCTTTCTGATCCCCGCAGCTCCCCAGTCGGAGGCTTGGTCCACGATCGGCGGCAGCCTGAGTCAGACTCAGCGCGACTTCCGGATCTTCAACAACTTCACCGGAACGGCGGACAACAACAACCAAGTTCCGGACGCCAACTTCCCCGGCTACCAGGGCGCTGACATGGCGATCTGGAAGGGCTCTGTGGAGTGGGGCTCCATCGATCACGGAACCGGCGAAGGCGATCCGTTCCAGTCCGAACTCGGTTCTGGCTTGGCCAACTTCGATCCCAGCTTCCAAGGCAACGCGACCCAGGTCGGCGGCACCAACAACAACATCCACTCCGAGATCTCGGGCTCGAACGGCGGCGTTCTGGCCTACACCGAGACGCCTATCGCCGACGGTTGGCGAATCCGTTACTACGAGGGATGGGTCTGGTCGGACGGCCCCGGGAGTCCTCCCGGCAACCAGATTGACCTCCAGGAAGTGGCTTGTCACGAGTACGGCCACGCTCTCGGCCTCGGTCACAGCACCTCCAATGGCGCCACCATGTACCCGAGCTACAGCGGCGGCGTCGCCGGCCGTAGCATCTCCAACGACGACCGTGCCGGACTCGCCTCCATTTACGGGGCGATGAGCGCAACCAAGCCCACCATCAGCGGCTTGAGTATTTCTGGCAACCAAATCACGGTCACCGGAACGAACTTCAGCTCCAGCGGCAACGAAGTTTGGTTCACCCAGGCTGCTGCAGGTGGCAACGGAACCCCGATCAAGGTCACTGGCCTGTCGTCGAACGGGACGAGCATCACCGCCACCATTCCTGCAACCGCGGGTCCTGGTGACGTCATGGTTCGCAAGAACAGCACGGCCCACTCGGGCCTCTCCAACTCTTGGCCCACAGACCTCGCTGGCGCTGGTGCTTGCACGACTCCCGTCAACTACTGCACCTCCAACGCGAACTCCGGGGACGCCCAGGGCGGCAGCATCTCCTTCTCGAACACGCCGAGCCTCTCGGCGAACAACTTCGGGTTGTCCGCCTTCGGCTTGCCCGCTGGCAAGGTCGGCCTGTTCTTCTATGGTCCTAACCAGGCGAACAGCGCCTTCGGTGAAGGTCGTCTCTGCATCGGAGGGTCGATCACTCGCCTGTCGCCGCAGGTCACGGACTTCCTCGGCTTCGCTTCGGAGAGCATCGACTTCACCTCATCCCCCTTCAACGGTGGCAACGGTCAAGCGATCTCCGGCAACACCATGAACTTCCAGTTCTGGTTCCGCGATCCCGGCTTCGGACCCGCAGGATTCAACACGACGGACGCCCTGTCCGTGACTTTCTGCGACTAGTCGTTGATTTGGTTCGCGCGGGGAGCGCCCCCTGCGCGAGTTGACAACAGCCCGGGTTGGCCTCACCGCCGACCCGGGCTTTCTCTATATTGGACGCGCGTAGCGTGCCCCTAGGGGGGGGACCGAGGAAGAAACCGATTCCGAACTCCCCCAACAGAAGGCTGCTGCGGCAAGATGCTGGTAGAGCCCCCCCTATTGTCGCTCTGATTGTTGAGGAGATCCGTCACGATGAGACCCATCCAACTGCTCCTTCCGACCCTGGCCCTGGGTATCGGAAGCCTGCTCGTTTTGCCCGCCATGGAACCGGCGAACGCCTACGTCTTGCTAGGTGGTGATCTCTCTTTGAATCAACGTCAGTACTCGATCGTGAACAACTTCACGGGGGCCCGAGCAAACAACAATCAACGGGAACAAGCCAACTTCCCCGGACACTTCGGTGCCGTCGTGGCGATTTGGAAGGGCGTGGCAGAGTGGGGTTCACTTTCCCATGGGGATGGTCAGGGCGATCCCACCCAGGCTCGAATTGGCTCGGGGGGAGCGAACTTCGACTCCAGCTTCCAAAGCGAAGTGACCGTCATCGGCGACACGAACAGCAACACCATGTCGACCATAGCTGGGAGCCAGATGGGCGTCTTTGGTTTCTGCGAGACGCCGATCTCCGATGGCTGGCGCATCAGGTTCTACTCCGCCTACACCTGGTCCGACGGGCCTGGCCCCCCGGCCGCCAACCAAACGGACATTCAAGCGGTGGCATGTCACGAGTACGGTCACGCCCTGGGTTTGGATCACACGGCAGCGATTGGCGCGGCGACCATGAAAGCGACCTACGGCGGCGGAGTCTCCGCGCGTAGCATCGAGCTCGACGACAAATTGGGGCTGGAGGCGATCTACGGAACCATCAGCGCAACCAAACCGCGCATCACAAAGTTGTCTCTGCTCGGAACCCAGCTCACCATCACGGGGACAAACTTCAGCAGCACGGGCAACGAGGTCTGGTTCACGGGCAAGCCCCTGACTGGATCCGGCATCCCGGTGAAGGTCACCAACGTGATCTCGAATGGCACCAAGATCGTGGTCACCGTGCCGACCCTCGCGGGCCCCGGCGATGTGTTGGTGCGCAAGAACGGCACGAGCCATGGGGACCTTTCCAACGCTTGGCCAACTGCGCTCACCGACGACCCAAGCATTTGCTTGACGCCCGTGAACTACTGCCAGTCCCTGCCCAATTCCGGCAGCGGCGGCGCGATCATGGGTTGGAACAATGAGGCCAGCCTCTCCACCAACAACTTCGAACTCAAGGCGACTCGCTTGCCCACGGGAAAGTGGGGCATCTTCTTCTACGGGTCCGGTCAACGGGATGTCGCCTTCGGAGATGGGCGCTTGTGCATCGCGGGGGCGATCACCCGCCTGAAGCCTCAGCTAACCGACAGCGCCGGCGAGATCAGTCGAATCCTCGACTTCACCTTGCCCCCCTTGAACAACGGGGCAGGCCAAGTCATCCCCGGACAGACCACGAACTTTCAGTTCTGGTTCCGCGACCCCGGCTTTGGAATCTCGGGCTTCAACACCACCGACGGCCTCGCGGTCCGAATCTGCGAGTAGGTCGGGACGCTCCGGATAGGAGCTCTCCGAGAGCCGATTTGGTGCGGGTTCCGCTCAAATTCGGCGTGCCCTTTCGCGCAGGGAACAGTTCTCTCGGACTTTCCAATATCAGAGGGTAGCGCCTGCCATCCTGGGCGCATAAGACGGGGGCTATGAGTTCCCGCCCCGATACTGAACGCCTCTCGCTCGGCCGACTCCTCGTTGGCTTCCTGCTGCTTGCCCTTGCGGTTCTGGTCGTCTTCTCCCCCGCCACTAGGGGGGAGTTCGTGTACGACGACATCCAGATCATCGCCCAGAACCAGCAGATCACGAAGTTCGCGAACATCCCGGGGCTGTTCCTCCAGAGCTATTGGGACTTCGCCAACGAAACGGCTCCCGAGGTCAGCTACTACCGGCCGCTGACCATGAGCCTCTTCACGGTGGCCCACGTGCTTGGGGGAGGCGAACCGGAAGTCTTCCACTGGTTCTCCCTCGTGATCTACGCGGCAGCCTGCATGGCGGGCTGGCGTCTCGCCGCTAGGCTCCTGCGCAACGAAGGAGCTGGCTTCTTGGCAGCCTTGCTCTTCGCCGTGCACCCCGTGCACGTGGAAAGCGTGGCGTGGATTTCCTCCCTGCACGATCCGCTCTTTGCGTTCTTTGGATTCCTATCCCTTTGCCGACTGCTGGATTGGATCGACGGGGACTCCAAAGGCCTGCCCTGGGCGGCTGCGGGATACTGGGCGCTTTCCTTGCTTTCGAAGGACGCGGCCCTCGCCATTCTCCCGATGGCGCTGGTGATCAACTTGTATCGTCGGGACGAAACAGAGGCGGGCCGAGCTTGGGGCCGAGTGCTCGCTCCAATGGCGCTCGTCGCGCTCGCCTACGTCGGCCTACGGGTCGTTGCTTTCGATAGCGCGTGGGCTGGCTTTGATCATCAGACCACGGATTTCGGAGTGGGCTGGGGCCGCCTGGCGCTGCTGCGTGTCGAACTAATCGGCGGCGCGCTCGGACTCTTCGCTTGGCCTGCGGAGCTGAACCTGTTCCGTCCCTTCAAGCCGGCCTTACCCCTTGATTCCCCGGAGTTCCTGTGGGGAGTCGCTGGATCGCTCGCCTTGCTGGTCGTCCTAGGAGTTTCCTGGCTACGTCGCAGTCGCACGGCGCTGTGCCTAGCTCTCCTGATCCCGGTCAGCATCCTGCCGATCATCTTGCGCGTCGGGCTCTTGGGCTCATTCCCTTTGTCCGAGCGCTACCTGTTCATCCCGGTGCTCGCATTCACAAGCCTGGTTGTCTACGGCCTCTGGCAGCGTCTTCCGCGCAATCTTGTGGTGGGCCTGTCCTTGGCACTCTCGGTTGGTCTTGGAATGCGCAGCCTCACGCGTTTGCCCGCTTGGTCGAATGAGTTGGCGATGTTCAGCACCGGCCTCGTCCAGAATCCTCGGCACCCGATGCTCTACTGGTCCCTCGGTCGGGTCAAGCTGGCGGAGTACCGCAGCACTGGCAATCCGGAGCTCCTGGACAGTGCGCGCGTTCTCTACGAGCGCGGCATGGACCTGCTCGAAGAAGCGAAGATCGCCATCGACGGCGGATCGGACACCGACATCTTCAGTACGTTCGACGACCACCTGCAAATGAACTTGGGCCTCGGTTGGTGCCTGATGTTCGAGGCGGAAACGGACGGGTTCCATGACTACGCTTCCGTTCGCACGCTCTTTGAACGAGTGATCAACTCGCGGCCGGACAACGAACATGGTCACATCGGCTTGGGTGTCGCTTGGCTAGCCGAGGGGAATCCGAATGAAGCTGGAGTGGCATTGCGCAAGGCCCTCAAGCTCAATCCATTCTCCGCGGAGGCTCACCGCAACATGGGAGTCCTCTACATGCGCATCGAGGAGTGGGCCGAAGCAGCCAAGGAGTTTCGGCGCTGCACGGAGTTGCGCGATCGACTGTCCGACAAGGTGTTCTTGGCCCGCGCGCTCTTTGAAGCGGGTGACTTGAACGGCGCGGAAAGGGCCGCCCAGGAAGCGCACAGCTCGAACGAGGAGGATCCTGACCCCATGGTGCTGATCGGCCAGGTGGCCGAGAAGAGCAAGCGCTATGGAGAGGCGATCTCGTGGTTGAACCGGGCCGTCGCCGTGGCCCCGCAACACGGGGTTGCTCACATGCACCGAGGCAAGGTCTTGGCCATGATGGATGGCAAGAACAAAGAGGCCGTCGAGGCTCTGATGCTGGCTTGCCAACTCTTGCCGCGCAGCTTCGCTGCACACTACGACCTCGCCGTCTTGCTGCTCGCTTCCAGCAATCCCGATACAGCGCTGCCCTACTTCCTGGTCGCCTACGCCACTCGGCCCGCGGAGTTCGACAGCAAGATGAAGCGCGCCGCCGCTGCCATTCACCGGGACGACCCGCAAACCCTGGGAGCTCTCGCCAACATCGACATCGATCGGGGCGATCTATTCTCCGGCCGCAACTGGATCGACCAGGCCCTGGCTCTGGCCCCCAAGAATCCCGCCATCAACTTCACTCACGGCATGCTGCTGATGAAGGAGAAGAAGCCGGAAGAGGCCACAGACCCCCTCGTCTTGGCTGCAACCGCCTTGGAGGGTTCCTACACGGCTCAGATGGAGGCCAGCAACGCCTTGCTCGGCAGCGGTCGGGAGATTGAGGCGAAGGCTTTCCTAACGCGAGCGGTGCAGTTGCTCGCGGACGAACCGATGGAACAGGCCGTCAAGGACCTCACCCGCGCACAGATCGAGAAGGCCCTGGCGCGCATCGTGGAAATGGAGAGCCTCGTCGGCCCCGTGCTGCCCGGGGATCAGGGGTAAGACGGGCGGCCAGACGCTATAGTCTGCGCTCCCCCTCCCCTGCCGCGGGCCCAAGCGTTTGACCACCCAAGCCACACTTCCTATCCCCAAGACTGCGCGTCCCTCCAAAGTTGCCAAGTGGAGGGCCTTCGTTCTGGTGCTCGTCCACGTGGCGATCGCTGTGCACGTCTTGCACTGGCTGTCCGCGGGAGAAACCCTGGGCCCAGTCGAGCCCTCTGAGGCCATCACGTTTTCTCAGAACTCGGTGATCTCCGCCGGACTCGTGTTCTTCTTGCTGGCCATCGGCAGCAGTTTGATCGTTGGCCGTTGGTTTTGCGGTTGGGGCTGCCACCTGCTCGCCGTCCAGGACCTCTGTCTTTGGATGCTGAAGCGCGTTGGCATCCAACCGAAGGCTTCACGCTCGAGAGCGTTCCTCTTGGTTCCGATGGCCGCGTTCATCTACATGTTCCTGTACCCGGCGTTCTACCGCATGTGGTTTGGAATCGAGTTCCTGGAGCCCACCACGGAATTCATCGTCGAGGACTTTTGGGCCACCTTCCCCTCCTGGCCCATTTCACTACTGACCTTGGCCTTCTCGGGCTTCGGAGTGGTTTACTTCCTCGGCGCGAAGGGCTTCTGCGTCAACATGTGCCCCTACGGCGCAATCTTCGGCGTGGCGGACAAGCTCGCCCCCGGTCGCATTCGGGTGACGCCGGCCTGCGAAGGCTGCGGGCATTGCACACAGGTTTGTAGCTCCAACGTCATCGTTCACCAGGAGGTCCGCGACTACGGCATGGTGGTCGACCAGGAGTGCTTGAAGTGCATGGATTGCGTCAGCGTTTGCCCGACGGACGCCCTGTACTTCGGCTTTGGCAAGCCCGCGCTCTTCGCCACTCCCGGCGCAGCAGCAAGCGAGGCACAGCCAACTCGCAAGGCCAAGCGCGCCCGGGACTGGTGGAAGATCAACCGCTGGCGTTCTTATTCTTGGCCGGAAGAGGCGTTGATCGCGGTGCTCTACGTGGCGAGTTTCTTCACGTTCCGCGACCTGTACAACAACATCCCGTTCCTGTTTGCCCTCGCGATCGCCGCCCTCGTCACTTACTGGGTCCTGCAAGGCGCGCGGCTTTTCTACAAGCCCCGAGTTCAGGTGCAGAGCTTCGTGCTCAAGGCCTCGGGAGCCTGGACCAGTCTCGGTAAAATCTACGCAGTGCTGTGCTTGGCGCTCATCGGTTTTTGGGCTCAAGCCGCGTACGTGCACTACCACCGAGAGAAGGCGGAGATCGGTTACATCGCCCTGAATCCGATCGTGAGCAACTGGCTGAACAGCCCCCGCCAGCTCACTCCCGCGCAACGTGCTGATGCCGAGCGGACCCTCGAGCACGTCGCCATCGCGGAGGCCGGCACGCCCTTCGCATTGGTCCCGAAAGAGGAGTGGGAGCTCGCCTTGATCGAGGGCTGGCTCAGCCTGTTGCTCGGCGACGACGAGGCGTTCATCCAGCGCCTCGAGCACGCGAGCACCATCTTCGAAACGAACACGATTGCCCACAACGGCCTGGCCAACTACTACATCGCTGAAGGACAACAGGCCAAAGCGACCGAGTGGTTCCAAAGGGCGACCGAAACTGCCCCGCAAGACGGCGGGACTTGGTCCCTGTGGGCGGAGCACCTGATCTCGGCCAACCGACTGGACGAGGCCCGCCAACTGCTCGCGCGCGCTCCCGTGGGCGAGCACCCGACCGTGGAGGTTGCCCTCTCCAAGGCCCACATTGGCCTCGCCGCGCGGGACGCGCAGGAAGCCATCGCTGCCTACCGCGCTGTGCTCGACATCGCCCCACTGAACTTCGAGGCCATGGTCCAATTGGGGTCGCTCCTGGGTGGCGTCGGCCGCTCCGAAGAGGGCCTTGCCTACTACGAGCAGGCCGCCATGCTGCGACCGGATGACTTGGAGTTGCGGCTCTCCACCACCTTGGCCTACAGCAAGATGGGCAAGCTCGCTGAGGCCGAGGTCCACGCGCGTGCCGCCATGGAATTCGCAAGCGAACGTCCCGAGCCCTACGTGGCCCTCAGTCAAATCGCGAGAGCTCGCGGCGACGTCGGGGAAGCGGACCGACTCTACGCCGAGGCCGAAAGGCTCGCTGCGGCCCAGGCCCAAGCGGCTGCTGCAAACCAAGCTGGCTCCCACAACCCGGCAGGCTCCCCAAGCCAACCCGGTACTCAAAATCAATAAGTCACGCCTCCCCCCTCGACACTGAATTCACGATGACCAATCAAGCCTCTTGGAACGAGCTCACCCCGCAGCAACACCAAGTGATCGTCAATGGCGGCACCGAAGCTCCAGGCAGCGGCGCCCTGCTCGACAACAAAGCGGACGGCACTTACACCTGCGCCCGTTGCGGATCGCCGCTGTTCATCTCGAATAGCAAGTTCGACTCCGGTTGCGGCTGGCCCAGCTTTGACGATTCGATTCCCGGCGCCGTGCGCGAGCTGCCGGATGCCGATGGCAGCCGGGTCGAGATCCGCTGCATGCAATGCGACGGGCACCTCGGCCACGTCTTCCTCGGAGAGCGCATCACGGCCAAGAACACGCGCCATTGCGTGAACTCCCTATCCATTCAGTTCGAGACGGGACACAAACAAGTGGCCTTCTTCGCGGGCGGATGCTTCTGGGGTGTCGAGCACTTGCTACAGCAGATAGAAGGCGTGTCCAAGGTCGACTCGGGCTACATGGGCGGCGAAACTGAATCGCCCAGCTACCGCCAAGTCTGCACGGGAGCTACAGGTCACACGGAGACAGTGCGGATCACTTACGACCCCGATCTCGTAGACTTCGAAACCCTGGCCAAGGCGTTCTTCGAACTGCACGACCCGACGCAAGTCGATCGGCAACACAACGACGTGGGAACCCAGTACCGTTCCGCCGTCTTCTTCTCGGGCCCGGAGCAAGAAGCGGTGACCCGCAAGCTGATCAGCATCCTCGAAGGACAAGGTCTGAAGGTAGCGACCGAAGTCAGCCCCGCCGGTGTCTTCTGGCCCGCAGAACCCGAGCATCAGGACTACCTCGAACACAACCCGGACGGCTACATGTGTCACGTCCCGAAGAAGCGTTTCTAACCCGATCAATGCCAACCAACTCACCGCAACTGTGGCTCGTCAAGTCCGAGCCGGACGCTTTCTCTTGGCAGGACCTGGTGGATTCCAAGGGCAAGCGAACCCACTGGGATGGGATTCGTAACTACCAGGTGCGCAACTTCATGCGCGACGACATCAAGAAGGGCGACCTGCTGCTCTACTACCACTCGAACGCCAAACCCCCGGGCGTCGTCGGCATCGCGGAGGTGGTCAAGGAGTCCTATCCCGACCACACCCAGTTCGATCCCAAGGAAAAGAAGTTCGATCCCAAGAGCAAGCAAGACAGCCCCACCTGGCTGATGTTCGACCTCAAGGCCAAGCGCAAGCTAAAGAAGTTCGTCCCCCTGCAAGACCTCAAGGACAACGACAAGCTGGCCGAAATGCTCGTCGTTCAAAAGGGCCAACGGCTCTCCATTCAACCGGTCGAGCAGAAGGACTGGGACGAGGTGCTTCGCATGGGCGGACTGTAGACCCTGGGCGTCCGGACGAAAGCAGGGCAGGCAGCGGCACAGGATGCTGCTGCCTGCCCTGATCTTCTACCTAGCCTGCTCTATTCATGAGTCGATTTGCCAATAGTCCCAACTCGCTCTCTG
>CALCXM010000014.1 GCA_937905825.1 uncultured bacterium
CGTCCTGCCAAGGTCCCCGATGGCAGGACGCAGAGATGGGTTCGAGGATCGGTGTCTCGCGGATCGCTAGCTGAACGGAGAGGAACTCCTCCTCGCCCATGGGCTCGACGGGTCGACCGCCCTCGTTGTTTGGCGCAGGGCGGGCTGCGAGCTAGGCTGGTCCACATGATCCTCCCCCTGACGACGCTCCTTGGCCTGGCTCTTGCTTTGGGAACGCCTGCCTCGCAAGCCCTCCCCCAAACAGATGGCGTGCAGCCTCCAAACATCGTCCTGATCTACGCGGACGACTTGGGCTACACGGACCTCGCATGCTACGGAAGCGAGTTGCACTTGACACCGCACATCGACGCTCTGGCCAAGGGCGGAAAGCTGTTCACGAACGCGTACGCCAACGCGCCCAACTGCGCCCCTTCCCGGGCGTGTCTGATGTCCGGCCAATACGGTCCGCGCCATGGAATCTACACGGTTGGAAGTTCCAAGCGTGGCAAGCCGGAGGACCGCAAACTCGATCCGGTTCCGAATGAAGCCGTGCTGGCGGATGAGGTTTTGACCTTGCCAGAGGTCTTGAGTGCGTCTGGTTACACCTGTGCTCAAGTGGGCAAGTGGCATCTCGGTCAAGACCCGCGCACCCAGGGGTTTCATGTCAATATCGGAGGCAATCAAGCGGGGCATCCGAAGAGTTACTTCAGCCCCTACAAGAACCCGGACCTGCCGGATGGCGAGGAGGGTGAGTACCTGACGGACCGCTTGACCGACGCCTCCATTGCATTTATCCAGGCCAACCACGAGCAGCCCTTCTTCCTGTACCTCAGCCACTACGCCGTCCACACGCCAATTCAGGCCAAGTTGGAGCGCAAGGAGTTCTTCGCGAAGCGCAACGGAAAGGGCAACGCTGGCTACGCCGCGATGGTAGAGAGCTTGGACGAGAGCGTGGGCCGCATCCTGCAGTGCCTCGACGACCTTGCCCTGCGCGAGAATACCTTGGTGCTGTTCACTTCGGACAACGGAGGCCACGAGCCCGTGACTTCCATGGCGCCCTTGCGCGGGGCGAAGGGGATGCTCTACGAGGGGGGCATTCGCGAACCGTTTATCGTGAACTGGCCCGGGCGCATTCGGCCGGGAACCCGGGAGACAACGCCGATCATTGCCACGGACCTCTTCCCGACCCTCGCAGCCTTGGCGTCGTCCAGCTTGCCCAAGGACAAGTTGCAGGATGGCGTGGACATCGCCGCTTTGTTCTTCGACAAGGGCAAGATCGAGGAGCGCCCGCTCTTCTGGCACTTCCCTGCGTACTTGGAATCCGGGGGGAGATTGAAGCAAACCACCCCCTGGCGCACGACGCCGGCCGGAGCGGTGCGCATGGGAAACCACAAGCTGCTCGAGTTCTTCGAAGACGGGCGCCTCGAGCTTTATGACTTGGAAGCGGATCTATCGGAGGCCAACAACTTGGCGAGCGAGCAACCCGAGAAGGCCAAGGAGTTGCACGACTTGTTGAAAGCCTGGCGCGCGCAAGTTTCCGCCCCCATGCCGACGGCGAAAGAGCAGTAGGCCCGGTTCAAAACAACAGTCCCCCTGAGGGCGCGGACATCCATGGGCTCCAGCCCCCAGGAATCCTCCCTGTCGGCGACCTCGGGGTTCCGATGCTCCCTGTGGCAAGCACGGTCACGGAATCGTCGGGAGCCCCCGCTTGCGATGAGTTGTCTCGCACAGATTGACCTCCTTCCCCAAGCGAGTCCGGAGGCCCATGGATGCGAGGTACCTGGTACGCTTGTCCGCGATGGCGTTCTTCAATCTGATCCTGGCACTCAGCCCCCAAGTGGGTCCGCCCCCAGTTGACTTCACTCGGGACATTCGCCCCTTGCTCTCCGACCGTTGCTTCCTGTGTCACGGCCCGGGGGACACGGCGGAGGTCGGCGGGTTTCGCCTCGACCTAAGGGAGGAGGCCACGGAAGACTTTGGTGGCGCTGCGCCGATCGTTCCGGGGGATCCCGCGAACAGCGACGTCATGGCTCGCCTGCGACACAAGCGTGCACGCAGACGCATGCCGCCGCCAGAGTCCAAGCTAGAGATGTCCGAGAGCGAGATCGCGCTGATCGAACGCTGGATCCAAGAGGGAGCTCCCTACGCGGAGCACTGGTCGTTCGTCGCGCCGCGCAGACCGCAACTCCCCGGTGACCAAGGACCTGCTGACCAAGGTCCAAGCGCGCAAGTGGACGAATGGGCACGGGACCCGCTCGATGCGTTCATTCTGGCCCGCTTGGAAAGCGCCGACTTGAAGCCCTCCGCAGAGGTTGATCGCGCTGCTTGGTTGCGAAGAGTCAGCTACGCGCTCACGGGTCTTCCGCCGACCTTGTCTGAACTTGATCACTTCCTCGCCGCGCAGGAGGAAGGGGCCTATGGCAAGGAACTCGATCGGCTCTTTGCCTCCCCGCGTCACGGCGAACGCATGGCGACCCAATGGCTCGACGCTGCGCGTTACGCGGACACCTACGGTTACCAGTCCGACGTTGACCGCACGGTTTGGCCCTGGCGCGATTGGGTGATCGATTCGTTCTCCGTCAATCAGCCCTACGATGAATTCCTAACCTGGCAACTTGCAGGGGACCTGCTCCCCAACGCAACGCGAGAGCAGCAGCTCGCCACCGCGTTCAATCGCCTGCACCGCCAGACCAATGAAGGCGGCAGCACCGAAGAAGAGTACCGGGTCGAGTACGTCGCCGATCGCGTGAGTACCCTGTCGACCGCAGTGCTCGGCCTCACCATGGAGTGCGCTCAGTGCCACGATCACAAGTTCGACCCCTTTAGCCACGAAGATTTTTATGGCTTGGCGGGCTTCTTCGATGACATCGACGAATCTGGTTTGTACTCGCACTTCACTCAATCGGTTCCCACGCCGGCCCTTGACCTGCCGACCCCGGAGCAAGAGCAGCGCGCCCTGGAGCTCGAAGAAGCTGTCGTGCAGGCCGAGGCTCGAGTGGCGCAAGCCCTTGCCGACTCAACACCGACCACGGACATCGCGGGTCAACTGCAAGGCTGGTTCCCCTTCGACAGCATCGATGCGGCGACCCCAGAGCCCACGGAGGATGGCAAACCAGGAACGCCGGGGCCTAAGGAACGACTGCGCAATCTCGCTCAAGAAGACAAGCACGGCCTGGCCCACCGCGAGCTTTCCCTTGCAGAGGGATTCCAAGGTCAAGCTCTCTCCTTTGGCGGAGACGAACCCGCGACCTTCCCCGGCGTTGGCGAGTTCCATCGATCGGATCCGTTCAGCATTGGCCTGCGCCTTTGGGTCCCCAGAAACTTTGAACGGGCCGTCGTCCTGCACCGTTCGCGCGCCTGGACCGACTCGGGCAGCCGCGGCTATGAGCTCTTGATTGAGGAGGGCCGGGCCAGCGCCGCCTTGATCCACTTCTGGCCTGGAGACGCCGTGCGCGTGCAGACCAAGCAAGCCTTGCCCCTGGAACGCTGGGTGCAAGTCACGCTGACCTGGGATGGTTCGAGTCGAGCTTCGGGATTGAAGCTGTACGTGGATGGACAACTCGCCGCAGTCGATGTGGTGCGTGATCATTTGCAACGCAGCATTTTGGGCGGGGACATCAAGCACCTGAGCCTGGGCGAGCGCTTTCGCGACAAGGGCTTCAAGGGCGGGCGCGCCGACGACTTGTTCGTTTACGGCCGCGAGCTCTCCGCGGCAGAGGTGGCGCGAGTGGTCCTCGAACCGGCGCCACCCAGCGCAACCGCTCTGGACGCAGAGCCCAGTGAATTGCAAACCGCACTCGAAGACTTGCGCGCGGCACGCCGCGCCCGGGACGATGCGCGCGGCGGCGTCCTGCAAGTCATGACCATGAGTGCCTCGATCACCGATCGCAGCACCTACTTGCTCGAACGTGGCAGCTACCTCAGCCCTTCCCATGAAGTGGAGCCGCACACACCCGCGGTGCTCTCGCCGTTTCCACCCGGCGCCAACAAGGACCGTCTCGGTCTAGCTCAGTGGCTCACGGATCCCGCGCACCCACTCACCGCCCGCGTTGAAATCAACCGGCTCTGGCAGTTGGCCTTCGGCAATGGTTTGGTGAGCACCCCCGAAGACTTTGGCAGCCAGGGCACCCCCCCAAGTCACCCCGAGTTGCTCGACAGCCTTGCCCTCGACTTCATCGAGTCGGGTTGGGATCGCCAAGCCATCCTGCGCCGGATCCTCTTGTCCGCCACCTATCGACAGGTTTCCACGCAAAGCGCCAGCGCCCACGAGATCGACCCGGACAATCATTTGTTGTCGCACGCACCGCGCAAGCGATTGAGCGCAGAGATGTTGCGGGACGGGGTGCTCTTCAGTGCCGGCTTGCTCGTCGAAAAGATTGGTGGTCCTCCCGTGAAGCCCTATCAGCCCGCGGGGCTTTGGCAGGAGAAGAGCGGCAAGGTCTATCATCCCGACAAGGGCGAAGGGCTATGGCGCCGCAGTCTGTACACCTTCTGGAAACGAACCTCACCCCCGCCCTCAATGATGATCTTCGACGCTGCCAAGCGCGATGTTTGCATCGTGAAGCGCGCGGCGACCAGCTCTCCTTTGCAGGCGTTGGTGCTCTGGAATGATCCGCAGTACGTGGAAGCGGCGCGCAAGCTTGCCAGCCGCTCTATGCGCTCCGGCGGCGACGCGCGGCAGATTGCAGGTCAATTGTTTCGCAGGTTGACCTCGCGCGTGGCCGACGAAGAAGAGTTGGCCATCCTGCTCCAACTGCAACAGGAACAACACTCCGCGTTTCTCGCCGAACCCGAACAAGCACAAGCGCTCATCAGCGTCGGCGAGTCAGCCCTCGACACCGATCTCGATCCGAGCGAACTGGCCTCCTGGACGGTGGTCTCCCAAGTCATGCTTAGCTTCGACGCCAGCCTGAGTACCCCATGAACGATCCCAACAAGATCTCTGGCTTCCCTAACCAAAGCACCCGCCGTCAGGTTCTTCGGGCCGCCTGCGCTGGACTGGCCGGCGCGACTCTTGCGGGCCAGCTCGCTGCCGACAAGGGTGGACTCCTACCCCACCACACTCCACGTGCCAAGCGCGTGATCTACCTCTTCCAAAGCGGCGGGCCCTCCCAGATCGACCTGTTCGACCACAAGCCAGTGCTGCAGCAACGCAACGGCGAAGAGCTGCCCGAGAGCGTGCGACGCGGCCAGCGCTTGACGGGCATGAGTGGCAATCAATCGAGCTTGCCCTTGGCCGGGGCGCAGTTCAAGTTTGCGCAGCACGGAGAGTCGCGCGCCTGGGTCAGTGAGCTGCTTCCTGAAACAGCGAAGATCGTCGACAAGCTTTGCATCGTGCGCTCCGTGCACACCCAGGCGATCAACCACGACCCGGCGGTGACGTTTTTGCAAACAGGTTCCGAGCGCGCAGGCCGCCCTTCCTTCGGCGCTTGGCTCAGCTACGGCCTCGGATCACGCAACTCCGACTTGCCCGAGTTCTGTGTCCTGATCACCAAAGACAAGGGCGGGCAGCCCCTCTACCAACGACTTTGGGGGGCGGGTTTCTTGCCGGCGCGCCACCAAGGTGTGCAACTGCGAGCGGGTGCGGACCCGGTGCTTTACCTCAACAATCCCCCCGGCGTGGATGGCGGCACGCGACAGCGCATGCTCGACAGCCTGCGACGCCTGCACGAGAAGGAGGGCAATTCCGCGGTCAGCGCACTCGATCGTATCGAACAGTATCGGCTCGCAGCACGCATGCAGACCTCCGTCCCTGACGTTGCGGATGTTTCGAGCGAGCCCGACGAGACCTTTGAGCTCTACGGGGAGGATGCCAGGATCCCCGGGACCTACGCCGCCAACTGCTTGCTCGCCCGTCGACTGCTAGAACGGGATGTGCGCTTCGTTCAGCTCTACCATCAAGGTTGGGACCAACACGGCGGCCTGCCCGCTGCAATCCGCGTTCAGTGCAAGGAAACCGACCGCGCCTCCGCGGCCCTGGTGATCGACCTGGAACGTCGCGGCTTGTTGGAGGACACCCTCGTCGTCTGGGGTGGGGAGTTTGGGCGCACCTGCTACTCCCAAGGCAAGCTCACCTCCAACGATTACGGCCGCGATCATCACCCGCGTTGTAGCACGCTGTGGATGGCGGGCGGCGGCATGAAGCCGGGCACTGTCTACGGGGAGACGGATGACTTCAGCTACAACATCGCCGAGAATCCTGTCCATGTGCACGACCTGCACGCGACGTTGTTGCATCAATTGGGAATCGACCACGAGCGCTTGGTCTTCAAGCATCAGGGCCGCCGCTATCGATTGACCGACGTGGCTGGCCGGGTCGTGGAAGACTTGCTCGCTTGAGGGGCTGAGCTGCGCGGGACCCCGCTTGCGTCCCTACTTCAGTGGCAAGAGCACCACTTGATGCACGTTGTCCCGATCGACGGTCGGGTTCTGACGGCCGCCGGTCCGTTCCGCAACGCGCGGACTGACGAAGCGTCGCAGCTCCGAGCTGTCGACCCAATGGTCGCGATTCTCGTCGGCTTGATCCGTCGTTAGGGCCAGGATCAACTGCTCAGTGAACCAGCCGTTCTCGATGCTAGCGTCCTCGTAGGAGAATTCACTGCCGCGTGAAGACGAGAAGACAATGGCTCCCGAGCGCCGCAACAAATCGTAGTAGATGTAGCGATCGCGATCGATCCCACGCACGAGGCTCTTCCCTTCGGAAGCGCCCGCACGTTGAACGAGCTTCTTCGAGGTGCGCGCGTTCATGCCCGCAGGGAGCGAGGCCACGGCGTTCGCCTCTGACTCCAACTCTCCCGACTCGCAAGTGTCCATCAGGAACAGCTTCTTGCGTGCGGGGCATTCACTGAGCAGCTCCTGCAGGGCGTCAAAGGTGACGGCGCTCCCGGCCAAGTTGTCTAGCTCGGTTTCGTGGGTCAGGTAGTACCAGGTGGACGCGGGATCTTCATCGTGCAGGCCATGGCCGGCGACAAAGAGCACCAAGGTGTCCTCGATGTCGATCTGCTGAACGATTTCTTTCAGCGCCAGCACTCCCTCGCGCGTGGCCTGTTCATTCACGAGCAGGTGAGTGAAGACCTGGCCAGGCTTGCTGCCCCCGTTGGCCTTCAAGGTCTGCACAAGGTCTTGCGCGTCCTTGTGCGCATAGGTCAGGTCGAGGTCGTCGTCGCGGTAGTCCGACACGCCGATCGCGATCACGTGCAAGTTGCTCTTGGCCACAGACCCTTGAACCACGGTCGTGAGGGCACGCAGAGACTCGACTCCTTGGTCGTTGACGACCCCAACTTCGATCAGGTTTCTGCCCGAATTCAGGGGCAGGCTGACGACCCCTTCGAACTGCTGGCCCTCCACATCGAATTCCTCAACGGGCACCCCGTTCACCCATGCGTGGAGACGCTTCAGGGAACGCAGGCTGTCAGTCGCCGTGACCGTGATGTTGGCCACTCCATCTGTTGCCGCTACGGACCCCATGCTGACTTCAGGAGCGTGCAGTTCCTTCGACAAGTCGGCCTCAGTCAACCCAGCTCGACGTAGGCGGCGTTCGAACTGTTCTCGGAAGTGCTGAATCAAAGATCGCCCGGATGCCGAGCGAGGATCGCGCGCACGCACCTCCAACCCGCGCCCCTCGCCCGCCTCGGCAGCGGCCCCCCCAACCTCGATCAAGGCGCCGCCGACTCCCATGCGTTCCAGGATCAAGTCCGGTCGGTTGTTGACCAGCGCGAACTGGTCGACTGTGAAGGCCTCTGACCCCTTGGTCATTCCAAGGAACTGACCTCCGTCGCGCGAGCCATCGAACAGCCCGTCGTCAGTGTACATAATCCACTGATTCCCTTCGTGCAACCAGGTGATCGCCTGGTCACTCTCCCACAGCCAGAGACGAACGGTCCCGTTGCTGGCGGCAGTGATGACGCCGCGACCATCGTGGGTGAAGACGGGACCCCGCAATCCAACCAGCGAGGTCGCAGATGGATGCCTTCCGAGCGCGACCTGCACGCCCTCCTTGTTCAGAATGCAAACCGCCCCCTCTGCCCGCGTCCCGCCCAGGGCAGCCAAGTGTTTTCCCGTAGGGCTTGCAACCAGGTTTTTGGGGTCTCCCTCCAAGGCCGTGGTGCTGCGGAGCACGCCAGTCATCGGATCGCGGATCTCTAGGTTTGAGCGTCTCAGCACATAGAGCAGCTTGTTGTCACCGGAGTACAGGATTTCTGTGGCGCCACTCATGTTGTCCGTAACAAGCTCAGTCTGCCGCGCCTTGGGTTGATCGATCGGCTGAGTCTCCAACCTAGAATTCATGCGAAGGATCCGGCGGCCATCCGGCATGACAGGACTCGAAAGGCCTCGAACCGTGCGGCCGAGCCCCACCCACTCACTCAAGATTTTTGATTGCGTGCCCTCATACTGGGGGTGCAGCTTTTGGAGCAGCTTGCCGGTCAGCGAGTAGCGCCGCAGGTAGGACCGGTATCGCTCCTCCCTCGTGCGCATGATCAAGCTTTGTCCATCGGCGCTGAAGGCCAGGGGTTGGAAATCCAGATTCCCGGCCAGCAAGGGCGCACCATCACTTGTAGCGGGGACGAAGGTTGCGATCTCTTCCCCAGTCCAACGCCAGACGCGAACGACACCAGCTTCATTCAAGGTTGCGAGGACCCCTTCGGTCGGAGAGGCAGCCAGGGCGCGAATGGAAGGACTCTCCGGCCGCAACTGCTGGGAGACTCTCCCCTCCAGATCAAAGAATTCGTAGTGGGTTTCCTTCCACACACTCTCGCCACTTTCCTGGTATCGCCTGCCGACGAGGGACTCGTCCATCACAGCCTCAACGACCACTCCCTGCAGTCTCCCGCGCTCTTCGCCCTCCCTGGACCAGAAGAGCATGCCGCCAACATCCGACGTGAGGAAACCGCCATCCTGGGTCGCGAAGATCGGGCCCGGGTCCCCGTTTCCGAGCCTCAGATCTTTCAAGTGCTCGCCCTCGATCGTCCAGAGCGTGACCAAGGGCCCCTCCGGAGTGTCTTGTCCGTAGCGAGTGTGACGCAACAGGAAACGGGACCCGTCGGCGGCCACAGCCACGCCCTCGAGGCCTTTATCACCAACAACGATCTCGCGCAGCAACTCCCCCTGCATGTTCCAGACGCCGACACTTGCGCTACCGGCACGATTGCTCGGCCGCAGGTGCGTTGCGATCAGCGCGTCGCTCGACGGGGAGAAGTCGAAGCTAGACGAATAGCGCGCGCAGCTGGCCAGGGCACGACCGTCGCGCGAGTACAGAAGGGTCCGATCCACCGTCCCGACGGCCAGGACCTCTCCATCCGGAGACCAACGGTAGAGCTGGCCATTGCCTCCAGGCACCTTCAATTCCGCGACGGTGGCTCCCGACAGATCCAGGATCTTGTCCTTGGCCACGACCAAGTCGAAGCGCGGATTGAGGGCCAAGCAAGAGACCCGTGTCGCATGGCTGATGGTGCGCAGAAGCCGTCCCTCATGAGTCCACAACTGGATCCCCGCCTCCCCCGCCGCCGCGACCAAGGACCCATCCGGCCGCGCGGAGAACTGCTGCACGTTGCCTTGGCAACTCTGCACCACCAGTTCCGTCGGGCTCTGACCGAGAGCGACGTGGGAAAGAATAGCGAGGGCAAAGACTGAGGCGAAACGGATGGCAGAATTCATGGTTGCTAGGTTGGCTCCCTGCGCGCCCAATTCACTAGTGGGTCTCGTCGTCCGCAAAGAGCATTGAAGGATATTTAACTAAGGACCAATCCGCCAGTCCCCGCGGCGACCAGAGACTCTCTCGAGGCCCAGGCGGATAGAAGCTCAGGCCCAACCACCCACCACTGTTCGATAAAACCGGAAGGTTTGATTGATCTTGCTGAGCGGGTAGCTTCCCGGATGGCTACCCGGCGAACACCGAGCCTGGGCAAATGGTCCCTTGCGGCTTAGCCTTTGGCGATTGCCATCCATTGGCACACCGTTTTGGTGCCCTGCCCGAAGACGCCCAAGCAACCAACAATCCATCGTGCACTCCTCTCTCCGCCACAGCGTCCCGCTCACTCTGCTCATCGTCAGTGCGTTCTTCGTCCAGGCACTGACTTCCGCTTCGGCTCATGCCGAGTCCACGCAGAGCCCCGAAGTTGCGCCCATGCGCGTCTTCCTGATGGCTGGGCAATCCAATGCGGAAGGAGCGGACACCCACGGGTCGGAGATCGATCAGTTCCCGGCCTTCGTCGGCGCGGGCGCGCCCCAAGCCAGCGTTCAATTGTGGTACGAGTTGGGTGGACCCGGGGGAACCACATCCGCGGGCTGGATCCCCATGCAACCCGCTTCCCCATCGGACATCTTTGGCCCCGAGCTGACCTTCGCCCGCAAGGTCTCGGCACAAACGAGCTCGAGGATTGCCGTCATCAAGTCTGCGAGCGGCGGAACCAACCTTGCCGTCGATTGGGACCCGGACAACACAAGCGGGCAGCAGATGTACGCGCGCACCCTAACGTTGATGCAGACGGCCCTCGCCGACTTGACCAACCGCGGCATCCCGTGGACTCTTGAAGGGGTGCTCTGGCAGCAGGGCGAGAACGACATGTTGGACAGCAACTACGTCGCTCAATACGAAGCTCGCCTGGCCGCCTTGATCGCCCGCTTCCGCTCGGACCTAGGCGAACGCTCCCTCAAGTTCTTCGTGGGTGAGACGAGCTTCAAGTGCATCTGGGGTCTGGACTACTGGAATCACATGCCCATCTTGAAAGCGGCCCAGCTGGCGGTCGCGGCGGCGGATCCTTTGGTGCACTTCGTGCCCTCCAGTCACTTCGCCTTCAAGGTCACGCCTTCGGGCCCCCATTACCACTTCGGGACCGAGGGCATGTTGCAACTTGGGGAAGCGCACGCGGACGCCTACCTCCAAACTCTGGGCGTGAACAGTTCTCATCAGTCCGCCCATTTTCCAAACGGGTTGCCGGCCAAGCCGGGAGACACCATTCGAGTCTTCGTGATGGTCGGCCAGCGCAGCATGGAAGGCGAAGGCGCTCATGCTTCAGAGATCCCTACCCATGCCGGATTCGCGGGCCTTGAGAAGCACCAGAACAACGTCCTCTACCGCTACCGATTGGCGGGCGGTGAGCACATCTCCACGGGTTGGGCACCCTTAGGTCCGGCCGACTACTTGGAGAGCTTTGGCCCCGAGTTGTCCTTTGGACAGGCCACAGACCGCTTGTTGGAGGACCCCGTCGCCGTGATCAAGATTGCCGACAGCGCCGCCTTCCTCGTCGATTGGGTCCCTCAGCATCCGAGGTCCAATCGCCCGATGTACGAGGACTCCCTGCGCTTCATCCGTCGAGGGCTGGCCGACTTGACCGCGGCTGGTTTCCACCCGGTTCTCGAAGCCGTGCTCTGGCTGCCCGCGGAACACGATGCCTGGTGGACTCCGTACCGCAACCAGTACGCCACCAACCTGACCACGGTCGTCACGAACCTGCGAGCGGACCTGGGCCTGCCCCAACTCAAGTGGATCGTTGCGGAACTGCGCGACGACCTCATCTGGGGGCAGAGCCAACTCGACGGACTCGACGCCAAGATTCAATCCGTGGCCAACGCGGATCCGAAGCTCTGGTACATCCAATCGGACAGCCTTTCGCCTTCAAGCCCCAAGCCGACACTTGGGACCCTGGGCAACCTAGAGCTCGGAAGGTTGCTGGCGCGCGGGTATGCTTCGACCTTGCCTTGAGTCCTTCTGCAGGGCGCGGATCCTGAGCCTAGAGGCCCTAGACCAAAGAGCGGAACACCGCGCTGAGGCTCGATCCCCATCGCATGCCGCGGGCGGCCCCGCGCTCGGTTGGCCGCCATGAACCAGAACTCTTGAGAGACTTCCTCAGCGAATGATCCGGACCAGAACGAAAGCCCCCATGCAGCACGTTTCCAACCACATCCTCGTGGCTTGTTTGGCATTCCTCGCCGCTTGCCAAACTGCGCCCCGACCCAACGCGGGAACCCTCGTGATCGCAGGGGGCGCGGTGCGCGATGAGGGCCCGATCATGCCGCGCTTTTTCGCCGAGGCCACCGCCGCCGCAGAACGAGCAGCCAAGGCAAACCCAACGGTAGAGATCGTTCCCACTGCTTCAGGCGATCCGGCCGCGTCCTTGCAACGCAACCAGGAGTTCTTCCTGGCCATGGCCACGCACCTGACTGCCCAGGGGCTGTTGTTGGACAGCGCAGTTCCCGATGGCGCACAGAATGCAGGCAATGCGCAACGTCTGCGTGAGGCCAGCGCAGTGTGGTTTGCCGGTGGGGATCAGAGTCGCATCACGGAGTTCTTCCGACCTGGCTTGCTTGAGTCCGGCGACGATGAGTTGGCAAGCACTAGCACCCCATGCGACCAAGCTCTGCGCCACATGCTTGCCAAGGGCGGCGTGATCGGCGGCAGTTCTGCGGGCGCCGCCATCATGAGTCAGCAAATGATCGCGGGAGGTCGATCCGAGTCCGCGCTCACCCATGGCGCCTCCCCCGAGGGATTGCGTATTCGGCCGGGAATGGACCTCTTCCCCTATGGATTGGTGGACCAGCACTTCCTCGCTCGCGGACGTCTCGGTCGCTTGCTCGTCGCCATGCAACACACGGGCGAGCGCTTTGGGTTCGGCATCGAAGAGAACTCGGCCTTGATCGTTCGACTAGGGGACGAACCCATGTGCGAAGCCCTTGGAGTGCAAGCCGTTTGCATCTTGGATCGCGGGAGCAGCAACGCAGCCCATGAAGACGGAGTGTGGACCGCAGAGTTGAGCATGCTCGGGTCCGGGGACCGTTGGGACCCGATTAACGCCCAGTGCAAACCTGCCGCAGACCGCATCCAATGGCCAGCGAGCAAACGCACTCCCCCAAGGGATCCGGCTCCCCTGGAGGCCTGGGAAAAGGGCGCCATCCAAAGCGCCCTTCTGCGACTCTGCCAACAACCAGGCGAGCCCCAAGTCCTCGACAGTCCCGGCCACCGCTTGATCCTGAGCTCGGGTCCGCAAACTCGCTACATGGTGCGCGCACATCGCGGCATCGATCTCTTCGCGGACCGAGTGCTCTTGCGCATCGAGCGCAAGCAGACGGAAACCCAAGGTGCAATCCGCTCCCTAGGCGACTGACTCCGCATCCTGCCGACTTCCAACTCTCTCCCGCGCCGACGAGCTCGGGAACGATGGACGCGGTCGAAAGTGTGCCGGATCGGGATCAGAGTCCCGCCGAACCGCGTGGCACCCAGGTTGGCCCCCAGCGAGCCCGGCATAACTCGCTACAAAGACCACTCCACCATCCAAGCGTTGGACAGGTTGAAGCCAGTGCCGGTGCAGCTGTTGCTCCCGTCGCGGTACCAGTATTGATAGTGGGTGTAACCGCCCGAGTTCAAGCTGAACGTGCCGAGGGGCAATCCGTTGAAGTGGGTGAAGGTCGTCTCGCCGGCCACTGTCACTTGCAGTTGCGAGCGTGCTTGAATCGAGCCGATGCACAAGAGCCCATCGCCGAAGGGATGGCCGAAGCCGTGGCTGTCGTAGTTCAGTCCACGCAGCAAGAGCCCGATCGTGGTGTTCGGCACCTGCTCCACGTGCAACTGAAACGATCCGTGGGCAACGGACGCGTGGCCGCTGGCGGTCAATCGAGCCCCGCCGGTTCCCGTCGAGTTCAAGCAGCCTTCCCCCTCTTGGCTACTCGTTCCGCAGGGACAGTCCGAGTGAGCCCCGGTGCCGAAGCAGTAAGCTGTTCCGGGGGAGTCGGGTTCCAAGGTGACGACCTCATGCTTGCCCACAGCCAGGGCGGTGCCCCCCCCTGCCGATGTGGTGATGTTGTATGCCGGGGGCCATGTCACGACTGAGCCGTCCTTTCGAACTGCAGCCGTGAGGTAGTCAAATGCCTCCACCGCAACAAAGTCGTTTCCCGTTGGTGTCATTGAAATGTGACCATACGTGTTGTCCCCCCAGGACAGGAGCGAACCGTCCGAGCGAATGGCAAAGTCGGCCTCATCCCCGGCCGCGATGTCCACGAAGCCTGTCCCGGGGGGGACGAACCCGGTGGGATAACCCCACCTGACGATCGAACCATCCGCGCGTAGCGCGAGGGAGTGTCTGTATCCAAGAGCGATTTTCCTGTAGCCAGGCCCCGCCGGAGTTTGGCTCACATGCATATACAGCCAGTCGGCTCCCCAGGAAGCGATGGAACCATCCGAACGCAATGCCGATCCCACGGACCCTCCAAGATCCACCTGAGTGAAGCCCGTCCCCACGGGTACCGGAACGTCCAAACCTGTGTAGTCGAGCCCCCACGTTGCGATCGATCCATCCGCGCGCAATGCAGCGGACACCCCCCACCCGGCACAGACCTGCTTGAAGCCTGTCCCACTGGGTGTTTCCGAGACCTCGCCGTATCCATCAGCGCCCCATGACTCGATGGAACCATCCTTGTTTCGAAGCATTGAGTGCATGAAGCCCGCGGATAGCTCCACCGCCTGGCGCCCAGACGGCGCGTAGGCAGTGTCGCCGTAGAATGGCCCCGTCCAACGGGCTACGCGACCCAACTCGGCAAAGGCAACAGAGCGGAAGGCATTGACGCGGCTCGATCCGCAGGAGATGTCTGAAAAGCCTCCGGCGAACGGCGGTGGAATTAGAAACTCACCAGGCGTGGCGTAGCCCCAAGTCATGACCGTTCCATCCTGGCGCAGAGCAACGCCTGCAAAACCCAGGGCGATCTCTGCGAATCCGAACTCAGTCGGTACGTCTTGCACGCGGGGATCCACATCGATTCCCCAGGCGACGATGGAGCCGTTTGAACGCAAGGCCATGGCCAGGTGGTCATACGCTTGGATTTGGACGAAGTCGTTGCCCGCAGGCGCCTGGGTCACGTTGGAATGCAAGCTGCTGCCCCACGCGGCGATCGATCCATCTTGATGAAGAGCGACCGCGTGATAGGTCCCTCCCGCGACGGCCACGAACCCAGGTCCACTCGGCGCATTACTCACCTGTCCATAGAGATCCTGGCCCCAAGCCACGATCGAGCCGTCCGTGCGCAGGGCATAGGAGTTGTGGAGTCCGCCAGCAATGTCCACGAAGCCACCGCCGGAGGGCGTTCGCTGAACTTGGCCATCCGCGTCGTACCCCCATGCCGCGATCGAGCCGTTGGCACGCAAAGCAAGGCAGTGCCCAACTCCCACTGCGATCCGGGTAAAGGACGAGCCGGGCGGAGTATCTGATATCAATCCATTCCAATTCGACCCCCAGAGTTTCACGGTACCGTTCGCACGCAGGGCCAGCGTGAAGCCGCCTCCGGGTTCGCACTGGACCAAGTCGAGTTCGTCCTGGATCGCATTGCCGCTATTGAGCTGGTCGATGCCCCAGAACACGATCTTTCTTTGCCCCAAGGCATGCGCGGAGCCTGCCGCGGCGAGGGTGCAAACGAGAACGAACCGACGAGCGGAGGCGAGTGAGATGGGATTACGAATGGCGACCTCCAACGATCGAATCTTGGGCAGGGAAACCAATGGCGAGGTTTCCACACAGCGTCAACCCGTGCGGGAGTGGGTTGGGGAGTCGCACGAGCTTCAACTCCCCACCACGACCATCGGCCCGAAAGCCTGCAATCGCAAGCGGAACCCACTGGGCTTCCCAGCCCCGGGAGCATCAACGGCCCGTTCTTGCCGTTCGGACCCCAGGGCTCAAAGCCCTTCCCCCGCGAGCGAGCTTCAGGGCTGGTCCTGACCGCTCACCCCATTGGCAAAATGGCCCGCCCCAGCGCCAGCGCTCTACGCCTATGGCAGGATTTGGCACGATCCGTAGACTGGGAATTACGCCGACCCGGGATCGCGCAATACAGGACCCCCAAGAAGCTCCCAACCAATTCACTCGCACCTCGTAATCAGACCATGAAGCACTCAACAAACTTTGCGACCGGGCTATCGATTGGAATCCTCCTGGCAGCTTGCAGCCAGGAGGTGCAAGAGCTCGCCCCTGAGCCGGAGCCCCACTCCCAAGAACTCGAGGCGGGCGAAGCCCCATCACCGCCGGCCAAGTTCAAGATACCCGGTTTGGACGCGCCGGGGACAGCAGACATGGCTCGCTACCTGGAGGTGCACAAGACACTGAGTGACCCAACCGCCGCCGATTGGGGCGAAGCGCTCAAGGCAGTTCAAACCATCGGTGATGGCTTTAGCTTGACCTACCTGGCGGACCTAGATAGGCAGTCCTTTTCGGAGGCGCAAGGGAAGCAGCTCGATCAAGCGGTCCAGAGCTTGAAGGCTTCCCAGGCAGACTCGACTCGCTCGGTTCTCGAGACAACGCTCCTCAGCTTGGAGCGCTCGGCTTACGCGGACCTGACTTGCAACCCAATGGAGCGGACCTTGCCGTCCTGGGCGCTTGAGCAAGCAGAGGGGCAATCGAGCCAACCGGAGCTTTTGGAAGCTCTGAAGGCGATGGAGAGTGGCGAATTCACCAGACGCCTACCTGAAAGTGGCTTTCGAGCGTCGTTCGAGCGGCGCCTGCAAAAGTACGCCAAGCAAGTCCTGGCCCAATGACGGCTCGCGCCTGAGCTTCATTCAGGTGCGAAGGCCGGCCCAGCGAACCCAGGGCGCATCCGACAAGTCAATCTTCCCCGGCGCCATCCGTTGGTGCATGGGCAATCAACAGGGAGAGCACAGGGTCTTTCGGCCCGGCGCGTTCGGCGGCCTTTTCTAGGAAGTCCATCAGCTCTTCGAGCCGTGTTTGCAGGGCTCGGCGATCGGCCTTGTTGATGCGAGCCCGTTGGCTCCTGAATTGAGAGAGAGGTGCGTTGCCCGTGGTGTTCTGTTCCACTCCAATCAGGTTGCGCAACAGGGCGCGCTCCATGGAGCGCATGTGAGAGCGCACAAGCCGTTGCAGCTCACGCTCCCAAGCCTTGGACCCCGCATGCCGTTTGAGGCGCAAGCGGTCCGCCACCAGGGCGTAGACCACTTCGGGACGCCGCGCCGTCTCGCGCACCTCGACCTCTTGCACCAGCTTGGCCTGTTCGAGTTGCTTGACGTGGTAGTAGAGCGTCGCCGGCACCCGGCCAAGCTCCCCCGCGATGTCCCGAATCGAGGCGCGCCCGAGTCGTTTGAGCGCATTCACGATCGACTGGCGCACAGGAGAAGCGAGGGCACGCACCTGCTGGGGTTTCTGAATCAGGAGCTCTTTCTGCTTGGCTTTCGGCATGGGTCTAAATTCTAGTATCGAATTAAAATAAAACAAATGCTCGATGGCCTGGAGGGAGCCCGTATCTGGGGATCTAGCCTTGATCACGCCCTATACGGCCCACCCCCTGCACCCCCCATGTCGACTCAATTCATCCAATTGCTGTGCGCACTCTGCCTTTCCGCACTCGCCTCCCTGGCGTCAGGACAAGGGGCAGAGGACCGAGCGGCACAGCTGAGCCCAGTCAAAACCGGAGTCCCCGAGGTCCCGGTGGAACTGCCGATCCAGTGGATTGGCGGGCTCCCTTTTGTTGAAGCCCGGGTCAACGAACAGGGTCCCTTTCTCTTTCTCCTCGACACGGGCATGTTGGGAAGCGTGCGCCTGAGGCACGAACTGGCGCAGCGGCTCGACCTCGCAGGATCGGGCAACGCGACGGAGAGTCCTGCGGGGACGGCAGGTGC
The DNA here is from genome assembly GCA_937905825.1 of uncultured bacterium. Classification (GTDB taxonomy): domain Bacteria; phylum Planctomycetota; class UBA1135; order UBA1135; genus JABACD01. Next base: position 17,585 of record CALCXM010000014.1, read on the forward strand.
CCCAACGGACTCTCCCCTTTGTCGAACAACCTTGCAGCTGGGCGACGTCTTGTTCGAGGGCGTGCCGACGCGCTCCCAGCTTGCCAGCAGTCGTTCGCTGCCTGACGCAGCCGATGGAGTCCTGGGAGTGCATCTATTCTCCTCCTTGGTTCTAACCCTCGATGACCAGAGCAGCTCTTTAGTTCTGCGCAAGGCGCCCTATTCCGCCCCTCGCGGAGCACAGCTTCTCCCGTTGATTAGCCAGCCCGATCAGACGCCACAGGTGGAGGTTCAACTCGGCGCGATGCGCGTGCCCCTGGAGCTTGCAACTGGCAAGGCCCATGGCGTGCTGTTGGCTCGTGAACTCCAACGGGGGCCAGACTTGCAACTCGGATCCCTGACCCTGTCAGGAACTGACCTGGGCGTGTCCGACACATCCAGCTCTTCCGTCATGGGTTCGCACGCACTCCCGGGACGCGTCCTGACCTTGGACCAAGTCGGTCGACAAGTCTGGATTCGGGATGCCGAACGAGACCTGCACATAACCGAACGCAAGAATGCCCCCGATCAAACGACCTTGTTCAACGAGTTTGAGTATCCGATCGATCTATCCACGGGTCGGCCCTGGCTGCAAGTTCGCCTTGGAGACCGAGAGCCGGACGCCTTCCTCTTTGATACGGGCGCCAGCGTGACGGTGCTCGATGATGACTACGCCAAAGAACTCGGCCTAACCATCATCGGAACCCGCGCTGTCGGGGATCCCTCTTCCCCGGAAGGCATCCAATGCCCCGAGTACTTCATCGAGGAGTTGAGTTTCGGCGACGTGCTCTTCGAAGGGATTCCAGCCATTTCCATGGACCTGCACGCGGTCTTCGCCGGGGGCGGTCCGACCCCCAAAGCGATCCTTGGATTGCCCACCTTCATGGACGTGGTCCTCACCCTGGACTACCCAGCGGGGCTACTTCAATTGACGACCGAACCCTTGCCGGAAGAGCTCTCCAGCCATGGCTGCATCCTGCCCTTCGACCCAGACATTCGCGGAGGTGGACTCCCGATTTTCGAGCTCAACGTAGCCGGTCGCATGGTCCCGACCCACTTGGATAGTGGTGCCCCGTTCCCGCTTGCGTTGCCCACCTCCCTGCTTCCAGAGTTGGAGCTGGAGGGTGAAGTCACTTCGATGGGCGAGGCTCGCACCGTCAGCGGAAGCTTCGAGATCCTGCGGGGCAACCTCAAGGGCGAGGTTCACTTGGGCGGCATCCCACTTGCTAGCCGAGGTGTGATCTTCATGGGGCGTCTGCGAGAAGGAAACCTGGGCGGCTCATTTTTTCGAGAGCACTTGGTCACCCTCGATCTAGCGCGGCACCGGGCCTGGTTCCGTGCTTCTCGATAAACGCAAAGGCATGCATCGAGGCGAGCACCACGTTCAGCCGCGCCCCACTCTCCATGCGCGGCCCCGAAGAAGGGAGGCCGAACGCCAAGGGCGGAGCACCGTATGGCGGAAGGATTGTCGAGTCGCCACAGCTCGGCCATTCGTTGCTGCCTGGACCAACACTCGCCTTCATTTCCACAAGAGAGCAGCTCCCGTCAATAATTCCAGGTCAGTGTCGTCGATGTCGCGAGCGGATGACTCATTGAAGCATTACGTGCCTACCGATCTCGGCTCAGCCTTGAATTGAGATCGGCAGCACACCTCAACGATTCTTTACCACGCAGACAATTCCTCATGAATTCTCTACTTAAGGCCACGGCTTCCACCCTCGCCCTCGGCGTCGCTCTCGGTCTCGGCAGCAAGAGTGCCGAAGCTAGCGCTTGCTACGTTTCGGACGATGCCACGGGCTACACGATGGCCGCCATCACGAACTCGTATGTCTCTGGCAACTACACGGTCGTCAGCTTGCAGGTCGCGAACTACACCCACGTTTTGCCCCAGTCCGCCTGCAACGACTCCCGCATCGACGCATTTCACAGCCTCGGCGTCGGCGGGTTCTCCTTCTCCGCCTGCGGCCACATCATCTACTACGGATCAAGCGACAGCACCCATCTCGTCGGTGATTGGTCCACCAACTGCAACGCCGCATTCGTTGTCATCTAGGAAACGGCGCTAACAAGGGAGCCTCTGCGTGAACCATCGGGGGG
>CALCXM010000015.1 GCA_937905825.1 uncultured bacterium
TGATTCGCTGGATGGGGAGGGAGGTTGGTGTAGGCCCTTTGAAACTCCTGTCCTCAACGGGAAAAATATTGCTCTAATGGGTCCGCAGGAAGCAAACACGTCGGAGTCGCGGGGCCATGGGATGCCACCGCCCGACCGTATTTCTCTTCTTGCCTCAGTGCTCGAGCGAACTATCGGTGCCTCCGAACGGAACGGAACGGATCGAGAGTTCGCAGAGTTCAGAACATCCGCAATCCCATGCAAAGCAACTCCCAACTCGGCGCAGGAATTCTCTTCCTGCGCGCCCTTCTCGTCTCTTCTCTCCTCCCGGTCTTAAGCGCGCAGGACGTTGGCCGGGCTCCCGACCAAGCGAGTCCCTACGTCAAGCGCTTCGAGATCCATGGCGTTCCAATTCTGGCAACTGGAGCCGTCGCCAATGAAGATCTCTATGTGACCGCGCTCGTGTACGAGCACATGACGAGCCGTGCAGATGCCTTCGACATGCGTGCACTGCATCGCGCCAGTGGCTTTCGAATTCTCTTGATCGATCCATCGGAGAGCTTCTTCGACCTCCCAGAGTACGTGGGCCAGGATGGTGAACTCGATCAAGCGGACGGCTTGGGCGGATCTATCGGTGAGTTCAACATTGCGCTGCGCGTTGGCTCGCCGCATACACTGATCCACGAGCTCGCGCACGGCATCTACCACTCTGCGATTCAATTTCAGGAAACGGGAGGAGCGACCGACGAGGAAGCCTGGTACGAAGAGCGGGTTCGGGCAGTTCACGACATGGGCTTCGAAGAGGCGAACGAAGCCTTCGGTGAAGAGCTGATCCATGAAGTATTGCTCGCGCCTGCCGGAACCTTTAGCGAGCGCCTAGCGAAAGCATGGCGCCATGCTTCGGAGTTAGGACTCTGGCGCGACGCCTACGCGGGTACGGAACCCAATGAGTATTGGGCGGAAGGTGTAGCCCTCTGGTTTGGCTCGGGAGAACCTCCCATCAGGGAACCGCGCTCCTATTTGCAGACTCAGGACCCCATGTTGTTCGCCCTGTGCGAAAGCGTATTTCCCGTCACAGCCTGGTCCTCCGCGAGCGTGCTCATCAGCGAGACCGCCAGGAGCCGGTGGAGTGATGAAGAGCGCAACAGAGTGAACCCGGATCCCACCAGATCCGAAAATGACCTCGTGCGCTTCCTCGACCGCAACGGTGACGGAGAAGTGGAGACTTACGAGGGCGCCGAAGCCTTTCTGCTACTCAGCGCCGAGGCGGATCGCGACCAGAATGGCGCACTGAACGAAAGTGAGCTGGGCTCCTTCTTCGACCGTGCGCGCTCCGAGGAACTAGACGAACGCGTCGGCTTCTTTGAAGAACTCGATGCAAACGGCGACGCACAGCTTTCGCCGAGTGAAGTCCCAGACGACATCGCTCCGATGCTCTTCCCCGCGGACACGAATGGGGATGGCTCCATCAGCCTTCAGGAAGTGCTCGAGGCGGATGAACTGGGCGATCCTACGGCCATGTTTGAACAGGAGCTGTTGGAGTTCTTTGCTCACGCGGACCACGACGGTGATGGAGCGTTTGCACTTACCGACTTGCCAAGCGAGGATCGAGAAGAATTTAAGGAGCGCTTCGAAGCTCTCGACACCGACGGGGACTTGCGACTCACTATGGACGAGCTATTCGCCCTGCTCGTAGATGAGATACGAGGTGCAACCTTCGATGTTCAAGGCGACCACGCCATCATGACCGGCGTGATCGGCCCGAGCACACCGGGGCGAGTCCTACAGCTGATTCTTGAGTCGCCCCAGGTGAAGACCATCATCATGCAGGATGTCCCAGGTTCCATGGATGACCACTCGAACCTACGCGCAGCCAAACTCGTGCGGCGCATGGGGCTCGGAATTCACGTTCCCGCAGATGGTGAAATCGCCTCGGGTGGAACGGACTTCTTCCTCGCCGGTGTACGCCGGTCATGGGAGATGGGCGCTCGATTCGGGGTGCACTCCTGGGGTGGGTTTGGAGAGGATGGCGACCAAGTTCCTGCGGATGACCCCGAACACCGGAAGTACTTGGACTACTACGCAGAGATGGGCATCCCCGCCGAATTTTACTGGTACACCCTCAAGGCCGCTCCCGCGTCGGACATCCATTGGATGACGAAAGCGGAACTTGAGCGCTACAACTTTCCCGCTGGAAAACATGCGAGCGAACATCACCAGGAGGCAGACAGCAACGCTTCACACTTGGGCGGAGCCATCTTGCGTGAAGCGCGAGCGGAAGCCCCCAAAGTCCTCCGCAACGTCAGCGCGATCTCACGAACGGCTGAGTTTGCCCCCCTCTCTAAGCACCTCAACGCTTTTGGGATTACCTTGGCGGCCGAGCAAAGCGTTTCGGATGAGTTCCTCACTCTCGTCGGCCAAATCATCAAGGAAATTTTCCCGACCCTGGATGGCATTGACAAGGAAGCCCAGAGCGCCGTCCTCACTCATCTCTATCGTTATCGGGCACTGCTACCTGTTCCGAAGACCGAAGGCAGCCTTGAGAGAGTCATGGAGCAGGACCCGGAGGGCTTCGACCGCATTCAACAAGAGAACAGTCTGTGCGACATCATCATGGCTGAGGTTCCCCGAGGTCAGGTGATGGAGGTGGTCGAGCATTTACTGCACGCGATCACCGATGTCGGCCTGCACTATCAGTTCCCCGGCGAATGGGGCATCTCGCGTGACTCAGATTTATGGCGTGCCATGCAGAAGGCGATCGCGGAAGGGCACTATGTCATCGACTCTTACGACGATTTGCGGGAGGCAGGTCAAGAAATCCAGGACCGGGTGCTGCTTCAAGAATTTGCCTACTGGTTCATCTCCACAGCCTGGAATCTTCAAGAGCCCTATGGGCCGACAGAGGAAGAGTGGCAGGTGAAAGATCGTGCCGAGCTCGCCGAGCTGTTCCCTGAATTCTTCGCCGTGTACGAGCGCACGGCGATGAAGGTTATGCGTGCTCCCAGCCTAGAGACCTTGGAGGAGCTCGGTCCCAAACGCTCCGCCGAAGGTGGGGATGGAAGCAAGTAACGTTGCCCTCGGGCAGACCTTGGAGCACGAGGAAATGCCGGCAGTGGCGATCGCACTTATTTGTGCATGGGTGTTATTAGAATCCACTCAAGCGCCCGCAGCCCGCTTCGATCTTAGTCCTTCTGCTTCTTCTTAGAAGTGATTAGGTTCCCGGTGATCTTGCTTCGACGCCCATTCAGGTACGAACGACCCGGGTCGACAATCATGTGACCGCGTACCGCTTGTCGGCCGAGAAGCATGCGGAAGCCCATGGAGTCTCGACGCGTTAGCGTCAGCTCCACTTCCCACTTATCGTCGAAGATTGCAATGGTCGTCAGGATGACCGGGCGCAGTTCAGCCTCGCCACTGGAGGAGCGCACTTTGCGCCACTCGTGAACAGGGGCTTTGACATTGGCTTCCTTCTTTGCACTGCGTTGTTCCGGGTGAATTTTGAATCGCACCATCTCGGTGGTCCCGCGGTAATAGACCTCAACATCGAAGGCGTGCAAAGATGAGGTGCGCGCTCCAGTGTCGACCTTAGCCTTGATCGTCTTGACCCCAAGTTCAGGCAAGGCGATCCACTCGCGCCAACCTATAGTCAGTCGATCTTTGGACTTGCGTGTTTTCATGATGAAGGGAGGGTGAAACAGAATCGGCCTTGCATCGAGTTTGTCGAGGCAATACAGGGACGCCGAGCAACCAAAGAAGAACTCAACTCAACTTATCAATCAAGAAAGCGGCGAGTGAGAGCACCAAGAAGAAGCCGCACATATCCGTGATCGTGGTCAGGATTGGGCCTGATGCGAGCGCTGGATCCTTCTTGGCCTTCTTCAGAATCAAGGGGATGGCGCCACCGATGCAAACGGCCAAGAGGGTGTTGAAGGCTAAGGCACTGCCAACGACCATACCCAACCAGGGATTTCCTTTCCAAGCCCAAGCCACGCACCCGATCAGGAGCCCAAGCACTAGCCCGTTGATGATGCCGAGGCCAATCTCCCCCCAAAGGACAGTCTTCAAGTCCGAAGAACTGATCGTACCAAGCGTCAATTCACGCAAGCTCACCGCCACGGCCTGGCTACCCGAGCAGCCACTCATGTCGGAGATGATTGGCAAGAAGACCGCGAGGGCAATCACGGCTTCCAGAGTCTCCTGATGCATCGCAATCACACTCGCTGCGAGCACGTTCAACAGGATGTTGACCGAAAGCCACGCGAGTCGCCGGCGCGAGCGGAGGAACAAGGGCATGCTCCGCAACTCCTCTCCGCCAACGATACCCTGTGTGCGACGAAACGTCTCATCGCTCTTGTCGACGACAGCGGCCTCGACGCCAGAGCTGCGCAAGACCCCGCACAGCACTCCATCCGCATTCAACACCGGAGCGCCGAAGAAGTGATGCTCCTCAAAGAAGTGCACGAGCTCGTCCAGCTGTGCATCAATTTGAACGGAGTGAGGATCGCGCAGCATGATGGTCTCTACTTTGTCTCCACCCGGGGCCATCAACAGGTCCCGCAACCGTAGAACTCCGAGCAAACGCCCAGCGTCACTGACTACATAGGCGTATTGAACATCATAGCTGGAGTACTCTTCGGAGAATTTTCGAAAGTGGTCGACGACCTGATCAACGCTTAGCCCATTCACGACTTGGACCATCTCGGTAATCATCAACCCGCCCGCCGTGTCCTCCGGGTACGCCGCCAGCTCTCGTAGATCCTGAGCGTCCTCAGGCTCCATCTGCGCCAGGATGGCCTCTGCATCTTCATCCTCAAGATCCGCGAGGAGGTCCGCCTGCGCGTCACTGGGGAGCTCTTCGAGGATGCGCGCCGCCTCCGTCGGTTCCAGGTTCTCGAGCGCCTCGCTCGCCTGGGAGTCCGGCATGTGCTCGATGACATCCGCGGCGTCTTCGGGAGTCAAGAGTGCCAACAACGCGGCTCGGTCGTGTTCTTCCAGACGCGAAACAACGCGTACGCTCTCAAGGGGTTCGAGCCCCTCCATGAACGCCATCGCCGCAATTCCATCCTTGCGGGCGACAAGCGCGGTTAGCTGCTCCCACGGCGGGAGAGTCTCCAATTTCGACGTCATCTTGATGGCTGGGATCCGAGAAGACAGGATGCGAGTCCCGTGTCGTGCACGAACTGCGCGCGCCGTTCCGCGACGGCACCACGCTCTTCATC
>CALCXM010000016.1 GCA_937905825.1 uncultured bacterium
CAGGTTCCGTATCACCGGGGGTCCGTATCAGGTTCCGTATCACGGAAGCACTGCGCGGGCTGTCCCCTACACTCCTCGACCTATCGACTCAACCGGAGCTGACCCACAGGGCGCCGCCGAGTTCGCCCTAGGGCAACCAGGGCAATTCCCAAGCGTTCGAGAAGTTGAAGGTCGTGGTCGTGCAGTAGTTGTGCGGGGTGCGATACCAGAATTGGTAGTAGGTGCTCGATCCGGCTCCCGCGCTGGCGGCTCCAAAGGATTGGCCTTGGAAGTTCGTGAAGCTCGTCGTCCCCGCTGCCGAGGTGATCTGAACTTGCGAACGGGCGGTCGTTCCCGTGACGCACAAGAGGCCCGCTCCCAGAGGCATGCCCTGGCCACCGGCGGTGCTTTGAGTTCCTTGCAAAATCAAGCCGGGCTTCGACCCAGGAACGCCGCTGACGTTGAACTGGATGCTATCGGCGGCGATGAACGCGTGGCCGATGGACTTCAGTTTGGCCCCGGGTGCCGACCAACTGCTCGGGCAGCCTTCGCCCGCGGGACCGGCCCCGAGGCAAGGACACGGGCCCGCAGAACCATCCCCGTAGCAGAAGCTGTTGCCAGCATTGGTGTTCCCGATGGCCATGGCGAAGCTCGACCCCATCGCCGGCTCCGTGAAAGTACCGGTCGTGGGAGCATTGCTCAGGACGTCGGGGTAAACCGAAGCCCACACCACAAAGCTCCCATTGGCACGCACGGCCATGGAGCCCGTTCCACTGCTCATGATCTTCGCGAATCCAGTTCCCGCGGGAAGGTCACTCTGGATCCCCCAGTTGCTGGTGCCCCAAGCCGTCAAGGACCCATTCGCGCGCAAGGCGAGCGAGTAGTTATTGCCTGCGCTGACTTGAACAAACCCAGTGCCGCTCGGCGTGTTCGTCACCACATTTTCGGTGTCCATTCCCCAAGAGAAGAGTGAGCCGTCGGCGCGCAGCGCAACTCCATGGTTCACTCCAGCCGCCACGTGCGTGTAGCCGGAACCGGCAGGCGAGGGAAACGCATTCCCGTGACCGTCTGCACCCCAAGCGGCAATCGACCCATCCGCGCGCAGGGCAACTGAGTTGCGGGAGCCCGCATCAATCTGGGTGAACCCGGCGCCCGCTGGGGTCCCCGACACCTGGCCGCCGAGGTTGGACCCCCAAGACATGATGGAACCATCGCTACGCAGCGCGAGCGAGTGATAGGTTCCACCTGAGAGGGCCGTGAAGCCTGTGGCCGTGGGTGCATTGGAGACTTGCCCCCCAAAGTTGCCGAGCTCGTCGTTGTCCAATCCCCAGGCCACAACGCTTCCATTCGAGCGCAGGGCCAGTGCGTGATGGGAACCTGCCGCGAGCCCGGTCAGTCCGGTTTCGGTGGAAGCGCTCGAAAGAACGCCCCAGTCATCACTGCCCCAGATGTGGACAGGTGCTTGTGCAGACAAGGGGGAGGCGAGAGCGCTGGCGATGAGTAGAACAAGGGTCCCAGAAGGGATCGAGGCGGAGAGCTTCATGCTTTCAGGGGGAAAGAAAACGAATTCAGGCGAGAAGCACATGATAGCTCCCACGTCCCAATTGGAGGAGGAATTCTTATTGCCCATTCCATGGGCACCCTCTACCCACTCTTGTCCGCTAGACCCCGTAACGTTGGGTCAAAACCAGATCATTTTTGCCCCAGGAGAAACCTGCCCTCTGAACAGACAGGAACTCAATCGGCGTCCCCATGGCTGGCAATTGCACCTGGACTTTTCATTGGGGGCGCTCCCACGAACCTCCTCAGCTAGACCTGCTGTTCCCGCAGGAACCGCCGCCGCTATCGCCGCCCCAAGGATGATCGATCGGCTCAGGGGTACCAAGTCACCGTGTCACGGGGCAGCGCACGATCGATGCCCCCGAAGTCCAAGAACCGGCGCCCTTCAAAGACCCCGTCATTCTCCGCATCGAGGAAGAGCAAATAGCGTCCCCCCGAAGTCCTCACACAAAGAATTCTGCCTTCGAGGGTGGAGTGCGCAAACACCATGCTGGCCGCCTCAGCCAGTTGCGGATCTGTGGTTGGATCCCCAATACGTGTTTGGCTGCCCGTGGCGAGTTCGTACTGCAGGATCGCCGACGCACCCGAACGGCCAAGCACGCGAAAGAGCAGGAAACGGCCATCGGGATCGACTTCCATTTCCGCGACTTCTTGGTTGGTGATGGGTGAGGGCAAGGCAGTGCGCACCAACTTCGGCTTCGGACGTTGCGCGGGATCGACGAACGTCTCTGGAAAGCGAACCTCAGTCTTATAGTTGGTGGCGGGTATCCCGATCGGAGCCCTGGACGTGGGCCGCGTCGTGTACATGCCACCGGGACTGGGAGGCTGAATCTCCCAACGCTCGAGCACGCTCTCCCGCGAGCCGTGCGTCCCGAAGATGTAGAACTCGTTCGCATGCCGCGCGCAGACGGCGCGCACCTCGTAGCTTGTTTCCCCGAACATGTTCCAGGCGTAGTGCTTGCCGTCCAACGGCGAGCGCTCTGACGCCTGAATGGTGACCCGGTCCCCCTCAGGCTTCAAACTGAAGGTGAAGTCGGATGATACAAAAGCGAGAACCCGACTATCGCCAGCTCCCAGGCCCCTCAAGTCCCCGTCGGTTTCCTCATCCCCCGATAACGCGGCCCCTCCCGAACCTTCCCCCACTCCTTCCGAAGAGGAGGAACGACACCCCGCGAGAAGGCTGAGTGTTCCGAGCACGCCAAGGAGCGTGCGCAGCGTGAAGGCTTTGGTGGAACGGGTCCTAGGGGCAGCGTCGAACATGGCGTCAGGATACATTGCAACCATCGGAAAAACCCGCCTTTCATCCATGTCCGGCGGCTTCCCCGGGCAAGCCAATCCGTCATCGAACCCCCGGAATTGGCCCCGCAAACGCCAAATGCCGCACATCTGTTTTTGGCAGGGGTGCGGCATTTGGTTTGTTGCGCGAAGCGCTCTGTGAACAGCGTCTCGCGCAAAGCTGGCCGGGCAGACTAGCCCGGCAGGCAGTCGTTGATGCGCTCGAGGGCCGTGGCGATGCCGGCCGAGTCGATCACGAGGGGCAGGCGAAAGCGGATGGCGGCGGCGCCGGAGGAGAGCGCCATGACCTGCTTGTCAAAGAGGTCAGAGAGCATCTTGTCGCGGGTGGCGGGGCTGTCGAGGGTGAAGGCGACTAGGGAGCCCAGGCCGCGGACGTTCGAGATCTTAGCGCTTTCCTTGGCGATGCCGCGCAAGCCCTGGACGAGCTCTGCGCCGCGCGCGGTGATGTTCTCCGCGAGCTTTTCCGTCTCGATGATTTCGATGAAGCGCTTGCAGCGAACCATGTCCACCAGGTTGCCGCCCCAGGTGGAGTTGATGCGGCTGGACTTGTCGAAGACGTTCTCGGGAACGTCCTTCACGCGGTTGTTCGCGTAGATGCCGCAGACCTGGGTCTTCTTGCCGAAGGCGACGATGTCGGGCGCGACCGCGTGGTGCTGCCAAAGCCAAGCCTTGCCCGAACCGAAGAAGCCGGTTTGCACCTCGTCGAAAATCAAGAGCGCCTCGCGCTCGTCACAGACCGTGCGCAGGGCTTGCAGGAACTCCGTGCGGAAGTGGTTGTCGCCACCCTCCCCTTGCAGGGGCTCGATGATGATGCAGGCGATACGGTCCTTGTACTTGGCGAAGGCGGCGTCGATCTCGGCCAGGCTGGTCGCTTCCAGAGCGGCCACGTCGTTGCAAATCTTGCCGTCCGTGTCGAACTCAACGGCGGGAGTCGAAACCCGGGGCCAGTCGAACTTAGGGAACAAGGCGACCTTGTTGGGGTCGGTGTTCGTCAAGCTCATGGTGTAGCCCGTGCGGCCGTGGAAGGCGCCCTTGAAGTGCAAGGCGACCATGCTGTGGCCGCCCTCGACCTTGGCCACGCCGACCTTGTGAGCCTTCCAGTCGAAGGCCACCTTCAAAGCGTTCTCAACGGCCAGACCGCCGCCGGAAACCCAGAAGTGGTTGGTGTACTCGTCGGGCGTCACGCGCGTCGAGAAGGCTTGGACGAAATCCGCCATCTGCGTGGTGTAGATGTCCGAATTGGCCACCTTGTTGCGCGCGGCGATCATTAGGTCCTTGAGGAAGGCCTCGTCCGCCATCATCGGGTGGTCGTAACCCACGGGCCAACTCGCAAAACTCGTGAAGAGGTCCAGGTAATCGTTCCCGGTGCGGGAGTCGTGCATGTAGATGCCCTTGGACTTTTCAAGGTCCAAGACGAGCGGATAGCCGTCGACGAGTTGGGCGCTTTGCAGGGTGGAGTGAACGGACTTGGGATCGATCATGGCGGGAGCAAACGAACGGTATCTTTTGGAGGAGTCGGCCGGCGCCTGGTGGCGGGGCAGCGATCAGTTGTCGGGGTCGTCGAAGCGATCCCGGGCGGCCAGAGCCTCGGCATCTGTGCGGGCTCGAATGATCGAGAGCAAAGGTGCCGGACGTGTGGCTCGGACTAGGCCCATCATCGGCTCTGCATTGGTCAGAACCGAAGGGCGCAGAATAGCCTTTCTACGTTGGGCCCGGAACCCCGCGCCCTCCCCCGGTCCGCCGCGCAGCAGAGTTGCGCCCTCATCTAGGCCTAAACCGGATTGTCGATCCAGGTAGGGATAAAGATCGCGGACGAAGCAGCGGCAGCCTTGGGCATTTTCTTCCCGATCGACGCGCGCGAGCATGGCGCTGACGAACTCGGAGAAGCGCCGTTCGTGACAAAACACGCGGCCCACTTGCCCATCCCGTTGACCGGAAAGTTGTCGGGCAGGATCCAAGGCCCGGCGCCAAACACCCTCGGCGGCCTCCACTGGATCCATGTCCTCGAAGACGGCGAAGCTGCGGTTGGAACTGGGTTGCAGTCGCAACTCCAAGTCGCCGGATTCTGGTGCTTCCGATTCTGGCACCTCCGAAAGGACAGCCCGCTCGAAGTAGGTCTCGGCCAAGGCGCCCGGCAAGCAAGTGGAACGGTCATCGTGCAGCAAAGCCAACGCATCCCCCACCAATTCATCCGCACCAAACTGCCAGACGAACTCAGCGGCCACCCATGGCAAGTCCGGGTCGCTCAGGATCAGCACGGGCGCCCCATCGAGCAGGGCGGGCAGCACCGCGCGCATCAAACCGACGAAGAGTTGTGTGGCAGAGATGTGCACGAAAACGGGTCCGGGCCCCGGGCCGCGGCGCGTGAGCACGCGATCGGCGCACTCGAGGGCCAGCTCCAGTTCGTGGTCCAAATCCCCCGCATCCAACCCCAGCACTTCGGCCAACTGGTCGACGCCGGCGCCGTCCCCTTGCCAGCCGTCGAGCAGGGCTTCCAGGCGTTTGCGGCGCGCCTTGGTGGAGAGTTCGCCCCAAGCGCCCGCGCGCGCTTCTAGGCCATCCAGGGCCAACTCCAGGTCCGCCAGCCCACTTCGCGGCCAGGCGATTTTGTCCTTCTGCCCGGCGCTCACCTCGGGGACAAAGTGATCCTTGCCCGCGGCTTGCACCCAGCTGCCATCGATCCAATTGGCTGTTTTCATGGGTGCCGCAGATTGTAGGCCCTGCCCCCTGCGGGGAAGTGGGAAAACCCGGGTAGGATGTCGCCCCCATGGCCCAGCTTCGATTCCAAAAGCACCAACACATGATCGCGGGGCGTGACTTCGACGCCGTCTTCCGCGGGGGCAGTCGCGCGCGTTCCGACCTCTTCACCATCGCCGTGCGCCCCAACGGGAAAGCGCACAGCCGTTTGGGATTGTCCGTGGGCAAGCGCATTTGGAAGAGCGCGGTCAAGCGCAACTACGTGCGGCGCGTGTTCCGGGAGGCCTTTCGCACCAGCCAGCACGAGCTGCCCCCGGGACTCGACATCATCATGATTCCGGCCCGGGCCAAGCTGGTGCCGAACTTGGCGGAGGCCCAAAGCCAACTGGTCGCCATGGCCAAGAAGGCTCTGCGACGCTTTGAAGAACGGGAAGCCAAGGACACTGCCGCGGAGCCCGTGCAGTGATCGCCCGAGTGCTGCACTGGGTGCGCCAACTTTTTGTCCTGCCGATTCGGATCTACCAGGGCACGCTCTCGCGCATCACTCCCGCCACTTGTCGTTTCAAGCCCACCTGCAGCCAGTACACGGTGGAGAGCATCGAGAACCGCGGGATCCTGGTGGGCGGTCTCTACAGCTGTTGGAGGATCCTGCGCTGCAACCCATTCAGCGACGGCGGTTGGGATTTGCCCCCGGCCCCCAAGGGCGCGGCCAGGCTCGATAGCGAGACGACGGGCGAAGACAGGGGCTGCGTTCACGATGCTCCCGGCGATCGGGAGTAGAGGAATTTGGACCGAAGTGTCACAGGCGTGTCACAGGGCCTGAATCGCAGCACGCAGGTCGCTATTCTGCTGGCGAGTCTGGACTCATCACGGCTTGCGCCGACCTACCGCTGTGAGGCGGAACTCACCGCAACTTGGAGGAGGCGCCCGTGGACTCTTCGCCCGCGCCGACCCTTCTCTCTTCGAAGCTCCTAGCCCATCTGATTCATGGCTGCTCAGCGATTGCTCTTCCTTTCACCGCTCTTGTTCGTCGCCTGTGGGACGCCCGCCGCAAGCACCTCTACCGCTACGCACAATGCGACCGCTCAGGACGTGCGTGAAGCGCCCCCCTGCCCAATCGTCGGTGGCGATTCCGCGAATCACTTGATTCGTGACGGGGAAGTGCACTTCAAGAATCTGTGGCGCCTGAGCGATGGCGGCGAAAATGCGGAGGCCTACTGGAACCCCGCCGGCGATCGCCTGGTTTACCAGCGACGGGGCGGCGACATCAAGTGCGACCGCATCTTCGTCACCGACACAATGGGAGCCCTGCAAACGCAAATCTCCGACGGCCGCGGCGCGACGACTTGTTCGTACTTCATGCCCGACGGAAAGTCCGTGGTCTACGGCTCCACCGGGGCCGTGCACGAGAACTGCCCGCCAAAGCCCGACATGTCCTTGGGCTACACCTGGGCCATCTACGGAGCCTACGACATCTACCATCAGGACCTGGCGAGCGGCAAGACCGTGCCCCTGGTGACGGGCCCTGGCTACGACGCGGAAGCCACGGTATCGCCCCAGGGGGATCGCATCGTCTTCACCTCCACGCGCTCGGGGGACATCGAACTATGGACCTGCGACTTGCAAGGCAAGGACCTCAAGCAGGTGACCGACACCGTCGGCTACGACGGTGGAGCCTTCTTCAGTCACAGCGGCGAGTGGCTGGTCTTCCGCACCACCAACTTCGACGAGACGAACCTTGAAGAGGAGCACGCCAACTACAAGCGCTTGCTCAAAGAGAACCTAATCCGCCCGCACTCCATGGAGATCATGGTGATCAAGCCGGACGGATCCGAACGCAAGCAGGTGACCGATCTCGGCAAGGCCAACTGGGCGCCCTACTTCTTCCCGAACGACGAGCGCATCCTGTTCTGCACCAACCATCACAGCGAGGGCAAGACGATGAACTTCGACCTGTTCGCCATCGACGTGGACGGTGGCAACCTGGAGCGCATCACCTACGAGGAGAGCTTCGACTCCTTCCCGATGTTCAGCCCGGACGGCCGCTACTTGGTCTTTTCCAGCAACCGCGACAGCAGCAATGACGGGGACACCAACCTCTTCATCGCCGAGTGGCAGTGAGCGCCGGCTAGCTGATCTGCCGCCCACGGGGGGCACTTGGCGGCGCAATCGCCCCGCAGGCGAAAATCAGGGGGTTCTGCCGAGAGAGGGCGGAATCCCCTGTGCTATTTTCTAGGCGCGGCGAGGGGGTCTGGCTCCGGACGCATCCCCATGAGAACCCTCACTCTGATTTCCGGCCAGTGGATGCCCAGCCGCCTGCGCTATCCGCTGCTGCTCTTGTTGCCGCTGATCCTGTTGGCGCCGGGTCTATTGCGTGGCGAGGTGTTCCTGCCCCAACCACCGATCACCCAGGAGCCCCTGGCCAGTGAGTACCCGGACGCCGCTTGGCAAGCGACCGACGGCAGCCACCGGGTCGCCACGGATCGAAACTTTCCGATCCTAACCGACGAGCTGGAGATTCAGCGCCAGGTGCAAAGCGGCACCCTGCCCACTTGGAATCCGAACGCGGGAATCGGCACGCCCCTGGCGGCGGGCAGCATGGCGAACCCTTGGTATCCCCTGCGTTGGCCCTTCTTTTTCATGGATCCCGCCAAGGCCTCGGTCTGGCGCGCGATGCTGTCCATGGTGCTCGCTGGCCTCGGCATGCTGATGTTCCTCGAGGGTCGCGGCTTGAAGTTCACGGCGGCCTTCCTGGCGGCGGTCACCTTTCAGTCCTCCGGCTTCGTGGTCGCCAACCTGCACTACTTGAGCAAGGTCGACGCCTTGCTGTGGGCCCCTTGGTGCCTGTGGGGCGTGGACCTGATCTACCGTGGGCGCAAGAACGCTGGCTTGATCTTGGCCGCGAGCTTGGGGCTCTCCGGACTGTCGGGCTTTCCACCGGTGTTCGCCTTCGTGCTGATCATGACCTTGGCTTGGATTCTTGTGCGCGCCCTCGAATCCATGGGCAAGCCCGATGAGTTGGACGGTTGGTCCAGGTCTCTGAAGTCTTCCCTGACCTTTGCGACCCTTGGACTTTGCCTGGCGGCCGTGCATCTCGTGCCCATGGCGGAAGCGGCGCAGTTCTCAGCGCGCGGCGCGCAGGAGGCCCGGGCGATCCAGGCCCAAAGCCTGCCGAACGGTGCCCTGGCCAGCACGCTCTTGCCCATGGCCTTTGGCCATCCGACCGACGCCCATCCGGCCGTGGAAGAAGCGGGCACTTGGTTTTGGACCGAGGCGCCCGACCCGGAAAAGGACTTGGCTCCCAACCGTTTGGAGTGGCAGCTCTTCGCGGGCTTGACCGCCCTGTGCCTGGCCCTCGGTGCGGTCTTCTCGGAGCCCAGGCGCAGTCTGTTTCCCCTTGGGCTCTTGCTCCTGACCTGGGGCTTCGTGTTCGACTGGCCGGGGATGAGTTTCCTGTACGGACTGCCCGGGGCCAACCTCGGAAGTCCCGCGCGCGCCGCGGGCCTGGGCGCTATCGCCATCGCTTGGCTCGCCGCCCAAGGCTTTGACTCGCTCTTGACGGGACGCCGCGCCGCGCGAGTTGGAACTCTGCTGGGCGCCGTGCTGGGCGGGGTCTTTGGTCTGTGGCTATGGCTCAGGGTGGATCCGGAAACCTGGGGCACGGAGATCTCCGAGCACCTCTTGACCCAAGTGCATCCGCAGCTATCGGGCCTGGCAGAAGCGGTCCAACAAACCAGCTACGCGTCGGCGGAGCGCTTGGCACAGGGTGGCCTGCGCTTGATGTGCTTGAGTTTCGGCGTGGCCCTGCTCTCCTACTTCGCAGGCCGCTTGACCGTGCGCGGGGGCGGCGTGGCGGGCTGTCTCTTGCTGCTCTTCGAAGGCTCCCTGGCGGGCATGCCTCAGACGACGTTCACGGACCTCGGCGAGCTCGACGTCTTCCCCCCTAGCCAGACCATCGCGGCCATCGCCGAAGTGGCGGGCGAGGGTCGCGTCTTGCGTGTGGATGAAAGTCCCAGCGGTGTTGGCGAAGTGATCCGCCTGGCGCGGCCCAACATGCTGAACGCCTACGGGGTGCGCGACTTGACCCCTTACCAGGCCTTGCCCAGCGGCGCTATGCGCGACGTGTGGAGTGCCCTCGACCCCCAAGGTCTTTACCGCACGGGGGTCAGTCGCTTGTCTGATCCTGGTCTACTCGACCGGCCAATCCTCGACATGCTGAACGTGAGCTGCGTGCTCGCGACCCATGAGGTGGATCATCCGCGATTGACGGAACGCTTTCGCACGGAGCAGTTCATCGTCTACGCGCGCGCTGGAGCCCTGGGACCCGTACGCATCATTCCGCGCATCGTGCTCGGGGAACCCAGCGACTTGCAGAAGCTCGTCAGTAGCGAGCACCTGCCTGGGATCTTCGCCTACGGACCCCAAAGCATCGCGCCCTTGGGCGGGACCGAATTCGTTCCGGGCACTTGGAAGGTCGTGCGCCCCAGCGCCAGTCGCATCGACGTAATGGTCGCAGGCACAAGCGGCGGATTCCTCGTGTTCCATGAGGGTTGGATGCCCGATTGGAAGGCGACCATCGACGGCCAGGACACGCAGGTCTTGCGCTTGGATCACATCTTTCTGGGCATTCAGTTGCCCGCCGGGGACTCCATCGTGCGCATCAAGTACGAACCCTGGTCCTTGCGGCTCGGCGCCTTCACCAGCATTGGCGCCCTGCTGCTCACTTTCCTCCTGACCCGCGGACGTCACTTCCGAGTGCGCGCCCGGGACCAAGCCCTGGTGGACCATGCATCTGCAAACCCTCGGTAGCGGTTCGGAGGGCAATGCCCTCGTCATTCGCGCCGGCGACATGAACTTGATGGTGGACGCCGGACTTGGCGTGCGCGTGCTCTCGGAGCGCTTTGAGGTTGCGCGCCTCGGCATTCGCGCCATCGATCATCTCCTGATCACCCACGGGCATTTGGATCACTCGCGCAACGCAGGTGCGATCGCCAAGCGTCAGCGTTGCGTGCTGCACTGCAGCGAGAAGATCATGAAGCACCGCTCGATCGCCCGGGCTCCGCAGTTGGTGGCGTTGCACATGGGCAAGGACCGCGTGCTTCACCCGGAGCAAGGGGTGGGCGAAGTCGTTTACCGTCCCGTGCTCTTGCCCCACGACTGCGATCCGACCGTGGCCTTCCGCTTTCAACAGGGCGAACGGGTGGCGGTGGTCTTGACCGACATGGGCCGGCCGGAAACGGAAGTGGCGCGCCAGCTGCAAGGGGCCCATGTGCTCGTGCTGGAGTTCAACTACGATCCCCAGATGATGCGCGCAGGCCCGTATCCGCCCGTCTTGCAGAAACGCATCACCGGGGGCCGCGGGCACCTTTCGAACGAACAAGCCGCGGAGATGTTGAAGCTCTTGGCCAGCGAGAACCTGCACACCTTGGTGCTCGCTCACATCTCTGCGAAGAACAACACGCCGGACCTCGCTGTGGAAGTCGCAAGGCGAACCCTGGAAGAGTTGGGCATGGACCACGTGCGCGTGCTCGTCGCTGCTCAACATGAAGTGGGCGAGAACTTGGAGGTTTGAGCGTGAACGAAGAAGTGCTGCGATTGCTGGGGAACCACCGCTCGGTGCGCAAGTTCAAGTCCCAAGAGCTGCCGGACAGCCTGATCGAAGCCTGTGTGGCGGCGGCGCAAATGGCGGCCACCTCCTCCAACGTGCAGGCCTACTCGATCTTGCAGGTCAAGGACCCGGCGAAGCGTGCGCGGCTGGCTGAACGGACCGGCGGTCAAGCTCAAGTGAAGGAGGCTGGGGCGTTCTTTGTGCTGTGCGCGGAACAACGCCGTCATCGGCTGCTCGCCCAGGATCAAGGGAGCTCTTACGAAGCGAATCTAGAGACCTATTTGGTCGGCGTGATCGACGCGAGCCTCTTCGCTCAAAATTTGGTGATCGCCTTCGAAGGCCACGGCCTCGGAACCTGCTGCATCGGCGGTCTGCGCGATGACTTGCATGCGGTGAGTGAGCTCTTGCAGATCCCCCAGGACATCTTCCCGCTCTTCGGATTGTGCGTGGGCGAGCCCTTGGATCCCTCGGAGACGAAGCCACGCCTAGCGACAAGCAGCGTCTTGGCCATCGACCGCTTCCCGTCGGACGAAGAAGTGCGCGCGCAGATCACCGAGTACGACGAGCGCATGGGGCAGTACTACGCGGAGCGGAACCTGGCGGGCCGCAATTGGTCCGGGGGCGTCAAGCGCAAGTTCGCCAAGGCCACGCGGGAAGCGTTGCACGGCTACTACGAGGGACAAGGCGCGCGCTTGCGCTAGGTTGCACGGGTTCCTGTGGACCCGCTTCCCCAGTTCCCCAGTTCCCCGATTCCCCAGGGGAGGCCGTTCGCTGATAGACGGGCCGACTTGCCTTGCGACCAGACATGCTGGCCAGGGCCCCAAGCGTACGACTAACGCCGCATGCGGCTGACCCCTTCGTAGAGCCGCGACTTCACCACCGCGACCGACACGTCCAGCACCGTGGCAATTTCCGCGCGGTCGAGTCCATCGAGGTAGCGCAGCACCAACACTTCCCGTTGAGCTTCGCTGAGATCATCGAGAGCCCCCAGGACTTGCTGGCCCTCTTCCCGGTTCATCAAGCGCGTCAGTTGCCCAAGTTCCTCCATGGGCACATCGACCCCTGTGGCCAAGCGGTCCGCGTCCCGCCGGCGGCCCTTGGCACGCAAACGATTCAAGCAGACGTTGCGGGCGATGCGGTAGGACCAAGCGCGCAGGTTGCGCGGTTCGCAGTCCGACTCGAGCATCTTGACGAAGACTTCCTGCACCGCGTCTTCGGCATCGTCGAGGTTGCCCAGATAGCGCGTCGCGAAACGCGTCAGGGCGGCGCGCTGCTGCTCTTGAGCCTTGGCATCGGGTTCGTTGCCAGCCGCCCGTTCGTCTCCCATGGCGCGAAGATCATCCTCCATGATGGCGCTCCAGTAGTCGCAGTACGTCCTTGAACTCGGTCAACTCACCACTCTCTAGATCCTGGAGGACGAAGCTCAGCCTGTGACCTGGGGAGTAGGAGAGCCGATCACAGTAGCTGTCGTAGCTCAACCTAGGCGAAAACTGATCCAGGGGAACGCCATCGACGGATCGAAGAGCCCAGCGCTTGCCTAGATAGTTGACCATTCCCTCTGCTTCTGGACCGTCAAAGGACCATGGCCAACGATTTCGATTCAACCAGATCTCCTGGCGCTGCCTACCGCTCAGGGGAACATTGGCTATCTCTACGCTACGACCCGTCTCAAGCTCACGCAGGGTGAGGTTCACGCTCCCATTGGCGGGGCTGCCCATACGGGTTAAGACGTCAACCAAGTCTTCGCTAAAGCGCTTGCGCCAGGTCCTTCCCTCGGCTTGCTGACAAAAGCCAATGATGTAGCCGCTCCGTAGATCATTGATGGCCACCAAGCCATACCAGGTACTTTGCACCTGAACCTGTGGGCTATCTCCCAGCCAACGCAAGGCCTCGAAGGGTGTCGTCCTCGACCACGGATTGCCGCGCAGCGACGGGGGCAACCGGGTGCCGAGCATCAAGAGGGCCGTGAGCGCGCCCCCCAGCACGATGAATCCGGCAGCGTCCCAATGGCGACGCAGGAATTGAAACCCGCGCCATGCGAGTCCAACGGGCGCCGCTTCCACGGGGCGTCCTTCCAAACAACGGCGCAGTTCTTCCGCGAGCAAGTGAGCGTTCCCGTAACGCCGAGCGGGGTCCTTCTCCAAGGCCTTGAAAAGCACCACCCCCAAGTCTCCGCGCAGCTTGCGGCGCACGCGCCGGCTGCGTTTCGGAGGAGCCTCCTGAATGCGACGGGCGGCATCCAGCAGGGAAAGGTCCTTCACCTCGTAGGGCATGTGCCCCACCAGCAACTCGTACAAGACCACACCCAAGGAGTAAACATCGGACGCTGGGCCGAGCTCGGAACGCCCAGCGATCTGCTCGGGGCTCATGTAGGGCAAGGTCCCCAGCAGGGTGCCAGTCTGACTCATGAGGCTCGCCTGGCTGAACTCTTCGTCCACCAGTCGCGCCAAACCAAAGTCCACCACCACCGGTTGCCCGCCGGGCTTGACGAGAATGTTGGCTGGCTTGATGTCGCGGTGCACCACGCCCGCTTGATGGGCATGGCCCACCGCATCGCACAGTTCCTTGGCCAAACGCAGGCGCTGTTCACGGGAGGGATTCGTTTGCTCAACGTAGGTTCCGAGCGGGGCTCCAGTGATTTGCTCCATGGCAATGTAGGGACGCCCGTCCGCGCCGCTTCCCACACCGAAGATCGAAGCGATGCCCACGTGCGACAGGCGCGCCAGGGCGTCGGCTTCCCGTTGGAAGCGCCGGAGCCATCGCTTGTCCAAGGCGTACTCGGCGGGCATGACCTTGAGGGCCACCTTGCGTTTTGGTGAGGCTTGTTGGGCGTCGTACACGACCCCCATTCCACCGCGACCCAAAACTCCATCGATGCTGTACTCGCCGATCTCGGTCGGATGCAGCACCGCGGGATCAGCGGCTTCAAAGGAACCGATCGCTTGGCGAATTTCATCGACGCGCGCCTGTGCAGCGGGATCCGCTTGCAGGTACTGATCGAGTTCCGGCGCGTCCCGGTCGACCCAACTCCAGAGCTGCTCGTCCGAGGGGCCCTTCGAGTGCGGGTCGGGATAGGTGCTTGCCACGGGACCAGCCTACCTCACAGATCGACGCCGAACACGGCGGCGTAGGTGCGGCCGAGGTCCTGCCAGGGGTCGCCGTCGAAGGCGCGCACCAGATTTGCTTTCCGAGTCAGGGGCGTTGGCTGCGGTCTTGGTCATGGATGCGCCTTCTTGGTCATGAAACGGGTCGAGAGACGAGCACGGAGAGCGAACAGCAGGATAGACCCCCGACAGCGATAGAGGACGGACGCTTTCCCCGCAAAACTTCCACGGATGCTTTTCGGAAGATTCTGCCCGTCCCCAGATTCCGGGTGGTGTCGGTAGAGTGTCCCGACTCGTACCCACAAAATGATCATGTTGACACTGCACCTGGCCTGCGCCCTGCTCCCGCTGCTTCCCATCCATCCTCCGCTTTCGCCTTTGGCGCCAAGCCTCGCTTCCGCGACCCTCCAGAGCTTTGCCAAGCTCTCTCCTTTCCAAGCCGTGCGTCAAAAGGGCGAGCACTACGAGGTCCGCTTCGAAGGAATCTGGTACCGCTTGGTGCGGCTCGACGGGCTGAGCGCAGCAAGCATTCGCGAGTTTTGCGACAAGCGCTGGGGAAGCCGCTCGGAAAAGCGCTTCGCCGAGGACCTGGTGGAAGTGCTGGCGGGCATGAACCACGAAACCACAGGCGTTGTGAGTCTTGAACTGATGAACCTCGCAACAGAAGAGATCGTCAAGCATGCCGCCGTCAAGATGACCGAAAGCAACCGGCGCATGGTTTGGCTGGCGCGCAAGGACGCGGAAGGCCAAGGCTCGGGGCGCGCCGCTACCACCGCAGTCTCACGGGTCACGCGCCAGCACTCCTCGACTCCGGCCGAACCCTTCGCGTTCTTGGCTGCACCGTTGGAGTGGGAAGGCTGGACGGATTCTCCGTCGCTCTCCCGGGAAGCCGCCGAGCAGGATCTCGATCAACTCGAGTGGAGCGTGCAAAACACCTATTCCTACCGGGACTTGAACGGCGTGAACACGGAGCAGGCCTTTGATGCGGTGCGCGCGGGGCTGAAGGACAAGAACCCGCTTGGGGCCTTCGCCACTCGCGCGAGCCAACTGCTCGCCTTGTACGGCGACGGACACACTCGCGTGCGCGGAGTGGAAAGCCACCGGCCCACGGGTTACCTGCCCTTCTTGATGGAGTGGACGCCAGAGGGAGTCTTGGCCTTTCATCCAGATCGCAGCCGCTTCCTGGACGATGAGTTTCGCTACCTAGCCGCCATCGACGGTCAGCCTTTGGACGCTTGGCTCGCCGTGGCGGGACGCGCTGTGGCGCACGGCTCGGAGCAATTCGTGCGCCGCTACAGCCTGCGGGACCTGCGCTTGATCAACGCCATGCGCACGGAACTGGGGCTGCCTCTAACAAGTGAGCTCGACGTGTTGTTGCGCAACTCCGAGGGCGAAGAGCGCGCCTTGGTGCTGCCTCTTGCCAAACGCAAGCCGGGTTACGGTCCGTGGCCCCGCCCGAGCGCGCACCGTGTGCTCGAAGGCAACATCGGCTACCTGTGCGTTCCATCCATGGATAGCGATCCCGAATTCATCGGCGGCCTCGAGCGCGCCATGGAAGACTTTCGCAAGACCGCTGGGCTGGTGATCGACGTGCGCGAGAACGGGGGTGGCAGTCGCGATGCTTTGCGCCTGCTGTTGCCCTACATCCTGAACCCGAAGGCGGGCCCGCGCGTCGTGAACGTAGGCGCTTACCGCATGCCGGAAGGTGAGAAACAAGTCGCGGGGCGCAGCTACCTGGAGAATCGCTCCATGTTCCCGACGGACGCCAGTTCCTGGAGCAAGCAGGAACGCAAGGCGATCTCGAAGGCATCCAGCAAGTTCAAACCCGACTGGACCCCCGCCGCCGAGGACTTCTCCGACTGGCACTACCTGCTGATCTCCTCCGGCGGCGCGTACCATTACAAGCGACCCGTCGTCGTGCTGATGGACGGCGGCTGCTTTAGCGCCACGGACATCTTCTTGGGAGCCTTCCATGGCGTGCCCGGTGTCACTCTGATGGGCACGCCCAGCGGCGGCGGAAGCGGGCGCTCCCAATCGATCGGCTTGGCGAACAGTGGTTTGCAAGTGCGCCTCTCCAGCATGGCGTCCTTCCGGCCGGACGGCAGCCGCTACGACGGCAAGGGCGTTGCGCCGGACGTGCTCGTGCTGCCCGAGCCCGAGAGCTTCCTAGCGAACGGCATCGACAACGTGCTGCAAGCGGCCCTGGATCAGTTCTAGGGAAAGCTGAACGCGAGAACAGGCCGCGCCGTCTTAACGGGCCACGCCCAAGCCTAAGCCTAGGCCATGAACTTCCAGTACAGGATGGCCCAGACCGCGATGAAGGCGTCCTTCAAGCCGATCTTCTTGCCCTCGGCGTAGTCACGGCCTGAGTAGGAAATCGGCACCTCGAAAACCCGCACCTTCATCTTCGCGATCTTGGCCGTCATCTCCGGCTCCACCGCAAAGGTGCGCGATTGAATGTCCAAACGCCGCGCCACGTCCACGGTCATGACCTTGTAGCAGGTCTCCATGTCCGTCAGGTTGAGGTTGGTGAAGATGTTGCTCGCGAGGGTCAACATGCGGTTGCCCAGGTAGTGCCAGAACATGTGAACGCGCACGTAGCGGCCGCCCAGGAAGCGACTGCCATAAACCACATCCGCCAAGCCCTTCTTGATCGGCGTCAAGAGGATCTCGTAGTCGTGGGGATCGTACTCCAAGTCCGCGTCTTGAATGATCACCACGTCCCCTTGCACCTGCTTGAAGCCCGTGGCCAAAGCGCCGCCCTTGCCGCGGTTGACTTCGTGGTGGAAGCAACGGATCTCCGGATGGGCGGCCGCGAGCTCGGCCATAATCTCAGGCGTCCTATCCCGGGAACAGTCGTTCACCAGGATGATTTCCTTCTCGTAGGGCGTGGCGAGAACAATGTCCACGATCTCAGCGAGGGTGCGCTCCTCGTTGTAGATGGGAATGATGATCGAGAGCTTCATGGGGGAGACTTAGGTCGGGCCGCGGCCCATCGATTACTTGTGGGGCTCAGCCCCGGGTTCAGTGAGGCCCTTAAACAGTTCGTCGATGCCGAACAGTTCACAAAGGCCGTTTTGCAGGTCTTGGTAGGCGGGGTCTTCTTCGATGCACCAGTTGGGGCGCAGGAAGAGGCGGAAGATTTCCTTGTCTGGCCGACGGCGAGCGTTTTGGACCTTAGCACGCTTTGCTTGCCAGTGCTTGTAGTTGCCGAGGAGATCGTTCATGCCGATCAGGTCCGCCACGCCCACCCGATTGACCTCCACATGGCTTTGGGTCAAGCCCTGGGCTCGACGAATCAAGCGCCGCAAGGGGCCATCCGGGGCCAAGCCGCCGGCCTCCTCGATGCGGAAGGGCGAGACGTCGTGCAGGGAACTGTTCTGGAAGGCACGCCGCACGGAGAGCGCCAGCATGGCCGGCAAGATCTTGCGCAGGTGCTCGTCGTCGTAGTTCTTGAAGCAAGCAAACTGCGGATTGCGAATCTGCAGCAGCCGAATCATCTCCATCGGCAAGCGCTTGCTGGTGCTCGAATGGTGGTGGTAGCAAACAGCCTTGGGCGTGTACCAAACCTCGTGTCCCTGCACCCAGGTGCGCCAGCCCAAGTCCACGTCCTCGTAGTAGGCGAAGAACTCCGGGTCAAAGCCCCCCACTTCCTCGAAGAGTTCGCGTCCCATGGCCATGGCCCCGCCACAAGCGAAGAGCGTCTTGCGGGCCCAATCAAAGTCGGGCCCGGGGTCCGCCATGTAGCCGCGTTGGATGCCGATGCCGTGGAAGTTCATGCCACCGCCCGCGCTGTTGATGGCCTTGCCATCCCAGGAGAACATCTTGGCGGTGGTCGCTTGGCATTCGCCGCGGGCCAAGGGATTCACGAGCTCCCGCAGCCAGGCGGGCTCCACGCGCATGTCGTTGTTCAGGAACACGAGCACGTCCGCATCGGGGGCTGCTTGCGCTCCTTGGTTGCACCCCGGAGCGAAGCCCACGTTGCGGTCGTTCACGATCAAGCGCACCCAAGTGTGCTGGGACTTCATCTCCTCGACGCTGCCATCCGTGGAGGCGTTGTCGATCAGGATCACTTCGAAGCGATCCTTGGGGTAGTCCAGCTTGGCGAGGGTCTCGAAGCAGGGCTTCAAGTGATGGCGACCGTCCAAGTTGAGGATGATGATCGCGCAGGTCGGTAGTTCCGAGTCCTGGACCCCCTCGCCTAACTCAACGCGCAGGTTGAGCGGGTCGGGCATCTGTGAGCTCGCGTTCCCCTTGCCCTTCGGCGTGCCCTTGGCCTTCGATGGCTTGGCACCGGCCGCGCCCTTGGCTTTCTTCTTCGACTTGCTCACGCCAGACCCCCTTCCACGCTAAACACCTCGACCTGGCGGATGCGCAGAAAGCGTCCATCGCCCGGTTCGATTCGCAACCTTTGGCAGTCCGGGGAAAGTTCGATCACAAAGCTCTCTTTCTGGGTTTGATCTTCATTCGAGCCACCCAAATCGGGCAGGTCGGCAATCGGTTCGCCGTCGACGAGCACTCGACCGCCGAGCACCAGTTGCATTTCGCCAGCCAAGGCCAGGGAAGTCACCGCGATCTTGCGTGCTCCCCCGCCGCAGCCGCGAATGTCGTACTCGAGGGCATTGTTGGGCCCGGGCCGCACCAGGCGCAAGTCGGCCCCTTGCAGTTGGGTTTCCCCCACGCCGCGGCCATCCGCGCCGGAGCCGCTGAAGAGTCGGGCGCCACCCGCCAAGGCTTCCACGTCGCGCTCTCGACAAACCAGGCCTCGGTAACGGAATTCCATGGCCTCGCCGTCCTGTTCGATGGTCTTGATCGGCATGAAGTTCTGGCTGAGGGATTCCAAGAGCTCGGGCTCATCCACGAAGCGTTGCAACTTGCGTCGCAAATCCAGCGCGTCGCCGACTTCGTACTGCAAGCCATCGATTCCATCGTGCACGAACTCCGCCATGCCACCGATGTTGCTGGCGAGTACGGGTGTGCCGGTCAGGTAGGCCTCGTGAATCGTGATGGGCGAGTTCTCGTACCAGACTGAAGGAACGATCAGCACGTCGATCTCCGCGTAGACCTCCGAAAGCCGCGCGTTGTCGAAACGGCCCTTGAACTCGATCGCGGAGCCCGCGGCCAGGTCCTGCAAGAGCTTGTGGTGTTCGTCCCCTTGCGGGTCCCAAGTGCCATAGACGTTGAGCACCGCCTGGGAAGGATCCATGCCCGCCATGGCACGCACCATGCTCTCGCCACCCTTGTACCAAACCAAGGAACCCACGAAGCCGAAGCGCACGCGCCCCTGGGGATCGCGGGTCTTCGCCATGGCTTGCACATGATCCGTGCGCATGCCGTTGTCGCTGTAGAGGAAGCTGTGCGCGTCGAAGCGGCCACTCTCCAGGTACTTCGAGCGCAGGAACTGACTCGGGCTGATGCGCAGGTCCGCGGCTTCGTAAGCGGCGGTCACGTACTCGTGGCGCGCCATCAACTGCCCCATGCCATCCAAGCCGCGGGCCAGGCCAGCGACGGGGCCTGTGCCCACCAGTTCTTTTTCAAGCCGCGTCAACATGGGCCCCGCCATGCCGCTCAGCTTTGCAAAGGCGTCCACCACGTGGGAACTCTTGTCCTTGATGCAGGCGTAGCAACCGGCCCCTTGGTTCTCGGAACAGATGGTGCCGTCCGGACGAATCAGCTGCACTCGCGCGCAAAGGGCCCAGTAGTCGTGGCAGTGCACGATGGTGGCTAACCCCGCGCGCTTGGCGACGTGCACCAGACCAGCGGAGGTGTGGATCAAGTGTTGGAAGTGCACCAGGTCCGGCGCCTCCGTTTTCAGCAAGCGCGCGAAGACTTCCTCCGCTTGCGTTTGCTGGTAGCTATCGCGCACGTTTCGATGCTCCAGGCGATGGGTCCAACGCAAAACGCGCAGTCCTTGGAACTCGGCCTCTTCCACATGAAAGTCCGCGACCCCGCCCTCGGCCACGGTTTTCTGCGCGGGCACCCGATGGAGAATCGTGCAGCGATGACCGCGGCGTTCCATCTCCTTCGCGATGTTGTAGGTGTAGATCTCCGTGCCCGCCCAGGTGTCCGGGGGGAAGCCGTGAACCACGTACAGGATGTGCAGGAACTTGGACTCTTCCGGCAGCAGCTTGGTGCTCGGGAAACGCTTGGAAGTCAGACCGCCCTGGTAGAGTCCGCTGAAGGCAGCTTCGCGCAAGTCTCTGGACTGGCGCGACTGGCGCTCGAGAGCGTCCCCTTCGAGCCCCGCGCTTTGTAGAGCCACGCGATCCGATTGCACGTGCCGTTCGACCAGCACCTTCACATCGTTTTCCGATCCGACGCAAAGCCGGTCCAACCACTCCGCGCTGAACTTGGCATCGATGTGCGCGCGGCTGTGGGTTTCCTTGGCGTCGTAATCGTGGGAGTGCTCCACGCAGGCCTGGTCGTCGTAGACCACCGTGTAGCCCCCTTCCAAGAGCGCGCGCGCCATCAGGATGTCTTCACCGAATTGCGTGCGCGGGAAGGGGTGACGTTCCCACAACTCGCGGCGCACGGCGGAGGCCACGTCGTTGAAGTTGTAGAGCAGGCGGCGACCATGGGGATCCATTTGCGCGTAGGCCTCGGGGTCTGTGATGCGTTCCTCGCGCCGGCCTTCCACGTAGCCCGGGTCGCCCGCGCTCCCGATCTTGGTGAGCAGCTGCGCGTCGGGTCGCGGCAGGTTGCGGCAGTAGGCGGCGCCCACTTGCTCGTCCTCGAAGTTCTTCAGCAAGGTCGCCAACCAAGTAGGCCCGGCGGGAATCGCGTCCTGGGTCAAGAACACACACAGGTCGCCCGTCGAGCGCGCCGCCAGCAAGTTGCGCGTGTCCCCGTGATCGAACTCGATGCCTTCGATGCGCTCCAACTCGAAGGGCACCGGAAAGCTTGGCTGCCGTTCGAGCAGGTAGTCCCAGGTTCCGTCCTTCGAGCTCGAATCGATGACGCGCAAGTCCCAGGGCAGGTCCATGCTCTGGGCCGCCAGGGCGTCCAGCACGCGCGGCAAGAATTCCATTCCTTGCCAGGTCGGCATGAGGACGGAGACGGATCGAATCGGGAGCATGAACGGGGAGTGGAGGAGAATCGGGGCGGCCTATTAGAAAGACAAGGAGGGCCTCGCGAAAGCTCTCATCGGGGGCTTCTAGTGGGAGAGCCGTCGCCCTCGGGCCAAAAGTCCGCTCCCCAGCCTCGACTGCCCCAAAATTGCCCGAGAACCTGGGCCCCGCGCAGGGCTGGGGAGCGCAGCAGGTCCCCCCACTTGGCGCCTTTGGTGGCGGAGACGAAGCGCAGGTCCTCGCGGATTTCGAAGAGGATGCCGCGCAGGGTCGAGAGCAGACTCGGACGCAAGCAGTAGCCGTGGATCTCGCGATGGAAGGCGGCGTCCAAACGGTAGCGTTCGAAGGCTTGACTCGGGCTGTAGCGGTGGGCGTGGTAGGCCACGCTGCCCGGTGCAAAGCGCACACGCCAACCGGCTTTCGTGACGCGCGCTGCCCAGGCGAAGTCCTCTCCGAAAGGAACCGGCGGGAAGTTGATCTCGCGGAAGACTTCCGCGCGCACGGCGCTGGCTACGTTGTTGAAGCGCAGGTAGTTCAGCCGTTCGGCCCCGCTCAAGTTCCAGACTTCGTCGGCGCTGAGGTCGGGCAGGTCCGGCGCGCGCTCCGCGGCTTCCGGCGCTTGCAAGACCGTGCGCGCGGTCAGGGCATCGTCCGTGGCGTGGGGCAGGATGCGCGCGTAGCTGCCCGCGACGTGCTCTTCGGCGAGCGGGCGAACCAGCTCTTGCAAGAAGTCCTTGCTGGCGGGCACCACGTCTTGGGAGAGAAACACGAAGACTTCGCCCAGGGCCATTTCCGCCAGTCGGTTGCGGGTCGGGCCGTGACCGAATTCCGCTTGAGGGATCACCTCGACCCGCGCACCGGCTGCCTTCAAGAGTTCCAGCGTGCGGTCCGTGGAGCTGGAGTCGATGGCCAAGAGCTCCCAGCCCCCTTCCACTTCCTGCTCGGCCAGGGCCGGCAAGAGTCGCTTTAGGTCCTCCTCACCGTTCCAGGTCGGGATGAGGATAGAGAGGCGCGGGGGGGTCATGGGGTCGGTTGGAGGGGGTCGCGAGAAGTTTACACCTTCCAAATGACGGGGCACCCTTGAGGTCGACGCAAGCGCACAATTCCCTGGCAACCAGCGTCCGATTGGCCCTTTCGGCAAATGGGGAGCCAGCGGTGGATCCTTTCGACCCTGGATTTGCCGAGAGCGCGCCCTGGGCCTGCGTTTTCTGCTGGCTCCCGGGCTGTCTCTCGGCCTAGCCTGTGGCCCCCTTCGTCCTTCCAACGAGCTTCCTTCATGAAACGCGACTTCGTCCCCATC
>CALCXM010000017.1 GCA_937905825.1 uncultured bacterium
AAGCCGAGTGGTTTGGGGCTATTGGCGAATGGACTCATGAATAGAGCAGGCTAGGAGCCAGCGAGTGATCCCGATTCAGCCACGGCTCTGAAATCCGCAGGGACCTCCCCGCGAAACGCTCGGCTCAGGCCGCCCCCCCCAAAAAAAGAACTGGGAAGGAGCGGTCCGCATAGCATCAACCGAATTGAATGCCCTGGGCCAAGGGCAACTCGTCGGAGTAGTTGATCGTGTTGGTCTGGCGGCGCATGTAAGCGCGCCAGGCGTCCGAGCCGGATTCACGGCCTCCACCGGTTTCCTTCTCGCCACCAAAGGCGCCGCCGATCTCCGCACCGGAGGTCCCGATGTTCACGTTGGCCAGGCCGCAATCGGAGCCCACGGCTGAGATGAAGCGTTCCGCGTAGCGCACGTTGTTGGTGAAGATCGCCGAGGACAAGCCCTGGGGAACGTCGTTGTGCTTAGCGATCGCATCGTCTAGGTCCTTCACGGTGATGATGTAGAGCAAGGGAGCGAAGGTCTCGTTCTGCACAGTCTCGTAGTGGTTCTCGACCTTCATGATCGCGGGCACCACGTAGTGGCCATCGGCGAGCTCGCCCTCGAGTTGAATGCGACCGCCGCCGCACAACAGGGTGCCGCCTTCCGCTTTCGCACGGTCGATCGAAGCTTGCATGGTCTCGCAGGACTTCTCATCGATCAGCGGTCCGCAAAGGGTCGCCTCGTTCATGGGGTCTCCGACCTGGATGTCCTGGTAGGCGCGCGTCAAGCGGCTCACGAACTCCTCTTCAATCGACTCCTGAATCAGGATGCGACGGGTGGTCGTGCAGCGCTGCCCGGCGGTGCCCACCGCTCCGAAGAGCGTGGCGTGCAAAGCCATGTCGATGTCCGCGTCTTCGAGAATCACGAGGGCGTTGTTGCCCCCCAACTCGAGGATCGACTTGCCGAAGCGAGCGGCGACCGTGGCGCCCACGTGACGGCCGACGGCGGTGGAACCGGTGAACGAGATCAAGGGCAAGCGCTTGTCGTTGATCATGGGCTCGCCAACGTCCTGCACGGAACCGATGCACAGGCTAGCGAGGGCGCCCAGGCCTTCCGCTTCCAGCACCGGGCGCACGGCGTTGATCAAGCCAATCG
Source organism: uncultured bacterium (assembly GCA_937905825.1). GTDB lineage: Bacteria > Planctomycetota > UBA1135 > UBA1135 > JABACD01. The sequence goes on from CALCXM010000017.1 coordinate 1,129, forward strand.
CGCAGAGCGGTGCGGCCGGCGCGGGCTTCCAAATGCAGGGGTCTCCGCAAATCCATGCCAACATGGAGTTCCAACCCCAAACGGCCATGGGGAAATTGAAAGCGGTGATGACGCCCACCACTCCCAAGGGGTGCCACTGCTCGCGCATGGCGTGACCGGGACGCTCGGAGTGCATCGAGAGGCCGTACAACATGCGCGACTGCCCCACGGCGAAGTCGGCAATGTCGATCGCCTCTTGCACTTCGCCCCAACCTTCTTGGATGGACTTGCCCATCTCCAAGGTGATCAAACGGCCGAGGGCGTCCTTCTTCTCGCGCATGGCCTCCCCACACTTGCGAACCAACTCACCACGCAAGGGCGCGGGCATGCGGCGCAACTTCTCAAAAGCCTCCTGGGCGGCGACCACACACAGCTCGTATTCCGCGGGGCTCGCTTGGCGCACCTTGGCGATCAGCTTGCCGGTGGCCGGGCTGTAGCTCTCCAGCCATTCACCGCTCGTCTCAATCCAGGCTCCGTTGTAGGCGCCGGGGTTCGTGTCGTTGATTCCGAGTTCTTTCAGGAAATCCATGTTCAAGTGGTGGAGAGGGGCACTATGGGAAGAGGTGAGGAACAGTCAGAGGGGGTCGGACCGCCGAATGCAGCAGCGGGACTTTTGCCGTGGACCGCAAGGGCGCGTACGATAGCGGGCGGTCCACCAAAGGACTAGGGAGCAGCCCCTCGCCCGGCTCCTTCTTTCCGGCTCCGCGCTCATCCGCCCCACAGCAAGCGGTTCCTGCGACCTGCTTGCACCCCGAGGCCCCCCATGAAACCTGGCACCTACCTAGCCCTGGCCCTCCTCTTCTGCTGGAGCCCCGCCCTCTGCGCGGGCCCCCAAACGAGCGGGGACCTGTTCCGCGACAAGGTCACCCTCAAGGACGGCAAGCAAATCGAAGGACGCCTGCTGGAGCGCTACCACCCCGAGCACGTGGTGCTCTATCGCAAGACGAACCAGGAAGAGATCCCGCACGCGGACATCGAGTCCATCCGCACCCTGCGCGATGACTTGCAGAGCTTCATGGGTGGACATCGCGAGGGCTTGACGATCGAAGAGGAGTGGCGCCGGGTTCAAGAAGCCGTCGGTTTGAACCTGAACAACATGGCGCGCGTGCAGGCCTGGAAGGTGTTGACCCTCGACCCTCAGCACGGACCGGCCAATGAGTTCCTGGGGCACAGTCCGATCCGCGGCAAGTACAACTGGTTGCTCGGAAAGAAGAAGTACAGCCCCGAGGACTTTGCGGAACGCATCGGCGATTGGCGCGATCGCTTCGTGTTGGACTCCGAGCACTACACCCTCGAGACCGACACCTCGGTGCTCAAAGCGGTTCAGGTACTCTACGATTTAGAAGCGGTCTACCTGCACTGGATGCAGGAGTTCGGCAAGGAATTGCAAGCTGGCGAGGACGTCTACTTGGCCAATCACCGCATGACCATGCACGTCTTTGAGAACCGCGACGACCGGGGCTTCACGTTTGCTTTGAACTCTCGGCGCGAACCGTTTTACGACCCATCGAGCACCACCACCACCGCCCGCACGTCCAACCCGAACTTGGCCTTCACCTACTACCAAGGGGGAACCAACGATCGCCCGGTGGACTTTTTTAACGTGGCTATCCAGCAGTTGCTGTACAGCACCCTGGTGCTGCCCCGACGCAACAGCTTTGTTCCTGCGAACGAGTACTCGACCCCCGCACACTGGCTCGACATCGGCATGGGCTATTGGCTGGGCCGACAGTTCGGTGGGCCCGCCGGGTATGCGCGCCCCCAACGCTTCGTCTCCGACAGCCGCAACCGCGAACTCGCCAGTCGGCGTCTACGTTCGGGACCCTTGTCCGGTGGTTCAGCCGCGCGCGAACTGACCAACCTGGTGAGCCTCGGGCGTCGCTACTACTACAACGTCAGCAAGGACAACACGAACGAACTGTACCGCGCCAAGGCGCGCAGCTTCTTTCGCTACTTGATGGAGGAGGACCCGCCCTTGGTGCTCAACAACAAGGTGGTCGGTCGCGGCCGGGAAGGCCTGCTGCGCTACCTCCGCGAGGTCTACATCCACCCCACGAACTACAGTTCCAAGTCCTTTGACAACGCCTTAGGCGGCAAGGTGGAATTGCTCTTCGAGGGCTGGCTCGATTGGCGCAAATGATTCGTGCTTGGCTTTTGTGCGCAATCAGCTTGCTGGGCGGGTGCCTGGGACCCTCCCCCAAGCTGATCCCGGAAGTTCCGAACACGCCCTTCGTGCTCGTCCTCGGCACCGCCCAGGACGGTGGCTTGCCCCAGGTGGCCTGCGTTTGCGAGCGCTGCGCAAGAGCGCGCCGAGATCCAGGCTTCCAGCGCTTGGTGGCCTCGCTCTTGATCGTGGACCCGCGCAACGGAGCGCGCTGGCTGGTGGACGCCACCCCCGACTTTCCGCAGCAGGTGCAACGGGCGCAAGCCGTCGCGCCACGCCCGCCAGCTCTTGGACGACCGGCGCTCTTCGACGGAATCTTCCTGACCCACGCGCACTTCGGACACTACACGGGCCTCGCGTACTTGGGGCGCGAAGTCTACGGTGCCAAGGACAATGCGGTTTGGGGCTCCGCGCGCATGGGCGCGTACCTGGCGAGCAACGGCCCCTGGAGCCAGCTGGTTGAAACGGGCAACGTCAACTTGCACTTGTTGGTGCCTGGCGAGTCCGTGCGCTTGAGCGCCGACCTCTCGATCACGCCCTTCAGCGTGCCCCATCGGGATGAGTTCACGGACACCCTGGGGTTCTTGGTGCGCGGTCCCAACAAGTCCCTCGTCTACATTCCGGACATCGACAAGTGGTCGGTGTTCGGGGCTGGCGCTGGCGGCCATGGCAGCGCAATCGAAGCCCTGATCCAGAGCAGCGATGTTGCGCTTTTGGATGGCAGCTTTTTCGCGGACGGAGAAATCCCCGGGCGGGCCATGCAAGAGATCCCCCACCCGTTCATCCGCGAAAGCCTGTTGCGCTTTGCCGAGTTGCCCCGGGAGCAACGCTCCAAGGTGCACTTCACGCACTTGAATCACACCAATCCCGCCGTGGACCCCGCGGGCACTGCGAGCGCTGAAGTGCGCGCCGCTGGCATGCGGATCGCTGCCGAGGGCCAAGTCTTCGGTTTGTAGGCCGGGCCCTGCGGGATCGCGGGCGCGTGCGTTCAAGCCCGGGCAGGCAGCTGCACCTCCGGCGCAGGCCCGCGCCATCCCCGCGCTTGGAACCGCTCCCTGGCCTCGCGACCTCCCAGGCTTGCACGGGAACCAAGAATTGCGCCTGCCCGCCGCTGAAATTCCCCCTCGCCCGGTTCCCCCCGGCAGCGCGAGCGCTATCCTGTCGCGCCTCATGGCTGAAATTCCCAAAAGAATCATTTACCAGGTCCAGGACCTGCACAAGCACTTCGGGCAAGACGAAATCCTCAAGGGGATCACTCTGGCTTTCTACGAGGATGCCAAGATCGGCGTAATCGGTCGCAATGGCGCGGGCAAGTCGACCTTGCTGCGCATCATCGCAGGCAAGGACACGAAGTTTGAAGGCATGGCCAAGTCCGCCGGGGACGACGTGACCATCGGCTACCTGGACCAGGAGCCCGAGCTCAACGAAGCGCTCGACGTGGCCGGCAACCTGCAGGAAGCCGTGCAGCACCTGCGCGACATCGAGACCCGCTACAACGAGGTCTGCATGGACATGGAGGGCAAGGAAGACGAGTTCGCCATCCTCCAGGACCAGATGGATCACTTCAACATCTGGGACCTGGACGGCCAGCTCAAGCAGGCCGCGGGAGCCCTCTGCTTGCCCCCCTTCGACGCGGACGTAAAGGTCCTCTCCGGTGGTGAGAAACGTCGCGTGGCGCTCTGCAAATTGCTCATGCGCAAGCCCGACATTCTGCTGCTCGACGAGCCCACCAACCACTTGGACGCGGACACGGTCGAGTGGCTGGAGCAGCACCTCAAGGACTACAAGGGCATGGTCATGCTGATCACCCACGACCGCTACTTCCTGGACAACGTGGTCAACTGGATGCTCGAGATCGATCGTGGCAAGGGCATCCCCTACGAAGGCAACTACACCAACTTCCTCGAGGCCAAGTCCAAGAAGCTTCAAACCCAGAAGCAAGCGGACGTCAAGATCGAGAAAACCTACCAGCGTGAGCTCGAGTGGCACCGTCAAACCCCTGCCGCTCGCCGCGGCCGGGCCAAGGCGCGCATCAACCGCTTCAAGGAGTTGCAGGACCAACGGGCCGGCATTCAGCTGGAGTCCCCGGACTTCCGCATCCCCCCCGGGCCGCGCCTCGGCAACAAGGTGGTCGAAGTCAAGCACGTCACCAAAGCCTACGGGGACCGCACCCTGATCAACGACCTCTCCTTCGAAGTGCGCCCGGGCGCCATCGTCGGCGTGATCGGCGCGAACGGCATGGGCAAGTCGACCCTGATGAAGTTGATCACCGGCGTGGAACAGCCCGACTCCGGTGAGATCGAAATCGGTCAGACGGTGGAGTTCAGCATGGTGGATCAGTCCCGTGCGGTACTCGACGATTCTTTGTCGGTCTACGACAACATCACCGACGGCAACCTGCAGTTGCCCTTCGACGGCAAGGTCATCGACGGCCGGGCTTTCGTGGCGCGCTTCAACTTCAAGGGCGAAGACCAGCAGAAGCTCGTGGGCCAATGCTCTGGAGGCATGCGCAACCGCGTGGTCCTCGCGAAGATGCTGAAGGACCCCGCCAACCTCATCATCTTGGACGAGCCCACCAACGACTTGGACTTGGAGACACTGCGCGTCCTGGAAGAAGCCATCGAGAACTACCGTGGCTCGATGATCGTGGTCAGCCACGACCGTTACTTCCTAAACCGCATCGCCACCGACATCCTGTCCTTCGAGGGCGAGGACAAGGAGGGCAAGGGCATCGTGCACTTCCACAAGGAAGGCGACTACGAGAGCTACCACGAGTGGCGCGAGAAGAACCGCGAGCAACTGGGCATTGGAAACGACTCCAAAGCCGCCAAGTACGCCAAGCTGACGCGCGACTAGTGGGCGCGGATCCCCAGCCCGACCCCGACCTGGGCCGCGCTCGCCAGATTCTTCTGGCGTACGCGGCCCAGGATGCTGAACAAGAAGGTGTCCGCCACAGGATCCTCGATTTCATCGACGCCCACCCGCAGGACGCCCATGAACGCACCTGCCTCGAGGGACACCTGACAGGATCCGTGTTCTTGCTCGACCACAAACGCGAGCGAGTGCTCTTGACCTTGCACCGCAAGCTCGGCAAGTGGCTGCAGCTCGGCGGACACTGCGACGGGGACGCCAACCTCGTCAACGTGGCCCTGCGCGAAGCTCAAGAAGAGAGCGGCATCCTGGAGATCACCATCGATCACGACCCGATCGACTTGGATGTGCACACGATTCCCGAGCACCGGGGCGTGCCGGAGCACCTGCACCTGGACGTGCGCTTTGTGGCCTACGCGCCCAAGGGTGCCCGGAAAGTCATCAGCAGAGAATCCCTGAAACTCTCGTGGATGCCCCTGGGTGAGGTTGCCGGGCTAACCGACGAGATCTCGGTCTTGCGTCCCATCCTGCGCCTCTTGCAGCGCAGGGCGAAGTAGCCGGCGCTTCTCTCGCCGGGCCAGCCGAGCGACTTCGGGGGAACGCCCGGCCGAGACCTCGCGGGGCCATTCGGCGGTCTCTGGACACTCGCCGAACGGGATCTGGATTCGAACGACGCAGGCCGCAGCCACGAGCACAACTTGGGGCGCGGACTTGGCGTTCAGGGTGGAGTGGCCTGCGCCTGCCACTCCATGCGTGCCACCGCGTGCGGGCCACCCTAGACGCCCAGCACGAACGCCAGGGCATCGCTCAAGTGCGACCCGCCACTGGAACCCACATCGCGGCTCCAGTACTGCGCCCAGACAGGCGTGCCCGAGCCCAGGCCCCCATCGCTGCCACCGGCGACGTGGCTGTTGAAGTCGAAGCTGAAGCTGCCATTGCACTGGCCCACCGTTCCGCTCGAAACTTGAACCGACGTGCGAATCGTTGGCGCCGCCACATAGAGGTTAGAGCCGAAGACTGGGATCGCGGTCGGGCCGCTCTTCGAATAGATCAAGATGCCTGGCACCGCTCCGCGCACGTTCACCAGGTTGATGTCGAACCCCGACCCGGCGCTCGCGCTTGGGGTTCCAAGGGCTTCGATGTACGGCAGACACCCGATGCTCTGCTGGGGACTCCAGCCGTAGGTGTAAGTCCCGTCGCCAAAGCGATCGCGCAGAAAGATGTCTTCGAAAGCGTTCGTGTCCCCGGCCACGAGACTGGTGCTCTTGCTTGAAAAGACGATGAAGCGGCCCGTGACCGACACGTCACCCACATCGCAATCTTCGTCGTTGGACAAGCCCGCCGCCGTCAGGCTGACCTTGCGCGTGATCCCAAGGCGCAGGTCTCGCATGAAGAGCGAATAGTAGGCGTTGGTGCCCCCCATATGGAAATTGTTGGCTGCACTGCGAAACTTGACGAAGCGGCCGTCTGCAGAAATTTCGGGCTCGTAGCTGTAGTTGTTCGCCGGTTGCCCCGCGTCATTGAGTGTCACTTGCCGCGTTTCGCCGGTGACCAAGTTCTTCGCCACGATTTGCTGGGCGCCATTCACGATCACCAGATTGGAGGCGACCGTCTCGAAGGCCGCCCAGCTTCCATCGGCGGCGAGCACTGGGTTGCGCGACAGGCCAACAGCGGGGTTGCCCAAGCTGTCCGTCGAAATGCACTCCAAGGCTCCGCTCAGCATGTCCTTGCGCCAGATGTGGCGAGTGCCCGTGAAGGCGGCCCCCCAGGTGCTCGACAACGTTTCGAACACCACGAAGCGACCGTCCTCGGACACGCTTGCGGAGAGGGAGTCTTGAGTGGATTGCACGCTATTGATGTCGCGACTGACGAGTTCAACACTGTCCGTCACCCGGTCGTAGCGATAAACGTCGTCTCTCGCGTTGGTGTCCGCGGCGATCAGCGGCCGGTCGCAGGAAAACACCACATAGCGTCCAGTCCTCGAAAGCGCGGGGTTCTTAGAAATGGTCGTGGCGTGAGAGCTGCTCGGCGAGGCCAGAACAACGTTCTTCAGAATGCGATCGTACAGGTACAAGCCCGCGTTAGTCCCTGGAACGAGGTCCGGGGCGGACGCGCGAAACGCCACATAGCGTCCATTGTCCGAGATCGAGGGCTCCACGGAAAACCCGTTGGCCGGCGTGCCTTGAGAAGTGCGCGAGACGAGTTCCGTGACTCCCGTTTGACGGTCCAGGAGGAACACATCCCACGTGCCATTTGTGTCTCCGGGCACGACGTTGCTGGCCAGGGTCTGCCAGACGACAAAGCGCCCGTCGACGGAACACTCAGGGTTGATCGAGCGATCGTTCGCCTCAGCCCCGCCGGAAAGATTCAGTCTCTCGGTGGTTTGAGCGAAGGACCAGGAAGGGGTGAGGGCCAAGGCCACGATGGGAAGCAGTCGTTGAATGTTCATGTCGATGAGAACATCTGGGTGCCTCCCCAAGCGTCACAGCATTTCGCTCAGATTTACGCTTCCCAAGAATCCGGGCGTCGGGCGGTTCCCTCGATCCCCCTTGGCGAGATCCGCCTCCCCCATCTGCGCGAAGTCCTTGAGTACCACGGCGCGCATCGGTCTCGCCAGTTACACGCCGACCAAGTCCAGCAGAAAGCGGCGCCCGGGCCCCTCAGTGCGTTTGCCGGTCGCACTCGTTGGGGTGTTGGGCTACGCGCCCGGCATGCTGAAAAAGCACGTCATCGCAATGGCTCTCGGTGCTCCCGAGATGGCACTCCGCCCGACAACACCCGGATCGATGAGCGATGGCACTCTCAAATCCACATCGATCGCTCGCCAAGGAATCCCTTCCCGACGCGAACGGCCACTTTGGACTCGAAGCCGGGCCTCGGGGGCCTCCACAATTCGGACCGAACCCTCATCTGACACGGCCTGCCCCGCGCGCGACCACGGGGCATTCCGTTTGCGTTCGAACTCGATCTGCTCGCGGACTTTCCCCGGGACCTTACCGAAACCCAGCGTCACTCTTCGTGAGCTTCCAAACCAGAGATCGATCGAGGCCTAAGGGAGGACCAATCCGGAGAACTCTTGGCGTAGGTCATTCACAGAGAGCCACCACTCCTGTACCAGGCTCCTCCTTACGCGCCAGATGAGGACAACTCTTCCGACCAAACACTAGCCCCGCAGCCAACAAACTGGCTTGACAAGCAACACCAGGATCGCGCCACCGAGCACCACCGCTGGCCCGAGGGGTAGGTCGTAGGCAAAGGAGGCGCACAGGCCAATCCCCGCGGAGCCGACTCCTAAGATCCCCGAACAGACCAAGAACCCAGTCATCGAGCGGGCCAGCGAACGCGCGGCCAGTGGCGGCAAGACCAGCAACCCGAAAAGCAATACAGGCCCCACGGTCATCACACCCGTAGCGATTGTCGCCCCTGTGATCAGTTGCAACAACATCTCCCAGGCGACCACTGGCTTGCCCAGCACAATCGCGCTCTCCCGGTCGTAGCTCACCAAGACAAGGTCCCTGTGGGCAATGACCAGCGCGCCGAGGACGAGAACTAAGACCACGGCCAAGGTCTCGAATTCGTGCAACCCGATGGCCAGAATCTCTCCACGTAGCAACTCGTGCACATAAATGTCTCCCACGGGTGAGGCGTGGGCGAACAGGATGGTCAAGCCACTGGCGATCGCAAAACCCGCCGCCACCCGGGCCGTCTCGGTTCCTTTCCCCCTTCCGAGCAAGAGCACACCGAGGGATCCAAACGTGAAGACGCTCGCCCAGAAGAGATGGTAGTTGAGTCCCACATGGTCGCCAGCAGTCGCGCTCTCCACATCGACCCCGAGGCCAACGTGGGTTTGCCACCAGGGCAGTATCGCGAAGCCGAAGGCAACGCCAGTGGCTGCGAACTGGGGCAACGCAACACCGTAGAACCCAGTTCGCCGCACAAGCAGAAAGGTCCCAACCAAGGGGCACACCAGCCCAGCAATAAGCGTCGCACAGATGGCGAACCCAAAGAACTCAAAGGCCTGGACCAAGGTCAGTTCGTCCACGGCGAATCTCCCTCCCGGCTGGGGCCCGAGGATTCAACGCGGGAGCCCGAGCCAAATAGCTGTTGAATGAAAGGATCGGAAAGCATCGTCCCCACCGGACCGCGCTCGATCCCGCCCTCGTTGACCACGATGACCTCCTTCGCCAATTCACGCACAAAGTCCAATTGATGGGCCACCATGAGGACAGCGATCCCGCGCTCTTTGTGCAGCCGTGAAATGCGCTCCAGGATCTCGGCGGAAGCTGCCCGATCGACCCCCGCAGTCGGTTCATCCAGCATCAAAAGGTCTGGATTCGGCATGAGCGCTCGCGCCAGCAAACAGCGTTGGCGCTGCCCGCCAGACAGGGAAGCGAAGAGCGCTCCGTGCTCGTTCGCAAGGTCGACAAACTGCAAGCACTCGAGGGCCCGCGCCTCGTCCTGTTTGGATGGCGCGCGCCAACAGGCACGGCCCCCTCGAACGCTCCCGCTAGCCCCCATCAATACGATCTCGCGCACAGTCAATGGGTAAACCGAGTCCAGCTCCTCCCGCTGTGGAACATACCCGATCGAGGCGCCGGAGCGCTCTACCGTGCCGTCCATGGGTTTGATCAACCCCAATAGGCCGCGAAAGAGGGTCGTCTTGCCCATACCATTGCCTCCCACGATCCCGATCACGTCTCCCGCACTGACCTGGAGATCCAGGTCCGCGAGTATGCGCTTCCCACCGTAGCCAAAGCTCGCGGCTTGGCAATCAATCAGGGCTGTTGGCAATGGCATGGGCGAGGTCATTGTTGCTTTGCCGGAAAGGCCGCATCCAGTCGCTCATGAACGCCGTCCATAAGGTCCAACCAGGTCTTGGCCCAGGCGGCGCCCCCCACCTGGTTCGGCAACTCGACCACTTGCGCCCCCGCCTTCTTGGCGATGTCCGCCACCTGCCGATTGTTCGACCAGGCTGCGGTCAAGATAACGGTCACCTTTTGTTCGCGCATAGTTTGCACCACCTTTGCGATGTCTCCTGGCCCCGGTGGGACACCTGGCTTGGACTCAATCGACGCCACCACCTGGAGGCCCAGGCGCCGAGCTAGATAGTCGTACTCCGAGTGGTAGACGGCAATCTTCTGTCCCTTGATCCGTTCGGCGATGACTGTCCAGGCCTTCTGCTTTTGAGTCAGACGCTTCTGCCACAGACTTAGGTTCTTGCCGTAGACCTCGGCGTGACCCTTGTCCACACGAACCAGAGCCTCGTGGACTCGCAGCGCCAAGTGCGGCCCCCCCAGAGGATCCAAGTTGAAGTGTGGGTTGCCCTCGGGATGCACGTCACCATCCTTGCGGCTCAGGTCCTCCGGGACGCCAATCGTTTGCCACCCCGCTGAGCAGTTCTGAAAGCCTAGGGCTCCCGGCTGGATCTTGGAGTTGCGCGCTTTGAGCAGCAAACCCGGTAGCCATGCGGCTTCCATGGAAAGCCCCATCTCGAGGAAAAGGTCCGCCTTGCTCATTGCGATCAGCATGCTCGGACGCACGTGAACCGAATGCAGGTTTTCCGTCCCCTTGGACAGGCAACGCACGTCCACGTGCTCCCCACCGATCTCCCGGGCCAGATCCGCCAGATCAGGAATCGTGGTCACAACGCGCACCTGCTTAGCGGCGCTAGCCAGGGACCCCATCAGGAAACACATTGCCCCGAGGCTCAGCGTCCCTCGACCTAGCTTTGCAAAGAAGTTCTTGGTTTGGTTCTGCATGAGGATCACCAGTTGAGTCCGTGGCCGTGGGGTCCGAGGAACCCGGTCAATTGAATTGCAAAACGCCCGGAATCCTCACCGTCTTCGTTGTCTACAAAGGTCGCCCCAATCCGCAACCTTAGCGTCTCCGAGAGTTGACGGGTGTAGTACAGGTCAAACTCGCTCGCTTGACGCCGGCCCAATTCGGGTTCCTGAATCATGGAGTACTGCACACCGGCGGAATCGAAGCGGCTCCAACCGTGGTCGATGAAGGCATAGCCACCGGCGACCCGATCTGAAAACACCACCAACTGATCGTCGGCCACAGTCTCCGTTCCGTTGTCGTCCAACTCACCGGATAGGTCTCCGTCGAAGACGAGATACTCGCCCCCCACCGTCCAATCGCGAATACCGTCGTCTGAGACCCAACCGTAGGATAGATCCGCTCCGTAGACAGCGTTGCTGAGCCCGGGCGACAGGAGTTCGCTCGACTCCTGCTCGAAGGCAAAGTCGTTCAGCCAGCGGCCGGAGACTCCCATCTGCAAGACCCCATTGCTACCCACTTCCGTCAGGGAAGTGAAGCGGCTCGTGAAGCCCAGTCGCTCCCCGCGTTTGCGTTCGTCTACGTGCACTTCGGGAGCCACTCCCTCCTCCCCATGTCCGTGGCCGCCACCGGACAGATCGTTGAAGGCGCCAATCGAATAGCGCAGCAACGTCACGTCTCCAGCGGAACTCCAGTGATCCCACTGCAGGCCATCCCCAGCGAGTTCTTCCCCGAGGTAGTCACGCAGCACGAGTGGGCGCTGAATTGTGCGAAGTTCCTCCACGTGGGACTGCATTTGCTTGCCGAAGTCCACGAAGAATCGCCCCGCCCGCAAAGTGTGATTGCCAGGCAGCCCGACGTACTCGATGGCGGCTTCGTCGAGCTCCAGCTCTTCGCCCTCATAGGCAATGGTGGTCCAGGCAAAGGCGTTGGGGTCGATCCACGCGGCTAGCAGAAGATCCACACGGCTCAGTTCAAGCTCGAGTCCATCGGGGCTTCCGCCACTGAACTCCTGCCAGTCGGCGATCACGCTGAAGACCAGGCTAATGGCCGGATTGAAGGTGTTGTCGAATCGGGTGGATTGCCCGAATTCGCCACTCGAAGTGGATCCAGGGGAGGAGACGTCTGCGCGCTGTGCAAAGAGGTCCGCAGGACTCGTGAAGAAAACGGCAAGAATGGCAAGGGGCATGAGCCCCTGGCCCCGCCGTTTGTGGCGGGGTGGATGGATGGTGTGCATGATTCTACCCATCATCAAGATGGGACTTGGGGCCAACCCGCGTGTGGATTGCTTCCCACCTCGCGGACCGAAGGATTCGAACCGCAAGCCCGCGTACTCCGAATCGGAGCGCCTGCGCGGACTTGGCGGCATACTTTCGGTTGGAAGCTCTGGAGGGGGCACGGCCCACCACTGCCTTCAGCTCAGGAGCCCTGACAAGCACGCGGACCGCCGAAACCTTCTGGTTCGTGGAGCCGCGCGGACAGACCCCCCGCGCAAGATTCTTAGCAGTGGCGAAATCATCCAGCTAGGGGCTGGGCGCCTCCCCGAGAGCTTCCCTAGGCAGGCGGTGCCCTGGGGCTTCCGTGGAGAAAAACCTGAGTCAGGATGAGCGCCGGAGGAGCCAGTCCCCGGGCCCTGCGCACGAGCATCCCACCCGTCAGGGCTGGCAGCTCAATCACAGCTGAGACCAAGCTCAGCTCGCAGACCTGGCAGCCGCCATCCCCATCCAATCCGTGGCCGTCCATATGGAGCGACGAGTGGATCGAGCCCCCGAAGAGGAGGCTAACGCTAATCAAAACGACGAGCGCGATCAGGAGCAGTTGCTTGGCCTTCATGCGATGTAGACCGTAGACCCTCCTCCCCAGGGGGTCAAGGGCGCGAGCAACGGAAGACCTGACGAGTTCAGGCCCCAGCCCCAGACGTGGCCCCCGCACCCTTCAGTGACGAAAGAAAACTCAAGGCCCCCACCCTCCATTTGGGATCCCCAGCCCGGTATCGTGGTGCTCCCACGTCCCCAGCCTTCCAACCCGAGGTGATTTCCTATGAAGCGATTTTGGTCCCTGGCTGTTCTCAGCACTTCGATGACTCTGACGGCCCTCGTCGCAACCTGGGCAGCCCCCGCCTGGCAGGCAGCGGAGCTCCCGCAAGTGGTGACCCCCGGGCTCGCCAGCGCGCCCCCTTCCGATGCGATCGTGCTGTTCGACGGTTCGAGCCTCGACAACTGGCGCAAGGCCGACGGGAGCGCCGCGGGCTGGGTCATTGAAAAGGGCGTGATGCTGGCGGTGACTGGCCAGGGTCCCGTGCTCTCCAAACAAGAGTTCGGGGACATGCAACTGCACGTGGAGTTCGCCACTCCCACGGTGCCCCAGGGATCCGGTCAAGGGCGCGGCAACAGCGGTGTCTACATGCAAGCGCGCTATGAAGTTCAAGTGCTCGATTCATTTGAGAACGAGACCTACGCGAACGGACAGTGCGGCGCGATCTACGGGCAGCACGCACCCCTGGTGAACGCCTCGCGCCAGCCCGGCGAATGGCAAAGCTACGACATCGTGTTTCGCGGGGCCCGATTCGACGAGGCGGGCAAGAAGACCTTGAACGCGACGATGACCGTCTTGCACAACGGAGTGTTGATCCAAGACCACTCGGAAGTCACCGGCATCACCACCGCCGCCATGAACCAGGAGGGTCCCAGCAAGGGTCCGCTCTACCTGCAAGACCACGGCAACCCGGTGCGCTATCGCAACGTCTGGGTGCGCGAGCTGTAGGAAGGCCGAAGCTGGATCGATCGCCTTGAGCGAAAAGCGTTCAAGATCCCGGGGCTAGTTCCCGCTCCGCTTGAACGATGAGGTTGCATGACAACGCAGTGTCCTGCACAGCGCGGCATGGTGAATAGCCGGCCATCGTGAACAACGAGCCGTGTGAACAACGCGGCTCCATGAAGAGAACGGGCCAATTCATGGACGACTCGGACTCGCGCTCGGCTCAGTGGTAGAACTGAATCCGCACGCCGTTCGACAGATTCGATAAGCCGTTGTCCCGGTACCAAAACTGGAGGTAGCGCAGGTCCCCTGGATTCACTGCCAATCCGGCAACGTCGACGCTGTGCTGAGCGGCTCCAGCTGCGTCGGTTGATCCGGTGACCAAACGCTGCAGCATTCCGCCGGCGCAGAGCGTGCCCTGTCCCAAGGCCTGAAGGTGCGGGGTGTGGCCCGCAAGGAACACCCCCATCGTCATGGGAGGAGCGGAGCTCGCCGTCACCTGCAGTGAATTCAAGAAGATGCTGTTGCTTCCCACGAGGGCGAGAATCGCACCCGGACCCACGGAGTTCGGGGAGGTTGGGCAGGTGCTCACGATGCTGGACCCGAGCCCCAGGTCCGTTTGAATCGTGTGGTCCAGGGAGCTCTGATTGAGCAACCCCGTTGTGCTGCGGATGAAATTTTGACCGCTGCCCTGGGCCGTCCCAGGAATCCGAATCCAGTAGGTTTGGTTCGCGCCGAAGCCATAGTGCGGCGTGCTGTTGACGTCGAAACTGAGCGCTGGGGTGAAGACCAGCGTGCGTGGGTCCCAGGGATCCACCGCGTAGGTTCCCACGGGAATCGTCCCGGTCATGATGTTGACGATCGGGAAACTGAAGTAATCGACGGAGCTCGGATCCACGTCGAGGGAAAACCTGATGCGCAGTTCCTGACTCTCGAACACCGAGACGATCTGCCCGAAGACTGGGGCGCCGCCGGCCCCGCTGTTGCAGGCCAAGTTGCACGACTCGATGTACATGCCGCCAGCTTGTGCAGCTTGCGCAAGGGAGGTCGAACAGAGGGCGGCCGCAGCCAGGGAGAGAATTTGGACGAGCTTCATTGGATGCCTTGTGTGCCTTCCAGAATCTGATTGGGGGGCTGCCTTGGACCCTTGGACGAGTCGGCGGTTCAGCGGCAGCGTGAAGCATGGTAGCAGCCGAGGCAGACTTGGGTCACAGGACTGCGAGGACGGGAACGCGCCGGGCGACAATGCACCGGGATCCGGGCCTAACCACCAGCCCCCCCCTGCGTCCGCGTTGGCCCTAGAGGCCTTCTCTGGCGAGAAACTCCCACTCCCTCAGAAAGCCCCAGCGCTCGCCCATCGAAATCAGGGCGTCGTCCCCGTGGGCACAGCGCGCCGTGAGCTTCGTCATTCCACGCTTGATCAAGCGGCGCTGGGCCTCCTGCACCAGGGCCCCCGCCAGACCTCGGTGGCGCGCGTCCGGTTCCACGGAAAGCAGCAGGATCATGGGGGTCGTGACCCCGCTCAAGGGGTCCGCGTGGGGCGCGACGAAGCAATACCCCAGGGGCGGCGCGCCTTCCGCAGCATCCGCAGCTTGCGCCACCACCAGCAACCCCTGATCGGTTTGAAGGGCCCTCTGCAGGCAGCCTTCCATGAATCCCTCCGGCGGACCCAGAGCATCCAGGGCCGCCAGGGTCTCCAGGGCGCGGGCCGTCAGGGCCTCCAGATGGGGCTCGGCCTCGGCAAAGGTGGTCAAAGTGCGCAGATCGATGTCCATGGGATTCCGGCGGGAGAGGTTGGCGTGGCTCGTCTCCGCGAACGATTGAGTCGGCGGATCTGGAGCCACCCTATCGGTCACCGGCCCCGGAATCCAAGGCACCCTTGGCCCGCGCCTCCCCCTCGGTTAGATTGTTCGGCCAGATTCCGCCTTCTCAGGGTCCCCCGGGTAGGCGTTCCTTTCTTTCCTTCTCCCTAGCTCCAAACCCCCGAAGCTCAATTTCGGGGCGAGGTGGAATTCAGTGCAAGTCAGCGTCGATAAGTCGGGCCCCTGTGAGGCCACGGTGACCTTTTCCGTTCCGCGTTCCGATTTCGATCGCGAGTACCAAGCGGCCCTCAAATCAGGGGCCAAGAACCTGACCATGAAGGGTTTTCGACCCGGCAAGGTCCCGACCAAAATCGTGGAGCGTGAGCACGGTCCCGAGGTGCATCAAAAAGCCATCGAGCACTTCATGGGTCAAGCCTACGACCAAGCCGTGAAGGACAACGATCTGCACCCCATCGGTCATGAGCGGATTCAAATCGAAGACATCAAGATGGATGAGGGCAAAGACCTAGAGCACAGCTTTAAGGTCAGCCTGCGTCCTGAGTTCGAGCTCAAAGAGTACAAGGGCTTGGAAGTCGTGAGCGAACTGGAACCCGTGCTGGACCAGGAACTCGCGGACGCCATCAACGATCTGCGCATGCAGCAATCGACTCCCTTGGCACTCGCGGACGGCGAAGAGCTGCCCGAGGACGGCCAGGCCATGTGCAACCTTTCTTGGGAGTGCGACGGCGAGATGATCCTCGAGCGTGAAGGCCTGCGCCTCGCTCCCTTGGCTCCGATCCCCGGCATCGACGCCGACAAGTTCAAGGAGGCCATGACCGGTTCCAAGAACGGCGACGTGGTCGAGTTCGAGATCACCGTCCCCGACGAGTTCGACAAGGAAGAGCTGCGCGGAAAAACCGCCACCTCCAAGATCACGATCACCGAGGCCTTCAAGATGGTGCCGCCCGCGGACGAGGACATCTGGAAGATCCTGGCCGTCGATTCCCAAGAGGAATTCGACAAGCAGGCTCGCCAGCGTCTCGAGACCGCCAAGGCCCAGCAGGAGAGCAACCGTCAGGAAACCGTCCTGCTCGAAGGCTTGATCGACACCTACGATTTCGAGCTTCCCGCGATGATGCTCGATGCCCAGATCGAGACCCGCAAGAACCAGCTGCGTCACGAGCTCACCCAAAACGGCGTCCCCCAAGATCAGCACGACGCCCAGGTGGAGGAAAAATCTTCCGAGATCGTAGCCGCCACCGAAAAAGCTGTGCGCGCCCTGTTCCTGGTGAACGCTATCGCCGAAAAGGAAGAGATCAAGGTCGAGGAGCAGGACATGGCCCAGGAGCTGCAGCGAATCGCCCAGCAGCACCAGGCAGAGTTCGATCAGGTGGTCGAGCACTACCGCAAAAACAACCTTTTCCAGCAAGTCCAGATCGAACTTCTGGAGCGCAAGGTTCGGGCATTCCTGCGTGAGAACGGGAAAATCACTGAACCCTAGGGGCTGAAGACCCGAAGAACCGGGTTCGAGGCCCTTGATTCGCCGGCGCAGGTGATTCAAACCTTGGGTACGCGAGGGCGCTGGCGGACTGATCCCGGCGCCGCCCTCATCCACTGAATTCGAGCACTTCCAAAAAGGATCCCAAGCAGCAATGAGCTACGTCCCCTACGTCATCGAGAAGACTGGTCGCGGAGAGCGCCAGTACGACATTTACTCCCGTCTGCTCGAGGACCGCATCATCTTCATGGGCACCGAGGTCAATGACCAGGTGGCCAACTCAGTGATGGCCCAGCTCCTCTTCCTGGACAAGTCCGGCCACACCCAGGACATCAAGATGTACATCAATTCGCCAGGTGGCTCCGTCACCGCGGGCCTGGCGATCTATGACACCATGCAATTGGTAGAGCCCGATATCTCCACCTACTGCCTCGGCCAATGCGCCTCCATGGGCGCCCTGCTGCTCGCTGCAGGGGCCAAGGGCAAGCGCTTCGCTCTGCCGAACTCGCGCGTCATGATCCACCAGCCCTCCGGCGGCAGCCGTGGCACGGCCATGGACATGGAAATCCAGATCACCGAGACGCTGAAGATGAAGAAGCAACTCGAGGACATCATCGCGCACCACTCCGGCAAGTCCGCTGAAGAGGTCGCCAAGGCCACCGAGCGGGACAATTTCATGTCCCCCCAGGAAGCCCTGGATTTCGGTATCATCGACCACATCGTCGCCCGCCCGGACTAGGCGACGAGCACCGGGCCCGCGCCGGGCCCCACCAATTTAGAATGGGGCGTCCCACCGCATGGGACGCCCCTGACAACTCAACGCGAGCGGGGGCACCTCCCGCGCTCGCACCCAGCCGGGAGCACCGCCTGCTCCCCCATCTACCGCATCAATTTTCAGCATGAGTTCATCTGGCCGCGGACGTCATGTCGAGCGCTGCACTTTCTGTGAGAAGCGCCGGCACCACGTCTCATCCCTGATCGCAGGCCCTCCCGGGGTTTACATCTGCAATGAGTGCATCGAGATTTGCAACTCGATCCTCCAGGAAGAGCAACGCCGCGCTCCCGGAGCTGCGGGTGACAAGGTCAGCACCGCTACACCCGGCATTGGCCAAACGGCCGCAAAGGCCGGGGAAGCGGAGAGTGATGACAAGCTCCCGACCCCCATCGAGATCGCTCGCCGCCTGGACGAATACGTCATCGGGCAGAAGCGCGCGAAGAAGGTGCTCTCGGTCGCGGTCTACAACCACTACAACCGACTGCGCCACCAGGGCGAGGCCTCCGGGCTGCCCGCGGGCGTGGAAATCGAAAAGTCCAACGTCTTGCTGGTGGGCCCCACGGGCTCGGGCAAGACGCTTTTGGCGCGCACCCTCGCGCGTCTCTTGGAAGTGCCCTTCGCCATGGCGGATGCCACCACCTTGACCGAAGCGGGCTACGTGGGCGAGGACGTGGAGAACATCCTGCTCAAGCTGCTGCAGTCCGCCGACTTCGACGTGGAGCGCGCCCAGCACGGCATCATCTACATCGACGAGATCGACAAGATCGGACGCACCACCTCCAACGTCTCCATCACCCGCGACGTCTCCGGTGAGGGCGTGCAGCAGGCGCTGCTCAAGATCCTCGAGGGCACCGTGGCCAACGTGCCGCCCCAGGGCGGCCGCAAGCACCCGGAGCAGTCCTACATCCAACTCGACACTGCGAACATCCTGTTCCTCTGCGGAGGCACCTTCAGCGGCATCGAGGAAATCATCGCTAAGCGCATCGGTCAGGAATCCATCGGCTTCGATCGCAAGGCCTCGGCAGAAGACAAAGCGAAGTCCGTGCGCGGCTTGATCGGGTCCGAGCAATTGGGCAAGGCCAAGCTGCCGTCCATCGAAGACTCGGATGCCCGCGACGAGTACGTGCGCTTCCTGATCCCGAAGGACCTGGTGCAGTTCGGCTTGATCCCCGAGTTCATCGGTCGCTTGCCCGTGATCACGAGCTTGCAGACCCTCGACGAGGACGCCCTCGTGCGCGTCCTGAGCGAGCCCAAGAACGCCCTCACGAAGCAGTTCGAGGCGATCTTCATGCTGCAAGGCAAGCAGCTCACCTTCACTCCCGACGGCATGCAGGCCATCGCTCGCACGGCCATCGATCGCGAGACCGGTGTGCGCGCCCTGCGCTCGATCATCGAGGACATCCTGCTCGACCTGCTCTACGAGCTGCCCAACCGCACGGACGAGGACACCTTCGTGATCGACGCGGATGTGGTCAGCGGCAAGCGCATCCTGGCGCGCGGCTTGTCCACGGAGGACACCCTCGATTCCGACCTTCCGCAGGCCGATGAGGAAACGGACTCGGCTCCGGAACGCGAGAGCGCCTGAGCCACCAAGGCCCTGCCCGCTCGGCACACAGGCGGCCCCTTGAATCAGCATGCTGGTTCGAGGGGTCGCCTGCATTTGTGCCGAGCTGCCTGTGACTCCGCCCGCAATTGGGCGCCACTCAAAAGGCGCCGAACAACGGACCAATCACTCCCGGAAGGGGATCCGCTCCATATTTCGATTCCTGCTTGTTGGGGCCAGCTTCCCCGCTACCCTTAGCCCCATGGGTTCCGCTTCCCCGCTACGCATCTACTACCACCGCGACTTCGATGGCATGGTCTCCGCCGCCATCCTGGGGTCCGTGCTCATCGATCTCTTCGGGGAACGCATTCAGTTCGCCAGTGTCAACTACGACCAGCGCCGCAACTGGGCCACCTTCGGTTCCGGTTCGCGCTTTGCCATCGTGGACTTTCACTTCCACCCGAAGGCGGAGTATTGGTTCGACCACCACCCCACCACCTTTCTGACACCGGAACTGCGCGAACAGTACAAGCCCTCGGAACGTTGGCACTGGGATGAGTCTTCGCCCTCGTGCCCCCCGATTATCCTCGCCAACGCGAAGAAGCACTGGAACTACAAGGCCAGCGACCGCTTCCGCAACATGGCCCATTGGTCCGACATCGTTGACTCCGCTGGATTCGTCGACGTCAACCAAGCCATCTTCGGGGAAGAGCCCGCCTTGCGCATTACGCGCGCGTTGACCGTGGCCCCCAGCAACGAATGGATGGATGGCATCGTCGACATGATGACAACCACCACCTTGGAAGCCATCGCCAACACCGAGTCCGTCGAAGCCGCCCACCAACGCGCCAGCAACAACCGCGACCGGGCCCTCGAGCAGTTCCCGGGCACCGTGGTTTGGAAGAAGGACAAGGTCCTGTTGTTTGACGCTTCCTCCGGCCGCGTGCGTCGCGAACGCTTCGCGCCCTTCTATCACCACCCCGACTTAGAATACGCCGTGGGCGTGATCCCGACGCGCTCGGGCTACCACGTGAGTTGCGGCGAGAACCCGTGGAACAAACCCAAGCATGGTTTGCACGTGGGCGAGTTGATGGAAACCTACGGCGGCGGCGGCCACCGGGCCGTGGGCGGTGCCAACCCCCCCGACTTGGACGAGACCCGGCGCATCTCAGAAGAAGTGGCGGACCTTTTGCACGCCACCGTTTCCCAAGAGCAGTGAGCGAGCCGGCCACGGATCAGGGCCAGATTTCCCTGAGCGAGTTGTTCTTCCAACCGGAGGAGCTGCAGAAGCGCGTGGAAGCCCTCGGTGGTCGTGCATTTCACGCTCGCATCCTGCGTGAGCAGGTCCTCAAAAATGGCGTCCTGAACTACGCCGACATGACTGCCCTCTCCGCGCGCCTGCGCGATGGCTTCGCCCAGGAGCACCCGATCCTCAGCTGCACGGAGATCTCGCGCATCGTGGCCGAGGACGGCACCACCAAGCTCCTGCTGCGCCTGCCGGGAGCTGCGGACAAGGAAGACACGGTGGAAACCGTGCACATCCCCTCCCACCGCCGAGATGCAGATGCGGGGGCCACCCTGTGCGTCTCGACCCAAGTGGGTTGCGCCGTCGCTTGTCCCTTCTGCGCATCCGGTCGCTTGGGCCTGCGCCGCAACTTGGAAGCCCACGAGATCCTCGAGCAGTACCTGATGGGACGCGCCATGGGCAAGCTTTCACGCTCCGTGGTGATGGGCATCGGCGAACCCATGCACAACTACAAGAACACCCTGGCCGCCCTGCGCGTCGTGCACGAGGAGCTCGGCATGGGCGCGCGCAAGATCACGGTCTCGAGCGTCGGCTTTCCCGATCGCTTGCGGGCCGCGGCCCAAGACAAGCCGCCCTTCCAACTCGCGATCTCCTTGCACACGCCCTTCGACGAAGAGCGCGACGAACTGGTGCCTGCCATGAAGGGCATTCCGATCGAGGACGTGCTGGCCGCCGGCGACGATTGGTTTGGCGTCACAGGCCGCGAAGTGACCTACGAGTACGTGCTGCTCGGCGGCACCAACGACACCCACGCCCACGCGCACACCCTGGCCCAACGCCTGCACGGCCGGCGCTGTACGGTGAACTTGATCCCCTACAACCCGGTGGCGGGCATGGGCTACGCGCGCCCGCGCGGGGAAGACGTGGAAGCCTTCAAGGAGAGCCTGATCGAGCAGGGCTTGGTGGCGACGGTTCGTTGGTCGCGAGGTTTGGAGCAGGACGCTGCTTGCGGGCAGTTGCGCTTGCGCAGCT
>CALCXM010000018.1 GCA_937905825.1 uncultured bacterium
GAGGGGCCGGGGAGGGAGTAGTGGCTCGCAGATGCCCCTTGAATTACTTACACTCCGTAGCGATAGACTCACGAGTGTACTCGTCCACGACCGTCAGAATCTTCACCTGCCGCCCGTCTTCCGTTCGGTCGAACACGAAGTCATAGGTCCACACGTGGTTCTTGAACTCCGCACGATGACGAATGCAGGAGTTCGCTGAATCGCCCAGAGAGCGCCGCTTGATGCGTTTCCGGGGCACTTGCATACATTCCTTCCGCCACAGTCGGTGAACGCGCTTGCGATTGATCCGCCAGCCTTCCCGGAGAAGGACCTGATGGATACGGCGATATCCAAACCGAGGATGCCGCCGCGAATGGATGCGCATCTCTTTCAAGAGGCGCAACTCGTCTCCTGCAATCAACAGCCGGAGGCGCTGCGTGGATCGATGCTGCCCGGTCAACGTGCAAGCGTGCCGCTCGCTCAGGTCATGGCGTTCCATGCAGCGCGTCACCGCGCGCCTTCTGCTGGCCGGGCTCAAAAGTTTCCCTCCGCGAGATCCTTCAAGACTCGATTGTCGAGGGCTTGCTCAGCGACAAGTCGCTTGAGCATGGCGTTCTCCTTCTCGAGCTCTTTCAGGCGCTTCATCTCGGGGCCCTTCATGCCGCCGAACTGGTTTCGCCAGCGATGGTAGGTCTGCTCGGAGGTCTCGAGCCTCTTGGCTATCTCGGCAATCGAGAGGCCGTCTGCCAGCATCACGTCCGCATCGCGGAGCTTGGCAAGGATCTGTTCAGGGGTGTGTCTTCGTCGTGCCATGGTGAGTCCATTGTGCCCGATTTTGGGCGGTTGGACTCTCATAGGCGCTGGACTCGTTCCTGGGTGTCATGCCAGTGGGTCCAATCGAAACCACGCGAGAAGAGCCCGGAGGCATGTCCACGGGGAACGAGACGACGGGCCATCCTCGCTTGAATCCTGGGAGCCACTCGCGGCCCGTGTCGTCCTGGAGAGGGGCGGGCTCGATGCGCGGCGTGTTCACTTCCTCGCTCATGGCTTCATCCTAGCGGGAGAGAAGCTCCGGCGCGACGACCCACACGCGCCACCGCTCCCCGTCCCGCTCCCCCTAGTAGACCCAGCCGTCGTGGCCCGAGGCGATGAGGCGGACCTGGTGGAGCTTGGTGAAGGGGACCGGGATCGCCCGGCCGCTCGCGATCGAACCCTCAAGCCATGCGCTTAGATCCTTCGCCGCGTAGTGCCGCTCCTTCTCTCGCTCCATGGTGGAGGAGACGGGAGTCGAGTCCAATTGTGTCGTTCGTCACGATTGTCGCGACACGATCCTGGAGATGCTCACTTTCGTGTTTTTGGACAGGGCGGGCAATTCAGGAGTGCGGAGAGGGTTATGCGCCATCTGGCACAGAAAAACAGTTGAGCATCCTTGAATCCTTAACTGGCCTAGATGAACATCCCCCTCTCGGAATCGAGTGCCCAAATTGACCCCGTTTATGGTCAACGGGTAAAACCAACAGCCAGGCCAAGCAAATGGGGCATTGGAGTAGGTACATATCATGAAATTAACACGCATGGCAAATTTACTTGGACCACTCGCTCTGCTCGTGGCGGCAATCTCCCTCTCGTTCTCCACACCTCCAACTGCTGGCTGTAGCGGCTGCATCCCTTCAGGCGGGAGTGGCGCAGTAACCGCGTATGGTGCAAACGGAACTGACTTCGTCAAGATTAGTCTGTCGACGACCGCAGGTCTTTGTCTCCAAAACATGGAGACTGGCCTGTGCGTTGGTGTGGCCTGCCAGGGGTCGGTAACTCGCTCCTGGCAACTTCCGGTCGGCACTGTGATGAGCCATTGCACCAAGACAGGAACAGATCCCCGTGAATGCGTAGATCCTGCTCCCATTGCACTCACAGCAACCGGTTCAACCACTTCTTCAAAGGCTCTAGCCTGTGGCGGCCAACAGACAACTTTCACAGTCGGTGCACCCGGGATCGGCCCCGCCTCACTCATCGCGAATTGCACTAAGTGCGAGTAGGGTCGTGAACTCACTCAGGACGACCCGAGGCTTTGTTCTCATTGTCGTGATTCTTATTTCGCTCTCCGCGTTTTGGTACGGGCGGCGGGGAGAGGCAGAGCCGCTCATGCCTGTTGAGCCGAGCGAGGTTGCAGCAAAGGACCGCAGTCGAAGCGAATTGCCTGTTGCGGGCACCGATCGCCGGGATGTGATAGCTACTAATTCCGATGACAAACTCGGCTCAAAGCTAACGGCTGATGACATCCTCAAGGATCACTGGGGAGAAGAGTGGACTGACATCAGAGCTGAGGCGGTTGCCGCGGGCGTTCAACTCGATAGGGTCGTGGATCCCCCTCTGGCTTGGGACGAAGTTTCACTGGAGATCGAGAAGGTCTTTTTACTCAATGGGGAGGATAGGGAGTCGCTCTTGGAGTCAAACATGGGCGGGATACCCGACCCTCTGACGGCAGAGTGGGTCATGAGTACGTTTAGTCCCGAGGACCTAACGATTGACGTTGTAACTCTTGCAGACATCCAGGATATCGTTAGCAGGCACGCGAATGCAACGTCTGATGCCTTTGAGGACTATTACTCGGAACTGAAGTTCTCTGTGCGGGAACTCTGGGATACGAAGCGGTTCTTACGCTCGCCGATTTTTGCCCCGCCGACCGATCCGGTGCCAATGTTCCGAGTTTCCTCATTCACCTACAAGGGATGGTGCGTGAGCTATGTCGTGAGGTCGGAGGACTTCCCCAAATTGGCACCACTTTCGCACCAGTTGCGCCTCTCCGTATTCAAACGTGACCAAGCAATCAGAGAGTACTTGGGGGGGCTCTAGCCTGGAGTTTCGCCTTTTGAGGGACGAGGGTCTCGAAGTCCTCAGTCATGCTCATGAGCCGTGACCGAGGGTGCCGCCAAACGTCCATAGCCATGGATGTCCATCACCGGGGAAGCACGCAGCGAACAGTACCGGCCCCGCGACCCCTCGTCGGAGGTCCTGCACGGGGTCCTTCTTGCTCACCTCGAGACGTTCCTGGCGCGCATCGCGGTGGACCCCTCGAGCCCCAGTCTGGGCGTTGGTGCATATTTCGCGGCCCTCAGGGTGCCAAGAAGGCCGGTTTTCAAGCCGGTGGGACGGATCAGCCGAAAGCGCGGGCATGAACTCAAGAGTCCCCCCGACCTACAAGACCAAGTATCGCGTCACCAACTGGTGCGAGTACGACCAGGCCCTCGTCAATCGCGGCGACCTCACCCTATGGATCTCTCCGGGGGCGATCGAGGCTTGGAACGCCGTGGCGACTGGGCGACGCGGAGCACCCCTAAAATACTCGGACCTCGCCATCGAGACCGCGCTCACGGTTCGGTTGTTGTTCCACTTGCCACTTCGGCAAACCGAGGGCTTCCTGCGCTCCTTGTTTGAGCTAATGGGGCTCGGCCTCGACGTGCCGGACCACACCACCCTTTCGCGAAGGGGCTCCACCTTGAAGGTGAACCTCGGCGTGCTGCAATCGAAGAAACCCATGAACCTGGTCATCGACAGCACTGGCCTGTCAATCGTCGGAGAAGGCGAATGGGCCTCTGCAAAGCACGGTGGGGGAGGAAAGCGCGGTTGGCGAAAGCTTCACCTCGGGGTTGACGCGGACGGCTGTATCCAAACTCAAGTGCTGACGAAGAGCAACGTCGATGACGTGACCACTGGGATCAAGATCATCAAGGCGACCAAGGGCAGGTTGACCCGAGTCACGGCTGACGCTGCCTACGACGCCGTTGGATTCTACGAAGCGGCGAGAGCAAGGGGAGCTCGTGTTGTTGTTCCACCGACTGCATCGGCGTCGGTCACTGGACGCGGGCCTCGTTCGGCTGAACGGGACCGAACGATCCGCCAGGTCGAAAGGCTTGGCCGGAGGGAGTGGAAGAAGCGGTCCGGCTACCATCGGCAAGGAACCGTCGAGAACAGCTTCTTCCGATACAAGGTGATCCTCGGAGGCAAGCTTCACGCCCGAGGTCTGTCCGGGCAGAAGGTTGAGGTCGCCATCGGGTGCAAAATCCTGAATCGGCTGCTAGACTGCGGGCGGCCCAAGTCGGTCGCAATCGCCCGCTGATTTTGCCAGTGGAGGGGGACCTGTTGAACCAAATCGCTTTGCGCAACAACGCC
>CALCXM010000019.1 GCA_937905825.1 uncultured bacterium
GTGGAAGCGGACTTGGGCTTCGCCATTTCCTTCGTGGAAGAGAAGGGCGATTGGATCGGGCGCAGCGCTCTGGAAGCCGTTCGCAAGCACCCCACCCGTAAGCTCGTAGGCTTCACCACCGCCGGCAAGCGCGTGCCCCGCGAAGGCTACGCGATCTTCGACGGAGACAACCAAGTGGGCACCATCTGCTCCGGCGCAGTCTCCCCCACTTTGGACACGAACATCGGCACGGGCTACGTGCCGATCGACCTCGCCAACCCTGGGCAGAAGCTCGACATGGATATTCGAGGCAAGCGCCAAGAGCTCGAACTCTGCGCCCTGCCCTTCTACTCACGCACACGAAAGTAGGCCGCGCCGCTTTCGACACACCTTTTCCTTTCACCGACACTTCACGTCCCTAGGACGCCGACCCCTCCCAACAAGCCAATGCGCCCCGACGACCGCAAATACCTTTCTTCTCACGAGTGGATCAAGATCAACGGCGACATCGCCACCATCGGAATCACTGACTTCGCCGTGGAAGAGCTTTCGAGTGGCAACGAGGGCGACCTCGTCTACTGCGACCTGCCCGAGCTTGGACGCGTGCTCGAGACCGGCGAGACCTTCGGCGAGATCGAGTCGGTCAAAGCCGTTGCCGACCTCAACTCGCCCCTCGCGGGCGAGGTCATCGAAATCAACAGCGCGATCGAGGATCACCTCGAGATCCTTTCCCAGGATCCTTGGGACCGCGGTTGGATGGTCAAGATCAAACTCAGCGAGAAGGACAGCCCCGAGCTGCTCGACCTCGCCGGCTACGAAAGCTCCCTCGAGAACTAACCCCCTTCGCCCCGCCACCGAACGATGCCCTTTATCCAGAACTCAGAGTCGGACCGTCAGGAGATGCTCGCCGCCGTCGGCGTGCGCACCATGGCGGATCTCTTCGAACAGATCCCCGCGGAGCTGCGCCACAATGGCCCGCTCCCCATCGACGCCGGACTCTCGGAGGACGAGCTCCGCGCAGAGATGACCGAGCTCGCCTCGTGGAACACCCCCATGGCAGCGGGCTGTTTCCTGGGTGCAGGCATGTACCGTCACTTCATCCCGACGGTGGTGGACTCCCTGCAAGGTCGCCACGAATTCGTGACGGCCTACACCCCCTACCAGCCGGAAGGAAGCCAAGGAACGCTCACCGCGTTCTTTGAGTTCCAGACGATGGTGGCGGAGCTGATGGGCATGGAGATCGCGAATGCTTCCATGTACGACGGCTGCAGTGCCGCGACGGAAGCGGTCATCATGGCCTCCAACCTGGTGCGTAACCGTACCAAGGTGGTCGTCTCCCACGGCGTGCACCCGCACACTCGACGCACCCTGGAGACGTACCTGAAGTGGACAGAAATGGAAGTGGTCGAAGCGCCCCTGGGCGCGGATGGCCGCACGGAACTCGGTGACTTGGCCGACGACAACACTTGCGCGGTTCTGGTTCAAAACCCGAACACCCTGGGGGTCATCGAAGACTTGGACAGCATCGCCGCCACGACCCAGGCGGCGGGCGCGATTTCGATCTGTAGCGCCTACCCCACTTCCCTCGGCTTGCTGCGCAGCCCCGGGGAAGCGGGCTTCGACATCGCTGTCGGCGACGGGCAGTGCCTCGGCACCGCTCCCGCTTTCGGTGGACCTTCCTTCGGACTCTTCGCCTGTGCTCAAAAGCACGTGCGCAAGATGCCTGGGCGCATCGTCGGCGAGACCGTGGACGACAAGGGTCGCCGCGGATTCGCCCTGACCTTCCAAACCCGCGAACAACACATTCGGCGCGCGAAGGCCACGAGCAATATCTGCACCAACAACGCTTTGATCGCTTTGCGTGGAGCGATCTACATGGCAGCTGCCGGCCCCCACGGTTTGGCAGAAGTGGCCACCTACTCCCTGGCCAAGGCGCAATACGCCGCCAAGGCTTTGGGCGCTATCCCCGGCTTCGAGTTGCCCTACAAGGACGCCGGATCTTTCAACGAGTTCGTGCTCAAGTGCCCAGTGCCCGCCGCCCGGGTCAACAAGGCCATCGACGCCGTCGGCATGATCGGCGGTTTGGATCTCAAAGCCTGGTACCCAGAGCTCGGTGAGAACTGCCTGCTGTTGGCCTTCACGGAAACCACGACCCGCGCCCAGATCGACCAATTGGTCAGCGCACTCACCAACCTCGCTGCCCCCCAGCCGGTCGCCTGACCCGCGGAGACTGAATATGAACAAAGACACACTGCTGTTCGAAAAGAGTCGGCCGGGTCACCGCACCTTGCGCCTCGGTAAACTCGACGTGCCCGCGGCGGACCTTTCCCTCTTGCCCAAGGGTTCCTTGCGCACGAAGGCTCCGGTTCTGCCCGAGATCGGCGAGCTCGACCTGATCCGCCACTACGTCCTGCTTTCGAAGAAGAACATCTCGATCGCGGACAGCTTCTATCCCTTGGGTTCGTGCACGATGAAGTACAACCCGGTGACCAACGAGGCCGTGGTGCAGTACCCGGGCTTGGCGGACATTCACCCGGAGATGGACGCGGGGCGCGTGCAAGGTGCCCTGCGCATCATGAAGCGCTTGGAAGACGGGCTGGCTGGCATCACCGGTTTGCCGGGCGTCACCCTGCACCCGGCGGCGGGAGCCCAGGGCGAATTGACCGCTCTGCTGGTGGCCAACGCGCACTTCGAAGCCACGGGCCAAACCAAACGCACCAAGGTGCTGATCCCCGACTCCGCCCACGGCACGAACCCCGCCTCCGCGGCCATCGCTGGCCTCGAAGCCGTGGAGATCAAGTCCGGCAAGGACGGCCTCGTGGACCTAGCTGACTTGGAGAGCAAAGTCGGCGACGACACCGCGGTCCTGATGATCACGAACCCCAGCACCCTGGGTCTGTTCGAATCGAAGATCGCCAAGATCGCTGAGATCGTGCACAAGGCTGGCGGCCTGATCTACATGGACGGCGCCAACTTGAACGCAATCATGGGCATCTCGCGCCCCGCCGACTTCGGCGTGGACATGATGCACATCAACTTGCACAAGACCTTCTCCACCCCCCACGGTGGTGGCGGGCCGGGCGCCGGCCCGATTTGCGTGACGGACGAACTCACCCCCTACTTGCCCAGCCCGCGGGTGGTCGAGGAAGAGGATGGCTTGCGCCTCGACTACAACGCGCCGCAATCGATCGGCATGTTGCGGGGTTGGCCTGGAAACTTCGGAGTTCTGGTACGCGCCTACGCCTACCTGCGTCGCCTGGGCGCGGAAGGGGTCAAGCGCGTGGCCGAGAACGCCGTGCTCAACGCGAACTACATCCGCGTCAAGCTCAACAAGGCCTACCACGTTCCTTACGATCGCATGTGCATGCACGAGTTCGTGTGCAACAACAAGCACCAACGGGAAAAGGGCGTGCACGCCCTCGACATCGCCAAGCGCCTGATCGACCTGGGCTACCACCCGATGACGATCTACTTCCCGCTCGTGGTCTCCGAGGCCATGATGATCGAGCCCACCGAAACCGAATCGAAGAGCACCCTCGACGCCTTCATCGCAGACATGCTGATGATCGCCGAGGAAGCGCAAAGCGATCCGGACAAGCTGCACGCGGCTCCGGTCACCACATGTGTTGGCCGCTTGGACGAAGGTCGCGCCGTGCGCGAGCCCAAGCTGCGCTACGCCTGCTACAAGGATTAGGGAGTTATCAAGCGATGACCGAACTGTGGCGTTCCATCACGACGTGGGGGGCGCCACCGTCGTTTAATATGGGCTTGGACGAGGCCTTGTTGCTCTCGCCCGATGCCCAACCAACCCTGCGCTTTTACTCCTGGAGCCCGGACACCCTGTCCCTGGGCTACTTCCAGAAGTACGCAGAAATCCCCGCCACCCAGAAAGCCAGCGCCGTGGTGCGCCGGCTGACCGGTGGCGGCGCGATCCACCATGTGAACGAGTTGACCTTTTCGTTCACGGCTCCTCAAAACCACGCGCTCTACCGTGGCAACGTGGGGATGAGCTACACACGCATTCACGCAGCCATCGCCAAGGCTCTCGGACACTTCGGGGTGCAGGCCACGGCCCGCGGTCGCAACGTCGAGCTCGACTCCGAGAACCCGGACACGGGAATGTGCTTTCACAAGTCCAGTTGCGAGGACCTGATCTGGTCCAATCGCAAGGGCGTCGGCTCCGCCCAACGTCGCACCAAGGGTCGCATTTTGCACCACGGATCGATCAAGCTCGACACGTCCCCGCTCGAAGGCGACATCGCGACGATCAAGCAAGTGGCCGGCGACATCGAACCCGCCCAACTCGCCGCGCAGCTGATCGAAGCCTTCCAATCGGAACTCGGCCTGAGCTTCGAAGTCGGCGTCCCCACCCCCGAAGAACGCCACGCAGCCCATCAACTGGGACTCCGCTACCTGTCGAAAGAGTTCGTGCAGCGGCGTTAGGTGGCTTGCCGTTCGCTTGCGGGCGGCCTTCGAGGCCCGCACAGTACCCCTTCGACTCAGCACCCTGCGCGGGCTCCTAGCGCGAATCAAAATCAGTGCTCGCCATTCACGCTCACAGCCCGCGGGCCCACGCCGATTTCCCAGTCGATGACCGTGGGAGCATTGACGAGCTTGTAGCGAAAGCTGCAGTTGCAGGCGTTTACCAGGAGCATGCTGTCGTGTTCGAGAACGCCGTACTCTTCGTGAATATGGCCGAAGACGTGCAAGGCCGGGCGCACCCGGGCAGCGGCTTCACGCAGGTCCTCGCAGCCCACCACCAACCCGCGGCAGGTGCGGTCGAGCAAGCCCATGGGCGGTCCATGGGTGATCAGCAAGTCGGTGTCCTCGGGGATCAAAGCCCACTTGTCCGCGAGGGCTTGGCCGCGGGGCAAGTTGAAGGCCCAATCGTGGAACTCAGGGGTCCACGGCGAACCCCAAAGGCGCAAGCCGAGGAGTTCCAGGCCCTGGTCCTGCAGGTAGTGCACCTCTCCCAAGAGAGCTTCGGCCCGGGGCCGGTCCCGTTCAAAGAGGAAGTCGTGGTTGCCCGCCACCACCACCTTGTGTTCGTGGGGTTGGGTCGCGAGCCAGTCGCCGAAGGCTTCGATCTCCTTGGGCGTTCCCTGCCCCGTGAAGTCGCCGGAGTGAATCAGGAGGTCTCCCTCAGGCACCACCAGACCCGCATGCAAATTGTGCGTGTCGCTCAGGCAGACGATGCGGAGGGTGCTCATGGGGAGACGCTGGGTCGGCTGATTCTTCTGGGTCGCTAGCGCGGGTGATGCTCTTGGGCGCCTGCGCAAGGCGACCGTTTTGGGTCGCTACTCAAGGCGATACTTCTGGGTCCCTCTGCAAGGCTAGGCTTTGCGGTCGCTCTGCTCTAGCGACTCTGCAACCAAGTCAAGAGGCCCTGCATGTCGTCGGCCAGGGGCGCTTCAAAGGTCAAGCGCTCGCCGCTCACCGGATGGGTCAGCTCTAGCTTGCGCGCGTGCAGCATCTGGCGGTGAAACTTAGGGGCGTCCTCGGTGACCTTGGGCAGGTTCTTGTTCTTCACGCGGTAAACGCGATCGCCCATGACCTCCAACTCGATCGACTTCAGGTGCACGCGAATCTGGTGCGTGCGCCCGGTCTTCGGTTGGCAGTGCAACAGGCAGAAGCCGTTCAAGCGTTCCTGCACTTCATAGAAGGTCGACGCCGGGCGCCCTCCATCTTCCTCGGACACGACCGCCATGCGATCGGGGGAACGGGGATCGCGACCGATGGGACTGTCGATCCAGTCCGTTGTGAAGCGCGGTTCCGAGCGCACCAGCACCGCATAGGTCTTCGTGACTTCGCGCTCGCGGAACTGACGCAGCAGCTCGCTCAAGCTCGCTTCGTGCTTGCCCAAGACCATCACTCCACTCGTCTCGCGGTCGAGGCGGTGAACGATTCCCGGACGGTTCTCGCCCTGAGGCGAAGGCAAGGGCCCGCAGTGCAACTCCGCCAACTCCGCGAGGGAAACTTCCTGACCGGAGTCCAAGCCGTGGCTCAGGAGCCCGGCTGGTTTGTTGATCACGAGGATGTCGTCGTCCTCGAACAGGATGGCGAGCTGTTGCTTGACCTGTTTCTCGGTGGCCTGCACCCGCCGCGGGGGCAGCTCCGCGGTCACCGTGCCGCCAGCGATCAGGGTCGTCCCGGGCTTTTGCACAGGGGCCCCGTCGACCTGCACGAGCCCCTCTTTGACGAAGGTTTGCAGTTTGGACCGGGACCACTCAGGCAGCTTCTCCGCCAAGAAACGGTCGAGCCGTTCTCCATCGGATTCGGGGGGAATGGCCCATTCTGTCAGTCGGGATTGGTTGCTCACGCGGGGAGGATACCGTCCAAAGGGTCGGACCTGTGTACGCCCTCGATCATTTGGGGCCTGCAAAGGCCAACTCCCCTTCCCGTCAGGTGGAACGGAACCCCAAAACTGGCCCCAGAGCCCGCCGACTGCCCTCCCTGGCCGGGGCAGCTGCTTCCGTCCATATGCTGAGCTTGGTACAAGAATCGCTCGTATCCTATTCCCCCAATAGAGATGACTGAAGAAAGACCAACTATCCTGCTCGTCGATGACGATCGCACCACGATCGAATTGATGGGTGCAGTGCTCGAAACCCAAGGCCTGCGGGTCGATCGTTGCCACGACGCCCAGGCCGCGATCCGGCTCTTGGAAACGATCCACTACGATGCCGTCGTCACCGACGTTGTCTTTGATGGACGTCCCGAGGGAGATCAGGTGCTCGCTGCTTGTCGAAAGTTGCAGCCCTTGGCCGTCGTGGTTTTGATGACGGGGTACCCGGTCATCGACAACGCAGTCTCGGCCATCAAGAGCGGCGCAACGGACTACCTGCAAAAGCCCGTGGACCCCATCGTTTTGGCCGCAATGGTCCATAAGGCCCTAAAAGAGCGGGAATTGGACACAAGCGCAGACGGTCTGCAGTTCAACGACTTGGTGGAGATCCTCTCGGGCATGGTGGCCCAAACCATCGAGCGCGTGGACCCCTACACCGCCGGCCACGCCGCACGCACACGGCGCTACTCGCGCATCCTGGGCGAACGCTTTCAGCTCGATCCCTCCACCTTGGAACGGCTGGAGCTCGGTGCCATCGCCCACGACTACGGCAAGATCTACCTGGACGATCTGGGCTTCCTGACCAAGAAGGGCAAGCTCACCGAGGAAGAGTACAAAGAGGTTCAACGTCACCCGGAACTCGGCGCACGCAAGCTGGGTGCCCACCCACAGCTGCGCGAGGTCTGCCGCTACGTGGTCGAACACCACGAGCGATGGGATGGCAAAGGGTACCCCTACGGAATTTCTGGGGAAAAAATATCGATCCCGGGACGAATTCTTGGGGTGGTCGAGGTCTTCGACAGCCTCTCGACTCGGCGCTCCTACAAGCCCGCTTGGAGCCTCGAAAAGATGCAGGGATTCTTCGATGAGTATCGGGGCACTGCCTTCGATCCCGAGGTGGTGGACGAGTTCCAAGCGCTGCTCGCGGTGCACGGGGAGGACTGGGTTTCCCAGCCCCAGAAGGACCTCGCAGCGGCCGGAATTCGGTTTGATGAAGAGTAGCTGAGGCCCTTGGCGGGACTATAGCTGTTCCCACCATGCTGGCCCCGCTTCTCACCTTCTGCCTATGGATCACCGTCGCCCCCGCGGGCGGCGGGGATGCGCCCCCCGCCCAGCCCCCCGGGACTGTGTTTGTGCCCGGGGGCCAGACTCTCATCGGCTGCGACTTCGAGCAGATCTCGGAATTGCTCGCCAGTGGCAAGAGCGCGCGCCAGAAGGCTCAATGGCTGCTCGCGGAGCACCCCCAACACGAGCGCACGGTGCCTGGCTTCTGGATGATGGTCAGCGAGGTGACGAACGAGCAGTACCGCGCTTTCGTGGGCGCGACCGGCGCGCAGCCGCCGATTCGCTGGGCGCGGCCCGCCGTCGACTCCGCGTGCGCCCGCTTCGTGGAAGAGACCGGCGCGGAACGCGCTCGAGCCCGGGAGGCAGGCGAGGTCCTTGCCCCGCGCCAAGTCTTCGACGAGGAACGTTGGTGGCAAAAGAACTGGCGCAAGAGCGAATGGGCGATGCCCGCGGAAGTCGCCGCGAAACCCGTGGTGCGCATCACCTTCGAGGAGGCCAGCGACTACGCCCGCTGGGCCGGCTTGCGTTTGCCCACGGAATTCGAGTTCGAGCGCGCCGTGCGCGGAGACGGATCCAACGCCTACCCCTGGGGGCCCGATTGGGTGCGCGACCAGGCGGCGACCCTCGAAATGGAAAAGACCGACGAACTGCGAGACGTGGGCTGCTTCCCCGACGGCGCGAACTCCCAGGGCATCGTGGACTTGATCGGCAGCGTTTGGGAGTGGACCGACTCGCCTTTTGACGCCTACCCCGGCTGGACCGGGCGCACCGTGATTCTCGAAGGCAACGGGCTGGAGCATCGGGTAGACGACTTGCCGTACTGGGACGTCTACGCGCGGGTCACTCGTGGAGGCTCCCAATCCACCGACCCCCTGCTGAGCCGGGCCAGTTCGCGGCAGGGATCTCGGCGCGCTCGGCGCTCCGGGACCCTCGGCTTCCGTTGCGTGGTCTCTCTCTCACCACAAGTTGAGCAGGGCGTCGTGCAAGTTCAATCCATTCCGGCGGACGTCCTTCCGGCGGGCAACGCAGGCCCCCAGACTTATGCCCCCGAGCAATCCTTGCTGCTGCACCGTTGGCATCGCTCGGCGGGAACGGCGCAGGTCCCGGGCTACGCGCTCATCACGGGCCATGAGGGAATCCTCTTCACTCCGGTCGAGCAGACCCTGTCCAACGGACTCAGCGATCTGCGCAAGCGCACGCGGCCCACGGAACTCTTGCATATTGGTCTGTTGAGCACGGACCTCGACTTGAGCGAGCCGCCCCTTCCCGCCGGCACCTACCTCGTCGCCCTGCGCGGCGCCGGGGCCATGTTGAAGCGCAAGCAGGAGGAAAAGGCGCGGGCAGAAGGTTTGCTGCCCCCGTCCGTAGGCAAACAACTCGGCCTCGATCGCAAGCAGGACAACCTCGTGTTCCTCGACATGACCGGAACTGCGATCTTGGGCGTCCCCACGGGAGGCATGAGCTACGGCGGGCCAAACCCAGCGCGGGTCGGTTGGCAGAGGGTGCCGACGCTTGGGACGGAGCAGTCCACAGGCACCTTTGAGCTAACGTACTTCGTACCCGGGCGCTCGCGCAACGGTCTCTGGGGTGCTCTGCAGGTCCAATTCACGGATCCCTCCCCGGACCAACCGTGGCTGCCGGTGCCCGCCCCCGAGTGATTCCGCTCGATCCGTTCGGAAGCCGAGAGGAGACCCAGTTTTTTCCCGGCTAGATCGGGCGGCTAACGTAACATCTGCGGCCCCGAACACTATTTCGGGCCCTGTGTGCGCGCTTGCGCCCCCGAACGCCGGACCCCAACGAAGGGATCGCGTTCCGTTGACCCCACTTTTTGGCCCCAAAATCGCCACCCCTCAGTGCCCATGCAATTCCTGACGATTGCCCTCGTTTCCCTCCTCGCGGGCTCCAGCACTCAGCCCAGCGCCACCCTCTCTGGATCGGATGAAACCCCGCCCCCCGGCATGGTTCTCATCCCTGGAGGCCGCACGAAGATCGGCACCGACGTCAAAGACATCGCCAAGCTCTTCGAGGAGCACACGGAGGCCCGCGAGAAGGCCAAAGGCTTCATGGGGGAAACCCCCGAGCACCCGATCACCGTCGGCGACTTCTACCTGTCGAACACGGAGATCACCAACGAGCAGTACCTGGCCTACGTGAAGCACGCCGGCGCCCGCCCGCCCTTCCAATGGGCCAAGGACGCCATCGACGCCGAGCGCAAACGCTTCCTGGAAGAGCAAGGAGCGGCGCTCAAAAAAGCCCGCGAGGAAGGTCGGGATGCCCCTGAGCGTCAGAAGTTCGACCAGAGTGCCGCAGAGGATTGGTGGGGCGCGAACTGGGAGGGCAAGCCCTGGGCCATGCCTTTGGACATCGCCAAGAAACCCGTCGTCTACGTGGACCACACGGATTGCGCGAACTACGCGGAGTGGGCCGGCATGCGCTTGCCCACAGAATTCGAGTTCGAGCGCGCCGTGCGCGGCGGCGGGAGCAACGTCTTCCCCTGGGGCAACGAGTGGAAATCCGGCATGGCCAGCACCCGTGAAGCCAAGGACGCCACCGACATCACCGAAGTCGGCAAGTACCCGGAAGGAGCGAACAAGCAAGGGGTGATGGACCTGGTCGGCAACGTCTGGGAATGGACCTCATCGCCCTACATCGAGTACCCCGGCTGGAAGCACCAGGTCGTCAAAGTCGGCAAGGGCAAGAACCAACGCGACGTGGAAGGCATGCCCAACTGGAGCGCCAACTCGCGGGTCGTGAAGAGTGGCAGCCAAGCCAACTCCTACATCTTCTCGCGCGGACCGATCCGCGGCGGGTTCCCGCGCTACATGCGCAACAACGCCCTCGGTTTCCGTTGCGCGGCATCCCAGCAACCCGGCCTCGATTTCGCCACCGAACTGCTGGGCAAAATCCCCAACCAGATCCGTCCCTTCAACGCCAAGGGACCGATCACCTACAACCCGAACACGGTCATCGCGATGGACCGTTGGAACTCCGCGGAAGGCACCGTGAAGGTCCCCGGTTACGCGGTGGTCACGAGCTACGACTACGTGCTCTTCACCCCTGCGGAAGGCATGGAGACCAACGGCCTCGCTGACATCCGCAAGGGTGCGGAGCACGACGAACTCTTCCACGTTGGTTTCTTGGCGGCCAACCAAGACTTGGTGGAGCCCGCCCTGCCGAAAGGCACCTACCTGGTCGCCGTGCGCGGCGCGGCCAAGTACCCCGACCGCGAAGCGAAGGCCTCGGAGGAGGGCGCCGCCGAACCCGCAGCCGCGGAAGAGCAGCCCCTCTTCAGCCCTGTGCGCGTGGACGACTTCTTGGAGCTGGACCCCAAGGAAGACAACTACATCTTCCTCAACATGGAGGGCATCCCTGTGGCTTCCATCGCTGCCAGCAAACTCGATTACGGCAACCCGCCGAAGGACGGAGAGCTGGGCATCACCGTGGCGGATCGCCCCTTCGTTCAGGAAACGACGAACGCCGATGGCAAGGTCACGAAGGAGACGATCCAACGCCAGTGGGTCGACATCGGCTACTTCGTGAAGGGCAAGTCCCGCAAAGGCTTGACCGCCAACTTGAGCGTGCGCTTTGCACCGAAGGCCATGGACGGAGAGTGGCGCAAGTAGAGCAAGCCAGTCGCGGCCACCGGCCACGGAATAGAAAGAGGGCCCCGCGTCGTTGAACGACGCGGGGCCCTCTTTCTAAGCATGCGGGCTCGCGGGGACAGTCCTTGGCACAATCGCCGCTTCGTTCGCCGGGGGTCGGATGCAGCACCTAGTCGACTTTCCAGGGGCCCCGCAAAAGTCCGCGGTTGGACACTACGGTCCGGCTGCTTGTCCGTTCGGAACGCCAGACCCATCGACCTCGACAGCTGGTCGCGGCGTTGCGCCTACTTCTGCTCCCCTACCTTCTCTTTCAGGTAGGAGAGGTTGATCCCGAGCACCAAAACGCCGACCGGCTTTTGAGCTGTTCCGTCCGCGTTCTTCGGCTCGAGCACCGGCACGGAGATTTGAATCTGGTGGGTGAAGGTGGACTTGTCCGCCTCTGGCTTGCCCTGCCAAGGCTTGAGGGTCGTGAAGGGCACGTCGAACTTAGACTTCCCGGCGTGGATGTAGCTGCTCGTCTTTTGGGCGAAGGCGACCTTGTGGCCCTTGTCGCCGTTCAAGAACACTTCGCTTACGGCTCCCTTGGTCTCTTTCATCTTGGCGATGAGGGCCTTCGCGACGGGGTTCATGGTCAAACTAGCGACCACCCGCGAGTTCTCGGGGAGCTTGGTCCAGGCCTTCTTGTCCATGTCCTCGATGGGACCCGCTGCGTTCGCCTCTTGGACGGCGGCGACGAGGGTGGGATCGGCCACCCACTCGATGGCTGTTTGCTTCCAAGAGTCCAATTCTGCCTGCAACGCCGGCGTGATCTTGAACTCAATCTCTTTCTGATCTTGAGCTCGGGCAGGGGTCAGCATCCCGCAAAGGAACGTGAGGGACAGAGCTGCCAAAATGGCCAAGTGCTTCATTTTTCTACAATACGTGGTTCTAGGGCGTGGAGTTCTCCAACGGGAATCCCAGCGCTATCGGCCCCAACCTGGATCAGAACGTAGACCCTTCAAGAATTGTTGGACGCGCCGGGGTCAGGCCCGCTCTTCCAAATCTGAGCCCATGAGGTCCCAATATCGCTCGGTATGGCCCTTTCTATGCCCCTATCGGCCTCATTCAGGGCCCGGTTCTTTGATCGGTTACCGATAGCAGATTCGGTCTTCCTTTCCTGAGCTGTCGCCCGTTGCACCCATCTGCACGGGAGGAACACGCTCAGCGTCGGATTCGCTGGTCACCTGTCAAGGTGGGCGACCGCCAACAGATTCAAACCTAGCATTGCTCATGAACATCCACCCGATCCCTCTCCTGTGCGCGCTCTCCGGCACTCTCGCCCCAACTCTGGCCTACGCCGGCAATGAAATCCTCCCACCGGCGGAAACCGCCGGGTCGGTGCTCAATGCGGAGGAGGTTCTCCCCACCGTGCGCTTCGTGGTTCCCGGCGAGGGCGACGTCACCGTCCAATTCGGTGGCCGCGTGCTCTACGACGTGAGCTTCAACAGCGCCGACGATGACCTCAAGTCTTCCGGAGACAAGTACTTCGATAGTGCAGAGTTCCGCTCGGCGCGCTTCATGGTCAAGGGCACCATTTACGACGCCGTGGACTACAAGGTCAACTACGACTTCGCCGGTGGCACGGTCGGCTTCAAGGACCTCTGGATGCAAACCCAGGTTGGCTGCGGAAAGATCCGGGTCGGTCATTTCTTCGAGCCCTTCGGCTTGGAAGACAACACCAGCGGCAAGTACTTGACGTTCGCAGAGCGCTCCTTGACCAGCGCCTTCGCTCCCTCCCGCAACGGAGGAATCATGTACCACAACCAGATCGAAGGCGACACCGATTGGACCTGGGCGATCGCGGCAACCCGCGATGCGAACTCGGCGGGCGACTACGATGGCGAAACCAGCGGAGCCTACAACTTCACCGCGCGCGCGACGGCCGCCCCGACGAACGACAAGGAAACAGGAGACCTGCTACACCTGGGTCTGTCCGCCTCCATTCGTTCCGACTTCGACGGCGACGTCCGCTTCCGCTCCCGGCCGGAGAATCACGTGGTGCCGCGTATCGTTGACACCATGGCCTTCCCCGCCGACGGCTACACCCTCGCCGGAGCCGAGTTCGTTTACGGCCAAGGTCCCTTCTCCTTCCAGTCGGAGTACATGATGGCCAAGGTCGATGAGGCCAGCGGCGGCGGCATGAACCCGACGTTCTCGGGCTACTACGGCGGCTTCAGCTACTTCCTCACCGGGGAACACCGCAACTACAAGAACGGCTCGTTCGGTGGCATCAAGCCCAAGAGCAACTACGGCCAGGGTGGTAAGGGCGCTGTCGAGTTGACCGCCCGCTACTCCATG
Organism: uncultured bacterium; assembly: GCA_937905825.1. Lineage (GTDB taxonomy): Bacteria > Planctomycetota > UBA1135 > UBA1135 > JABACD01. Next base: position 13,549 of record CALCXM010000019.1, read on the forward strand.
CTCGATCTAAATGACGGCGGCGTCATGGGTGGAGAAGTCACGGACATCACCTTCGGCAGCAACTGGTACCTGAACCCCAACACGCGCATCGTGGCCAACTACATCGTGTCCGAATTGGACGACAGCGCAGCGACGACGAATGGTGAGGGCTCCCTGAACTCCCTGATCCTGCGCTTCCAGTTCAGCTTCTAGTCGAGGTCAGCTAGCGAGCCCGCGCGGCGAGCTAGGAAAAAACATAGAGGAGCGGGCCAGCACGCGTTGCTGGCCCGCTCTTTTGTTGTTCGCCTGCAGGTCGCCGGGAAGCGCCCCACAGTTAACGCAAGCCCATCAAACTCCCTCGAGGTTCTGGCGCAGCATGTCCATTTCGGTCACGAGCTCCGCGCGCCGTTCCCGTTCGGTTTCCACCAACTCGGGATCGGCGTTCTCCACGAAGCGCGCGTTGCCGAGCTTCTTGTCGATGCCCATCAAGCTCTTCTCCATTTTCTCCAGGCGGTTGGCGAAGACCGTGCGCAGACTTTCGAGGTCGACATCTTCCCCGAGGGTCACGAAGACCTGAACGGATCCGGCGACCGCAGCGACAGTTCCTGCGGGTCGTTCCATGTCCGCGGACACGTCGTACTCGCCCAGGAACGCCATGGCGCAAACCGCCGGGCGATGCTCTTCGAGGGCGCGCAGGTCATCCGCCTTGGAGGCGGCGATCTTGGCGCTCAGCAGGCTGCGCTCGCCGATCTGCGTCAACATCCGGACCTGGCGCACGGCGCGCACCACGTCCTGAATCAGGGCCATGTCTTGCTCCGCGGCTTCGTCGATCACGATGCCCTCCCCTTGCGGATAGGGGCTGTTCATCAAGAGTTCGCCCCCGGTCACTCCCAGGGTTTCGTTGCGCGCGTCCCACAGGACTTCGGTCATGTAGGGCGTGAAGGGGTGCAAGAGCGCGAGGATGTCCCCGAGAACGCGGGCCAAGATGCCGCGCACGGCGGGACCACTCTCATCTTCCGCGTTGGTGAAGCGCGGTTTCGCGAGCTCCAAGTACCAGTCGCAGAAGTCGTTCCAAACAAAGCGATAGAGCTCCTGGGCGGCATCGTTGAGGCGGTACTCCAAAAGCGCTTGCTCGGTTGCCTGAATCGTCCGACTCAGGCTCGAAAGGATCCAGCGGTCTTCCAGGCGCGCCGCGTTCGCGGAGACCCCTTCCAAACGCTCGCCTTCCAAGTTCATCAACACGAAGCGCGCTGCGTTCCAGACCTTGTTGCCAAAGCGGTAGCCCTGGTCGATCTTCTCCGGCGCCAGCTTGGTGTCCTGACCTTCCTTCGTCAGCAAGATCAAGCTGTAGCGCACAGCGTCCGCCCCGTACTCGGCGATCATGTCGAGCGGGTCGATGCCGTTGCCCTTGGACTTGGACATGCGCTGACCCTTGTGGTCGAGCACCGTCGCGTGGATGTTGCAGACCTCGAAAGGACAGCGTTCCTCCATGGGAAGGTGATCGTTGAACTCGTAGCCAGCCATCACCATACGCGCCACCCAGAGGTAGATGATGTCGCGGGCCGTGGACAGGAATTGAGTCGGGTAGTAGCGCTTGAGGTCTTCCGTTTGCTCCGGCCAGCCCAGGGTGCCGAAGGGCCACAGCCAGGAAGAGGCCCAAGTATCGAGCACATCCGGATCCTGGCGCACGATGGGCTTGCCGGTCTCCGGGTGCGGGCTGCCGATTTCCAGGTCGTCCACGGAAGCGATCGGAACCTCGTCCTCGTCGTACCAAACGGGAATGCGATGGCCCCACCAGAGCTGGCGGCTGATGCACCAATCGTGCACGCCTTCGAGCCATTGCAGATAGACCTTGCTCCAACGCTCCGGACGGAACTGCAGCTTGCCAGTCTTGACCGCTTCGATCGCCGGCACGGCCAGGGGCTTCATCTTGACGAACCACTGCTCGCTGACCATGGGCTCGATCACGCTCTTCGAACGATCCGAAAGAGGCACGGAGTGCACGATGTCGTCGATCTTGACCATCAGCCCTTTTTCTTCCAGGGCGGCCAGCACTTCCTTGCGGGCCAACTCGCGACTGAGGCCTTCGAAGGGACCGCACTGGTCGTTCATCTTGCCGTCTTTCGTCAGCATGATGATCGTGGGCAAGTTGTGGCGCGCGCCGCGCTCGTAGTCCGCCGGGTCATGGCCCGGGGTGATCTTGACCGCGCCGCTGCCTTTCTCGCGGGCCACGGTCTCGTCCCCCACGATCGGAATCGGGCGGTCCACGAAGGGCAGGATGCAGTTGCTGCCGATCAAGTGTTTGTAGCGCTCGTCATCGGGATGCACCGCGACGCCCGTGTCCCCGAGCATGGTCTCGGGACGCGTGGTGGCGACGGTGATGAACTCGCCCGCGCGGTTTTCCAGCGGGTAGTTGTAGTACCAGAGCTTGCCCTTGCGCTCGACGTTCTCAATCTCGTCGTCGGACACCGCGGTCTGCAGCACGCAGTCCCAGTTGACCAAGCGCATGCCCTTGTAGATCAATCCCTTCTTCCAAAGGCGATGGAAGGACTCGCGCACGGCGCGGCTCATGGAGGGTTCCATGGTGAAGCGCGTACGCGTCCAATCGCAAGAAGCGCCCAGGCTGCGGAACTGCTTGAGGATGCGCGCGCCGTACTCTTCCTTCCACTTGAAGACTTCGGCGAGGAAGGCTTCACGCCCCATCTCCTCACGCTTCTTGCCCTGCTCTTGGAAGAGCTTCTTCTCCACCACCGCTTGGGTCGCAATGCCCGCGTGGTCGGTGCCGGGAATCCAAAGGGTTTCAAAGCCCGACATGCGCCGGTGCCTGACGCTGATGTCCTGGATCGTTCCGTTGAGGGCGTGCCCCATGTGCAAGGCACCTGTCACGTTCGGGGGCGGAATGGCCACGGTGAAGCGCCGCTCGGCGCCGGTAGGATCCGGTTTGGGCTCGAAGCCTCCGCTCTTTTCCCAAAGGGCGTAGATGGCCGCTTCGTGATCGACAGGGGTGTAACGTGTGGGCAGTTCCATGGGCGTGATGCGGGTTTGGGACCGCGACACTTCAACGGGCGCCCCCGCTCACGTCAAGGCGTCGAGCCCCCTTGAAGCGAGTTCCCCGGGTCATCCCACGGATTCGTCGGGCAAAAGCTCAAGGAGGCGAGCGCACGGCTGCCGTCGAGGGTCAGATCCCGGGGCCGGGGCGGAACGCAGGGCACGTCCGTTTGGCGGGCCGCCTCGATCGAAGTCAGCGCGAGTCCCGCGGCAGCCACGATGCGCTCTCCCAGTTCAAAGCGCGTGAGCCGCTGCGGCCCCGCCAGGTGCAGGAGGCCATTCAAGGAGCTCGGGATCCATTCCAGCAGGGCGCGGGCTGCCTGCTGAACATCCAGGGGAGTGCGGAACTCGTCCGTAAAGAGCCGTGGCCGCGCCCCCCGCGCAATCGCGGCCAAAAGGCTATCGCTGGCTCCTGCGCCGGTCCCGCGGGAATCCCCGTAGAGCAGGGGCAAGCGCACAATCAACGCGTCCGGGTTCTGCGCGAGCAGGGCCAGCTCCCCTTCACGCTTGGTGGTCCCGTAGACGGAAAGCGGCCGAGCCGTGTCCTCCTCTATGTATCCCGTGGGGCGCGGGGTCTCCCCATCGAAGACGTTGTCCGTGGAAAGGTGCAGCAGGCGAATGCCCAAGGCTTGGCAAATCTGGCCCAGTCGAGCCGGGAGGGCTGCGTTCAAGCGTTTGGCGAGTTCGGGTTCGCGCTCACAATCGGCGGCGGCAGCCAGGGCCGCGCAGTTGACCAGCCAATCCGGGCATTCGGCTTCGAGAGTGCGCTCGAGCTCGTCTTGCGGGGAATCGAGATCGAGGCGGATCGGGTTCGCCGAGCTTCTTTGAGGATGACGCGAAACGCTGCTTACCCGCAGCCCAGCGTCTTGGGCGGATTCCACCAGCGCTCTACCCAGGAAGCCCGAGCCCCCCAGCACCCACCCCGACTGGCTTCGAATCCGCTGCATACCCCCAGATCAGCCCCCCGAGCGCCGAACGTCAAGTCCGAGCCCGTGGGTTGCGCAGTTTGGGGGTCAGTTCGCGAATGCCCGCACGCTAAACTCTCCACCGTGCAGACCGACCTCCCCTACAAGCAAGCCCTCGTGGTGGCCAACCCCGTCTCTGGCTCCGGCCGTGGCGAGTCCGTGGCCCGCGAACTGACCACCGCCCTCGGACAGCGCGGATTGCCCACGGACTTGCACCTGACGACCCGCGCGGGGGACGCCCGTGAGACCGTCAGCCGGCTCCCGGACGAGACGGACCTGGTGGTCTCCGTGGGAGGCGACGGAACCCTGCGCGAAGTCCTCTCCGGATTGCGCGAACGCCCTGCGGGTTCTCGGGCAATCCCGGTCGGCGTGCTGCCCATGGGCACCGGCAACGCCTTGTGCGCTGACCTCGGGCTGCCGCGGGATGTGGATCGCGCCCTCGAGGTCTTGCTCGCGGCCAAGACCGTCGACGTGGACGTGGCCGACGTCAACGGCGAGTTGTCCTTCTTGATGACCGGCATCGGACCGGACGCCATGGTGATCGAAGACGTGGACGAACGTCGCAAGGACAAGCGCATGTCCAAGTGGGCCTACTTGCCCGCGGGAATTCGCTCCTTCCTGCGCTATCGACCCGAGCCCTTGACGGTCGAGTTGGATGGCGAAGAGCTCGAAGGCACCTTCTCGCAAGTGATGGCGAGCAACTTGATTCACTACGGCGGGCTCATTCGCCTCTGCCCGGAGCGCGTGCTCGACGACGGACTCTTTGAAGTCTTCCTGTTCCGCGGCTCCAGCCGTTGGAGCCTCATGCTGTACACCCTGCGCTTCTTCTTGCACATGATCCCGGGGGGCTCCGTTGAGATGCGCCGCGCGGCGCGCATTCGGGTCAAATCCACTGGCTCCGTGCCCTATCACATCGACGGGGACCCCGTCGGGCGCACACCGGTGGATATCCATGTGACCGGCAACCGCTTCCAACTCTTGGTCCCCTGAACCGCCTGACCTTTCCATGACTTGTCAAAACGTCACCATCGCCGGGAACACCTTCGGGGCCGAGCGCCTGTTCCTGTTCGCAGGACCTTGCGTGCTTGAAAGCCTCGACTTGACCCTGCGCATTGCCGAGCACCTCAAGCAAGTCGCGCAAGCCCATGGGATCCAAGCGGTTTTCAAGGCGAGCTTTGACAAGGCCAACCGCAGTAGCATCGGCTCCGGTCGCGGGCCGGGCATGCAGCAGGGGCTCGAATGGTTGCAAGCAGTCAAGGACCAACTCGAGCTGCCGATCGTGACCGACGTGCACATCCCCGACCAATGCGCCACGGTCGCCGAGGTGGCCGACGTCCTGCAAATCCCCGCGTTCCTTTGCCGCCAAACGGATCTCTTGGTGGCCGCAGCGCAGACCGGAAAGGCCGTGAACGTGAAGAAGGGGCAATTCCTCGCGCCCTGGGACATGGGCAACGCCGTGCAGAAGTGCAAAGACAGCGGCAACGACAACGTGCTCGTGACCGAGCGCGGAACGAGTTTCGGCTATGGACGCTTGGTGGTGGACATGGCTGGCTTGACGGACTTGGCGGCCTGCGGGCAGCCGGTGGTGTTTGACGCCACGCACTGCGTGCAACAGCCGGGAGCCCTCGGAGCGACGACCGGCGGCGATCGCGCGCGCGTGCCGATGATGGCCCGTGCGGCCATGGCCACGGGAGAAGTGGACGGCTTCTTCTTTGAGATCCACCCGGACCCCGACACGTCCCCCTCGGACGGGCCCAACATTTTGCAGATGGATAGCCTCGACGGGCTCTTGGGACAGTTGCTCCAAATCCGGCGCACGGTGCGCGGCGCAGCGAATCAGTAGTTCGCGCGCTTCATCGCCGACCGCGAATGTGCGAAGGCGGGGCGCCCGGCGTTCAGATCCTTGGCGCGCAAGCTGCTCCCCACAAAAGTCATACGCGAATCAGAACACGAGCTTGCGAATCGCCTCTTCCAAGGCCTTCCCCACGACGACGTTGCCCTTGATGTTGATGTGGTGATCGCCGCCCCAATAGAGGAACTCCCCTGCGCGTCGGAAGTCCCCGCGCAAGTCCAGAAAGGGAATGCCCCGGTCTCTCGCGTGCAGCTTGAGCTTGTCCGTCAGAAGGTCCCCGTGGTAGAAGTCCGCGTACTTGTGCCCGACGTGCTCGAGAGCGGACTCGATCATTTCGCTTTGGTACTGGGGCTGCGTTGAGAACAGCGGGGGGATGTAGAGCAGAACAATCTTGCTGCCCATGCCTTCACAGAGTTGCTGCATCTCATCCACGAGCTCGAGGGTCGCCTTCTCCATCAAGGCGAACTCCTCCGGAAAGTGCTGCATCGCCATGGCCTGGTGCAGGAATTGGGCATGCAACTGCCGGCGATTCTTCCCCAGCCACTTCAACTTGAGCGCCAAGGGCTTCTCGTAGCGCTCTTCCAGGGGCAGTCGATGAAAGAAGCGATAGGGCCGACGAATCTCGGCGTAGTCGTTTCCACCATAGATCGAGACCACGACCACGTCGGGTTTTAGGTGCCTGAACTTCTCGATCACTCCCAAGTAGTTGAACAGGGAGTAGCCCCCCCACTCCCCCGTTCAAGACCTCGATGCTCAGATCCTCGTGATCCTTGCGCAGTGCAGCTTCCGCCACTTCGGTGAAGTGCGCGGCCATCGGAACCACCCCTTCTGTGTGGGAGTCCCCCGTGACCAAGACGCGCAGATCGGGTTGACCTTCCAGCACGTCGGCGACCCTGCGGAATCCAAGGTTGTTGTTCGTGACCAGCATCCGCTCTTTGTATTGAGCCCGGGGCG
>CALCXM010000020.1 GCA_937905825.1 uncultured bacterium
GCTGGTTTACAAGTTCGAGATCGCTTAGCGCTGGTTTACAAGTTCGAGATCGCTTAGCGCTGGTTTACAAGTTCGAGATCACTAAGCGCTGAATTAGAAGGTTTGAGATGCGCGTCGCCGGGAACGTTCATGAGGACAAACACCCGACCTCGCAAGGTCCCGACGGGGAATGAGTTCCTCTGCTGGGAGCGCGACTTCACGAATTGCATTCCGTGACGCAGGCTTTTAGGCCTGGCTGATGCGGCCCAGTTGGCGGGCGCGCATCGCTTCTCCGATCCGTCGCACCACGCGCTGGGTGCGCTCCCAGCCCATGCACGCATCGGTGATGCTTTGACCGTAGATCAACTCGTCGGCGAAGGGGTGCATCTGCCTACCGTCTTCGAGGAAGCTCTCCAACATCACGCCGAAGATGGCCGGATTGCCTTCCTCGATCTGATCCGCGATTTCCATGGCGACTTCTTCCTGTCGGAAGTGGTCCTTGTTGCTGTTGTCGTGGCTGCAGTCCACCATCAAGCGCGGCAGAAGCCCGGCGGCGCTCAACTTGTCGCTGACCAGCGCAATGTCCTCGCGGGAGTAGTTCGGGCCGTCGCGCCCCCCGCGCAGAATCAGATGACAGCTGTCGTTGCCATAGGTCGTGACGATGGCGGCCACGCCTTGTTTGGTGACCGACAAGAAGTGGTGGGGGTGAGCGCTCGAACAGATCGCATCCACGGCGATGCGCACGTTGCCGCTGGTGCCGTTCTTGAAGCCCACGGGCATCGATAGGCCAGAAGCCAATTCTCGGTGCACTTGGCTTTCGGTCGTGCGCGCGCCGATGGCTCCCCAGGTGATCACGTCCGCCAAGAACTGGGGCAGAATCGGATCGAGGAACTCAGAGCCCACCGGCAGACCGAGGGCGGTCACGTCGATCAAGAACTTGCGCGCGCTGCGCAGGCCGCTGTTGATGTCGAAGCTGCGGTCGAGGTGCGGGTCGTTCACGAGTCCCTTCCAACCGACTCGCGTGCGGGGCTTCTCGAAGTAGACGCGCATCACGACGCACAGGCTGTCCTTGAACTCGGCGGCCAGGCTGAGCAGGCGCTTCGCGTACTCCATGCCCGCTTTGGGGTCATGGATCGAGCAGGGACCGACCACCAGCAGCAGGCGCGGGTCTTCCCCGCGCAGGATGGCTTGGATTTCTCGGCGAGTCCCAGCGACCAGCTGCGCGCCTTCAGGACCGAGCACGAACTCCTCCATCAGTACGGCGGGAGCCAGCAAGGGGCGCAGACCCTCAATGCGCAGGTCGTCGGTGCGGATGTCCATGGGCCGGAAGACTAACCGCGAGGACCATATCACCCCAGAGGTCAGGGCCCCGAAGCGTCAAATTTCTGGGCAAATTGGCCCACCTACGGTCCCTTTCGGGGACGGCGGGTCCCACCCCCGGTCCGCGCCTCGGCGGCCCCCTGCCCCGGGGTTCAGGGATTTCCGTGGGGCGGCGATGAATTGACCATGAGTTCCCCCAATTCCAGCCAGAGTCGAGAATCCATGCATCACTGCATCCTGTTTGGAGCCGCGGAGCGCGGCATTTGCCTGTTGAGCGGAGCCCTGGCGCGCAGCGGCTACTCGATGAGTGCGACCTTCGATTGGAAGGATTCATGCCGAGATGGGCTGACCTTTGCCATCGCCGAGGAGCAGGAGTGGAACAGCATCGTTGCTGGCGGAGCCGCCAAGGCGATCTGTGTTTTCGACGAACCGGGCCGCTCGGTCGCTGCCTTGTTGGGGGAGTCTCCCACGCAATTCGATCCTGAACATGAGGGACTCAACGCGAGCAAGGCCTTGGATTGGTGGTGCGCCGTTCACCGCGGAATCCTCGAGCAACTCGAGGCGGGCGGGGACTGGTTGTTCCTTGACGCCGGCCAAGTAGAGGGCGGTGACGGCCTCACTCGAGTGGGCGACTTTCTGGGTTTGCCTGTGGCGCAGAGTGCGCTCTATGAATCGGCGCAGCCGAGCGTCGCGGCAGTTCAATGCACGCCAGAAGCGCAACGGATCTATTCGCAATTGTGCGCACTTGCCCGGCAAACGAACCTCGCACAAGATGGCACGATCCCTTTTGCGCCCGCGCGCGTAACGATCCTCGCCTACGTCGGACCTGGGGAGGAGGCCTGCGTCCCCGGTTACCTGAACGCGGCAGCCGTTCAAGCGGGAGTGACCGCTGAACTCGTGATTCTCGATCACTCGGGAGCGGAGTCCCTCGAAGCGCCGGGAGCAAGAGTGCTGCACTGTCCTTCACCGAGCCGCGCAGCCGCTTGGAAACTGGGGGCGTCTCATTCGAGTGGCGAGTTCATCGCTTGGTGGCTGCCAGGTTGCCGACCCCTGCCGAACCAATTGGCGAATGCCACGGCGCAACTGCGGGCCAAAAGCCAGGTCGATTTCGTGACGTGCACCCACGTTCTGCACGACGAGGCCGGCGAGTTTGTGGAGCGCATTCATCCGGATGAACTGCCCCAGACCCCTGGACCTTGCTGGGAAAGTGGCGCGGTCATGCGTCGCTCGGTTTTGGAGGAAATGGCTTCAACGGCCTTCTTCCCCGTGGAACTCGACCTTTGGCGCAAGCTCGCGCAAGCCGGACGCTGCACCCACGTGATGCACCCCGGCTTCTCCTTGAACAAGTGGATCCACAAGGCCCGTTGGGAAACCACGCGCTTGGACGGGGATCTTTTGTCCCAGGCGCAACTGCCCTACGACGGCGATGTTCCCCAGCTTTCGGTTTCGATTTGCAGTCGGGACAACCGCGACAAGTTGACACGTTGCCTAGAAGGCTTCTCACGCCAAATCTTGCCGCGCGGTTCCTTTGAAATCGTTGTGGTGGACGATGGCTCACGGGACGGAACCTTCGAGATGTTGACGGGCTTGGAACTGCCCGTTCCGTGTCGAATCGAACATCAACAGCACTCCGGTTTGGGGGCGGCTCGCAACCGCAGCCTCGAACTTGCGAGGGGCCACCTGGTGCTCTTCGCCGATGACAGCACCTTGCCTTTGCCCGATCACGTGGGGCATCACATCAAGGTGCACGCGGCCCAAGCGGACAGCGGACCAATCGCGGTGATGGGCTCGCTCAAGCACTCTCGTCGCGCTCTGGACAAGGGCTTGGTTCGTCACATTGACGGGTCCCACGCGGACCACGCGCCGAGCTTCATCCTGCCGAACGAGTATCAGGCGATGACCTCCTTCTACGAGTGCCCGATGAGTTTGCCCGCAGAACTCGTGCGGCTCGCCGGCTCCTTCGACACCACTTATCAATGGAGCGGATGCGAGGCCTGGGATCTTTGGGTACGCGTCGAGGTGCTCGGGACGCCCTTGCACTACCAGCCCGACGCGATCGTTTTGCAAGACAACCCGATGAGCTTCGAGGACCTGCGCAAACGCCAGTATCAAATGGCCCGGGCGCACGTGGAGTTTTTCCGCCGGAACCCCCAGGTCTTGAGCGCTTGGGGCCTGGAGAACCTCAACCTGTCTACCTGCGAGGCCTCCGTCAAGAGCACGACCCTCAGTGTGCCGATTTGGGAGAAGGCTCTGGCGAGCTTGTGCTCTTTCGATATCGGCGGCCTGGAGCGTGTTGGCGGGGCTCAATGCGAGTTGGCCAATCACATGCTTCAGAGCCTCGATGAACTGCTCTCGGGCTTGAATCGAGTTTGGTGGCACGCTGGCTACGCGGAAGGCATGCGTGAGGCTGGTGTCCGCAGTTTCGCCGATTTCCTGCGGGCCGCTTCTGCGGAGGACCCGATCCGCTCGGAGTCCGATCGACGGGTGTTTGCCTGGCCGCGCTGGGACGATCCCGAATGCTTGGAGCGCATGATGAATTGGGCCAAGCCCTTGGCGCGCGATGGCTTCTCCGCCCTCGTTTTGCGCCTGGACCCTAGACGAGATCCGGTGCAGAGCGTGGCGTTCGCCAACTTGGAGGCGGCCTACGCAAGAGTCTACGCTGACGACCCTGCGGCAGCCCTCGAGGTGGTCGTGGAATCCCGTTCGTTGAACAGCGTGGATCTGGCAGGTCTCTGCGCCGCGGTGGATGGAGTGCTCGCCTTGGGCGGCGAGCCTGACTCTTTCTTTGAGTACGTCTCGGCGGCCCCGTTGAACTCCGCGGAGCAGGTCGTGGACTGGCGGCACGCTTTGGAAACGGGAGCGGCTCCTTCCGCTTTGGTCGAGTCTTCAGCCCCGAACGTGCAAGAGCCGGACCCGACCCCCGCGACCGACACCGAATTCGAGGTGCCCCATCAACGCACGGGGAGTCCGCAGGAGCTCAGCTTGGCTCAACCGGCGGCAGTCTCACCTCCCGCACGAAACACCGAGCTGCTGCTTTCGGTGATCGTTCCCACCCACAATCGGCCGCGAGAGATCGTGCAGCTCGTGAAGTGCTTGACCGAGCAGGACCTGGATCCCTCGTTGTTCGAAGTGATCGTCGTGGATGACGGGTCGCGGCAGCCGGCTTGCCAGCTGCTCGGGCCCTTGCGCACGGCCTTCGATCTGCAAGTCATTACGCAGCCGACCAGCGGACCGGGGGCAGCTCGCAACCGCGCCATGCAACTCGCCAAGGCGGACATGATCGTGTTCTTCAACGATGACGCCGTTCCAGCTGCGGATTGCCTGCGGCGTCATTTGGAAGTGCAACAGGCAAGCGACGGCAAGCACGCGGTTCTCGGGACCTTCAGCCTCTTGCCGGAACTCGTCGTGGACTCCTTCACCACCCACGTGGAGTCTTCCACGGCGCTCTTCGCGCAGCCCCAGATGAATTCCGGCACGAGTTACGCGGGGAGCTCCTTCTGCACAGGAAACCTCTCGATCTCGCGCCGAGCCTTGGAGTCGGTGGGGGGCTTTGATGAGTCGTTCCGCTATGCGGGCGGTGAGGATTCGGAACTCGGACTGCGCTTGGACCGCCAGCTTGGAATTCGGGTGCTTTACGACGCGACGGTGCGCTGCGAGCACGACCACGAGCTCCGACTGCGCGGGTTCCTGAAGCGCATGCGCGTGATCGGCTGGGCCGCCTACCGCATCGAACAGAAACACGGCAACACGGGACTCGTTCAAGGACAGCCCAAAGACGCGGCGGGTTGGGCCGCCATGCGCGAACTCGTGGAGCAAGAAGAGACCATTGTCTCCGAGCTGTTGGAGAGCGCTGAGGACGCCTGTCGCCGCGAGCGCGAGGGGGGCCTTGGTGCCCTGACCTTGGAGTCCTACCGGGACATCTACGACATGATTGCCGGCTACGGCATGCGTTGTGGCATCCTGGCCGCCCACGAGGGGGGGCTGGTCAACCTGTCCGACGAAGTCTTGGCGATCGCCGCCTGAGCGTCCCCGCCGGCTAGCTCACCAGATAGGCGCCTTGGGCCGGATGGCCCATGAGGCGTTCGTACTCTTGCTCCGCGAAACGGTCGGTCATGCCCGCCAGCCAGTCGCAAACTGTGCGCTCCAACCCGTGCTCTTCAATGCGGGCCACGTAGGAAGCGGCCATTTCCTCAGGACGCGCCACGTAGCTCTCGAAGAGCGCCCCGAGCACGGTCTTCGCGTAGACCGAGAAGTCCTTGAGAAGTTGGTTGTGATAGACGCGCTCCCACAGGAACTTCTGCAATTCACCGACGGCCTTGTGCATCTCCGGTGAGTGGCGAATCTGCATGCGGGGAAGCGCGCGCGCGGCGGCGCTGGTGGTCACCCCAGAGCTCGCGATGTTCTCCAAGGAGGTGTTGAGCAGATCGACGATGCAACTGCCGAAGAGCTGATTGGAGATGCGCACCGCCCGCAGGTTTTGATCGTCGCTTTCCTCCAGGAATCCCGGGTGACGTTGGCGAACCTCCTCGCAGGCCGTGCGCCACAACTCGCTCTCGGCGTAGATGGCCTGTTCGTCGAAGATGCCATTGGCGAGGCCGTCCTGGATGTCGTGGGTGTTGTAGGCCGTGGAGTCCGCCAGGTCGACCACCTGCGCCTCCAAAAGAGCTTGAGCAGCCTTGGGGCGAAACTCATCGGGCCAATCCTGGTCCGTCTCGTGCTTGAGTAGAGATTCGCGCAGTTCGCGGGTCAGATTGAGGCCCAGGTAGTGGGGGTGGCGACGCTCCAAGTGGTCCACCACCCGCAGGACTTGGGCGTTGTGCCGGAACCCCCCGTGGCCCGTCATGAGCTCATCCAGGGCGTCCTCCCCTCGATGCCCAAAGGGTGGGTGCCCAATGTCGTGGGCCAGGGCGATCGCTTCGAGTAGGGATTCGTTGAGCCCCAGGCCCGTGCCCACGGCGCGCGCCACCTGAACCACTTCGAGGCTGTGGGAGAGGCGCGTGCGTTGATGATCCGCCTGGCGGTTGATGAAGACCTGGGTCTTGTACATCAGGCGCCGGAAGGCCGTGCAGTGCACGATTCGATCGCGGTCGCGCTCCCAAGCCGTGCGCAAGGGGTCCGTGGACTCCGCGAACCGGCGGCCGACGGACTCGTCACTCTTGGCCGCAAAGGGGGCCAGTCGTTCGTGCTCCGCAGCTTCTTTCGCCAGGCGATCGATCAGGAGATGGTGGGTTGGCATAGCCGTCTTATAGCCTTCACCGGGCGGGATCGGCCCTTGGCATGGTCTCTTTTCAGCGGGGAAGGCTCTGTTTGGATTTTCACCGGGAAATGCTCGGTTTGGAGGGGCTTGGGCGGGCTGGGAGAGGGAGAGTCCCCGCCCCAGCAATCCTCCGGACGTAACGGGTAGGACTCGGACACCCTTAGTCCGTACAATCTGCGCCTCATTCGTTCCACCGACCGGGCCAGGGCCCCAGAAATTGCACCTATGAACATCGTTTTCAGTGAGCAAGCCGAAGAGCTGGCCGCAAAAGCACGTCAAATCGCCGACGAGTACGTTCGTCCGCAAGCGGCCAAGTACGACAAGGCCCAGGAATACAACCACGACGCAGCCCGCGCCGTGGCTGAGGCCGGCCTCTTCCGCACCTTTGTTCCCAAGGAGTACGGGGGCCACGGAGCGGGCGTCTTGGCGCTCGCCCGGGTCACCGAAGAGCTGGCCAAGGCGGACTCTGGCTTCGGGGTCGCCTTCGCGGTGAATGCCCTCGGGTCTTTCCCCATGATCCTGGGCGGAACGGAAGAGCAGAAGAAGGAGTGGTTGCCCCAGGTGGCCTCAGGGGAGCGCATGGTCGCGTTCTGCCTCTCCGAGAAGTATGCGGGTTCTGACGCCCAGGGCCTCTCAGTGACCGCCGTGGCGGATGGCGACGACTACATCATCAACGGTGAGAAAAAGTGGACCACCAACGGTGGCGTGGCGGACATCTACTCGGTGTTCTGCGTGACCGACCCGACTTCGAAGTCCCGTCGCATCAGCGCCTTCATCGTGGAAAAGGGCACTCCGGGCTTCGAGATCAAGAAGATCGAGGACAAGATGGGGATCCGGTGCGTTCCTGTGGTCGAGACGCACTTCCACAACGTGCGGGTGCCGAAGCGCAACCTGATCGGTGAGCGAGCGGGTCTAGGCTTCAAGCACGCCATGTCGACCCTCGATTACGCCCGGCCGGGTGTCGCCGCCCAGGCAGTTGGGGCAGCCCAGGGCGCCCTGGATTTGGCGATCGTCTACGCCAACCGGCGCAAGCAGTTCGGTGCGCCGATTTCCTCCCACCAGATGGTGCAGAAGATGCTGGCCGACATGGCCATGCAAACCGAGGCTTCCCGCTGGCTCGTCTACCGCGCCGCCGCGGGCATCGACGCAGCCCCCGGGGACGCCAGCAACTCGAAACTGGCCGCCATGGCGAAGTGCATGGCAACGGACACGGCGATGCACGTGGCGACCGACGCGGTGCAGATTTTCGGGGGCTACGGCTTCATGGAGGACTACCCGATCGCGAAGTTTTTCCGTGACGCGAAGATCCTGCAGATCTACGAGGGAACGAACCAGGTTCAGCGCATGGTCATCTCCCGTCATTTGATTCGGGCTGCCGCCAACTTGGATCACTTGGATCCGTACATCCCTGTGGAAACGCAGTTGACCTACGCAGAGCCCGGCCAGGCTGTGGTCAACCACAACACCTGATTCAGCTCAGGTCTTCTGCCCCGGGCATCCCGCCCCGGGGGGACTGCCTACGCACATCCCGCGCGCGCCCCAGGGCTCGAGCGGGATGTTTTTTTTTTCGCCAAATGTTGCGAGTGGTCGTGTCAAAGAAGTGAAAGGCAGAGTCCGCGCCGGGGGCAGCGAAAAGGAGCAAAGAAAAGACAGATACCCCCATGCGATTCGGGGGTTATTACGTCTGTACCTATGGAAATCGACGTTTTTTGCTGCGCGCCTACACTTGGGCTCAATTCGGCCGAAGTTTCGTTTTTTGCGTCCGGGCCGCTCAATTTTCTCGCTCTCAATGCATCCGCTGTAGGCCCCTGTGCGAATCACGGATCAACCGCTCGCGATCCCCTCCGGAAACTTCCAACAAGAACGAGAAGGACCAGCGCCCCGACGCCAGTCCTTTCATTTTTCTCTCTTCGAGAACTCCTCCGGAGCTCCCAATAACTCGTCCCAATTTCCCTCTCTACTTCGTAACTGCAATCGGCGAGCAGACCAGTTCGCCCCCTGAGTCTCACCCCCCTCAAGTGCCAATAGGCAAACCAAGGAGACTGTCCCCCGTGAAGAACACTATCCGACAACAAGATCTCGATGCAAAACTGAGCTCCCTGGCTCTGGACATGGAGACTTACGACGTACAACTCGCCAAGCTCGTCAGCGAATATGACGCACTCGATGCGCAGCTCGAAAGCCGCGATCCGGACAGTTGGCGGTCACATCCCAGAGGGCAGCGGTTTGGGTCCGAAGGGAATACGGAAGGGCTCCTGAG
Organism: uncultured bacterium; assembly: GCA_937905825.1. GTDB lineage: Bacteria > Planctomycetota > UBA1135 > UBA1135 > JABACD01. The sequence continues at coordinate 8,817 of CALCXM010000020.1, forward strand.
TGAGCGTCCAAAAACAACGACCCGGGCCCTCAGCATCGAGGAGCAATTCCGAGCCGAAGTGGAGCGCATCACGATTCAGTCTCGCGAGGACGAGGCCGACTTGGCACGCCGCATCGAGTTTGCTCGATTGCGTTTCGAGAAGGCCATGGAACGTGCGGGAATCGACCCAGACACCATGGCCGGTTACAGGCCGCAGGCAGAAGGCGAAAGCGAAGGGAGTCTTCCCCTGCCCGTGCTCAAGCGCTGGAACGAGTTGCACCTGCTGCGGACAGAACTGGTCGAGCGCAACCTGTACCTCGTGCTGATCAATGTGGAGCGCTACGCGCACACCCGGGTGAGCCGCATGGATCTGATCCAGGAAGGATCCGCCGTCCTGTTCCGTGCCGCAGATGGGTTCGATTGGAAACGCGGCCTGCTGTTCCGGACCTACGCGGTGCACTGGCTCAATCAGGCGTTCCGCAGCTACCTCTACAACTTCGGCAACACCGTGCGGGTGCCGGTCTACCTGCAGAAGGCCATGAAGCACGTGCGTGACGCCATGGAGCGCATGGGAGATCGCGGCCAGGACGTGAAGGCTCTCGCGGAAGCGACGGATCTGGGCGAAAACGTAGTGAATTCGGCCCTGCGCGCTTCGCGCTCGACTCACTCGATCGATTCCTCCTTCGCCACTTCCAGCGGCGACGGCCTCAGCCTGCGCGACACCTTGACGGACGACGAGCCCGGTGGGCTCTACAGTCCCGAGATGGAAGACGTGGGCCTGGCGGACGGTGCTGAGATGGCTCTTTCGCGACTGAGCGCTCGCGAGCGCCACGTGATCGGACTGCGCTTCGGACTCGACGGCAACAGCGAGCACACTTTGGCTCAAATCGCCGAGGAGATGGGTGTCAGTTTGGAGCGCATTCGCCAGATTCAAGTGCGGGCCATCACGAAGATGGACACGCCCGGCTTGCGCAAGGCGGTCGCACCTTTCCTGGCGGAGGGCGCCTAAAGTTTCTGAACCAAGGGCCGGGGTGTTTCGAACATGACGGCCCTTGGAACGAGCCGGCTCGCTGCGACCCAACGGTGCTGCTGCAACCAAAACAGATCGAGAAGAACCAAACAGGCCACGCGCCGTCCAACCGGGCGGCGCGCGGCCTTCTAGTTTGATCGGGAAGCGGGCTCAGTTCCTCAGTCCATAGCGATCGAGCTTCTTGTACAGGTGGCTGCGCTGCATGCCCAGTTGCTCTGCGGTGCGTTTGATGTTCCCGCCATTTGCCTCGAGCTTGCGCCGGAAGAACGCGGCCTCGCTGCGGTCCTTGAACTCTTCAAAGCTCTCCGCGTCAAAGGGGTCTCCGTCTCTGCAGCTGGCTTCCGTGCCGGGCGCCGACATGGCGGGTCCCATGCCGAGAATGCGGTCCAGGTCCTGCACGTCAAGAACGGACTCCTCAGCGAAGACGCAGGCACCTTCCAGGAGGTTTTTCAACTGGCGAACGTTGCCCGGGTACTCCAGGGAGAGCAGCCGCTCTTGGGCTTCCGGCGTGAGTTGGCGCGCCCGGCGTCCGGCCCTGGCGGCTGCGAGTTCCAGGAAGTGCTCGGCCAGCGGCAGGATGTCTTCGCGCCGTTCCCGCAAGGGAATCAAACGCTGGGGAATCACGTTGAGCCGGTAGAACAAGTCCAAGCGAAAGGACTTGTCCTCAACCGCAGCCTGGATGTCCACGTTGGTGGCCGCGATCACCCGGATGTTCACAGGGATGCAGCGGTGGTCACCGACGCGACTGATCTCGTGGGTTTCAAGGGCGCGCAAAACCTTGGCTTGGGCTCCCAGGGGCATGTCTCCGATCTCGTCGAGAAACAGGGTGCCCCCGTGGGCCGCTTCAAAGTGACCGATGCGCCGATTGTGGGCTCCCGTAAAGCTGCCCTTCTCGTGGCCGAAGAGCTCCGACTCGATCAGTTCGTCGGGGATCGCAGCGCAGTTCACCGTGACGAAGGGCTCCGTGGAGCGCGGGCCGCGCAAGTGGAGGTTGCGAGCGACGACTTCCTTGCCCGAGCCGTTTTCCCCGGTGATTAGGACGGAGGCGTCCGAGCTTGCCGCCTGCTGGATTTGCTCCCGCAGTAGTTGAGTGGCCACGCTCTCGCCAATGATCTCCCAAGGGTGTTCGAGCTGCCGCCGCAGACCGCGGTTCTCGCGGGTGAGGCGCTCCGCCAGCACCGTGCTCTCGATCGTGACCAGCACTCGATTGTCCACTAGCGGCTTCTCCAAGAAGTTGGCGGCACCGAGTTGCATGGCCTCCACGGCGACGGCCACGTCCGCATGCCCGCTGATCAGAATGACCGGTGGGGGGGACTCGAGTTCCTTGACGCGCGCCAAGAGCCCCAACCCGTCGAGCTCAGGCATCTTGAGGTCAGTCAGGACCAAGGCTGGACGCCTGCCGGTCGCCTCGAATTCCGAGTCGAGCCGCGCCAGAGCCTGAACGCCGTCGCGCGCCGTCCAAACTTCGTAGCCCTCGTACTGCAGCAGCATTTCCAGGGCCAAGCGAATGTCGCCATCGTCATCGACGACGAGGATTGGAGTCTTGGGGCTTTTCTCTTGTGACATCGTTAGAGGGTACCTTCGGGAGCTGACTGGCCGCGACGAGGATCTGCAATGCCCGCATTCTCAAAGGGCGAGTTGCTTGGCGGTTTAGTACCTTGCCTCCGTGCAGACCTTGTCCGGAACTCTGGAAAGCGGGGAGGCCGTGGTGGGGGGAGTTCTCTCCGGGACCTCGGGCGACGGCATCGACGTGGCTTTGACGCGCTTGCACGTGGAACAGTCCCGGGTGGTCGGGTGTGAGTCCCTGGTTTTCGAGGGCAAGCCATTTGAGGGCGACCTGGCCGGCCGGGTGCGCTCCGCCCTGGACGGCGAGGCTCTCGACTCCCGTGAGATTGCTTTGCTCTCCAGGGACCTGGGAAGGGCCTTCGGGGCGGCGGCCCGCTGTGTGGCCGAAGAGTCTGGCTTGTCTTTGAACCTGCTGGGGAGCCATGGCCAGACCGTGTACCACCACGATGGAGTGGAAGCGTCGGGCCCCGCTTCCCTACAGATAGGTGACGGAGACCATGTGGCCGAGGAGGCCCGCTGCGTGGTCGTCAGCGATTTCCGCCAGGCTGACCTGGCGGGGGGTGGGGAGGGGGCACCGATTTCTGTGCTGGCCGACGACGCCATTTTCGCGGGGGTGCCGCGTCCCATGGCGGTCTTGAATCTCGGTGGCATGGCGAATATTTCTTGGATCGGTCCCGCGGGCGAACTGCGGGCTTTCGACACGGGTCCGGCGGGGGCGCTCCTGGACGGATTCTCCAGGCGCCTGCTGGGCAGGCCCTTTGACCCTGGAGGAGCTCAAGCCGCCCGCGGGGAAGTGCGTGGGGACTGGTTGGAGGCCTGGTCGCAGCATCCGTTCTTTCATCAGGATCCACCGAAGAGCACCGGCCGGGACACCTTTGGGGAGGCCTGGGTCCAGGGGCTCTTGGCCTCAGCAGGCCTCGACGCGGACCCTGCGGACCTCCTGCGTAGCGCGGTGGAGCTCGTGGCCAAAACCGTCGTGGATGAGCTTCAAGCCGGTCCATTTGCGATTTCGGGCCCCCTTTGGTTGGCTGGAGGTGGAGTGCACAACGAATGCTTGGTCTCCGCCCTCGATGCACGATTGCCCGGAGGAGTGGGGATCTCCCGAGAGGTCGGAGTGGACCCAGATGCCCGTGAAGCTCTCGTTTTCGCTGTGCTCGCAGGGCGCTGCCTGCTTGGCCAAGCAACCACTCAGCCGGGCGCAACAGGGGCTCGGTCAGGAAAAATCTTGGGCAAGATCAGTCAATACGGGCGGTAGCCGAGACGCCTGGAGGGGGTACACGGGGGCACCGAGGCCCTCCGAGACCAAAAATCTCTGGAGGTTCTCTGCAGAGGCACCCAGCTCAGAGCTTGATCCCTGGGCCACCCTCTGTATCATCCCGCCTCCATCGTTTCCCGCACGGACTCGTCTTAGGGCTCCCCACGGGCAGTCACAATACGTTTTCAGATACCCGCAGCGTTCAGGACTTCCTGGGCGAATGCCACGCAAAAGGAACCCCTTTTATGACCGGTATGCGACGCCACTTCGGTCTCATCGCCTTCTTCGCCGCCCTCAGCCTCTCTAGCCCGGTGGTTGCCGCTTCTTCGGATGCGCAAGACACGTTCCGGGAAGGGATGCAACTCCTCGAACAGGGAGATGACGCGGCGGCCCTCGAAAAGTTCACGGCCGTCCTTGCTGAGGACCTCAGTGACGCAGCTGCGTATGAGCTTTGGAAGTCCACCGAGCACGACGTGTGGGTGGAACTGATGGTCAAGCAAGGCCAGTTCGAGCTCATCGCCAAGCGCCTGATCAGCAAAGCCGAGTTGGGCCGCGTTGAGCGCCAGGACGACGAAGACGCGATTCGCGCCCTCCTGCGTCGCGTTCGCCTGGACGATGTTCTCGATCGCGCCCGCGCAATTAGCGAGCTTGCAGCCAACCACGGCGAATTCGCTGTGCAGTACATGCTCGACACGCTCGCGGACGAAAACGCAGAGGATCGCCGCGTCCTCTTCATGACCGCGTTGACGGACATGGGAACCGATGTGGTTCTGCCCCTTGTTGCAGCCTTGAGCTCTGACGACGCTTTCCTGCGTCGCAACGTTTCGCTGACCCTCGGCTACATTGGAGATCCCCGCGCAGCGGCGGCCCTGACCTGGCTCAGCAACAACGACTCCGACGAAGGCGTGCAGCGCGCTGCTGGTGAATCAGCTGGCATGCTCGGTTCGACCGGAGACGCCCTTAGCCTCTTCCTTCAGCTCGGGGACGACTACCACCACGGCCGCGGCAACGTTCTACGCAGCGTGGACTACAGCACAGTGGTCTGGTCCTGGAGCGAGGGAGCCCTGAGCTCCCGCGCAGTCCCGCGTTTCCTGTACGCGGACGAGCTTTCCAAGGGCGCTTACTACATGGCCCTCGCTGCGAACCCCGCTTCCGTCGAAGCCCGCGCAGGAGTGTCGCGCGCCTACGTCTCCCAGCAGGTGGAGATCGAATTGCGCACCGCAGCTGGTGCTGACACCGCTGGTTTGGCTGAGCAGGTCGCTGAGTCCGCCATGGCGGTCAACGTCCTCGGTGCCGACGCGGCAGAGATGGCCTTCGGATGGGCTGTCGAGAGCGGTGATTCAATCACTGGAGTCGGTCTCATTCGCCTGCTCGGTGGAATCGCCGGTGGCCCCACCGCGAATCTTCAGGCAGCCCTGGCGAGCAACGACGGCGCCATGAAAGGCGAAGCTGGTGTGGCCCTCGGGCAGATCGCTCTGCGCACCCACACCGCACCCAGCGCCGACGCCATCCAGGAATTGGGTTCCGCCGCTGGCCGCGTCATCATGAGCCTCGGGGTCGTCATCGATGCCGACGCTGAGCGTGGCGCCGCGATTGCCGAAGCCATGACCTCCAGTGGTGTGCTTGTGAACCACTGGACCTCGGGTGCTTCGGGCCTCGCGCTTCTCAAGCGCGTTCCCGGCGTGGACGTCATCGTCCTGGCCGGAACTCTCCCGGACTTGACCGCGGACCAAGTTCTCTACGAGCTTGCCTCTGACGATCGCACCGCGAACACTCCGGTCCTCTTGATCGGGGATGCGGACGCCTACGGCGACCGTGTCGCTGGCGGAATTAGTGGAGCCGGCGACGTCGGTACCGTCATGGAAGCCATCCAGTCCGATCAGGACAGCGACCGCGCCCGGGCCGACGATTTGGCCGCTCGCGCCGCTGGGGTCCTCTCCCATCTGGCGATTTCTGGCAAGGCGGATCTGAGCAGCACCCTCGATGCCCTCAGCGGTACCTTGGCCCTGCGCACGGACAACGTGACCCTGCCCGCCATGCGGGTTCTGGGCATGGCTGGCGGAGTCGACCAAGTCCGCGATTTGGGTGCCGTGCTGGCCTCCGAAGGTCGCAGTGATGACGCCCGCGTCCAAGCGGCGATCGCCATCTCCGAGATCGCTGGACGGATGAACCTGGAAGGGACCGAAGGTCTAGTTGCCAGCATGCGAGAGGTGATGAGTTCTGACGCGGACATTGCAGTTCGCGTGGCCGCCTCCCAGGCCCTGAGCGCCATGACCCTGAGCGCTGACGTTCGGGCTGGCGTGGCCAGCCAGGCGCGCGTCAACGTTCAGCAGTAGTCATTCCTTCGGGCCGAGCTCTTGGGCTCGGCCCGAGTTTTATGGGTCCCCGATCCTCGTGATCGGACGGCTCTCGGGACGGAAACGGTCGGCTTGCTCGGTGGAGCGGGCAGAAGTCAGAAGGGCGAGATATGCTCTCGTTCTGAGGCTGGACCTAGACCCTCATTTGTGGTTTCATTCCGCCCCCCAAAAAACTGGCCAGACTAGCTCAGTGGTAGAGCACTGCTTTCGTAAAGCAGCGGTCACCGGTTCAAATCCGGTGTCTGGCTCCATACATCCAGCGGACGCTTCCCCCCAAGGAGCGTCCGCTGTTTTCTTTTGCTGTGGGACGCCACAGTAGGGCCCCTCAAGGGGAGCGGGGTAGGCGGTACCTTGGCCCCGCTTGGGCGCCGAAGAGGGGGGTGATTGGTGGCCCAGGCCGAGCCCCAAAAGACCGCAACCAGGGGGATTTCTTTCCCCGCTTTCAACAATCGCGGGTACGCTTACAGTGTTGGAGGTGACTGCCGGCCCCGGATGGGGTTCCCTTGTCCTCTGGCTTTCCTTGGATCAGAACTACCTGTCGTTTGAGCCAGCCGCGAGGCTGGCCAGATGGCAGCTGGGTCCCCAAGAAAGCAGGAAGATCGTGGAACATCTGTCCACCGGACGTTCTCTAACCGAGGTGCCTCGCGCTGTGCGGGGCTCCATCATTCGGCTCTTTCTGTCCATTGTCTATTTCCCGAGGCGCTTCTAGGTATCTAGGCGCATGTATAGGACGAGCCACGGTGAGTTGACCACGTCTTCGGTCGGCTCCCATTCCCGAGATTTCTTCAGTACTAGGAGATCAAGAATAATGCTTCTTCGCTTCACCCTCAGTGCAGCCGGCGCACTGGTGCTTGCTAGCACCGCTACCGCCCAACTGCACACCACGAACGCCAGCCCGATTACCTCCACCGTCAAGGACGCT
>CALCXM010000021.1 GCA_937905825.1 uncultured bacterium
GTCTCGGGCGTGAACCCGGCTTACGACCTGCCCGCTGGTTACGACGCAGCCTTGAAGCTGGCTAAGACTCTCGTGGTGCACTCCACGACCCAAGACGAAACCGCAGTGCTCGCCAGCATGCACTTGCCGCGCCCGCACTTCCTGGAGTCCTGGGGAGACGGCGAGCCCGAGGTGGGACGCTTCAGCCTGATGCAGCCCACCATTCCGCTGCTTGGTGAGTCGCGCACTCTGCGCGAGATGCTTTCGCGCTGGACCGGAGAAACGGCGAGCGACTTGGAGCTCCTGCGCAGCACTTGGCGCGATCAGGTCCATGCTCTCGTGGCCCCCTCCGAGAACTTCGATGAGTTCTTCGCCCGCGCTCAACACGACGGGTACGTGGAACAGTCCGCGAACAAGGTGGCAGAGCCTGTCGCCGATGGAACTGGAATCGTGAGCCCTGCAGCCCATGCAGCGCCCAGCGGACTGGGCCTTGTGCTCTACCCTAAAATCGGCTTGCTCGATGGACGCGGCGCCCACAACCCTTGGCTGCAAGAGCTGCCAGACCCGATCTCGAAGATCACTTGGGACAACTACGCCTGCTTCTCCCCCACACGCGCAGCCGAGCTGGACTTAGAAGACGGAGACGTGGTCAGCCTATCCCTAGGCGATGACTCACCCGCCATTTTGTTGCCAGCCCTCATTCAACGAGGTCAGCACGATGACGTGGTGGCGATCCCCTTGGGCTACGGACGGCGTGGAACCGACCGCTTCGCGGAAGTAGGTCCCAGCTGGTTCGAAGGCGTCCCGACCGTGGCGCGCGGCGAAACGATTGGAGTCAACGCGGCCCCATGGATCGAGCAGCAAGACGGCAGCCTGAGTTTCAGTGGACGGCGCGTCAGCGTCACCAAGACCTCGGAGCACATCGACCTCGCCTCGACCCAGGACCACCACAGTTTGGACGTGCCCGAGCACCTCTCCTCCCCAGGTGGAGAAACTCGCGATGCGGTGCGCGTCGCTAGCTTCGGCGCCTACAAGGAGGATCCCGATCACGCCTTCGACCATGGTCACCATCCTCCGGAAGCGGAGATGTGGCAGCTCGATCACGAACCCAAGGGCCACCATTGGGGCATGTCCATCGACCTCTCCAGCTGCATCGGTTGCTCTGCTTGCAGCGTGAGCTGCCAGGCGGAAAACAACGTGCCGGTTGTCGGTAAGGACGAGGTCCTGCGCCACCGCGAGATGCACTGGATGCGAATCGATCGCTACCTGGAGGGCGAAGGCGACGAGGTCACCGCTCACTACCAGCCCATGTTCTGCCAGCAATGCGACAACGCTCCCTGCGAGGGTGTCTGCCCAGTGCTCGCCACGGTGCACAGCACAGAGGGGCTCAACCAGCAGGTCTACAACCGCTGCGTTGGAACCCGCTACTGCGCGAACACCTGCCCCTACAAGGTGCGGCGTTTCAACTGGTTCAACTACAACCATGAGGATCACCTGGCGAACCAGGCCCTGAACCCGGACGTGACCGTTCGCTCCCGGGGAGTCATGGAGAAGTGCAGTTTCTGCGCCCAACGTATCCAAGAGGCAAAGAGCGAGTCAGCGCGCACAGGCGCACCACTCATGGACGGGGACATCCAAGTCGCCTGCCAGCAGTCTTGCCCAACCCAGGCCATCGTCTTCGGTGACCTCAATGACCCGGAAAGCCGCGTGTCCAAGCAAGCGGAGCGCCAGCGCTCTTACCGGGTCCTCGAAGAACTCAATGTGAAACCATCTGTGCGCTACCTCGGTCGCGTGCGGAACCGCGAAGACAAGGTCTCTGAAGGAGAGCACCATGGTTGATGCAACCTTAGAAGTCCCTCTCATCACCGGGGATCTGGTCCCCGCCGATGTGACCCGGGACGTCTGTTCCCCCTTGGAGGGCAAGCCGACTGGGCTTTGGTACGCGGGGTTCTGTTTGGCCCTCGTCGCCTTGGCCATCGGTGGCACCGCCGTCCTTTATCAAGTCAGCACCGGGATTGGCACCTGGGGCCTCAACCGCACGGTTGGCTGGGGCTTTGACATCACGAACTTTGTGTTCTGGGTCGGCATCGGCCACGCGGGAACTTTGATCTCAGCGGTGTTGCTGCTCTTCCGACAGAAGTGGCGCACTTCGATCAACCGTTCCGCGGAAGCCATGACGATCTTCGCGGTGATCTGCGCGGGGATCTATCCCTTCATTCACATGGGTCGGCCTTGGCTCGCCCATTGGGTGTTTCCTTACCCCAACGCGCGCGGCCCTCTTTGGGTCAACTTCCGTTCGGCGCTGCTTTGGGATGTGTTCGCCATCGGCACGTACTTCACGATCTCGCTGCTGTTCTGGTACGTGGGCTTGATCCCCGACCTGGCAACCGTTCGTGACCGGGCCAAGGGCGTGCGCAAGAAGATCTTCAACCTGCTCAGCTTCGGCTGGCGCGGCACGGCTAGGACTTGGTCCAGGTACGAAACGGCTTGTGTGTTGCTCGCCGCCCTGGCAACGCCCCTGGTGGTTTCCGTGCACAGCGTGGTGAGCTCGGACTTCGCTACGGCGGTCATCCCCGGCTGGCACGCGACGGTCTTCCCGCCCTACTTTGTGATCGGTGCGGTGTTCTCCGGGTTCGCCATGGTGTTGACCCTCATGCTCGTCGCCCGCAAGACGATGCGCTTTGAGAACTACATCACGATGCGCCACATCCACGCGATCTGCAAAGTGGTCACCTTCACCGGCAGCATCGTCGGCCTGGCCTACATGACCGAATTCTTCATCGCCTGGTACTCGGGCAGCCAGTACGAGCTCTTCATCTTCAAGAACCGCATGGGAGGCCCCTTCGCTTGGGCTTATTGGACGATGTTCTCCTGCAACGTCATCGCTCCCCAGCTGTTCTGGTTCCGCAAGGTCCGCAACAACCTGCTCTTGATCTTCCTGCTCTCCCTGGTGGTCAACGTCGGGATGTGGTTCGAGCGCTTCGTCATCATCGTCACGTCTTTGCACCGGGACTTCTTGCCCTCCAGCTGGTCGGGGTACACGCCGACGCTGATCGAGGTCGGATCCCTGGTCTTTGGCTTTGGCCTTTTCTTCACCCTGTTCCTCCTCTTCTGTCGCTTCGTGCCCATGATTGCCATGTTTGAAGTCAAACCACTTCTTGGCAAACGCAAGCGCGAGCTGCAGCAGACCAACCGCGAGGTGGCATGAGTCCTAGTTTGCACACCGGCTTTTTTGAGGATGAGCACGACCTGCTCTCCGCCGCCAAGGAATGTCGCGAGAGGGGCATTCCCGTTGTGGATGTCGTCTCCCCCTTCCCGATTCACGGTCTCGACGACGTCTTGGGCATTCGTCCTTCCCGTCTGGCTTGGGTCACGTTCCTGATGGGAGCGGCGGGCCTGGCCTTCGGATTTGGATTGCAATATTGGACTGCAGCCTTCGACTGGCCGCTCAACGTCGGCGGCAAGCCCTTGGACTCGCTACCCGCGTTTATCCCGGTGGCCTTCGAGCTAACCATTTTGTTCGCGGGCGTCTCGACGGTCGTGGCTCTGCTTTTGCGGTCCAAGTTGTGGCCTAGCAAGCAGGTGCCGAGCGGCCTCGAGAGCACCACCGATGACCAACACGCCTTGATCCTGGCCCAAGCCGACGCGGCTTTTGAAGACTCGGACTTCACGGAGCTGTTCGAGCGCCATGGGGCCATCAACTCCCAACGGGAAACAGAGGCAACCCGATGAGTGGCGCAAGAAGCTTCCTGGTGATCGCCGTGGCCGTTCTGGTCTTGGTGTTTGCCATCGACTCCTTTGCGAAGACCGACTACCGGAAGCGCAACAAGGAGATCTTCACCGAGATGGTCTACTCCAAGGCTGGCGAGTCCTTTAGCAAGAGCGATGTCCTGCCGGGCGGAGTGACCATGCAACCCCTGGTTGCCGGTGTCATCCCCCGCGGAACCGAGCGTTTCGCCTTTGGTCCTGGCCAAGAGGAAGCCGTGCGCGCGGGCAAAGAACTGACGAGCCCGCTGAACGGCGAGGACACGGCCAACCTCGATCGCGGTCGTGAACTCTACGGCATCTACTGCACCATGTGCCACGACCCGGCCGGCAACGGCGAGGGCATCGTGACCAGACGTGGAATGCTGCGTCCGCCTTCCTTGCACGCGGTGCGTGCGACTCAGATGGCTGACGGGGAGATGTTCCACATCCTGACCAAGGGCCAGGGAAACATGGCCTCCTATGCCGCTCAGGTCTCCCCCCTCGAGCGCTGGCAAATCATCCTTCACGTCCGCAACTTGCAGGAGCAATCCAAGTGATCATGCGCTACCCCCCTGACTTTCGGTCCCCCCAGACCTTCATGGTTGGCTTGCGCAGCGTGGCCATCCTTGGCGTGCTGCTCTTCCTGCTGGGGCTCTTCGTTGCGCCGGACAGGGCCTGGGCAGGCTACCTGATCGGCTTCGTCTTCTTCGTGGGCTTGGGTCTTTCCGGAGGCTTGTTCCTCTCGGTGCTGACCCTGGCAGGCACGCGCTGGGCCACGGCCTTGCGTCGCATCCCGGAAGCAATGACCACGACCCTGCCAGCGGCCGCGTTGATGGGCATCGTCTTGGTTCCTGGCGTGCACGCTCTTTACGAGTGGGCCAATGAAGCCGCCGTTGCGGACAACCACTTGCTACAGCACAAGGCCGGCTACCTCAACTGGGGCTTCTGGTCCCTGCGCTTGGTGGTGTACTTCGCCCTTTGGATTTGGGCAACTCGCGGAATGGTCCGACTCTCGCGCAAGCTCGACGAGAAGGACTCCATCGTCAGCAAGCGTCAGATCCTCTTGCGCGCGATCTACTTCCTTCCGATCTTTGCGGTCACCTTTTCCTTGGCAAGCATCGACTGGATCAAGTCCATCGAGCCCGCCTGGTTCAGCACGATCTTCGGCTTGATCACCTTGTCGGGTCTGGCGACCTCAGGTCTGGCTGTTTGCATCCTGCTTGCGATCTACTTGAAGCGTGGCCCCCTGCGGCACTTCATCACGATGGAGCATCTGGACGACCTCGGCAAGATCGCCATGGCCTTCGCCCTGTTCTGGGGCTACATCTGGTACTGCCAGTACATGCTGATCTGGTACACCGACATGCCCGAGGAAACGCCTTACTACGTCATTCGTAGCCAAGGGGCTTGGGCGCACCTCAGCTCCCTCAACCTGGCGCTCAACTGGGCCATCCCTTTCTTCGTCTTGATGCCCAAGGCCATGCGCCGCAGCGAAACCGCCTTGAAGCGCGTCGCTTGGGTCTTCTTGGCGGGGCAAGCGGTCAACCTCTACATGTTGATCGAGCCCGCCCTCATGGAAGGCGGCCCGCAACTCGGCTTGTGGGAGATTGGACCTCTTGTTGGATCCCTTTGCTTCTTCCTCTGGCTCACTCTCCGCGCCCTCGGCGACGCGGCCCTCGTCCCCATCGGCGACCCGCACTTGGAAGAGAGCATGAACCACCACTGCTAGAGTCTGCGGTTCGGGCTTGGAGATGCGTTGCAGCGCAATCTCTCATTGAGCCCGAACCGCCTGCGACACCGTATTCCCTTTGGAGTAGGTTGAAGTGCTCGCGAGTACCGTGGATCGCTTCGCGAGCAGCGCGGTGTCGAGCACAGTTGTTCTCGCAGTTGACCACGGCTTCCCGAAGAGCCCAAACTGCTCTTTTGTAGACGTTCTTGCGGCTCGCCAACTGGCTCCAGCGTGGGTTCAAATGGTCCGCTTGCTGCGCAGTCTTCCACGCAAGAATGCCGAGTGGGTCAGAATTCGTTTGCCCTCGCGAGGCAAGACATTCCGGCGTTCACTTTTTGTCCCATTCGACCCCGCTTGTTAGCCGCAGAGTCTAAAGTAGGAACAAGCCATGGCTCATCCAAGGCTTGCACTCGATTGCGAGACGTCACCTGAGCATTCCCCAAGGTAATGAAACAACTATCCATCGAGGACAGAGTACTTGAACGTCTGGCTGTCGTTGGGGAGAGTGGACTCACCAAGGCTGAGCGTACGTACTGGCTGATTTGGAACCTTGAAGGACAGGCAAACAACAACGGACTCGAAGGGTTCATCTACAACTGCAGGGACATGGTGGACACGGCAGTTCAGGCATTGCTAGACGTAGGGGCACCAGGCATGGCTGGACTGCTTTTAGAGGCATCCAGGCTGTGCAATGGTTCCTCAGCGAATGAATCTCGAATCGACGAGCTCTCGAATCAGTTCACCGATTACCCGGAGGATCTGAGCGTTCTTTTGGACTCCTTTGTAGCAGCCAACGAGTGTCAATTCCTGGGTCCAAAAACCAACCTGGAACTCTGGCACGCCCGCAAGGACAGGGGAGCTGAGACGGCACCGCGTCGGGCAAGGGAAAACATCGACTTCGTCCAAGAAGCAGCGATAGATCGTCCTCATTCGAGCAGGGGTTGCCCTGAGTGCGGGCAGCCCGTCCCCGACTACAGGGAGACCTGCAAGAGGTGTGGGTATCCGTTGGGAAAGGAAAATACCTCGAGCAGCACACCGGGCGGATCGCCATAAACCCGTCCTGTCCGACACAGCAAGTTCCTCTTTCAGAGTGGCGTCGACAACGCACGTTGCTGGCCCTTACCTTCGCATACGGTATCGCATGTTGATCGAGCCCGCGCTCATGGAAGGCGGCCCGCAACTCGGCTTGTGGGAGATCGGACCGCTGATTGGATCCCTCTGCTTCTTCCTCTGGCTCACCCTCCGCGCCCTCGGCGACGCGGCCCTCGTCCCCATCGGCGACCCGCACTTGGAAGAGAGCATGAACCACCACTGCTAGAGTCTGCGGTTCGGGCTTGGAGATGCGTTGCAACGCAATCTCTCATTGAGCCCGAACCGGAATACGGTGTCGCACACCTTGTTGAAGAGCAACAACAAGGTGTGCGACACCGTATTCCCAAGGGCGCCTCACCCTTTGGTTCTTTTTGCGTCGTCTGATTCGGTTGCCCATCTAGATACCGTAGTGCACAACGGCCGGATGTTCTCCACGCAAGTGTGGTGCCGTCGCCAAGTAGCCACCGTCTCCGGTAGGTACTGCGGTCGAAGGCGTGAGGAGCATCACGGCGCCTACACCTCGAAGGTGACGACCTTCAAGCTTTCAGCAACGAAGACGCTGAACCGACTCCCATCATCAACAAACCGATGAGCGGATTTCCCTATTCTCAAGGAATCGTTCCCCTCCAAAAGCACCCCTTCCCAGCTCTTGCCATACGGTGTCGCACACCTTGTTGTTGCTCTTGAACAAGCGGGTGCCGCACATCAGATGTGCGGCACC
>CALCXM010000022.1 GCA_937905825.1 uncultured bacterium
GCTAGCCCGATCTATTCATGAGTCGATCCAGCAGCAGCCCCAAACCACTCGGCTTCGCCTCGTTCTCGTCCTCTGACGGCACTTTGCGAATCCTGGCGTCCAGGGCGACCATGCAGGTCGCCTGCGGGGCCAGCATTCACAAAGCACCGTCAGAGGACGAGTTGGGACTACTGTTGAATCGACTCATGAATAGACCGGGTTAGCTGGTTCAGCGGATCGGGATGGAGGTTCATGTAGGCCCTTGGAGGGCTTTTTCTCGACAATCCTGTATTCCTAAAAGGCCTCTGCTTGACTCCCTAGCCAAGTCTGTAGATGGAAATCGAGGGTCCCCATGGCCGTGGCAAGATTGGGATGAATCGAGCCTCTACCTATTTCTTGATCTTGTCCTGCAGCGGTCCAGCGAAAACCGGCACGGTTTCCGGGGGGGAGCCGAAAGCGGGGTTGGTGCGTTCCGAAGCCGTGATTCCGGCGCCCTCGCGGTTGACCCGTCCCAAGGCTGTAGAGCTCGGAGTGGGCCCGGTCGAGAGCGCTTTGGAGTCGGTGGTCGTGGGAATTGGACTTGGAGATAGAAAGCGGCAATGGGTGTCCTCCGGCTGATGCACGCAGGCGTCGGTCTGGGGACTCTGGGGTTCGCGCTGGATCTCGGCTCACTAGTCACGTGTCCCGCCCAGGCAACACTGCCAACGAAATCTCCGCACTCGGAGCCTTTCCCATGCTTGGCGGGCGGATAGGATGCAGGTGACGCGCAAGGTGTGCGCCGCGATGGCAAGGACCAGCGTCACTGCGTACCTTGGAGGCGGCCTTGGCCCACTCCCACCGGAACCGCCGCACGAACACATGTCCTCCCAGCGGAGCGCAAGAACTCGCGCATCCCGCGAGAGGAAAGTCGGAAATGCAACTCACTGTTCGTCAGCCTTGGAGCGTCCTGGTCCTGATTGCCGCCGGTTGGATCGGGTGGACGCAGGGGGGCGAATCGTCGTGCCCATTTGTAGAGCAGCCGGACGCTTTCGTTGGCGGGAAAGCACTGCATCTCGATCGGCCCTTCGAAGTCATCACGGGCGACATGGATCTGGATGGTGACCTGGATGTGCTCGCGAATTGGCACCATCTGCACCCCCTAGAACTCTACGAGAACCGCGACGGTCAGTATCACTGCGTGAACGTGCCAGGGGCGGACTCCACCGGGCTCGACGAGAATCGCTTGGTCCCGCTGCTCTTCGCCACGGAGGAAGAGATGGCGGAGAAGATCGAGCAGGACGATTCTGGTGCATTGTTCCTGTGGCACGACATGCGTCGCGCTCCTACACATTGGGTGTTTCACTACAAACCACCCTCCGGCGTTGCGGAATCCCCCTCCGTACGAATCGCCCTCAACCGCGACATCCTGGAGTTCGACGGGCTGCAGCCGGAGGAGATCCTCGAGCGCTCCGGCATGGAACTCCGCTTGAAGTTGAACTCCGATTCGGAGCGCCACTTCTCCGTCCAGGTGCTGCAAGCGGCAACTCGGCTGGAGGTTGAGGTGGACTTCGCGGGCCAGGGGAGGCTGCTCGTCGGCCCACAGGCAAAGCCTGTTGCCGACGGACGCTTTTGCGTTTGGAAACCCGACCCCCACGGGATGGCATGGGTGAATGTGCAGGGATCCCCGCGACCGGATCTGTACATCACTCGCGGGGGACTCAGGGGCGAATTGCAACCGCCACTCGACCCGAAGACAGACCGTTTTTTCGAGGGCCTGGAGCCCGCCACAACCAAAACAGCCGGCGGGCTGGCGCCGCTCTACGGCATCGTTGACGACGGAGTGGTTCCGCCTGACTACGCGCGCGGCCGCAGTGTGGAGTGGGTCGACATCGATGGCGACGGGAAGCTGGAGCTCTCCATTGCTGCTAAGGAGGCTGCCAACCGTTTGCTCGTTCGGAGTGGCGAGCATTTTGTGGATCGAGCGCAGGAGCTTGGACTCGATTTCCTCGAGTCCGATGTTCAAGCCTGGGCCGATCACGATGGCGATGGCCGTCAAGACCTGTACTACGTCCAGGACCGCCAGGTGCATCTCGCTCGCAACATCGACGGCAAGAGCTTCGAGTTCATCGCTGGCGAGACGCTAGGCCTGAGTCTGCCGAAACCAGGAATTTCGACAGACGTGATCAACTCGTCTTCCATCGTGCTCTGCGACCACGACAACGATGGGGACCTGGATCTCTGGGTGATAGGCTACGGCAAGATGCATAGGACCCGAGTTTTTGAGCGGGGGCAGGAGGTGTTTGAGGACGTGACCGACGCCTTGGGCCTGCTCAATGAACTCAACTACGACGCCCTCGTCCAGCTGGACATCGACAATGATGGTTGGCTGGACGCGATCTCACTTGGCCGCAAATGCAAGTTGTGGATCAATCGCGGCGGTCATAGGTTCGACGTGCAACTGCTCCCGCGGGATTGGCTGGACGACAGCGTGGAGGCCGCCACACGCTGCGACTCCGACGGGGACGGTAGGCAGGACCTCGTGCTCGCTGGGACGAAGCTGCACTTGATGCGCAACGTCTCATTGAACGACAACCGTTTCGTTCGCGTCCGCTTGAGTAGCGCGGGCGCTGAACCGATCGGTGCGCTCGTCACCGCCGTGGTCAGTCGCGGAGGACGTCACAGCATCCGCTATGGATCCGCGGATAAGACCACCTTCTCACAGTCTCTGCTGCCCTTGCACTTTGGCCTCGCGAAGGGAGTGGAAGTGGAGCGCTTTGAGGTTCATTGGCCAACCGAAAAGACCGCGCGCGTATACGAGGGTCCGTTCGCTGGGTCCGAAGTCGTGCTCGAAAGGTAGTCCCTCAATGATCGCGTCCACCAATCAAGCCGCTGGAAATGCTTGGTGCTCGCGTCGCTACCTGCGCGCAAGCGGCTCCGTATCACTCGCGGCTCGCACCCTCTCCCGACGGCTCGCCACCGGGGTCTGCGGCACCCTCATCCGTCCGCGCCTCGCGCATGTCTGCGCGGCGTTTGTTGCGCTTTCGATTGCGTTCGATTTGACGCAGGTCCTCGACGTAGAGCGCCTCGACCTTGTCCCTGGCCCACTCCGTTTTGCGCAGGAACTTGAGGCTGGAGTTGATCGTCGGGTTCTGGCTGAAGCAGCGAATGTTGATTCTACTGGCCAAGCCCTGCCATCCGTGGCGCACCAGAAGATCTTCCAAGAGGGCTTTTAGGGTGACCCCATGGAGAGGGTCGTTGGGTTGTTGATCGTTCATGAAGTCATGTGGTCGTCCGACCAAAGCGAGCAGTTCAACCTCTTGCACGGGCTAGCGCAACCCGGCGGTGCCGAGACCGCAGGGTTATGATCGAGGACGGGGGGCCGGGGACGATGTGCATTTCGTAGTTCCCCTTCATCGGAGCCCCTTCGGAACGCTAAGCTGGCGCACATGAGTGAGCCAATTGTCGTCTATGGGTTCGAGACATCGAACAACATGAAGGTGCGTGTTGCCCTTGGTTACAAGGGACTCTCCTACTCCTTTCAGACAATTAATCCGGGAGACCGGGCAGAGATCCTGCGCCTTTCGGGGCAGTACCTGACGCCCGTATTGGTCCACGGGGAGAACGTGACCTTCGACTCCTCGGCGATCCTGCGCTACCTGGATGTTCACTTCGAGTCGACGCCGAAACTTTACGGGGGTAGTGTCCAGGAGCAATGGGCGATCGAGGACTGGGAGCTCTTCGGGCGTAAGGTTTTGGCGGATCCGATGATGGCGGTGGTGCACACCAAGATCTCCGGAGGCGTGGTCAGCGATGAGCTGAAGAGTCGTTGCCAAGACGAGTTCCATGCCGCTGTTGAGCACATCGTCCTTCACATGGAAGGCCGTGAGTGGCTCGTTGGCGGCCACTGGCTGACGGCTTCGTTGAAAAGGTCGAGGACGTGATCAGCATGGGCGACGAAG
>CALCXM010000023.1 GCA_937905825.1 uncultured bacterium
TGCGGCACTCTTGCGAAGCGTTCTTCTGCGTGGTGTGCGATACCGTAAAGAAGCGTTCTTCTGCGTGGTGTGCGATACCGTATAGAAGTGGGCTACTTGCGGGGGCGGGGGTCGCTTAGGCGGTAGATGTTGCGGATCTTGGCCTGGGGGGCGTCACCGCTGGCGATGAAGTAGAGCCGCGAGCCGTTGCTGCCGGCGACGCTGCGCGGGACACGTTGGGTGCGGCCATTGACCTGCACAGCACAAGTCTCCCGATCGAAACCCACGCTGACTTCGTTCCACTCGCCGGCCTTGTAGGTCGCGGATGCTTGAGGCGAGACGTGCCAGGCCTTGCCGTTGAACGCAGCCAGCCCGGCCCCGACAGCGCCCTGCGGTTCGCCATTCCCAAGCACCAGGCCCAAGTCCCCTGCCAGCACCTGCATCTCAAAGCGCAACACGGGATAGCGGGACGCGGCCGGGCTGGCTTCCATGCTGGGGAGCTCAAAGTGGGTCGCGCTTTCCAGCGTGTACGCGATCGGGCTCAGGGCACCATTCACCGACCCGGCCACGGAGATCCACTGACGAACCCCATGGTCCCAAAGCCGCGGAGTGCGCCAGCGCACCCGTGTGTTGTTGCCGGAGTGCACTTGCAAACCAAAAAACCCGGAGAGGTCCATGCTGTCGAAGGTGTCCGCCGTGGGCACGCCGTTGATGCGCACACGAATCCAAGGGCCGATCGCTTCAATCTCGTAGTGGTTCCACTCCTGGTAGTGGAAGGCGGCTCGGCCGGCGGGATTGTCCTCTAGGTTTTGCAGCCAGCCGCGGCGCGCCTCGTCGAAGAGCCCGCCGGACCAGGCCCGCTCCAAGCTGTCGATTTCGATCTGGTAGCCGAAGGGGCGCTTGTTCTCTTTCTCGTGGGAGCGTATCTGAATGCCCGAGTTGCCAGGCAGCTCGGTCTTCACGTCCACCTCGAAGCGAAAGTCCCCGAAGTGCTCCTTGGTGATCAGAAAAGACTGACCTCCCCCGCCAATGGTTCCCAGGATGCTGTCCCCGTCGATGTCGTAGTTCGCGTCCCCGTACTCGTACCAAGCGTCCAGATTCGTGCCGTCGAACAGGTTGACCTCGCGACTGTTCTTCTCCCCCAAGCTGCGGATTCGAAGGTTCCGGTACCAGACCTCGTTCCCGTGATCTTGCAGAGCGATGCTGCCGGGACCGGCGGCGGCAAAGCTCTGGTTGCCGTTGAACTTGCTGGAAGCCAACGCTTTTCCCCAGACGTCGCTGTCCGTGTTCACAACGAAGAGCTGCACGCCGTCCAACCAATGCTCGATGCGCGTTCCGCGGGCCACGATGCGTGCTTGGTGGAACTCCCCAGCTGCGGGCGCTTGCTCCTTGTGCACATCCATCACGTCGTAGAGCGCACCGGCAGAGGTGTCCGCTCGCTTGCCGTTGTCGTGTCCGCCGTCGTCGAGCACCTGGTACTCCGGACCAAAGGCAGAGGTCTCGCCAGCCTTGTCCCGCACTCGATACTTCACGCCGCTGTTGCCGCCAGGGGCGACCTTCCATTCGAACTCCAGCTCGAAGTCCCCGAAGCGCGCACGGGTCGCCAGGTCGCGGCCGCCAGCGCCCGCCGCTTGATGCAGGCAACCCTCCTGCACGTCCCAACCTTTTGTTGGAGTCTCCTGGGTCCCGATCGTTCGCCAGCCCGCGAGGGACTCTCCGTCGAAGAGCGAAACCCAACCGGCGTCCGCTTCGAAGCGCCCGAGATCATCCGCCCCCACGGTCGTGCCAGCTTCGGAGGCTTGGCAAGGGAACGAAAGGGACAGGCCAAGGGCCACGGTGAGGGCAAAGTGCGTGGGGATCATGGGCCCAGCTTACACCTTGAAGCGCGCAACCTCGAACTGTCGAAGACCTTGACCCTGGCCGCCAAGCCGTCGTCGAGGTCTTCAACAGTTCGAGGTTCTTCCCAGAGCCTCCGTTCGGGTCACGCCGCCATGGCGAGTTCACGGCCCTCGGCCAGCATGTTTTTGGATTCGACGAAGATCCATCCCTGCTGGGTGGCCGCGTGGAAGTAGAGCAGCAATGTCAGGGACTGGGGGCCCTGGCAGGTTTCGACGGTGGTGTCGACGAATTGGTAGAGCTGGCCTGCGCGCACCCCGTCGAGGTAGAGCTCTTCAATGCGCTGGCTTTGGCTGGGGTCGAGGTACTCGCTGAAGCGGGTGAAGCTCAGGCGGTTGCAGTCGGCCCTGGCGAAGTGACTCTCCTGGTTGATCACTGAACGCTGGATCCGGCCTTGCTTGTCGAGGCGGATGGCGGCGCTCCCCAAGAAGGGGTTCGATTGGAGTGCTGGGCTGGCTTGGGCGGCGTTCGGTGCGTTGAGGAGAGCGTTCATGATGTGCTGGTCTTGGTTGGGTCTTGCGTGCTGAGGTGCCCCCGTTGTCGGCCGCTCCGGTCAGGGCTAAAGCCTCCCTGCAGCGGAAATCCAATTTCCTACTTCGAGACGCGAAAACGAGGCTGTGGAGCCCTATTTGAGCCCCACACCCCCGCTTTCAAAAGGAGGCCCTGGAGTGCATGACTGCCCCCGTCCCCCAAAACTGACCCGGGCCTACTTGGCCGCCGGAACTTCCGGTGCCTCGTAGCTGATCTCCGTGTAGCTGATCCCAAACAGGTTGCTGATGACGCCGAGCACGGAGGTCCAGTCCGAAGGTGAGGAACGCACCGTGGTGACCTCAGCACCCTCCGGAACCATCTCCCAGGCCCGCGGGTTCTCATCCGAAGGAATCGTGATGCCGAGGAAGTGGAAGGCCTCCGCGTGAACGGTGTGTTGGGTGCCGTTGTGGCGAGCTCCAGCGCAGCTGGCGGTCAGGGGCAGAAGAGCGAGGGCGCAGTAGGCGTACTTTTTCATGGGAGGGGTCCCGGCTTTGACCGGGGAAGTTCTTGAAGAGAAAGGGACCCGGGCCGGGAGCCAAGCGGGCGAGAAGGCCTCGAGTTCTGGTGCGCACAAAGCTTGTGCCGTGGGCGCAAAGCAGAACGAGCCTCCTGATGAATCAAGAAGGCTAGGCGTTTGGCCCCTTCAAGTCGAACCCGACGACAAACCCACGGAGAAACTTCCTCTTTTCCTTCCGGAGCCATCAGCCCCAGGGAAAGCCCCCGCAGGCGCCCGTCCGTCAGCCAGCCGTCTTGTTGCGCCAAGCGACCAAGGCCGCCATATCGCTCGGCGTGGTGCGACAGCAACCGCCGACGACCGATGCGCCCGCCGCGATCCAACGTGCGGCGCCGGATTCCACCTCCGACAACACGCTCTTCCCCGACCAGCTATGACTCGCCGCTTCGTAGACCTCGCCGGAGTTCGGGTAGGCCAAAAGCGGCTTGTCGGTTCCCGCGCGCAGTCCCGCGAGCAATTCGGGGATGTATTGGGGCGCGGTGCAGTTCACGCCGATCCCCACCACCCACTTGGCAGCTTGCAAGACCCGTGCGCACTCGTCGATCGCTTGACCTTCGCACGTGCTCTGGCCGTCCTTGCAAACAAACGAGATCCAGCCTGGAATCATCAAGGCGTCAAACAAGCGAGCGCAGAGTCGGGCCTCCTTCAAGGAAGGCACCGTTTCCAGGGCGACCAAATCCGCGTGCCCTGCGCGAATTTCTTCAGCGACCAAGGCCAGTCGTTCCACATGAAAGTGTTCGATCTCGGACGTGGTCGACGAGTAGTTGCCACGGTACTCCGAACCATTCGCGAGGTAGGCGCCGAAGGGTCCCAGGGATACGGCCACCAGGGGCTGGTCCTCTTTGGAAAGTCCCCTTTCGTGCGCAAAGCGGTCGCGCTCCGCGCTTGCGGTGCGGATCGTCTCCACGAAGAGCTCCTCAGCGTCTGCCACACTGAGTCCTTCAGCGATGAAGCCAGGAATGGACGCTTGGTAGGTAGCGCTCGCGATGATGTCGCAACCGGCCTCTAAGTAAGAGCGGTGCACCGCAGCGACCCGTTCGGGATGATCGATCATGACGCGCGCCGACCAAAGCGAGTGGTCCAAGTCGCAACCAGCCCGTTCGAGCTCGGTGGCCAAAGCGCCGTCCAGTACGAGAGTGCCGCGCCGTGCGATCAGCGAACCAAGAATGTTGTCGTTCATAGTTTCCTTCGAGAGCATGGAAGTCCAGGGCGGCGAATGCTTCGCATGAACATAGGCTTTCTGCTCCCCGCCTCGAACCGGGGAAAGTGCCCAGTTGGTCGGCAATCGCTAACCGGCGAGTGCCCTAGGGTCCTTCGGCGAGGCATTGCGTGTCAAGCCTGGGCGAGCGACTCCGATTAGCGCTCGGTTGCCGAAGCTTGCGTGCCTACTCTCGGGCGGAGAGGGGTGCATGCGCGAGGGATCCTGGAGCTGGTGGTTGTAGGGACAATCCCCTGGCTGTCTGCACAGGCACGGCTCACCTGCTAGAATCCGTGATCACGCCTCGTGCCCGCTCCAATCAATGACTGATTCAATCCCACCGAACACCACCCCCCAGACCGCCAAGGAGCTGCTGTTCCGTTTCACGGACTACGAAGGGATCCAGCAGCTGAAGGCCGGAGAGTTCGGCCTGGTCGAGAACAAATTTGCCCGTGCGGATCGAGTTCAACGGCGCAGCATCTGGTTTCGAATCGCGCTGTCCCTTGTCTTCGGGGCTGCCTTCCTTGACTTTTCCGAGGGCGGCCCGTTCTCCGGCACTTCGCTCTTCGTGCTGATCTACTTAGCGATCCACCTGGCCGGTGTGTACGGCGATCATCGGAAGTGGCAGATGGGCCGGACTCAGCGAAGCGAGCTGCTCCTGATCGCCCGCCGAACAGACATCCAAGCCTAGCCCATCGTGGACTTCATGAACTGGCGAATGCGTTCGTGAACGTCTTTGGAGTGCCAGCGCTTGCGCACTTGCACGTCGTACTGGGCGCCTTCGCCGTCCACGCGCCGCAGGGCAGCGGCGCGGAATTCGCGTTTGGTCATGCGGTAGGTTTCGCTTGAGATCGCGCCCAAGTGTGCGGCGGCTTTGAGTGCTTCGGTGAGTAGGGCCTGGCCCTCAACCACGGCGTGCACCAACCCCAAACGCAGGCACTCCTCCGGGGCACACAGCCGGCCACTGAACAGCAAGTCCTCAACCACATGGGGCGCCAAACCGGAACGCACGATTTCGAGGGCCATGGAGGGAAAGGGCACTCCGACGAGCAACTCCGTGATCCCCATGGAGCCCTGGCCCGCGGACATCAAGCGTCGTTCGCAGGCCAAGGCCAAGATGCAGCCCCCTGCGATAGCGTGGCCGTTGACCGCCGCCACGACGGGTTTCTCCAGGGAGTAGAGCTTGCGAAACGCGCGGTCCAAGGCGTCCAGGAATTGCACCAGGTACGCGTCCCCCCCATCCACCAAACGGTACAAGTCGACACCGGCTCCGAAGATCCGATCTCGTCCAGTCAGCACCATCGAACGCTGGGGGGACTCTTCGAAGGCGATCAGCTGGCGCTCCAACTCGATCAGCAGTTCCAGGTCCAGGGCGTTGGCCTTGCCGTGCTCCAACTTGAGGACGCTGGTCGT
Source organism: uncultured bacterium (assembly GCA_937905825.1). Lineage (GTDB taxonomy): Bacteria > Planctomycetota > UBA1135 > UBA1135 > JABACD01. Next base: position 5,532 of record CALCXM010000023.1, read on the forward strand.
TCCGTGGGTTTCCGTGGTGATCATGGAGGGGAGCCTTGGGGCGGGTCGTTCGGTTTATAGCTCGCGGAACATGACGAGGGCATCCACCTTGCCGAGCCGAGCGTGACGGAAGGCCTTGGGCACGCGACCGATGATTTCGAACCCCATGCGTTGCCAAAGTCGCAGGCCGGAGTCGTTGGTCGACACCACGAAGTTGAACTGCATTCCCGAGTAACCCAGGGAGCGCGCTTCCCGAAGAGAGTGCGCACACATGGCCTTCCCGATTCCCATGCCTCGGGCGCGGCCGGAGACCATGTATCCGGCATTGCAGATGTGGTCGGCCAGTCCAGGTTGATTGTCCTTCAGGTAGTAGGAGCCGAGCACTTCCCCATCCACAAGCGCCACGTGCGTGGAGCGCACCCTGTCCACCCAATGCATACGAGCTTCGGCGTCGGTAGAATCAGGGGAGAAGGGAAACACGTCCCCACCCCGCACCACCTCTCCAAAGATGGAACACACAGCTTCCAGATCAGACTCTTCGAACGGGCGGATCTCCATGGGGCCAGAGCCTAGCCCATTGCGCCGGATCCTGGAATCCGGCTCGGCAAGCGTTGTGTATCTTGTTGCAATGGAGTGCCCCACCGGTGACCCAACTCGCTCGCGCTAGTTTCCGGTGTTGCGCCCTAGCACGCCGAGGGCCATGGCCGGCCGATCGCTGATGATCCCATCCACTCCCATCGCCGTGAGTTCACGAATGCGCGCGGCATCGTTCACGGTCCAAACGAAAACTGGGAAGCCAGTCTCGTGGGCCCGTTGCAAAAAGGGCAAGGTCACCTCGTCGTGGGACACGCCGAGGGCGCTGACGCGGGCCTTGAGGGCAGCGCGAAAGAAGGGTCCCAAGTCCTCGCCGGGTTCCGGGGGCGTCACGAGCCAAGTGGTCGGCAAGCTGGGGTCGAGGCGCGCGATCTCGGCGACCACCTTGTAGTGAAAGGAGAAGATCATCGCGTCTTCGGAGGGGAAGCGCGCTTCGTGCAGGGCGTTGATGACGGCCTGTTCGATCTCTCGGTCCTTGCCCTTGATCTCGATCACGGGGCGCAGCTTGCCCTTCACGGCTTCCAGAAACTCGACGAGGGTCGGGATGCGTTCCCCCGCGAACTCTGGGCCCTTCCAAGAGCCCGCGTCGAGTTGCTTCAAGTCCACCAAGCTGCGTTCCGTCACGGGGCCGCTAGCGTTTGTGGTGCGCTCGAGTTCGGAGTCGTGGAAAAGAAAGGGGACGCCGTCGCTTGATAGGTACACGTCACACTCTGCGAGTCGAGCTCCCTGCTCAATGGCGCGCTCATAGGCGACCAGCGTGTTCTCCGGCGCAACGGCGGACGCGCCCCGGTGCGCGATCACGATCGGCGAGCTGGCGGGGACAGGCCGCATGGCCGTGCTGGAACAGGACGCGAAGGCAAGCGTCACGAGGCAACAGATCGTTCTCATCATCGGCAGAGTGTAGTCCCTTTGGAGCTCCGGTGCTTGCTCGACTGCGCGCTGTTCGAGTTCGAAGAGTGCGCCGCCTCTTCGGGCACTCAGGCTAGCGTTCCATGGCCGGCAGGTAGAGGCGTACGCCCTCCCCCAAGCTCACGGCGTCCACGTGTCCCGACAAGCGTTGACCGTCCTCGGACTCGAAGACGGCGTGCAAGTGAACCCGCTGGCCGTGGTGCGTGAGTTTCCCTCCCAAACCCTCCCCGAAGATCCCGACCAGGGTGGCTTGCTCCACCGGGCCTTTCCAACGCCAGGGCTTGGGGCCCTGCGGATTGGCTTTCGGGCAGGAGTGGTTGATCACGTGAATGGCAAGCTCATCCAAGGCGCCCTCAATCCGAACAGGCACGGGCGAGTTCACTCCGCGGAAGACGCTGCGCTCGACGGCGGACGCGATCACGCGCTCTAGGTCCTCTAGAGTGCGCGCCTCAATCATGGGCTGTTCGTCCCAAGCTCTCACCTCGGCCAGCACCAACAGAGTGGCCGCGTCTCGATTGGAAAGGGTGCGGTGCGTGAGCTCTCCATCTTTCACGATCGCTAGAGAAGCCTTGCCATCGAGTACGGTGATCTCCCCCTCCAAGTCCGCCAGGGCACCGACTCCCCAGATCCCCTTGCGCACTACCTTGGAGAGGTTGACGCGCGCCTGGGTCTTGCCGTCGCGCAGCACGTCGCGCACCTCGCCCCAAGAGCGCAGACGGGCGTCCGCAATCGGCTTTGGCGTTGAAGAGCAGGAAGCGATGGCGAGTAGGAGTCCAAGCGTCAAGGGGAGCGTTGAGGGTGTAGGCATCAGCTGTGAAGGAGGCTCAAGGAATGGATTGCGTCCGAGAAACCTCGCTCGCCTTTCAACAAGCGCGGGGCACGAGTTGATCGGTAGAACATGGCGTGCATTAGAAGATGGGAATCTCCACCCGAACGCCGCCGCGCATGGCGGATTCGTGGGCGCAGATCCCGGTCATCGTCCAGTTGGCACTGGTCTCCGCGTTGGGCATGGGCTCGCGATCCTCAACGATCGAACGCAGGAACTCGTGGGCCATGTGCGGATGGGATCCCCCATGACCGCTGCCTTGGGTGAAGGACAGGTGCTGGTTGCCTTCGTCGTCGAACACGCCCTTGGTGGTGTAGCGCTGGATGGCTTCGGGCAAGCGGCTGGCGAAGTCCGGGGACTCCACTCGCCGCGGCTCTTCCCCGTAGTGCAGGATCAAGGACTCACCTTCCACTTGAGGCCATTCGAAACTGACCTTGGAAGCGTGCACGTCGAAACTCTCCCTGTACTGGCGCGCCGTGTCGAACAGGCTGCGCGTCACTTCCGCGCAGAGGTCCGAATCCGCCAACTGGATGGTGGCGGTTTCGATCGCGAAGGGCGAGCCGTACTTGCCGATCAAGTCCTCCCCGATGCGACCGGAACCATGGCAAACCACGGACTCCGCCAACTTGTCGGGCAGGCACAAACAGGGGCTGACGCAGTGGGTCGCATACCACATGGGCGGAAGCCCTTCCCAGTAACCGGGCCAGCCGCCCATTTCTTGTTGATGACTGCCGCGCAAGAACTGCAAGCGGCCCAGCTCGCCGGAGTCGTAGAGGTCTTTGACGTAGAGGAACTCCCGGCTGTAGACCACGGTTTCCATCATCATGTACTTCTTCTTCGTGATGCGCTGCGCCTCCACGATGCGTGCGCAATCCTCCACGCTGGTCGCCATGGGAACCGTGCAGGCCACGTGCTTGCCGGCCTCGAGGGCCGCAATCGTCATGGGACCGTGATCCGGAATCGGCGTGTTGATGTGAACCGCGTCGATGTCGGGATCCTCGAGCAACTCGCGGTAGTCCGTGAAGCGTTTCGTGATGCCGAATGCCTCCCCCACTTGATCCAGCTTCTCTTGGGAGCGTTGGCAGATCGCAACCATCTCCGCGTCCGGATGGTTCTTGTAGATCGGCAGGAATTCCGAACCGAAACCAAGACCCACAATGGCCACTCGTACTTTGTTCGCAGAAGTCATCTCTCCTCCAAGCTCCTCAATCGTTGAAACGGCTCGTTGCCGTGCGGGGTTTATCTGGCTGACGGACGGGGTCTAGCTCCCGTACAGGCGTTCCACTTCGGAACGGAACTGCATGGAAAGGGCAGTGTACGTTTCGCGCAACCGAGGCACAGGCAATTGCGGTTCGCCGATTGGGCGAACGCATCGCTTGGATAGTTCTTCCAAGGAAGTGGCGCGGCCCGTCTCGGCCCCGTGGATCCATTGAGCCTGAATCGCTGCGCCCAGAGCCGCCGAGTCGTGTTCCGCCAAGGTGATCACCGTGGCATCCAAGCAGCTCGCCAGGATTTCCCGCCACAGCGGATTGCGAGCAGCCCCGCCCACCAAGCGCAGTTCCGTGGTGCTCACCCCCAAGCGCTTGAGTCGTTCCACGCCCCAAGCCAAGTTCAAACTCGTGCCCTCAAGAGCCGCCCGGTAAAGAGTTCCCGCGTTCAAGTGCCCGGGCCGCATCCCCAGCAAAGTGCCGGATGCGTTGGGCAGGTCGGGCACGCGCTCGCCATTCAAGTAGGGCAACCAAAGCAAGCCATCGCAACCGGCGGGGACCTTGCGCGCCGCCTCGGTCAGAGCGCCATGCTCGAGGCCGAAGGCGTTGCGCACTTCCTCCGTCAGACCGGTCAGGTTCATCACGCACAGGAGCGGCATCCAACCGCCGGCGGAACCACAGAAGGGCGCGATCAAACCCTCGTCGTCGATGACAGGAGCATCGGAGTAAGCGAAGGCCGTGCCCGAGGTTCCCAGGCTGACCGTCGCAACACCCGGCCGCGTGGCACCGCTTCCGATGGCGCTCATCATGTTGTCCCCGCCGCCGGGGGCCACGAGGGCGCCAGCGGGCAGGCCGAATTCCTTCGCTGCCGCTTCACTGATCACGCCGAACTTGGCGGAGGGCGTCGACGGATCGAGCAGTGCTGGCAAGCGCGCCGCGAGACCTTGCCCGGCGGCGTCGCCGCTGAGAACATCAAACGCATCCAGGGCTTGCGCATCGAATTGGCGCTCCACAACATCAAACAGCCCGGTGCCCGAGGCGTCCCCCACTTCCATGGCCGCCTTTCCTGTCAGCAGCAAGTTGATGTAGTCATGGGGCAACATCACGAGCTTGGTGCGCGCCCAGTTCTGCGGCTCATGCCGCGCAAGCCACAACAGCTTCGAAGCGGTGAAGCCCGTGGGCACGCTGCGCCCGAAGGCTGCGGAGAGCTCCGCCGCCTCCGCTGCGGTGGCCGTGTCGCACCAGAGCTTGGCGGGCCGGATGGGGCGATTCGACTCATCCAGGACCACGCATCCGTGTTGTTGTCCGGAGACGCCGACCGTGACCACGTCACCTAAGTCCAACTCCGGATGAGCGGCCAGTTGGGCGATGACGTCGCGCACCGCCTCCCGCCAAGTCTCCGGATCCTGCTCCGCGGCGCCGGGGGGGAGCCCCTCGATCAGTCCGTACGCCGAGTCCGCCCGGGCGATGACTTCGCCGCTTTCCATGTCCACCAAAAGCCCCTTGGTGGATTGGGTCCCGACGTCCAACCCCAGGGCGAGACTCATCTAGCCCCCATCAAGTACTCGACCATCAGTTGATCCAAGCGTTCGTAGCGCAGGCCGATTTGGGCCACGGCCTTCACGTCGATCGCCGCGCCGCGCAGGGCAGCCACGGTTTCGGGGGAGTAGGGCGCAGAGAGCAAGGGATCGAGAACGGGATCCGTGACGTCAGCGATGATGTCCCGCACTTCGCTGTCTGCGTCGAAGGCTTGCGCGCGGGCCACCAGCAGCTTGTACGTACGCATGCAACCGCGAGCGAAGTCCCACACGCCGGCGTCGTCTTCCGTGCGGTAGGCGTGGGCATCGAAGTGCAAGGGCCCGCTGTACGGATCATTGCCGGCGGTGCCTTCGAGCAGGCGCACGAGCAGGAAGGCTTGCTTCAGGTCTTCGGAACCAAAGCGTAGGTCTTGGTCGTAACGACCGATGCGCTGACCGTTCAAGTCGATGTGGAACAACTTGCCCGCTTCCATGGCTTGGGCGACGTTGTGCGTCATGGACAGGCCGGCCATGGATTCGTGGGCCACTTCCGGGTTGACCCCGACGCGCTCGGGCTTGTCGAGGGTCGCGATGAAGGCCAGCATGTGCCCCGTGGTCGCCAGGTAGATGTCCCCGCGCGGCTCGTTCGGCTTGGCCTCCAAAGCGAAGCGCAGGTCGTACCCCTTGTCCTCGCAGAAGCAGGTCAAGTAGTCGATGGCGTGCCGAAAGCGCTTGGTCGCTTCTTGGGGATCGCGGCAGGCGTCGGCTTCCGTGCCCTCGCGCCCGCCCCAGAACACGTAGGTCTGCGCACCGAGTTCGACGCCCAACTCGATAGCCGTCATGGTCTTCTGCAAGGCGAAGGCACGCACCTTCGGGTCGTTTGCGGTGAAGGCACCATCGCGGAAGATCGGTTGGCTGAAGAGGTTCGTGGTGGCCATGGGCACCACCACGCCGTTGTCCTCGAGAGCCTTCTTGAAATCCCCCACGATCCGGTCGCGCTCGGCAGCACTGGAACCGAAAGGAATCAAATCCTCGTCGTGCAGGTTCACGCCCCAGGCCCCGATCTCTCCCAGCTTCTTCACGATCCGACAAGGATCCTGGGTCGCCCGCACCGGACCACCAAAGGGATCCCGCCCGGGATTGCCCACGGTCCAGAGGCCAAAGGAAAAGCGGTCGGCGGGAGTGGGATCGAAGGCGTCAGAAGTCATGGGAACTTTCGCGGCTGGGTCTATGAATGAGTTCCCCATCATGCCATTTCAGGGACCAGGCGAAAGGGCGCGCAAGTCCTTATCTGCGACAGAGGCGGAGCGGCAGCGCCGAAGGGGCTGCCGCTCCAGGCGCGCTCTAGTACGTCACTGTCCAGGCGTTCGAGAAGTTGAAGCCCGAGCCGCAGGGGCTGCCCTGGGGATCGCGGTACCAGTACTGGAAGTTGGTGGGCACGCCCACGTTCGCCACACTGCCGAAGCGCTGACCGTTCCAATTTCCGAAGTGCGCAACTCCGAGAGCTGTGCTCATGACGACCTGAGAGCGCTGACTGTTCCCCGCACTGCAGATCAAACCATCTCCGATCGGATTGCCAGCGCCGCCGTTCAACTGATTGTCGCCGCGCAACAAGAGCCCGGGCTTCGAGCCGTTCACGTTGTAGACGTGAAGCTCCAAGGTGTCCTGCCCCACCACCATGGAGGCATTTCCAGTGGCCATCAAACGCGCACCGTAGGAACCGCTGTTCTTGCATCCACCGACTCCGGAGCCAGCATTCGCGCAGGGACAGGTCGTCGTGCCTGCGCAATAGGACGAGCCCATGTTCGCGGGAGCGTTCGTGCTTTGCTCCCCTTGAATCTGCATGTAGAACGCGGTGAACGGGTTCCCCCCCGCACCGCCGTAGCCGCCGAACCAGTAGCAACCGGGAGCCCCAGGTCCGTTGCCGATCTCCATTCGGTCGACGATGTCGAGTCCGGAACCAGGTCCCGCCCCCGCGCCAACGAAGCAAGTGCCAGATCCCGGCCCACCGCAGCCTTGCCCACTCGTCGCGAATAGACCGAGCGGGTCACCCGCCATAATCGGTCCTGCATTGGACCCGATCGTCGGAATCGCCTGAGTCCAAGACCAACCGAAGCTGTCCGTGCTCGCGACGTTGTTGTAGACGCCGTTGCAGTCCCCGCCCAAGTCGAACTCAAGGGTGGTGTTCGCCAAGCTCACATTCACAATCCAGCAGCCCTGGCCCCCACTTAGCGTGCCAGCGGGCGCATTCAGGATGTGAAACACCGCCGTCGGTTCCGGAAGGGCACCGCCCGTGTCGCAAGCCGAGTAGCAATCCGCGAAGCTCAGGTCGTAGTTCGCGACGATCGGACTGAACGAACAGTACGCAAAGGTAAAGCCAGTGACCGTGTACTGGTCCGCCCAACCGGTTAGCGAGGTTGCATTGGATGGCGAACTGGTCGACGGAATCCGGCCGGAGGTGAACAGGACGTTTCCCTGTTGGATTCCGGTGTAGTAACCGACCGTGCAGGTGTTGTCGTAAATCACGCAGGGGCCGGCGAGTGCCGCTTGACTGACGCCCCGCGTCCAAGTGCCGGTCGCCAGGTGATACGTGCCGGCGTCCTTGACTTGACTCGTGATGGGCTCATACGAGTGTTTCTTGAGTTGCGCAAAGCCGACGCCAGGAATGGCAAGCAAGACAAGCGCGATCATCGTTTGTTTTCGAAGCATGGTAATTCTCCCTAAGAGTGAGTGTGGACAAGGCCGAGTCGCCGCAGGTAGAGGCGAGCGCGAGCTGCCTCATCCCCGTCGTCTTGGTCGAGATTTCAATCCGTTCTAGCATTCAACTGGGCGCCTGTAACGACGGTTGCCGGTTGGAGGCGGCAGGCTGCAAGCCCCCTCCGTTTCCCGGAAACCTCAGGCCGAGACTCCACGAACTCCACCAACAGCAGACCTTCTCCGCGCCATTGCCAAGCCCTGATGGCGTCCCCCATCCCAGGCTCGCCCCCCCCTGGTTTCCGGGAAACGGAGCCGAACGCACCCGAAAAACTTTTGGATTCCTGAGCTTCCCGGGCCGCCCCTTCTCCCCGCTTCCCCTGCCGAATAACCTGAGCCCCCCGGGGGGCTCTGCCCTCGGGAATCCACGCCGCTCCAGCTTCTCCTCCTCAACAATGAAGACTCTGACCCTCAACGACGGCCACTGCATTCCGCAGGTCGGTCTCGGTACCTGGCAATCTCAACCCGGCGAAGTCGAACGCGCCGTCACGCACGCGCTCGAGGTCGGCTACCGGCACATCGACTGCGCTTGGATCTACGGCAACGAAAAGGAAGTCGGCGTCGGTTTGAAGGAGGCCATCGATCGCGGGGTCTGCCGTCGAGACGAAGTGTTCATCACTTCCAAGCTTTGGAACAACGCCCACGGCGAGCCACAATTCACGCGCAGCTTGGACGAGTCCCTCAAGGGCTTGGGCATTGAGCAGCTCGACCTCTATCTGATCCACTGGCCCGTGGCCTTCGTTGGCAAGGTCACCATGCCCAAGAAGTTCGATCAGTACTTGAGTCGTGAGCAGAGTCCCTTGCCCGACACCTGGGCACTGATGGAAGCAGCTCAACAAGCTGGCAAGGTTCGCTCCATCGGCGTCTCCAACTTCGCCGCCCACCACATCGAAGAAGTCATCGGCAACGGAACGGTTCCCCCGGCCGTCAACCAGGTCGAGTGCCATCCGTACTTCTCCCAGCGTCCGTTGTTGGATGCCTGCGCGCGCCACAACATCCCCTTGACCGCTTACTCCCCCCTGGGCTCCTCGGACGCCAGTGGCAAGCGCGCCGCCAAGGGCATTGCGAGCGTCATGGCCGACCCGGTCGTGCTGGGCATCGCCGAAACCCACGGGTGTTCCGTAGCCCAGATCCTGATCGCTTGGGCCGTGCAACGAGGGACCATCGTGATCCCCAAATCCGCGAACCCCGAACGCATCGCCCAGAACTTCGCCGCCGGGGAAATGGAACTGGCGGCCCTGGAGATGCAAGCCATCGACAACCTGGAACGGGGTCTACGCTACATCGATGGCACGTTCTTCTGCGGGGACAACTCCCCCTACGACCTGGCGGAACTCTGGGGGAACTAGCACCGGCGACCTCCCGGAGCTTCGGGGGGAGCGCCCCCTTTCGAGGTGCCCGAAAGGCCTCCCACAGCAGCCCGAGCCGTTCTCCTGCGGCCCGGGCTGTTGTGCGTCCTTGGCCACAAAAGACGCAACTCCCTGGGCAGCGCCAAATGGGGAAAAAGCCCTAGATCACGGCAAAAAGGCATCATCCCCCAGCGGGCCATTTTAAAAAGTTGCAAAAAGCGGGTGCGGTCTTGAGTCAGCGCCCGGGAGGATCCGAAGGGCCTTCTCAAGTAGAGGAAATCCAAGTTTGCAATCGATCCTCCGACCGCCTCGCGGCCGTCATCTTTTTCCCCCGGCACTCGCTCTATGATTCATTCGCGCTCGAACAACGCACCGATTCTACTCACCCTTGGTCTCGCAGCCCTCGCCTCCTGCTCAGGAAGTGACACGCCGGTTTCAACCTCTGAGTCCGTCACGGCCTTGGCCGGGCCCGCGCAAGTCGCGGTGGTCGGCGCCGACGCGCCCGTGGGTGGAGGCTCAGGCGCCACCGCCGGCGGACACGTGGCACCGGGCGCTGGAGGTTACCCCTCCACCTCGGACTACATCACGGATTCGGCTCGCGTCTACATCTACGACCCGTCCATGCAAAGTCTGGACACGGTCAACTCGATCCTCTGCCAAACCTCCAACACGGCCTACTCGCAGATGGTCAATCAAGGCGCGTACACCGCGCAGATCGACGTGGATTCCTGCGAGACCGGCGGGAGTGGTGACAGCGATTCGGGGCAGTCCTCGGGCGGCGCAGGCAACCTTGAGATCTTCACGGTGCGCTGCGCACGGGCCTCCAACGGCGCCGCGCAAACCGTGCACTTCTGGGTTCCCAGCGACATGGACGGTTCCCCCGAGACCATCTTCGCGGACATGTCTTTGACCCGCGGCGCCAGCGCTAGCGATCCATTCGGAACCTTCTCCTTGAGTTTCGCCAACGTGCCCGACTCCGGCGGAGACATCAACGACCCTCAGATGCAGGGCGTCCTGAAAACCACGGACGCTGGCAGTGACATGCTCGGCTTCACCTTCTTCAATGACATGGGCGACATCGATGCGGTCCACACGACCGGCGAATTCTCGCGCATCGAAGAAGTGGCCGTCGAGATGGACACCAGCATGGAAGCGGGCATCGCCCATGTGCGCACCCGTGAGCGCTACAACTTTGGCGGCGGCGACTCCGGCATCGAGACCACGGAATGGACCTTGGCCTTCGACGCAACTCACATCAAGCGCCAGCTCAATTCGGAAACTCCGGTCATCCTCAGCCGTGAGGATTACGAAACGATGGCCTGGCGCTACAACCTGTACTACGCCACCGGCGACACCCCCGGCGCGCGTGTCGAGCTCAACTCGGGATTCGGTTTCCGCACGGCCGGTGATGAGTACGGCTGGATCGGGTACCACGGCATGTGGGCTCCCGAGGGTGTCACGATCGCCACTGGGGACACCATCACCAAGGACGAGTATGGCTCCGACGAAGTCGAGACCTTCACGGTTCTGCAGGCCCCCGGCAAGTTGGTCAAGAACACTCGCAACACCATGGACTTGGTGGATCTGTCGGGCCAAACCTTCACTTGGTGGGACTTCAATGTGGCAGAGAATTTCCTGATGGACTACGACGGTTCCGACTGGCGCAAGACGGCCACCTGGAACGATAGCACCTATCAATGGGACGCCCTCGGCGGCGGCCCGGTCGTCATCGACGTCACTTCCTACGCAGGGGGTTGGCTCGACATGTGGGCCGATAGCCTAGGCGGCCGCGTGAACTACGTGGACGGGGAGAGCTTTATCACGTTCTACGCCCAAGAGATCATGACGGCTTCCTCCGACCTCTTCTCAGGAGGCACGACGGCTACCTTGTACGGCTTCACCCAGTGCTTGGGTTGGGAACTATCCGCATCCGATGTGGAAACTGGTTCGGTGTACCTCGCCGATCAAACCGACGTGAACACTCCCCACGAATACGTCTTCGATCAAACGGACCTGACCCTGTACTTTGACAACCCTGGCGACACCCTGCGTCAGGTAGGACTCGCCACCGGCGAAGTTCCGACCAGCGGACCGAACGAATGGGGCATGAACTCCGGACCGATGGTGGAGAACACGGCGGGTCTGACTGGGATCGGCGACATCTGGAGTGTCTCGGTGTTCTACACCTATGAGACGGGCCACAACACCTGGAACAAGCTCACGGCGATCAAGGACTCCGACTTGAACCCGGTGTCCTTCGACGCGCCCTTGCAGTTCACCTACACCCACGCCACCGAGAACGATCGCAACGAAGATTCGACCTACGACGGTCAACTGTACTTCCTGGAATACAACGGTCCCGGCAACTTGCACGGTATCCCCCACGACCCCTCGGACATCGATGGCGATGGCCAACCGGATCGCTGGTACCCGCGCTTCTCCTTGGAGGACGGCACCCTCATGGGACCGGGCGGCGTCGAGTACGCCATCCGCGCCTCGGAGATGGAACAGAGCCTGCAGGTGGCTGGCTCCGGCGGAGGCTCCCTGGACTTGAGCGACGCCTCGTCGCTGACCCTTCCCGATGGCAGCTTCTACGTCACGCCGACCAACGGCGACAAGCCAACGGTCACTGGCCCCCCGGCGGTGATCGATGGGGTTGTTCAGGGCGAGTAGTGATCTTCGCGAGTTGGCCCTGCCTTAGGCGGAAGGGCTAACTCGAGCAGCAAGACTCCTTCGGTTGGGGCGCGAGGCAAGGCTTCGCGCCCCAACCTCAATTTTTGCCCGGCAGCTCGCGGGCTGCATGACTCAGCATCCGTGGCGAGCCGCGGCGACCCCGTGTTCACCAGGGCCAGCTAGCCCGCTCTATTCATGAGTCCATTCGCCAATAGCCCCAAACCACTCGGCTTCGCCTCGTTCTCGCTCTCTGACGGCACTTTGCAAATCCTGGCGTCCTCGACGACCAACAAGGTCGCCTGTGGGGCCAGGCTTCGCAAAGCACCGCCAGAGAGCGAGTTGGGACTATTGGCAAATCGACTCATGAATAGAGCGGGCTAGCCTGGATCAGAGCTTGGCGTCGGCGCTCACCAAGTCCGCCAGGGAGATGACTTCGATGACGCCTTCCAAGTTCAAGTCGCCGCTGGTCACGCTCAACACACCGTCGTGGATCGTCACGAACCAATTCGCCTTGCGCCCGATGCCATCGGCGAGTCGGCGCACCATATCCTCGGGCAAACGGTAGACCTGGATTTCGGCGGCGCGATGAATCTTGCGGGTGCGCCACTCCTTGCGCAGGATAGCTTCGGGCTTGTGCGTGAAGACGAGCAGGCGTTCGGAAGCTTTGCTAGCCCGGTGCAGGCGTTCGGCAGCGGGCAGGCCGATGTCGATCCAGGTGCCGACTTGCCCCGTTAGGGTGTGGGCCCACAGCCCCGCGTCGTCGGTGTTCGAGATCCCGCGGCCAAACTCCAAGCCTTCCTCGTGGGCGATGGCCCGTGCCAAAACCCGCACGACCATGCGTTCCTCGTCTTCGGAGGGGTGACGGGCAACGCGCAGATCGAGGGTTTCGTAGACGCTACGATCGATGTCCGAGAGCTCGAGTTGGAATCGATAGATCGTCGCTGAGGTGGCCAATTTGATGTCTCCTGGGTGTTGGCATCCTTGGGACGCCTGCGGGGACCATAACAACCACGGGCAGTTCGCGGGATGCGAAGGGCGAAAACGGAGGGGAAAGCGAGGACTCCCATGAATCATGGCTTCGAACGGCTCCCTTTCAATTCTGCGCGGGCGGAGGCCGGATCAGTTCGTAAACTGCGCGGCATGTCGCCTCCCTCGATCCGTCCCATAGCGTCACGTGCCTGCTTGTTGCTCTCGATGGGCCTCGCCTGCCTGCTGCTTTCCCTGGGGCTCGGTGGTTGCGATCCAAGTGCCGAAGTTCCTGTACCCGAAAGCAGCTCGAGTGCCTCAAGCATTCCAGCGCTGGCAGCACGCCCGACTCCCCCGCCGCCTGCGCCTCTGCCGGCTGCCTTGCGCTCCGCCTATCGGGATCTGTCCGCGGGGCAGTTCGAGCGCGGACGCTCCGCTGCCCAGGCTTACCTCGCGCTTCATCCTGGCGACGCCCAGGCCAACTTGATGATTGGCTTGAGCTTCTTCAAGGCGGACAACCACGGCGCGGCGCGGCCGTACTTCGAGGCGGCCCTTGAGGCGGACCCGGAGTACTACATCACTTACGACTACCTGGCCGAGGCCTGCTTTTTGTTGGGTGAGCTCGAGGCGGCGCGCGCTCACTACCACAGTTTTCGTTCCTTCGTTCCGGGCGAGCCGCGCACCTACGTGCGTTTGGGAGTGATCGAGTTGGAGCAGTCGCGACCGGAACTGGCGGCAGCGTACTTTCGCGAAGCGCTCTCGCTTTTTGACGCGCTGCAACACTCCGACCCGCGCAGCTACGGGCGCCAACAGCCAGAACTTGCGAGCGCCCATGCTCGAATGGGTGAACTGCACTTTGCCGCAGGCGAGTACGAGCTGGCCCGCACGGAACTCGAGCAGGCCACGGGCATTTGGCCGGGCAACATCAGCGCGTTTTACACCTTGAGTCAGGTGTATCGACGACTCGGAGAAGATGAGTTGGCGGACGGAGCAGCGCGCCACTACGAAAGTGAGCGGCAACAGCGCATCGATGGAGGGACGCCGAAGTGAAGCGATTCAGGGGATTCAGGCAGCGCATCAGATCGAGCCCCTACGCGGGATCGAGGAGCAGAATTTGGGGATGGCTGCCCGTGGTCCTCTGCGCTGCGAGCTGTGGATCCTCGGAAGGAACGACTCTGCCCCCGGCAAGGCTGCACTTCACCGACGTCACCGCGTCCACGGGCATCGACTTCGTCACCACATTCGGCCAAGAGCCGGCCACGCAGATCCTCGAGGTCAAGGGCGGCGGCTTGGCCCTCTTGGACTACGACGGCGACGGAGATCTCGACATCTTCGTGCCGAATGGCGCCACCATGGCCAAGCCGGAGGAAGGCCCGGGTTGTCGATTGTTCGAGAACCAGGGCGGCCTGCGCTTTCGCGACTCGACGAAAGCAGCGAAGCTTCAACTCACCCGCTGGGGCGCCGGTGTGACCGCCGCGGACTACGACGGAGATGGGCACGTGGACCTCTACGTCGCTTGCTTTGGCAGCAACGCCCTCTTGCGCAACTTAGGGAACGGCAGCTTCGAGGACGTCACCGAACAAGCGGGCGTCGCGGGCCAGTCCTGGAGCATCGCCGCCGCCTTTGGGGATCTGGACGGGGACGGAGACTTGGACCTGTTCGTCACGAACTACATCGACTTCGACATCGCCCATCCGCCGGCCCCCTCGAGCTTCAAGGGTGCACCAGTCTTCACGGGTCCCATGGGTCTGATTCCGGCGGCGGATGATGTCTACGAAAACATCGGGCATGGACGCTTTCGAAAGCGTGGTCCCGAGACGGGGCTGGAAGCGCAGCCCCCCGCCTTCGGCCTCGGCACGCTCATCCTGGACTTCGATCGCGATGGACACCAGGACATCTTCGTAGGCAACGATTCCATGGGGAACCAGTTGTTCCTCGGCCGCGGAGATTGGACCTTCAAAGAAGTGGCCAAGACCAATGGGCTCGGTGTCAACGTGTACGGTTCCGCTCAATCCACCATGGGCATCGCCATCGGAGACGTGAACGGCAACGGCTTCCCGGACGTCTTCACGAGCAACTTCTCCAACGACACGAACACCTTGCACATCAATCGCGAGGGCCGTTTCTACGACGACGTGACCGCGCGCTTTGGACTCGGTATGGTCGCCTTTCCCTACGTGGGCTGGGCTTCCGGGTTCTACGACTTCGACTTGGACGGGGACGAGGACCTGATGGTCTTCAACGGGCATGTGTATCCCAACGCGACCTGCGAAGTCATGGATGCAGAGTTCAAGGAACCCGCCCTGCTTTATCGCAAAGGTCAAGAACGCTTCAGCTTGGTGAACGCCATGGAGGGCGGGGACTGGCTCGAGTCGCTTCACTGCGATCGGGGCGCTGCCTTTGGGGACCTCGATGGGGACGGGGACGTGGATGTGGTCGTGTTGGAATTGAACGGTCCCCTGCGAGTTCTGCGCAACGATGCGCTCCAAAGGAATTGGTTGGCGGTCGAACTGGAAGGCGCTGCGCTCGGCAGCCGGGTGCGCGTGAGCGACGGCGCCCAAACTCAATCACGTTGGATCGCCTCCGGGGGCAGCTTCGCCTCCTCCTCGGAAACAGCAGCCCACTTCGGATTTGAAGCCCCCTGCGAAAGCGTGCGCGTGGAGGTGCTTTGGCCCAACGGCAAGACGAGCGTCTTTCCGAAGGTGCCGACCAATCAACGCTTGCGGGCGAGCTCGGACTGATCCGTCTCAGGCCGGAGCGCCTTGTTTGCGCAGCATGGTCACGATCCCATCGGGTCCCGCGCCGCCGCCAGTCAGCTCGAATCCGAACGGACGATAGAGTTCCATGGCATCCCGCGTGCGCAGAATCACCGTCCGGGTCCCGCGAACCATGGCGTGATCCAGCAACGCCTTCGTCAGCGCCTTGCCGATGCCTTTTCCCTGGTGCTGCAGGTCCACGGCCACGTCATAGAGGTAGGCCTGCTTCGATCCGTTCGAAACGGCTGCGGCGGTTCCGAGCAGTCGCCCTGTCTGCGGATCACGAGCCCCAATCCAAGCTTGGGCTCCGTGAATTGCCTGAAGCAACTGCCCATGATCGTAGGGACCGCTCCAGTATTGGACGCGCAGCAATTCCGCTGCCTGGTCGGCCAAGCACTCCGAAGGATGCACGATGAGTTCCACTCCACGGGGACCGCACAACTCAGGCGGTCGGCTGGCCCGCTTGTTTCCGGCGAGGATCGTCTCCATGCCGCGCAGATCCTGTGGCGTTCCGCGCTTCCATAGGCCGCGCAGGATGGCGAGGATGTCCTCCGGTTGCTTGTTCTGACCGATCTTGTTGCGACCCGTTAAGCGCGAGGGCACCAAACGAAAGACGCAAGTGGCTCGCAGCATCTTGACGTACAGTTCTTCGTCGACGCGGATCGGTAAGTGTCCGCCCTCCGGTTGCAAACGGTTCATAAGCGCGGACATGGCGCGCGCTTTCAGGCCCGCATCCTCCACGCTCTCGAGCATGCCGTGGACCTGGGCCGATTGAAACCAAGTGGTCGCGGGGCAGGCCGAGATCGGGTCGCGCCAGTACGAGGGAATCTGCGCGACGACCTCTTCACATCCGAAGACCGCAGGGCGCCCGAGCATGCCGCGCTTCTCCCCGGTCGCCGCCCCATGAAAGTAGAGCGCCCCATCCAAGATGGCGTGATTCAAGGTGCGCATCACCGGCGTCCCCTGCCCCGTGCTCCCGCACAGGTTGCCATGGGGGAAACGATCGAGCAGCTGCCAGCAGGCCTCCTCATCCATTCTGTCTTCCAAACTCATGGACACAGAATCCCTTCGCCCTGGTACCTTGAGAAGGTCCAGTTTCCACATTTACCAGGTACCAGTTGCGAACCTTCCTGCCCTCCTTTCAGATCCAACCACGCGCTCGCGAAGCCGCCTACCGGGCCCTTGCCCAGCATTTGATCGGCGAGATCCGGCGCGGTCGCTTGCAAGCGGGGTCTCGGCTTCCGGGCTC
The DNA here is from genome assembly GCA_937905825.1 of uncultured bacterium. Classification (GTDB taxonomy): domain Bacteria; phylum Planctomycetota; class UBA1135; order UBA1135; genus JABACD01. The sequence continues at coordinate 22,312 of CALCXM010000023.1, forward strand.
TCGAACCCTTGCGGAACAGCTCGGGCTGAGTCGCAACACGGTCCTGTGCGCCTACGACGAGCTCTTGGCTCAGGGTTGGTTGGAGTCGCGCCAAGCCAGCGGGACCTTTGTCGCGCGGACCGTGCCCGAACCCGCGAGTAGGTCACGGGCCAGCGCGCCAGGCGTCCCAGCCCTCGACAACCCGGGCTTTCCGATGCACCCCTTGCACGGCTTGCCGGACGCAGACGCATTGAAGCCGAAGGGACGCGGAGCCTTGGCCGGGGGCATGCCCGACAACCGGCTGATCCCCGTGGACCTACTCGCGCGGGCCTACCGCCGTGTCTTGAAGCGCCGGGGCAATTCGCTCTTGAGCTATGGGGATCCGCGCGGGGAAATGAGCTTGCGCCAAGAGCTCGTCAAGATGTTCTGCGCCACCCGTGGCCTGACCTTGACGCCCGAGCACGTGCTCATCACGCGCGGCGCACAGATGGCTTTGTCCCTGGCGGCTCGCCTGCTGATTCGCCCGGGGGATCGGGTCGCCGTCGAACGCTTTGGCTACGTTCCCCTTTGGGATGCCTTGCGCTTGGCAGGGGCGACACTGGTTCCGGTGGCCGTGGATGAGTCGGGCATGCAAGTGGAACGCTTGGAAGCCTTGGGCGACTTGCGCGCCGTGTACTTGACGCCGCACCATCAATACCCGACCACCGTTCTGCTCTCCCCGGACCGTCGCGCGCACTTGCTGCAGTGGGCAGAGCAAAGGGGTTGCGCGATCTTAGAGGACGACTACGACCATGAGTTCCAGTACCGCGGACAACCCGTCTTGCCACTCAAGAGCGCGGACCGCGCCGGAGTGGTGATCTACATTGGCGGGCTCTCCAAGGTGCTGGCCCCCGGCTTGCGCATCGGCTGTTTGGTTGGACCGCGGAGTTGGATCGAACAAGCTGCACGTCTGCGGCGAGCCTGGGACCACCAAGGGGATCAACCGACCGAGGCGGCCGTCGCAGAGCTCTTGAAAACGGGCGAGATCCAACGACACATTCGGCGCATGCGCAGGGTCTATGGGGCTCGCCGGCAGGCTTTGCTCGACGCCCTTGAAAAGGAGTTGCCCGGTTGCCTAGAGATCCAAGTGCCCGCCGGGGGCATGGCCATCTGGGCTCGCATCACCGATGGAACCGATGCGGAAGCCTGGGTGCGCGCCGCCAATCACAGGGGAGTCGAAATCGCCCCGGGTCGGCGCTTCGACATTCGCAATCGCCCGGCGCCCTTCCTGCGCATCGGCTTTGCCGCCGATACGGAAGAAGAGATTCAAGAGGCGGTGCGGGTCTTGGCGAGCACACGGCAAAGCCTGCGGCGCGGTTAGCAGCGCAAGGACCCAATCCCCCCAGGAGTCTGGTTTTGCGCAGGGCGCTGCCTCCCCTCCTGGCTAGACTTTGCCCATGAGCCGTACCTATGCAAAGTCCGAGGCTGCCGCCCGCTCCCTGGAACTCGTTCAAGCGCTGCAGGCGCACTTCGTGGACAGCTTGGAATCGATCCAGCGTGCCTGCGGCGTGAAGCAGAGTTTGCAGCGAGTGGAGTGGCTGCGCGGCGCAGGTTCGAAGGGTGGCGGAGACCGCTTCGGCAGCGCGGGGGACGCCGCTTTCAATCGCGCCTCGGTCAACGTCTCCCAAGTGCACTACGACGATCAGCCCGACAAAAAACTCGGCTCGGCCACGGCGCTTTCGGCCATCGTGCACCCACGCAATCCTTGGGCGCCCTCCATTCACGTGCACGTGAGTTGGACGGAGTACAAATCAGGCGAGGGCTATTGGCGCATCATGGCGGACCTCAACCCCGCCTTGCCCGACGACGAAGACACGGCTGCTTTTGAAACGGCCCTGCGCGCAGCGGCGCCGGCTCTCTATGAAAAGGCCGTCGAAGAAGGGGAGCGTTACTTCTGGATCCCGTCCCTCGAGCGCCATCGGGGTGTCGCGCACTTCTACTTGGAGGCCTACGCCAGCGAGGATCCGAAAGCCGATCAGGAATTGGCGGAGAAGGTCGCGCGGGCGGCCATCGATCGCTATGGCGCCATCGTGTTGGACAACTTGAAGAAGCATGCGAATCCGGGCGAAGATGAGTTCAGCGCTCAACTCGCTTACCACACGGTGTACCTGTTCCAAGTCCTGACCCTCGATCGCGGCACCACGGCGGGCCTTTTGGTTCACGACGAAAACGACCTGGGGATCCTCGGTTCCCTGCCGGCTCATGTGGATTCCGAGTTGCTCGGATCCTGGCAGGCGGGTGTTTCGAAACCCCAGGAGGAGTTGGTGGCTCAGTTGGTCGAAGCCCTTGGGGAAGCCAATCCAGCTCCGGTCGACGATGCGGCCAAGAAGCGCCTAGCGCAGGTTCTGCGGGATCACTACGCCAAGTATCCCAAAGCTCTCGAACTGCAAGCGTCCGCGTCCCAGCGGCCCCCTTCCATCGAGAACCACAAGTAATCCGGGCAAGGGATCGCGCTGTGAGTCGCGCCGCTAGAGGCGAAGCAGCAGGGTCTCCCCCGGCATCAGCAACACGGGAAAACGCGCCAGCTCTTTTTCACCGCGCAGCACCGCGATGTGACTGACGCGATCGCTGATGGCGAAGACGTCGGAGTAGCCGCGGCCCAGCTGAACTCTTGGCCGCACGCCAACGGTGTTGTTTTGTTGGTACATCATGTCGACGGGCTTGCCGAAGGCATCGAGGGCCTGCAAGGCGTCCGCGCGCTCCTGCCAATCCCCAAAGTCGAACTGAATGGCACAGCGCCGGGCCACCAGCACTTCGAGTGCTTGCAGGTCGGCGTCCTCCGGAAGCTCATAGAAGAGATCCGTGACCACGGCGTCCCCTTCGATGCGCAGGAAGGCGGGCTGCGGGGTCGATCGTTCGATGTGAAAGCGCCCCGTTTCAATACTCACGGACTGGGCGCCGATCTCCAAGGATCCGGGCCAATGGCGCGAGACGCTGACCGTCACTCCTGCGACGGGTTCGCCGTGTCGATCGAGGACCACCCCGGCAATCGGTTGCGCTGCGCTCAAGTCGAGCACGAGCTTCACGTCGCGGGAGCCCGCCGCCAGCGCAGGCGAAGTCATGCTCATGAGCGATGGCCGTTGCAGCACTTCGATGCTGTACTCGCGATCCAGTAGCCCCTCGAGTTCAAACTCACCTCGGTGATCGCTGCGGCTTTGTCCGCCCCCCATCATCTCTTCGACGGAATTGCGGGTCCACCAGCCGTGCTCCGCGCTCGGCACGCTGCCAAAGGGAGTGGCCTCCACCACTCGAATCGCGAGGTTCGCAAGCGGCTCGCCCTGCTCATCCAAAACCTGACCATGGATCGAGAGGCAGGGGCCGCCGAGGACCAAGAGCAAGGGCTTGCGCTCGCCCGCTTGACTGGACTGCGTGATCGACGGGACATCAGCTTGCGCAGGCAAGTACCCGGGAAGCACTCCATGGACGCGCAGGACTTCACCTGGCTGCTCCTCATGGGAATGACCTCCCGGCGCCAAGTCGATTGCAAAGAAACCCAGGGCATCGGACTGCACGCTTTGGTTTCCCGCAGAAACCCAGGCGTCCACGGCGGGCTTTCCATCCTGGAATTGAACGGTGCCTGTGATCATCTCCGGCCCGGGCTGGGCGCGCTCGAGCACCAAGCGCAGGTTCCCGTCACCGCCCACGGGGAAATCCATGCTCAAGGCACGATAGCCTGGAGCCGCGACGTGCAAGCGACTCTCGGGCAGGTCGGCGATCTCTGGAAAGCGGAAGCGTCCCCGTTCATCCGTTGGAGCGGAGCGTGGGATCAAGTTGGAGTGCAGCAACTCCTCACCCGGCAGATCGAACAGGCGCGTTGGAATCTCAATCGAGATGCGCGCCGCCTCAACCAGCGCCCCCGCTTCATTCACGACGACCCCCGCGAGCTCCACCCGCGGCGCGACGACCAGCAGCACTGGCTCCGGTTGCTTGCGCTTGAACAGGTTCACGCCGTAGACCGTTGCAAAACGGGGGTGCTTCACCGACAGCCTGGCTGGAGCCATGGCTGCCAACTCGAAGTTCCCTTGGGCATCGGTCGTGGTGTGCAGCCGTTTGTCCGCGGGCTCTCCATTCTTGAGCGCAGGAGCCCCTTCCATGGAGACGTGAACCTCGATGCCCGCCACAATCTGGCCGGAGAGGTCCAGCACGCGCCCGTTGACGGTCAGCGGTGTGCGCACCATCTTCGGGTAGGGCGGATGCACGAAGCCGCTGAGGCTGGAAGTTGTCTCCGGCTCGTCTCCGCTGGAACCCGCCACCCTCAAGCCATCCAGAACCTCGGCCCCCGGGGGAACGAGGTCGAGTTGGCCCCGGTCGCGTTCGAGGGTCGCGTCCTCCGCCAGTGCCAAGCTCGGCAAGTTCGGGTCGCGGGTTTCATTCACCGCATAGAACAGTCCAAGGACGAGACCGACCGTCACGACCAACTTGATCGAGTTCCCCATGAGTAGCGTGCGAGCTGGGGCAGCGGACCCCAGGGGCTGCTGCCGAGTGCGAAACGGAAACAAGACTGCGGCAAGCCAAGAGACCCGGCCGGGTTCCTGATCTTTGCCAATGGCGAGGCGCAGGCGGCGGAGTGCTTCCGCCGTGCGAGTGCAAAGGGTCGATTCAGGACAGCCCAAGAGGCGCGCGGCCGAGCGCGCGCTGTGTCCCTCCAAGTAGCGCAGGCGAATCGCGTCGCGATAAACAACCGGCAAGTCGTCGATGGCAGCCAGCAACTGCAAACGATCGGAAGCAGCGAGTTCCGCTTCCCGAGCTGCCGGCTCGCTACGTGCGTGAGCCGCCGCGTGCTCGCGCCACTGGCGTCGTGACTCCCTGCGCCAACGGGTGCGACCGAGGTTCTTCAGCAGTTGCCCCCACCATCCTCGCGACTGCCGCTCTTCGATCTCGCTCTGCTCCAAGGCAACCACCAAGGCATCCTGAACCAGATCCTCCGCCGCGTGCCCATCCGCTGACCAGCGTCCGGCCAGGGCGCGAGCGAAATCCGCCTGGTCACGGAAAGTCAGAAGCTGATGTTGGGAAGGCTTGGTCATGGCTGCATGGGATCCATGTCGCACAGGGCCCGAGTATCTTCCCTTTCTCAAGTTTTCTCGAGCTTCCTCTCGCCAGGGCCTTTGCCCGAGCCGCCGCTCGCGAACTCCGTTTCACGGAAACCCGAACCGCCCGGTGCCGGATGCCTGGCTGCGCGGCCTGGGGACGCGGAGAGCCCCTTTCGAAGGCTCTGGCCCGCCCCTCGCTGGTTTCCGAGAAACGCCGGGTGGGCTCTCCGCTCGACGCCGGCGCTCGCTCCTAAACCACGTGTTCTAGGCTCCTTGCAATCGAGTGGCGCGCAACGATTCCCTGGGAAAGCTGTCCGGCTTGGGCCCCCAAAGTCACCTGGTTGGTGCGAGCGGGGGAGGCACTGAACGCCTCCCTCCAGCGCCTCCCTGGCGATCCAGCGACGGCGATCAAACCCCCATCTCGATCCTCCACTCACCTCCCACTGGGACCCAAACTTTCCAAGCGACCATGAAGTACCCAATCCAAATCACCGCGACCGCACTGCTAGCAGGCCGTTGAAAATGTGGCCCCTCGCGCTGCACATCCGAGGATTGGCTTC
>CALCXM010000024.1 GCA_937905825.1 uncultured bacterium
GACGAGCGGAGGACAAGAGGCGAATAGGAATTCAGAGCGATCAGTATACGGCTATGCCCGGTATGGGTTGAGCGACCTTGTTGGGACCCCACCCTACGGTATTCGAGCGGTTACGGAGATTGACTGTGGCCGTATCCTCCCCTTCCGCTCCGGGATTCGACTGGACTGCGCAATCTCCACATGCTGGGCAAGGAATGCGGCCCTCAGCACGTGCTTTTGCCTGAAGGAATGGCTCCCCATGCAAAACCACAAGACATGAGAAAAGGCTCGTGCTGCCATTCGTTGCGAAGGAAAGAACTTCGCCTTCCCTCGGTCGGGGGCGATGGCCGCTCCTACAGACCCCATGAGGTGTGGATGAAGGACTTACCCTTCGATGAGCGCAACCCCAAACTCACCCCAGAGCTCATGGGCGTCGGAATGGAACCACCGATGGAGGCGAGATCCTGACTCGCTCCCGAGATCCAAGAACTCAAGGTAGAAGCTGCGGGCCAGATCGTCCTTGTCTCTGCGAAAGAGGAGGTCGTCGCGAGCCACTTCGAGTTGCCTGAGGTCCGCCGCGACCCGCTCCCAAACGGAAGACTTGATCGTGTGATGGCGCAGTTCCAACGGTGTATTGGCTAGGCGACCTTGAAGCGTGGTCATGTCGACGCTGAAGTACCGAACGCTGGCCAAGACCTCGTCCAGACGCTCATAAGAGCTCGAGCGTTGCCACCATTGGCGAAACGCGTTCTGCTGGAAGCAGGCTAGAAATCGCTTCCGCTCGGGCGGCGGGAGCCCCTCGACGAATTCCGCACGCATGCGGGCGTCCAGCCCCTCGCGGGTGCTGGTCTGTTCCAGATCGAAGCCACTTCGGAGTTTGGCGTTGCGGGCTTCGATAGTGAAAGTCTGTGACTCGGTGTCGAACGGGGACGCATAGGCAGCCCGGCTCGTATGTAGGATTTTCAGATCACTTCCACCGCTGCCGATGCGCTCGACCCATTGAGCTTCCGGAACCGGGCTCCTGAATAGTGTTGGGTCCAATACGAAGTGCTCGACCCCTTGTCCCCGATTCACCTGGGCACGCACGGCAACATGGAAGTTCCAGGAGATGGCCTCTGTGCGCGCTTCGTCGAGGTGCAGCCGGATACGCGATTCGATCCCTTCGAATGAGCTCATCACCCCAAACTCGGGGGGAGTGGCCCACACCTTGTCGACGCGAAAGCCTTGGTCGATGGCCAAGTCCGCCATCATGTCTGCGCGCGCTTCACATGACGTACCCCCAACGATCCAATTGATGTGGGGAGAACGGGAGAATCGTTCGAATAGCGATTCCGCTTCCGCCCATGTCATCTGCCCCGTGAGTTCGTCGTCGCGTTTGATTGTGCCGGTTGGAAAGTGTTCCGGCATCGACCACACGCGAACCGCCGCCCGTCGCTCGGCTAGCCGACGTTGTTCATCAAGGAACAACTCGTGGGACGCGGCCTTCTCCTCTGCGTCAGCCGCTTCTCGTGCCTTCGAATCCGCTCTCTCTTGCCCAACCCGCCGCCAAGCATCTAGGATTCCTGGGGTCATCGCGAACCCCGCAAGCAGCCCACCGGGCAGCCACCAACTGGCTCCGCCGAACCCGGCACATACGATCCAGAACATACAGAGAGCGCACGCTACGGCGCACTGCATGCCAGTCCGGCTACGCCAGCGTCGAGTCGCTGGCCATTCGCTTGCTTGTTCCATGTGACATTCGGAGAGCTGTAACTCGCGCAATGTGGCCATACTCCAAAGGGGCAGTAGCGAGCTGAGGGGCTAGCATGCCATTGATTGTAAGAACATCAGGGCGAAACGTGGCTGCCCAGAAGACGGAGGAGCAGCTCAGAGGCCCCGAATGTGCATGGATTCGGGATGAAGACCCTTATTCCTGGGGCCCGCGACCTTGGGGCGAGTCCGGGTTTGGGTCGTTGAGTGCGCGGGAGCCAGGGAATGCCGCTCGGAGGCTCGTCGCTAAGACTCACCGAATCATTGGGGTTCCATTTCGGGGGAGCAGGGCTTGTCACCCACGGCATTGCCCGTGGAAATGAAAAGAGCCCACCGCAAGTTGTGCTTGCGGTGGGCTCTTGGCGTTTCGATCCGAAGATCAGACCTGCAGGGCGGCCAAGCGCTTGTTGCGGTCGGTGGCGAATTTGCGGATGCCGGCTTCCAGGGAGGTCGCGTCGATCTTCGCGTCCTTCTTGACCTCGGTGACCGAGCCGCCGACGCGCCAGCGATCATCGTGGTCGGAGGTCATGGCGTAGCTTTCGGCGATCTTGGAGGCCAGCCAGTGGTGCATGCGGATCTTGCAGCCGTTGGAGATCACGGTCGAATCGAGCCATTCGGACTTGTGCAGGACGCTGTCGCAGTACTCCTTGGATTGGAGCTGGAAGAGCTCGTAGGAGGTGGCGCAGATGATCTTGACGTTCGGCATGGAATCAGCATCGGCCTCCCGCTGCAAGGGACCTCTCTTTTCCGCTGAGTACCTTCAAATCGGCATGAAGGCCCCCGACATCATCGGCCAGGATCACGATGGGAACTACATCAAGCTGTCAGACTTCAAAGGCAAGGTCACGGTCATCGACTTCTGGACCTTCTGGTGAGGCCCGTGCGTGGGGATGATTCCTCACCAGAAAGCGCTCGTGCAGCGTTTGAAAGGCGAACCGTTCATTCTCTTTGGAATCAACGGTGATGACACAGACTCGTACAAGGCAAAGCACGTTGAGGCGGGCATTTCCTGGCCCAACGTGCACAATCGGTCCGTTAGCCCGTCGATCTCCGAGTCCTGGGGCGTAGGTGCTTGGCCCACGATCATCGTGCTCGATCACAAGGGCACGATCCGCCACAAGGGCCTCCGTGGCGAGGCCTTGGACAAGGCCGTCGACAGCCTTCTAGCTGATTTGAAGTCCAGCTCGGGCAAG
>CALCXM010000025.1 GCA_937905825.1 uncultured bacterium
GTCACGCCGGCGTTTTCCAGGCCGTGAGGCTCCCACTAAAGGTGCAGGAGAGCCTGATTTTTCGCCAATGGAGGAGCGTCCCGCCAGCGGTAGAGGAGCGGCTTCTCCCCATCCCATTCCAGAGGTAGTTCGATAGGCGAGGTTTCCTCGAGCGACGGTCCGATCACATGCTTGACCCTGTCCCGCAGGTACTCTTGCGCAGTGACATCAAACACATCGACGGCGCTGACATCCGCGCCCGCCTTGGCAAGGACCTGGTAGGTCGCCACGTCCCCGCGCAATGCGGTCAGGTGGAGTGGGGTCCGGCGTAGGCCGTCGCGCGCATCCAACTCACACTTGAGTGGCCCGCGATACGAGCAGAGCCACTCGACGCAGAGGGTCGAGCCTGCGGCGGCGGCTTCGTGCAACGTCGTTGTGCCCCAGGAAGATCGCACGTCGAGATCGGTATCCGTGCGCCGCTGGTATCCACCCCGGACGAGCAGGTCGAGTACGAGGGCTTGGCCCTCCTGCGCGGCGAGGTGCAACGGCGTAAGCCCAACATCGTCGGGACAAGTAGGGCTTGCACCTGCTTCGAGCAGGGCCCGTACAACGGTACAAGATCCGCTTGAGGCGGCCTCGTGTAGCGCCGTACGCCCGAATTGACCAGCGCGGTCTACTTCTGCCCCTGCTGCGAGTAGCCGATCGACAAGGGTGGCATAGCCAAACGCTGCTGCACTGAGGAGTGGTGTCCGACCGAAAGTCTCCACGTTCGGATCGCATCCTCGCTTGAGCAACTGCTCTAAGGACTTCAGATCTCCTTCCCTGGCGGCCTGCAACATGGCTTGTGAACTGTCCTGAAAAACTTCCAACCGCGGCTCGATAGGAGCTTTCACAATTGCGTTCTCAATGCCCAACAACGGACGACTAGGAGGCGCCTCACAGGCGAAGAATACGAGCACGAGTGGGACGACCAGCCCGAGTGTAGACGGGTGCTGCATCCGTTGCCTCTGGTGCTTCCTACGTTCGCTGCGAGTCATACGACACAATGCTCATTCATTGGTGCTTCAATCATTGCCTATTGCTGCGCGTCCCATTATCAGATCTCCATCCTTTCGTGATACCCCTGGCGCCTGGATGGCACAAGCACAAAGCCATCCAGTTGTCCCAGGGCCACGGGGATGCCTCAGATCGTCGGTTCCCTGAAGTTGAACTACCCCCGGAATGGCAGACGTACCCGCTGAGCATCTGACGCATCTCCTTGCGAATCGGGCCGCGGCAGACCGAAGGAATTCCCCGTGCTCGATGGCTTGGGCCAGCAGTGCAACAGCCGCCTCGAGTTCTTTGAATCAGATTGAGTGACCCTACTTCCTAGCCTCGCGGGCACGGCCCAAGCCGACCAGGTAGATCAGCGCGAGTGGCAGGAAGGAGAACAGCGAGAAGTAGGTCAAGACGAACAGGACGGCATAGGCTCCGTCATTCGGGCTGTGGTCCTCGGGCGACAGTCCCCCCATCAGTCGGAAGACCACGTGCTCCAAATTGAGTAGGGTCAAACCGCTGATGATCAGGCTCATGGGCAGGAGGCCAGCCACCAGGGTCATGATCGGGCCGATTTGAAGGCCACGGAACATGTACCAGAAGAGCAAGGCCAAGCGCCAGGTAGCCACCACGGCCAAGAACCATACGTTGGTTAACTGCGCAGCCTCCATAGACATGAAGCGCTCCACGGGGATCGCGTAGATCACCGCGGGCAGGGAGGTCAAGCTGACAAAGGTCAGCACGCTCCTGTAGCTCACCTTCCGAGGAGAGATTGGCCTTAGGAAGAACCAGAGAAACAGCGCAAGAACCACGATGTAAACAAGCGATCCAATCCCCAGATGCTGGGCGAGGACAGCCCGAGGATTGTCCCAGTAGCGCCCCATGCCCGCAAGCCAGGTGAACAAGACCCCGAGGGCCAGGTGCCGGTTCTCCAGCAGATTCAACTCCACTGCGCTGGATCGAAAAGTCAGCACGCGCAATGCCGTGCTCAGGGTCGAGCGTTCAGATGCTTCAGTCGTCATGTTTGAACCTGCCTTTCTATCTATCTCTGTCGCTTGAACTGGCGCAAACGACTCCGGTGTCCCGACTGTCTCTCGGCAACTCGTTCGACGGAGTACAACTCCCCCATCAAGTGTCGAAATCCCCGACGTAGGGCCTCAGCCGACATCTGCTTGGGCTGAAACGTAACATCGAAAAGGGTGCACTCGTCCCAAAACACCTCTTTCAACAAGCGCCCTTCGGCGCGTAGCTGGCGATACAAGGGCGTTCCGGGGAAGGCGGTCAGAAGGGTGATCTGGACTTCAGCCAGGTTCAGCGCTTGCACCATGTCCAAGGTATCCGCGAAGACACTCTCGTCGTCCGAATCGAACCCGAGAACGAAGCAACCGTTGACCGAAATACCGCGGGATTGGATGCGCTCGATCTTCTGCGCGTAGTCCTCGGCCTGTTGCCACTTCCAATCGCGGGAGTCCACCCCACGCAGGGAATCACGCTGTGCCGATTCGAGACCGATCAACAATTGCGCACAACCGGAATCCGCCAAGGCATCTAACAGAGCCTCGTCATCGGCGATGGACAGGTCCGTCTCCGTGAACCATCGCAGGGGGTATTCCCCCAGCAGGCGTACGAGGTCCCGGCTCCAGGCCTTGTCGACGAAGGTGTTGTCGTCCGCCAACTCGACAAAAGGGCGCTCCCACAAGCCCGTGATCACATCTAGCTCCCGGCGAACCTGCTCGATCGGCTTGCGTTGATAGGTTGCGATCATTCGCGAGGCCCCGCAAAAGCTGCAGTCGAGGGGGCACCCCCGGGTGGTCTGTAGGGCAATGCGGTTGTAGTCGTTTAGGTCCAAGAGGTCATAGCGGGGTATGGGTGCGGCGGCTCGCTGCAAGGGACTCCCTCCCGTACGCGGGACCTCGTAGCGCTTCTGCAGTTGCCCCGACTCGAAGTCATCTAGCAACTGTGGCCAGACCAACTCCGCTTGGCCAGTCACAATGCAATCCGCATGGCGAGCTGCCTCGTCGGGCAGAGCGGACACGTGCAAGCCCCCCAGCACCACGGTCACGCCGCGCGCCCGCAAGGCATCCGCGATCCGGTAGGCGTCAAGGATCCGTGCAGTCAGTGCGGAGATAGCAACCAAGGACGGCTCAGCATTCACCAACCCAGTGACGGCTGCATCATCCAGCTCGTCCAGCTCCCGGTAGCTCACCTCCCAGGAATCCGGCGTGCAGCCCGCGAGGGTTAGCAATCCCAAGCTAGGCAGCTCAGCGATCGTCTTTCCGCGATCGATGAATCCAGGAAGCGTCATGCCCATGTCGCGGAGCTCCCGGTCCTTGATGCGGACCCCGCTCAAGGCAAGAAACAAAACGTTTAGCTGGGACATGTCGAGGCGCTGCTTCCTTCATCGGTGATGACTACGCGGTGCATTGCATGGTCTCCAGCGGTTCGTGATACTCCTCGGGCTTGGAACGCACAAGGACAAAGCTAGCAGGAGCGAGCTGGGCCACGACGATGTCCCGGAACGACAGATTCTGAGAGGCCGGTCGGGACGATGCCGCAGGATTCTGCACAAACGTTCAAAGTTGCAGCGAGCTGTTTGGTCGGTCGCAGTTATCGAGGCACCGCGACAGATTAGGAAACTCCCCGCGCGAATGACTCTTGCGCGCGTGGCATGGCGACCGACGGTTCAGGAACGCCGAGCCTTGCCGGATGGTCAGGTTCGACAGTTCGATGAAGGGCGTGTTTAAGTTGGTCGAGTCTTCCAACACTTCGACTGGATCAGCTCACTCCGCGAACTCCGCTCGGGCGGCTCCCGCGCGTAGCTCGGCCGGGCCGGCTCGCAAGGTTCGTTCGGCGCCTAGATCGGGTTGGGGAGGTCGAGGAATTCGGCCTCGAGTCCGTGCTTGGCGGCTAGGTGCTGGCCGAGGGCGCGGGGGCCGCCGCGTTCGGTGGCGTGGTGGCCGGCGGCGATGAAGTGGATGCCCTCTTCGCGCGCTTGGTGGGTGTTCATCTCGGAGCACTCGCCGGTGATGTAGGCGTCGAGGCCTGCGGCCAGGGCTTGGGTCAGCTCTCCCTGGGCGCCGCCGGTGATCATTCCAACCGAATGGATTCGCGCGGGGCCTCCGTCGATCACGATTGGCTCGCGCTGCAACTTGATCCGCACACGTTCGGTCAACTCGGCGATGCGGATGCCGCCCGCGTCCCCACGTATGCCGAGGGTCATGCCTTTGTACTCGCCGAAGGGACCGAGGTCCTTGAGCTCCAAGAGCTGCGCGAGCTGCACGTTGTTGCCGACCTCCCCGTGCGCATCCAGGGGCAGGTGGTAGCCGTACAAGTTTATGTTGTGCTCGAGCAAGAGCCGCACACGCTCGCGGTAGCCGCCGATGTAGGTTGGGTTGGCGCCCTTCCAAATGATTCCGTGGTGCACGATCAGCGTGTCCGCGCCGCAATCGACGGCGGCCTGAATCGTCGCGACCGAAGCGGTCACGCCGGTTGCGATCTTGCGCACGTCTGCGCGACCTTCCACTTGCAGGCCATTCGGGCAGTAGTCGCTGAAGTTGTCGACTTGCAGGTACTCGGCCAAGTAGCGGGTGAGGTCGTTGCGTTTCATGGGTTGTTGAGCTGTTCTTGTGGGAGGCGCCCCTTCCAGTTCGAGGAGAGCATCCAGCGTCTATGGAAGAGTCGCAGGGTCGAACGGAGTTCCAAGCACTACAGGAGGATCCAGGCTCCAACACCGACGGACAAGATCACCCGGTACCAACCGAAGATCGCCAAGCCGTGACTCTGCAACCAAGCGACCATCCACTTCACTGAAATCACGGCAAAGAACCAGGACGCCACGGTGCCGATCAAGAGCGGCATGGCGCCGTAGTGCTCGAGCATCACGGGCCCATCGCTCAGGGACTTGTAGAGGGTCGCCGCCAAGAGCGTGATCACGCCCAGCAGGAAGGAGAACTCCACGGCGCTTGCCATGGAGAGTCCAACCAAGAGTCCACCCACGATGGTCACCAAGCTGCGACTCGTTCCGGGCCAGAGAGCCAGGCATTGGCAGGAGCCGATCAAGAAGGCCCCGAGCAGGCCCAGCTGCGCCAGCTCGGTCCCCTCCTTTTCACCGCGGGACTTCTTCCAACGGCTGACCAGCAGGATCGCCACGCCACCCACAAACCAGGCGGCGACGATTGGCTTGAGTCCGAAGAGCAGCTCCTCGATCTTGTCATCGAAGAGCAAGCCAACCACGGCAGCCGGTAGGAAGGCCACCACCAGGCAACCGAAGAGCGCCAAACCGGCGGGGTCCTTGCCCAGCATCCCGCGCAAGACCTGCACCACGCGCCCGCGATACAGACCGAGCACGGCGAGGATCGCCCCCGCTTGAATGCAGATGGCGTAGGCGTTGGCCGCCGGGCCCTCGGGGATTCCAAGGGCCCGTTGGGTCAGGATCAGGTGACCCGTCGAACTGACGGGCAGGTACTCGGTCACCCCTTCCACGAGCCCAAGGACCAGGGCTTGCCACCATTCCATAGCAGGCCTAGACGGCGGCCAGGACGATTTCTTCGGCGGGGGTCCAGTCCATGTCGAAGGCTTCCGCCACCGGCTTGCACGTCAGCTTGCCGGCCAGGGTGTTGGCGGCCGAGCGCAAGGGCTCGCTTTGGCGCACGGCGTCAAAGGCGCCGAGCTTGGCGAGCTGCACCGCGTAGGGCAGGGTCGCGTTGGTCAGGGCCCAGGTGCTGGTGCGCGGCACGGCGCCGGGCATGTTGGCCACGCAGTAGTGCACGACGCCGTCCACCACGAAGGTCGGGTTGTCGTGGGTCGTGGGCTTGCACGTTTCGATGCAACCGCCTTGGTCCACGGCCACGTCGACGATCACGGAACCTTCGCGCATCAACGCCAGGTCCTCGCGCTTGATCAGCTTGGGAGCTGCGGCTCCGGGGATCAACACAGCACCGATCACGAGGTCCGCCGTGGGTAGCTTCTCGCGGATGGCGTGGGGCGTGGAGTACAAGGTGCGGCAGTTGTTCGGCAGCATCTCCTCCAAGTAACGCATGCGGTCCAGGTTGACGTCAAAGATCGTGACGTCGGCGCCGAGGCCAGCAGCCATCTGCGCTGCGTGGGTGCCGACGATGCCGCCGCCGAGCACAAGCACTTGGGCGCGGCCCACTCCGGGCACACCGCCCATCAGGACTCCGAGTCCGCCGTTGTGCTTCTCTAAGCAGTGGGCTCCCGCCTGAATCGACATGCGGCCGGCCACTTCGCTCATGGGAGTGAGCAAGGGCAGGGTGCGTCCGACGCTCAAGGTCTCGTAGGCGAAGCAGTGGGCGCCGGTCTTGATCATCGCTTCGGTCAGGGCCCGATCGGCGGCCAAGTGGAAGTAGGTGAAGACCGTCTGGCCAGCGCGGATGTGGGGCCACTCGCTCGCGAGCGGCTCCTTGACCTTCATGATCATTTCGCAGGCCGCCCAGATGGCGGCAGCGTCGTCGACGATGATGGCCCCGGCGTCGCTGTACTCTTCATCCGAAAGGCCGCTTCCTAAGCCGGCGCCTTTTTCGATTTGAACCTCGTGGCCTTCATGCACCAGCTTGTCAGCGCCGGCGGGGGTTAGGGCGACACGGTTCTCTAGGGTTTTGATTTCGCGGACGACACCGATCTTCACGGTCGCTACCTCTTGCTCTGTATTATTGAGTCGTCACGGTCCCCGGCGGGGATCCTCGTGAGCTGGTGGGGATAGGCGGAAATCGACTTTGGACTTGGACTCCGCAGGGGCCGCGAATTCTATCCGGGGCGCCCTCGGAGTCACTACTTTTTGAAGGAGTGACGTCTATCTGGAAGAACACTTGGCAGTCGGGGGACGGATCCCTATGATCTGCCTCCCCAAACGGGCCTCAGGGTTCGTGGGACAAGGGCGATTGGCTCAGTTGGTAGAGCGCCTCGTTGACATCGAGGAGGTCGTTGGTTCAAGTCCAATATCGCCCACCACCCTGCCCCTATTGGGCAGAACGGCCCTCGATGAGGAGGGCGGCCCCGCAGGAAAGGGGCCAAGAAAGCGGACAAGAATGGCAGGGCAGCTACCTGCCAGCGGACACTCGAAAAGAGTGGCCAGCTCCGCTGAGGAACGGTCGACGAAGGACTGTCCCCCCCCAGCCTCGCGCCGCATGCCCCGGGAGCGAGGGAGGCAACACCCAAGACTCCGGGACCCCGGAATACCCTCCACCGTTCGGGATGCCTCGCCGATTCAGCCCAAGCTCCCTTGCCAACAATCCGGGGCCCTACGCGTAGGATGGGCCGAGACCTCCCACGTTCCCGTCAAGAGCCCATGAAACCGATCGCAGCTGCCCTTCTGGGCCTCGTACTCTGTTCTTACTTCACCACCGCCTCTGCCCAGAATCCCCTCTCGCAGCTCACGGCGGCGGAACGCAAGGCGCGCCGGGAAACTCCTGAGGTGCTCGTGGTTCGGCAAGCCACCGCTTCCGTGGTCTACATCCAAACCAACAAGGAACAGCTGGTCCAGGATCGCTTTGGTTGGGTCAGGCGTCAGAACAATCGCTCGTCGGGCTCGGGCGTCGTGCTGACACCCGATGGCTACGTCATCACGAACTACCACGTGGTGAAGGACGCCACCGAACTGCGCATCTCCTTTGAGAAGTCCATCGACGAAGCGGTCTACGATGCAGACATCGTCTCGTTCGTGGCCGAGGAGGACCTGGCCCTGCTCAAGATCCAAAACCCCGGGGGCCGCGAGTTCCGCACTCTACCCATCGGCAGCAGCTCGGACTTGATGATTGGCGAGCCCGTGCTCGCCATCGGCAATCCCTACGGACATACGCACACGGTGAGCTCGGGAATCATCTCCGGCTTGCACCGCGGCGTGCCTATCCGAGACAGCAACTCGAACCTCAGTTTCAACTTCGACGACCTGATCCAAACCGACGCCTCGATCAATCCCGGCAACAGTGGCGGCCCCTTGCTCAACATCAACGGGGAGCTGATCGGCATCAACAACGCGGTCAACGCGAACGCGGAGAACATCGGCTTTGCGATCCCCATCGATCGCGTTCAGGATGTGCTCGAGCAACAACTGATCTCCCCCGATCGCTTCAACGCATGGCTCGGATTCGACATCGCCGATGACGACAGCTTGACGGTTTCCGGCGTGTTCGAGGGCAGCCCGGCGGCCCTGGCCGGTTTGAAGATTGGTGACCGCATCCTCGGATTCGACAAGGGCGCCCTGGAGAACCGGCAAGAGTATCAGCTGACTCGCTTGGCCCTGCGACCGGGCTGGGTGGAGCTGCACGTGGCCCGAGGTGAGAAGACCCTGCGCATTCCCGTTCAAGGCTGGAACAAGCCCGACGGCATCATCTTCGAACGCCTTGGAGTGCGAGCTGAGCTCGACACCTACGGTCGCGACAAGAATCTGACCCTGAGGCAGGTGCAACCCGGAGGCGCTGCCGGGCGCATCGGCCTGGCCGTTGGGGACCAGCTGATGGCCGTGCGCCCGACTCAGGTCGGCGCCCGCGGATTGATGCAGAATTACCGAGTGACGAACGTGCTGGCCCTGGCCGCCTTCCTCGAAAACTTCCCCGCAGGCTCGGAACTCGGTGTTGAAATCCGCCGGGGAGACAGCCGCTACCAGGGCACGGTGGTGCTCGAGTAGGGTCGCTCCCAGGGCGCCGGTCCCCCCCAGATGGACCTCCAGGGCAGAAACTCGCGGGCAGTCTGGGACATCTTGGTCCGCCCAAGGGAAAAGAATCGGGTATGATTCTCCACTCGATTCCGGGCCATTGTCCCCCCGGAAGCCCGCATCGCGGGCCACGGAGGCCCGTTTCCTTGGGTCCCGCGGCCCATTGCGCCCCAACGCCTGGTCCAACCTGCTCGGTATGAAAGCCCTCCTCCAGTTCAGTGAACGCTTCGGGAACATGCTGTCCCGCACGCTTCTCACAGTCCTCTATTTTGTGGTCCTAGGGCCCTTTGCCATCGTCTACCGGCTCTTCGCCGACCCCCTCCACTTGCGCCCGCGCAAGGACGGGAACTGGACTGCTTGGGAATCCACCAATGACACCCTTGCAGCAGCGCGGAGGCAGGACTGATGAATGTTCTAGGTCTTTCCTTTTTCTATCACGACTCCTCGGCCGCCTTGGTCCAGGACGGCAAGTTGGTGGCGGCCTCCGAAGAGGAGCGCTTTAGCCGGGTCAAGCACGACTCGGGCTTCCCTACCCTGGCCATCGACTTCGTGCTCAAGATGGGTGGTATCACCCTCGACGACGTGGACTACGTGGTCTTCTACGAGAAGCCCTTCGTCAAGTTCGAGCGCATGCTGCTCTCGGCCATGGCGACCTTCCCGCGCTCCTCGGCGGTCTTCCGCGAGTCCATGCAGCGTTGGGTTTCCGACAAGCTCTGGATCAAGTCGATGATGTCCAAGGAGATGGGCGTCCCGAATGCCAAGCTGCTCTTCGCGGAGCACCACATGTCCCACGCGGCATCCAGCTACTTCACCTCGCCCTTCGAAGAAAGCGCGATCCTGACCGTCGACGGTGCAGGCGAGTGGAGCACATCGACCATGGGCATCGGTCGCGGCAACAAGATTGAGATCATCAAGGAGATGCGCTTCCCACACTCCTTGGGCCTGCTCTACTCGGCCTTCACCGCTTACTGCGGATTCGAGATCAACGAGGGCGAGTACAAGCTGATGGGAATGCACCCATACGGCGAACCGAAGTACGTGGACAAGATCTACGAGCTCATTCAAGTCGGCGAAGATGGCAGCATCTGGCAGGACATGAAGTACTTCGCCTACCACTACTCCCGGGACAGCACGCTGACCGAGGCCTTTGGCAAGCACTTCGGCCGGCCCGCCCGGGACCCCAAGTTGCAGGACACGTCCCTCGACCCCTACTACTGCGACATGGCGGCCTCGATCCAGAAGGTCACCGAAGAGATCATCCTCAAGATGGTCAACCACCTGCACAAGATCACGGGCATGAAGAACCTGTGCCTGGCTGGCGGCGTGGCGCTCAACTCCGTTTCGAACTTCAAGGTGCTGCGCGACGGCCCCTTCGAAAACGTCTACATCCACCCGGCTCCCGGGGACGATGGCGGCTGCGTGGGCGCGGCCTACTGGGCCTACAACCACGTGCTCGATCAACCGCGCGGACCGGCACTTGACCACGCCTACTTGGGCTCCGAGTATTCGGACGAGGAGATCGAGGAATTCCTGGTCAAGAACGACATCGCCTTCGAGAAGATCGAGGACGACGAAGAGTTCTTCCAGTTCGTCGCTCAATCCCTGGTCGATGGGCATGTTTCCGGTTGGTACCGCGGACGCTTTGAGTGGGGCCCCCGGGCCCTCGGCGCCCGTTCGATCATCGCCGACCCGCGCAAGGCCGAGATGAAGGAGAAGCTCAACTCCAAGATCAAGTTCCGCGAGGCCTTCCGGCCCTTCGCCCCTTCCGTCTTGGAAGAGCGCGCGAATGAGTTCTTTGAGATCCCGGAGGCGCAAAAGCACTTCCCGGCGCGCTTCATGCTGTACGTCACGCCCGTGCGCGAAGAGAAGCGGGCGGATCTTCCGGCGATCACCCACGAGGATGGTTCCGGTCGTTTGCAGACGGTCTACAAAGCCACCAATCCTGGCTACCACCGGGTCATCGAAATCTTTGGTGAGATGACCGGTGTGCCCGTCGTGATGAACACCTCCTTCAACCTGAAGGGCGAGCCGATCGTCGAGCACCCGAGTCACGCCTTCAACACGTTCAGCCTCTCGGGCATGGACCTGCTTCTGATGAACAACTACATCATTCGCGCCGACGCGAAGAAGAAGATCAAGGACACCCGTTTCCACTTGCGCCATGAAGGCGATTCCGTGACCGCCATGGTCAGCTAGAAGGAGCTCATAATTCCCATGCGCGCTATTAACGTTTTGCTCGCCATCCTGGTGAGCCTGCTGATTGTCCTTGGAGTCTTCGAGGGGGGCCTGCGCCTGCTCGGCTTCCCGCCGCCCCAGAAGCTCAATCACTTCGATCCGACCCTCGGTTGGAGCCTACAGCCGGACAAGACCACGGTCCGCAAGACCGCGGAGTACACCGCCGAGTTCGAGGTCAATGGCCTCGGATTGCGGGACGACGCCGACCTCACTGCGGCCAAGCCTGCGGACACTTTCCGCGTGGTTTGCCTGGGGGACTCCTTCACCCTCGGATTCGCCGTTCAACGGGAAGACCTCTTCGTGGATCAGCTCGAGAGGCTGTGGAACGCCGAAGGCCGCAAGGTCGACGTGGTCAACACTGGCACCGAGGCGTATTCCACGGACCAGGAAGCCATGTGGTTGCTCGAGAACGGCGACGCCTTCGCGCCCGACCTCGTGCTGCTCTTCTCTTACGACAACGACTTCTACTGGAACGGGCAGTCCTCCTACTTCGGCCCCATGCAGAAGCCGCGCTTCGACGCCAGTGGCAAGCTGGACACGAAGTCGCCCCTGACGCTGACCAAGAGCGACGGCTTGTACGAGAAGTCCGCCATCGTGAACTTCGTGCGCACCAAGGTGCCTGCGCTGTACTCGATGTTCGTGGCCCCCACCACCGACCACCGCTTCACCCCCGCCGTGGGATCGCGCCCAATCCTGATGGAGCACGCTTCGGTGTTCTCCCCGCCGGCGGATTTCATGAAGGACGCCTACGCCCGCACCGGCGGCGCACTGAAGGCCCTCAAGAACAAGTGTGACGCTCTCGGGGCGAAACTGGTGGTTGCACCGATTCCTTCCCACAGCGCCATCGAGCCCGCCTTCGCGAAAACCTTCGGCCCCGCGGCCCTGGGCGTGGCCAACACCAGCGACTGGGATCCAAACCTACCCGTCAGCACCATGCTTCAGCTGTGCGAGGCCAATGGCATCCAAACCCTGGACGCGCGTGCCGCCCTCAAAGCGGCCACGCTGAAAGGCGAGGGCTCCATGTACTTCCAAACGGACTGGCACTTGAACCCGGCGGGCAACCTGGCCTTCGCCGAGTTCCTGGACGCGTCCCTCAAGGGCATGAACGTCTTCCCCGCGGCCCACGGGGCCACGGCGGAGAGCAGTGTCACGCAGAGCCGCATCCCGGTCGCTGCATCGACCCAAGCTGGAATGCCCACCTGGATGCGAGTCTTCCTGGGCCTCTGGGTGGTCTTGACCACGATCTACTTCGGGACCTACACCGACGAACCCAAGTGGCAACCGCCGCTCAAGGTCGGGGGGATGCTGGCGCTGATCTTCACCATCGTCCTCGGTGGCGAGCAGGTCCTGGCCATGGTTCCCCCGGCCATCGCCCAGAAGGTGGTCTTGGCCTTCGTCCTGTGGCTCTTCTGCTTCATCCTCTACAAGTTGCGACTCAAGATCCCGACGATCTTCGAGCTGTTGAAGGCCTTCACCATGCGTGGACACTGGTACCTCATGCCCCTGGTGGTCGTGCTGCTGTCGATCGGCTCCTTGCTGGTGGTGGCGGCCTCCTCGCCCCTGGTGGCGCCCTTCATCTACACCCTGTTCTAGAAGGAATCGCCCCTTGGAGCCCGGACGGGACTCTAGGGTGCGGAGAGCGGGGCCCAGGGCCTGCCGACCATGCAAGCCGGACGAGTGCGAAGCAACGCACTCGCCCGGCTTTTTCGTGCCTGGCCCCGCTCCCCGGATCAGGCCTCGGCCAGCGGCAGTCCTCCAGACACGGTTGGACAATCCACCACATCCGAGCGAAGATGATCCGGCTGGCAGCCCGCCTGCCCCGTTCCTTTCTCCCCTCGACCCCCCTCACGCCCAGCGCCACAGCTCCGTCATGATCACATCCAAAGCCGTGAACAATGAAGTCGACCTGTTCATGAGAACGCTCAAGTCCCGCAACCCGGGTGAGCCCGAGTTTCACCAGGCCGTGGCTGAGGTCGTTGAGTCCCTGATGCCGGTGGTGTTGGACAACAAGAGCTACCAGGACGCCAACCTCCTGGATCGCATCACGGAGCCCGACCGCACGATCATCTTTCGGGTGACCTGGGTCGACGACCAGGGCCAGGTGCAAGTCAACCGGGCTTGGCGCGTGCAGTTCAACAACTCGATCGGACCCTACAAGGGCGGCATGCGCTTTCACCCGTCGGTCAACTTGAGCGTGCTCAAGTTCCTCGGGTTCGAGCAGACCTTCAAGAACAGCCTGACGACCCTGCCCATGGGCGGCGGCAAGGGCGGTTCGAACTTCGACCCCAAGGGCAAGAGCGACGGCGAAGTGATGCGCTTCTGCCAATCGTTGATGTGCGAGCTGCACCATCACATCGGCAAGGACACGGACGTGCCCGCCGGAGACATCGGCGTGGGTAGTCGAGAGATCAGTTTCATGTTCGGCCAGTACAAGCGCTTGAAGAACCACTTCGTTGGGGTCCTGACCGGCAAGGGTTTGGCCTTCGGGGGAAGCCTCGGACGCGCGGAAGCCACGGGTTATGGTGCCGTGTACTTTGCGGAGAACATGCTCAAGCATCGAGGCGAGGACCTGTTCGGAAAGACGGCGCTGGTTTCCGGCTCAGGCAACGTGGCCCAATACGCCATTCAGAAGCTGAACCAAAGCGGCGCCAAAGTCCTGACGGCTTCCGATTCGAGCGGCTTCGTGCACGACCCCGAGGGCATCACCTTGGAAAAACTCGTTTGGCTGCAAGACCTCAAAGAGAAGCGGCGCGGTCGCATTGAAGAGTACGCGCAGAAGTTCGGTTGCGAGTTCCACGCGGGGGCCCGGCCCTGGGGCATCAAGGCCGACCTCGCCTTCCCCTGCGCCACCCAGAACGAGATTGAAGCGGGAGACGCCAAGTCCCTGCTCGACAACGGCATTCAAGCCGTGGTGGAGGGCGCCAACATGCCGAGCACCTTGGAAGCGGTGCACGCCTTCCTGAAGGCGGGCATTCTGTTCGCTCCGGGCAAGGCAGCCAACGCCGGCGGCGTGGCCGTTTCTGGTTTGGAGCAGAGTCAGAACTCCATGCGCATCTCCTGGAGCCGCGAAGAAGTGGACTTGCGTTTGCAAAGCATCATGCGAGACATCCATGACCGCTGCGTCGAGCACGGAACCAATGGAGACAACTTCGTCAACTACGTGAACGGTGCCAACATCGCCGGTTTCATCAAGGTGGCCAACGCGATGGTGGCCTACGGCGCCGTCTAGCCCGGTCTAGGGCGCTCGCCTCGGACTCGGTGGGAACACGCCACGGACGACTTGCCCCGTGGCGTGTCCCCACATCTTGACGACATGATGCGAACCCCTTCTCCAACTCAACTCGCCCTGGCGGCGGGCTCGACCGTCCTTTCGCTCGCCCTTTGCGCTTGGGTATGGAGCCTACGAACAACCCCCAGCACGGTCCAGCTAATCGATTCGAGCTCAGAGGAACAGAAACTCTTCGAAGAACGCGACACGCAGCAGGCACAAGGCCGTGAGCTCACAGAGCCTGATCGTTTGCTCCACTGGCCCCTCAGCGAGCAGGCGGTATCAAAAATGTTCGCCAGCATGGGCAACGCGAAGAACGATCGATTCATCCTCGATCCGCACACGTACTACTGGGTGCAGCCCTCTGCAAAGCGGCTCTTGTACTTCGCCGAATATCCAGGCCTGCGCATGCACGTGAACACCAACGACCTGGGATTCCGCAAGGACGTGGACACCCTCGATCCGCCACCTGACCTGCGCATCCTCGTCACCGGAGACTCCCACGCCGAAGGAGTCGTGGCCAACACAGCACTGTTCACGGAACGACTGGAACTCGCCTTGCGGGAGCAGCGCCCGGAACGCACGGTTGAAGTCCTCAATGCGGCCAAGGGCGGCTATTGCTTCTACAACTACTTGGGGGTCCTGGAGAAGTTTGAGGCCCTCGCACCGGACCTTTTCATCGTCACCGTCTACGGCGGCAATGACTGGGTGGGGTCGGTTCGACCGCGCAGGTTCTTCGAGGGATTGCCCCCTGGCCCGAGCATCCGCCAGGCCTGGCGCAAAGCAATCGGGCCCGCTTCGAAAGGCTACACCCCACTCCTCTCCCAGTACCTCATCCAGGTCCTCGACCTGCAAAGCAGCACAGAGAACAAAGAGGTCGCGCGAGAAGCCGGATTGGAAGTCATGCAGGAGATCGCGCTGCTTTGCAAAGAACGCGGCATCCCCATGTTGTTGGTCTACTTGCCCGCCGCCGCCGATGGCCAACGGCCCTTCGTGCAACCCATGCTCGACGAGGTCAACGCCCTCGTCGATCTGGGCCAAGGCGCTTTCGAGATCGCCAACCTGCTGGCCGACGAACTGCTGCAACACGCGGCCACCCAGGGGGCCAAGACCCTCGACCTGCGTGCAAATTTCAGCGCAGCAGAGCCGTTCCTCTACTGGAAGAAAGACCACCACATCAACATCCTCGGCCACCAACGAGTCGCGGACGCCTTGCTCCCGGTCATCGAGTCACTGTTCCCCGAGTAGCTGTTCGCCGAATCCCCGCTCGCCCAGGCAATGCTGGCCGTTGCGCCCGGCCAGCGGGCCCAGGAACGAGGCGGCTTCCAACCCTCGTGCCCGGGGCCCTGGGCTCACCGCCAAAGAGCATCCCCCCCGCCATCGCCCCGCGAACCCTGGAACGGCTTCCCACGGGCCAAGCCAAACGCTGCAAGTTGCCTCGCTCCCAGCCAAACAACACAAGCCGCCCCCTGACTGAACAAGGTGCGGCTTGTGGCAAGCTCAAGACCTGAGGCCTGCGCCCTTCGCCGAAGCGAGCGGCGGAGCAGCTAGCTACATCGCGTAGTACTTCTTCAAGTCGTCCAGGGTCTTCATCTCGACGCCCGGAGCGCGGCCGGCTTGGCCGAAGGCGATCATGCGTGCTTTGCAGACTTCGGCCATGGCGACACGCGCGGGCTTCAGGTAGTAGCGCGGGTCGAACTCGGAGGGATCGTCCATGAAGGCCTTGCGGATTGCGCCGGTGATCGCCAAACGGTTGTCCGTGTCGACGTTGATCTTGCGCACGCCGTGACGGATGCCCTCTTGGATGTCTTCCACGGGCACGCCGTAGGTCTCGGGCATCTTGCCGCCGTACTCGTTGATGATCGCCACCAACTCTTCCGGAACGGAGGAGCTACCGTGCATCACCATGTGGCAGTTGGGCATGCGCTTGTGAATCTCACGAATCACGTCCATGCGCAGCACTTGGCCGGTGGGCTTCTTCTTGAACTTGTAGGCACCGTGGCTGGTGCCGATGGCTACGGCAAGCGCATCACAACCGGTCAACTCCACAAAGCGCCCGGCTTCTTCGGGATCCGTCAGGTGCTCTTGAGCTTCTTCTTCGGAGAGTCCGGCGCCCTGGCCGTCTTCGATGCCGCCCAGGCAACCGAGTTCCGCTTCCACGGTGACACCGCGGGCGTGGGCTGCTTTGACGACTTCCTGGGTGACCCGAACGTTGTAGTCCCAGGAGGCGGGCGTCTTGCCGTCCTCTTCCAGGGAACCGTCCATCATCACCGAGGTGAAGCCCATCTCGACGGCGCTCATGCAGGTGGCTGGCGAGTTGCCGTGGTCCTGGTGCATGGCCATCGGAATCTGCGGGTTGAGCTCAGCGGCGGCGAGCATCAGGTGGCGCAGGTAGTTGTCTTGGGAGTAGGAGCGCGCGCCCCTCGAAGCCTGCACGATCACGGGCGATTCGGTTTCCACCGCCGCCATCATGATCGATTGGATCTGCTCCATGTTGTTGACGTTGAAAGCGGCAACGCCGTAGTCATTCTCGGCGGCGTGGTCCAACAGGGTGCGCATGGGAATGATGGCCATGATTCGATTCTCTCTACTCGTTCTGGGAACTGACGGGGTTGGGTGAGTGAGGCAGCGGGCAGGGCCCGGCCTACGCAGATCCTACACCCCGAAGGACGCGGTTCCCGCAGCCGGACCGGACAATTTCCGCCTCCAGGGGCCTTCTCGCCGGAGCCTGCTAGATGCCGAAGACCGCTTCTAAGCCCTGGGACAGGGTGAATCCCGAGCTGCCGGCAAGATCGGGAGCGAAGGCCTGAAAGCGAATGGCCGTCCCCAGCCAAGCCGGCACGTTCGGCATGAAGAATTCGTAGGAGCCGCCCCCGTTGATGTCCAGGGGAATCACGAAGGTGCGCAGCACCTGCCCCACCAGCTGAACGCCCCCCAACATCGGAACATTGGCCTTCTGGCGCCCGGCCAGAATCCAGCCGGGCGCACCCTGGCCGTTCAACACAACTCCATCCACTACCAACTTGAGCGTGGTGCCCAGGTTCGGTGCGGTGGGCGAGCTCAGGGTCAGGCGGTTGTTCACGCTGGCCCCTTCGCCATAGGTGGTCCAGGTGCCCGTGGTTCCCTGGGGCACGTCGTAGTCCCAGATGCCCCGGCCGTAGGTGGCGAAGCGCATGACAGCCTCTCCAAGAGGCAGACCAGGCACCGCTTCCACCGACCAGTACTCCGTCAGGGGCGTTCCCAACTCCATCACGTTGTGCCATTGAGCGTCCGTGCGGTCCCAGTGGTACGCACCGGCTGCGGTGGCAGCGTAGACGTCTCCGGTGCCGTCCTTGGCGTAGGCCAAATCAAACACCAAGGTCGAGGGCAAGCCATTGCCCAATGCCTGCCAACTCTGGCCCCCATCTTGGGTGCGATAGACACCGGGATTGGAGTAGCCCGAACCACCGCAGAACGCTTCGTCCTTGTCGACCGGGTGCGCGGCAAGCGCGTTGCCGTAGAAGTAGTGGGAGTCTGCACCGTCCCCGGGGCTTTGGGTCCAGTTCACGCCGTGATCGTCGGAGACGTAGAAGCGCCCGCGATTGTTGACCGCATAGACCCGCCCGGAATCCGCCGGGGAGAAGGCCATGCCGGAAAGGTAGCTCGCGGAACCCGCCGTGAAGCTCGTGGTCGAATGCAAGTTGTGCGTCCAACCACCGGGGGTCACTCGATCGTATTGCCAGAGCTGATCGCCGAGGAAGTAGAAGGTCCCCGCATCGTCCGGATCCGCCACGACCGGTGGAAGCCAAAGGTGGTTCGCCCCGGAAGGGAAATTGATGGTGCGCAGGACCGGATTGGGCGACCCCTCTTGCACGAGCGTGAAGCCCGGATAGGTGGAGTACACCAGATCGTGACTGCCGTCCGAACTCGTCAGGTGGCCGTAGTCTCCGCTGATGACCTGATTGAAGTTCGTCGAAGGCCCAGGCCCCGTGGACGGCTGGAAGACACCAACCTGATAGCCTTGGTCCTGGGAGCCTGCAGAGATGTGATCGTTGTTCGAGGACGAGGTCAGGGTCGAGTAGTACTGGCTGACACCGAGGCCCGACATGCACAGGTTGAGCATGTTTTGGGTTCCATCCTCGCTCAGGTAGATCCCGCCATCGTTGCAGTAGTACCAGCGTTCGTTCGTTCCGGGCACGGTCGGATCGTAGACGCAGAAGATGCCCTGCTGATCCGCGTGCAACTTGGTCAAAGGATCCCCGTAGTACTCGCCCCAACCGTTGATGCGCTGGAAGTTCTGTCCGCCGTTGGTGGACACCCAGGGATCGACCCCGCCGTAGGTCACCTGGGATGCGTTCGTGCTCGACGCTTCGAGGGCCGACCAATAGCCGTCCATGTCGTTCACGTAGGACCAGTTGAAGCCCGCGTCGTCGGAACGATGCAGCTTCCAGTCTCCGTTGACCCTGATGGATGCGTAGAGCGTCGGCGCCCCCGCTTCCGATCCGACCAAGTGCATGTCCGTCGCGTTCGTGTCCAAGGTTCCGCGCAGAGCGAAGTTGAAGCCCTTGTCCAAGGAGACTCGCAGGCGTCCCTTGTGCAGCATGTAGATCGTGTTCGGAGACTCCGCTCCGCGGCGCGGAATGAACAGGGAAGAGTCCCCCTCGTTGGCCGCCGTCCAGCGAATCTGGAAGCTGTTGCCCCGATCGGTCGAGGCCCACAATCTGGTTGCGCCGCTGGCCTTGCCGAAGACCAGCACGGTGGACTGCGCATCGGCGAGCACACGCAGCTCGCGAATGTTGCTGAAGTTCGGCAGGCCGCTCGGAACCGTCCAAGTCTGCCCCGCGTCCTGGGTGATGCGAATCTGGTTGCTACTTGTGGCGGACAGAATCACATCGGGATCCCCGATCTGCGCGGGCTCCAAGATGGCGAGGCGCCTTGAACCCCCGAACAGGTTGTCCCCCAAGGGTGTCCAGTTGGTGCCGTCCGGATTCGCACGCCAAACTCCGCCGAGGGAGGACCCCGCGTAAAGCGTCGAGCCATCCGGCGAAAGCAGCGCGCAGTGCATGCGGCCCGCTTGGTTGCGACTGCCCACTTCGCTCCAAGGAGCGGCTCCGAAGCTCAGGGCGGACTGGGTCGCCAAGAGCGCTCGCCGCTCCATTTCCACTTCGCCGTTCTGCAGATCGATGGCCCGCCAATCCAGCCCCGGGGCCGTGCGGTGCATCTCGCGAATCCAAGCGCGCCGGTCGTCCTTGTGCCGGGCTTCGGCGCCCTCGTCCAGGATGTGTTCCGTGGGCCGCGGAATGGCCCTGGAGCCCGCCGAGTCCACGGGGGATGTAGGAGCCGCGCAGGCCATCAAAGTGAGCGGGAGGAGCCAGGAAGACGTTTTGGGGGAGAACGACATGTGCAGTGCAGCGGAGGATCGATAGAGGGGGAATCCGAGTTTCCAAGTCTACCAGCTCCCCACGTTTGTGGTCCGTTCCCGGCGCGCTCGGTGTAGACTTCCGCTGTTGCCGAACGTAGCCAGGGCTCACCCCAGGAAGCCCCCTTCGATCAGGTCATCCATCCAATCTGGCCAATCGTCCATTCAGTCCACTCGACCCGCTCCCCATCCCATGAACTTCCTCAAGGAAAACTGGATCTTCATTTTCGGGCCCCTGCTCATTTTGCTCGGTTTGCTCGCGCTCTACATGATCTTCGGTGGCGGCGAGCAACCGGCCGAATTCCAGTACGACATCTAAGCCATGAAAATCACAAAGCTCGAGGGCCTGCACGTTTGGCATGAGTTCCAAGCGGACCGTGGAATCGACTTCAACGGGTACTTCTGGAAGTCCTCCGCAGGCGGTGTCCTGATCGACCCGATGCCCCTGACGAAGGACGAGATTCAAAAGATCCAGGACGCCGGTGGCGTGCGTTGGATCCTCGTGACGAACGCGGAGCACCTGCGCGCTGCTCCCGCGCTCAAGGATGTCTTTGGAGCGAGCGTCCTGGCCCCCTCCCAAGAAATGGGCCGGCTCGGGGAAGGCGCAGCGCACATCGACGCTTGGTTTGAAGGCCAGTCTGATCTGCCCGGCGACCTGGGGGAGTGCCTCGCTGTGTACCCCCTGCGCGGCGGCAAGTCCCCCGTGGAGCCAGCGCTCTACTTGAAGCCCTTGCAAGCCCTCTACTTCGCCGACGTGGTGCGTTCGCACGTGTCCGGCGCCCTGCGCCTCCTGCCCGACGAGAAGCTTGCGGACCCCAAGCTCGTGGCCGAATCTCTGCGCGCCCTCGCTGACCTGCCCCTGGAAGCCGTCTTGCTCGGCGACGGGGACAGCATCTACAACGGCGCCCGGGAAGCCTTCGGGACGCTGCTCTAAGCGCGCGACGAACTCAAGCCAAGCGCCTCGCTCGCCACTCGGTCTCTGCACCGGTCGGCAAGCGAGGCGCAGTCTTTTTACCTGCAGCGTTCCGTGGGGACGGTGGTTCGTTCTCGCGTTGGGCAGCCTGTGCGGCAAGTCTCCGGCGTGACGCGGGTCTCGCGCACTCGCGAGGCCCAACGACCAACTGCAGCCCGGCCGCCCTACTCGGACAGATCCAAGCCGAACTTGCGCAGCAGCTCAAAGCCTCCACACAACTCCGTCGCCATCAAGTGCATCGGCGTGTTGTCGTCGATCATCCAACGGGAGAGGCGCATGGGATCGGTGCTGCGGGTGTTGGTGCCCGCGTGGGTGGTGGCCGCCGTGGCGAAGCCCGCGGAGCGCACGGCGTCGGAGCTGTCCTGGTTCCAGTCCCAATGGCGACCGAAGGGATAGGCGAAACTGCGTGAGGCTTCGAGTTGAGTCGCCAAGCGCTGCTGGCCGCCACTGACTTCCTGCTGCTGGCCTGCAGCGTCCAAGCCCGAAAGCACCCAATGGTGCACCGTGTGTCCGCCCAACTCGACGCCGCCCGCATGCAGGGCTTTGGCGTCGTCCCAGGAGAGGTAGAGCTCTCTGCAGAGAGCCGGCTCGTCGCCACCGGCTTCCACGAAGGCTGCAGTCAAGCTGGCTTCCACATCTGCTTGATCCGCTTCGTACTTCAGCACCTTCTTCAAGGTGTAGTTCAAGTCACCTCCGGCGGCGAGCACTTCGGCCAAGCGCTGCTTGGCCAGCGGGTCTTGGCTATGGGCCAAGTAGCGCTCGACCAGCTGCTTGTGGTCCATGCGCGCGAGCAGCCAAAAGAACTTGTGAGTCCAGTTGAGCGATTGGCCGTCGAGGGGTCGGCTTTCCAGGTAGACCGTGGCCGACAGCCCGCGCTTCTGCAAGAGCGGCAAGAGCGCTTCCAAGTTGTCGTGATAGCCGTCGTCCATGGACAAGGCCACCATCGAACGCCCCTGGGCACTTTGCAACCGACTCCAACCGTCCCCCACGGAAACCCAGTCGTAATGCTTGCCAAAGGAATCGAGCAGGGCCTCCAAACGGCGCCCCTCGATTTTCATGTCCTGGGGCAGGAAGGCGTTGGTTTTGTGGGTGACGCAGTGCGAGGTCAGGATCGTCAAGCGCTGGGGCATGAGCTTGCCCAAGAGAATGTGCAGTCCTGTGTGATAGAGAAAACGCGCCCAGACCTGGCGCAGGATCATCTTTAGCTTGTGCTTCATAGGTCGTTCGTCTGCTGATCGAGCTTGCCTCGTTTGGAATGCCGGGCGCGCGCCTCGTTTCGTTTCAGATTTCGCGCGGCAGCCTTGCCAGCTAGCCCATCGTCTCGTCGTCCCGATCTCCGTCGGTCAAGTACCAATCCTGTGCCCGCGCTGCAGCGCGCGTCAAGGGGTGATCCTTTTGGTGAGGGTGCAAGATCATGATCAAGTGGTTTTCCTCACGGGGCGCTTGGAAGCCAGCGCTTTGCAACTGCATCTGCCACCAACTGCCATCGATGGCGGTGGCTTGCACGAGTTGACTGCCGGCGGCGTCGAGGTGCGCGAGCCCCGCTTCGATGGCCTGGGCCAGGGCGGTTTCGTCCCGGGCCAAAACGTCCACCAAGTACCCGAGCACTTCGCCGGGGCGCGGCTCTTGAACGACCACGTAGGCCTCCAATTCCCCCGCTCCGTTGTACACCCCAAGGGGTCGGTGCTGCTTGTTGGCGTTGTCGAGAAAGCGCCAGTTCAAGTACTCGTGATCGCGTCGCACCATGAGCGCGAAGTTCTTCTCGACCAACTTAGAGAGTTCGGTCACTTCCGGTAGAAAGCGCTCGATGCGGCGCACGCCGAAACGGCCCTCGGTCATGCCACGCAGTCGCGAACGGGCTGCCCGTCCCTTGCGTAAGGCGCCGCTCATAGTAAAGACTTTCCAGCGTCCATCCACGCGCCGCAGGGCTTTGGCTTCGGGCGTGACACGCAGCACAAAGGTCCAGGGGCGAATCTTGCCGATCACGTCCCAACCGAGTTCCACGAAGATGTGGGCCGAGCGCCGGTTGGGCAAGCCGAACACGAAGGGCCAGCCCAGGTCCGCTGTCTCTTTCATCGCGCGCTTGTCGAGCTCGCTGAAGATGCCACGCTTGCGCCAGTCCGGATGGGTCATCACGTCCCCGGTTTGACCGATGCACGCGATGCTGCTCTCGTCACCGCGCACCAAGGCCTGGCGCGGGGAGCAGGCGTAGCCCGAAACCCCTTCCCCGTCTTTGGGGCGCGCCAAGAGACTCAAGGCTTGGCCGTGGGGATTGTCGTCGTAGCGCCAGACGAGCGCCGGCGCCTCTAGTTTCTTCTTGAAGCAGGCGTTGAAGAGGCGCGCTTGCTCTTCGCGGTCTGCTGCCGTGCAGACCCCAATATCGAATTCGTCGGATGGGCTCATGGGCGCGCCAGCCTACCCCGAATGCGCGGGGGGCGGTTCGGACAATTTGCGGGCGAGGGAGGAAACCCCGTGGGAGTCAGCGCAAGGCGAAAAAGAGAACCGCCGGCACCCTCGAGAGGGAGCCGGCGGCTCGTTCCGTTTCCGTTGCGGCGAAGACTTATTCTTCGGCGCGGGCTTGCTGCATAACGTTCGAGCTCTTCGGCGTGGCCACGAGTCCCATGGCGCGACCGAGTCGCTTGCGGCCGAAGGCCGGGTTTTCCAGGTAGTACATGGCGCGCTCCATGAAACGCCGCGTGCGCTGCGGGTAGGCGTAGTACCAACGCTCGTAGCGGCGAACCATGTCCTTGCGCAACTCCTCCAACTCCAGGCCGCTGAAGTTTTCGTGACGGTAGGCCGAACGGTTCGAGGACACGTAGTTCTCGCGCAGGTCGTCCACGTCGATGTTGGCCAGGTAGCCGTCCCAGGATTCCGTTCCGACCAGCGGGTTGAAGACCGAGATGCGAACCAGGTCCGGTCCACCGAGCTTGAGCACCTTCTCGGTCTCCTCGATGTCCTTCTGGGTTTCACCCGGGTTGCCCACGATCAGGTAGACCTTGGCCCAGATGCCCGCACGGCGGGTCATTTTGGCGGCCTCGATGATCTCTTCGGGAGTCAGGTCTTTCTTGAGCACGTCGAGCATGCTCTGGCTACCGGATTCCCATCCGTAGTAGATGCGGCGGCAACCGGCGCGGTGCATGTGCTTGAGCAACGGGTAGTCGACGCAGTCTGCACGGGTGTTGGCGATCCACTCGAACTTCAAGCCGCGCCGAATGATCTCGTCGCACATCTCGTGGATGCGCTTCTTGCGCAGGGTGAGGATCTCGTCCACGAACAGGATGACCTTGGGGTCGTAGGTCTTCACGACCTGCTCGACCTCGTCCACGATCATCTCGGTGGAGCGCACGCGGAAGCCGCGGCCCGTGAGTTCCTTCTGGCAGAAGATGCACTTGAAGGGACAACCGCGGGTGGTGAAGACGTAGATCAGCTTCTCGGGGTTGGCCTTGAAGTAGGCCTCCATCGGAAGCAAGTGGCGCGCCGGGGGCAAGAGCTCGTCGAGCTTCTTGATCAGCGGCGGCGCCGGGTTGTCGATGTACAGGTCGCCATTCTTGATGGCGGAGAGACCCGGCACGGCGGCCAGCTCACTCTCGTCGCCACCCTCGAGGGCCTTCACGAATTGCGGAAGGGTCTCTTCGGCCTCGCCCTTGAGGACGTAGTCGAAGTGGCCGCTATCGAGGAAGATGCCGGGGTCCACGGAGGCGTGAGGCCCGCCCATGATGGTGATTTTGCCCTGCTCTTTGGCGTACTTGGCCCAGACCACCGCTCGGCGGATGTTGGGGGTCAGGGCACCGAAACCGATGATGTCGTTGCGATTGATCACATCGCGCATATCGGAATCCTTCAGGATTCGCTCGTCCGCGAGCTCCACGGGGAGATTGTTGTTCTCCATGGCAGCGCCCAGGTACCCGATCCCCAAAACCATGGAGAGTGGGTCCTCTTGGACGTGGGGCTTGACGTAACTGATCAGTGTCTTGCGCATGTGGCCGTTGACAGGTCTTGAGGGATGCGGATCGCGTTGCAGGCGAAGGTTTTTCCGGGTCCTAGAGGGGCCACTTGGCCGGACTCGGAGTGTTCCTTCGTCTGTAAGCTACCCTGGACGTGAGGTTTTGGCAATTTGTGAAAGGCGCATTCTTAGGGGGCTTTTTGCGATCATTCCAACCCTGGCAGTCCGTTGAGAATTGCTTGCCCCGACGGCGCCCTTCGATTTCGGGGATGTCCCCCGCCTACGGGGAATCCCGGGCGGAAGTGTAGACCCGTCTAGGAGCGTTCAAGAGCCCCTTTGTAGAGCTCGCGAACCGCCCGTGCGTTGTCCTTCCAAACGGACTTCGCCGCGTGCCTGCGGCCCGCCTCGCGCATCCCCTCGCGCAGCTCCCGGTCCCCCAGGATCGTGCGCAGCTTGCTTTCGATGTCCGCAACGTTTTGGTGAGCCAGGAAGCCCGTGGAGCCGTCGACGATGGCGTCCTCCGCTCCGCAGTCCCGGGAACCGATGACCGCCGTGCCGCTGGCGGAAGCTTCCAAGTAGACGATGCCAAAGCCCTCGAAACCCCCGTCGTCTGCGGTCACCGGGGTGTGCACGAAAACTTCCGCGCGCTGCAACAGGTCGATCTTTTCATCTTCGGAGATGTTGCCGAGGAAGTGCAAACGGTCCGCGACCCCCGCTTCCCGCGCGGACTCCAGGATGCCCGCCTCGTAGGCATCCCCCATGCGGCGTCCAACGATGAAGTGATGCAGGTCGGTTTGGTCCTGCGCGACCCGGCTCCAGGCGGCCACGGCCAGGTGATGCCCTTTGCGCTCCTTGAGCTCGCCGATGCCCAGGGTGAAGCGCTTGCCATGCCAGGCCTGCTCACCGACTTCGCGCACGGCCTTGTAGTGCTCCGCGTCCACGGCATTGGGGATCACGCTGACGCGCTCGCCATCCGGGGGCGCTCCGTCGAGCACTTCCAAGAGTCGTCGTCGGGTGTAGCCGGAGACCGAAATCATGCTCGCGAACTGTGCGTAGGTGCGGCGCGCGCGGGCCGCGTGGCGCGGGTCGAGCAGTGGCTGAACCGTGTAGGTTCCATGGGCCGTGGCGATGCAGGGCTTGCCCGCCAGCTTGGCGCCCCATAGGGCCAACCAGTTGTGCGGGAAGTCCTTGATGGCGTGCACCACATCCACTTGCTTGGCCGCGGCGACCACCTTGGGCAGGCTCTGAAAGAAGCTGACCCAAAAGCGCAGGGGCGACATGTAGAAGAAGTAGTCCGGCGGCAAGGCCACCTGGACCGGCCAGGAGTCAGGCACCGACGCGGAGGTGGGCCGGTGCTTGCGCCCGATCAGAAACGAAGGCTCGAACTCCGGATCGATCTCCTGCAAGGAACTCACCAAGCGCATGGCATAGCGTCCCACCCCATCCAAGTCGGAGAGGGAGTCCGTTAGGTAGAGGACCTTCAAGCTGGATGCTGCTTAAGGCAGGCGGAAGAAGCGCACCACGAAGTCACTGGTGTCGCCGTCTCCGTTCAAGTTGACGTTGATCAGGTTTTCCTGAAAGAGGAAGGCGCCGCCGTTGCCACTGCCATCCCGGTCCGTGTCGATCGCCACGCGCTCCAAAATGTTCAGGGTGCCCATCTGGTTGGCTTCCCCGGTGGAGAAGGCCACGCGCACCAGCAGGGTGTCCGTCATGTTGCCGTTGCCATTGGAATCGGCTCCATCCTCCGCCTCGCTGAGTCGGAAGAAGCCGTAGCCATTGGCGAGGGTGATGCCAGCGTTGTCCTTGTCCGTCGCCAGGAAGCGTCCGAGAAAGCTCATGCGCCGGGGGGAACCGCCCGTGTCCGCCCAAGTGGGCATGCTGTCCATCATGTCCCCGTCGTCGTTCAGGTCCACGCCGTTGGAGCTCTCGGCGAAGGCGATGCCCAAGCGCGTGCGCTGGGGTTGCTCGCCCATCCAAGTGGCGGTGGCGTAGAAGGCGCTGGACGTGCCGTGATTGAAGCGCCAAGCGGGGCTCGCATCCTGGGGGTCAAGCCAGGCGATCAGGTCGCGGTTGGTGCCCGCGTTGTTGTCGTGATTGCGGCCGTCCGCGCCCTCGTCACATTGAATCACGAAGGCGCCGTCCAGCTCCGCCACGGCCATGGCTGGGCCGGGCAAGTCCACATCGAGGGCTAGCATCTGGCCGGACCCCGAGTTCGGTCCCGCGTTGGAATACGGGAAGCTGGCGAAGTCCAGGCGAATCCAGCGCAGGAAGCTGTCGCCGAAGTCTCCATCATTGTTCAAGACGCAGTTGTTCTCGTCCGCTTCCGAGGCGATCGTCCCGAGGGCATCCCCGGCGATCAATACCCGCACGCCACCGGCGATGCCGGTGTTCGCCGGAGCGACCATCGTGCCCGCTTCCCAATCGCTGAAGCGAATGCCGTGCAAGACCTCGTCCGTCATGTCCACGTCGAGACATGGGGAGGAAGGGTTCGACTCCCAAGAGGGGGGCAGGATGCTGCCGCCCGTGAAGATGTTCAAGTTCTCTTCTTGGCTGGCCTCGTCCACCAGGAAGCCGAAGAGCCAATCGTTGGCGCCGGTGCTGACCGCGCGCATGGGCGAGTTCACGCCGGAGACCGCGAGCTCCGTGTTGCGCAGCATCAAGTTGTAGCCGCCCGCTTCTGCCAAGCCCGTGCCGTCGAGCAGGGCCAAGACGAAGCGATCGTCGGCATTGCCGTCGCCGTTCAGTGGGATCCCCTCTCGCGTTTCATCCAGCCCCAAGAAGATCAAGCCGTCTTGCTCCCCGAGGATCTGCGGGCTCAAGGGATTGACCGAGTCCTGGGTGAAGACAGGCCGTGGGGTCAGGGGGAATTCTTCGTCGATGGCGTAGATCGACGATTCGGTGGCCGCCGCCGGGGTCTCGTCCGAGACGAAGAACAGGGTCGTTCCCACGCTCACCATCGGAACGCGACTGGTGCGGTCGAGGGTTTGGACGAAGACGGGGTCGTCCAGTCCGTTGTTCCAGTTCATCAAGACCAGGTCCGTGGCCGCCATGTCACCCCCATGGTCGCGACCATCGAGAATCTCATCCACCACGATGTAGAGTTGGCTGCCGACCCAGACGCCTTTGCTGGCGGCCACGCCCAAGTTCTTCTCGGTGTTGCCGGGCATGTTGACCACGATCGCCACCGAGTCAATGGCTGCTTGGCCGTCGTTGTTCAAGTCCTGGGCACCGCTCGCCGCTTCATCCGCCAAGAAGAAGAGCCAGGGGCCCTCGGTGACCATCGCCGCGTTGCCCGCCACCGCGTAGGCGGAGTTCCTGAGAATGAAAACGTTGGAAACCGGGCTTTCCGTTTCTCCTTCACCGCAGGCCGCGAGAGCCAGCAAGGAA
Organism: uncultured bacterium; assembly: GCA_937905825.1. Taxonomy (GTDB): domain Bacteria; phylum Planctomycetota; class UBA1135; order UBA1135; genus JABACD01. The sequence continues at coordinate 27,888 of CALCXM010000025.1, forward strand.
ACGAGCGCGAGCGACCACAGGGGTCGCTCAGTTAGCGAGGAGTACCTCATGAACATGGAGAGTGTGCGATAGCCAGAGAAGAGTCTTTCGAGGGGTCGGTCCGCCAGAGCGGAGCCCTTACATTTTGCCACAGTTCGAGGGCAGGGGAGCACTCAACTTGCACTCCGCTCCCCCATCCAGGTCAGAATCCGCCCTGCGCGGGCGTCCCAGGTAGATTTTGGGGCTTCCTCCGTCATTCGACGGGCCAGGCGCTCGCGTTTGGCGCAATCCCCCAAAAGTGCCCGGATTCCCTGGGCTAGTGCCCCGGGATCATCTGCCGCGACGAACTCGGCCTCGTCCTGAGCGAGCACATCGCGCATGGAAAAAAGGTCCGACACCACCAAGGGCAATCCGCAGGCCTTGGCCTCAAAAACCTTGAGGGGCGAGGTGTAGCGGGCGCTGATGGCCGGGGTGGAGCGGTTGGGCACGACGCCGATGTCCCCGGCGGCCAGGTAGAGAGCGACGCGCTCGGGGGGTTGAAAGCCATCGAAGCGCAGATTCGTGAGTCCCTGGGCTTGGGCTTTCAAGAGGATTACGTCCTGGTCCATGCCCCCGGCGATCACGAATTGGACTTCGGGCAGTTGGCGCGCGGCTTGCACCAGGATGTCCACGCCCTTCCAAGCCAGCAGGCCGCCGGTGTAGATCACCACATGGCCCGCGTTGGAGAGGCCCAGGGATTCGCGGGCTGCCTCGCGGCTGGGCAGGTTCGCAAAGCGCGCGGGCTCGAATCCATCGTGCTCCACCAGGATCGACTCCGGCGAGAGGCCTAGGGCGATCAAGTCTTCGCGCACGCCACCGGAGATGGCGATGGTTCCGGCTGTCTTCGCGCTCGCTTCCAAGAGCCAACGGCGGCGCGTCTTGCCCCCGGGCACGCGATGGATCTCGGTGAAGACGTTCTTGCGTCCCTTGCGCACCAGCTCCAAGGCGCACTCGACTTCCCGGGAGAGGACCCAGGCTGCGGGCTGTGTTTTTGTCAACCAACTGGCAGCCTTGCGCGCGAAGCTCAGCTCTTGCAAGCGCGCGGGCAAGAACTGCAACTTGCGCGGAACGCTGTCGATCCAATCGTAGTTCGGGATGCCTTGCAAGCAGGGGCGCGCTCCTTTGGGTAGTCCGTAGAAGTCCCACAGCTCGTCCTTGCTTGTCACGGCAGGCGTGTCGCGGCGCAGAGCGTGCATCAAGGTGGTGCTTGCACCAGCGCGTGCGAAGGCGCCGGCCACTTGGGCCACTTGCAAGGATTGCGCACGCTGGGATGGCATGCGCGCGTTGGCCACGAGGACCAGAGCCTGGGATGCTCCGGTCATTCCTCGGCGTTCTTGGGCGACACGCTCTCGGGCGACTTGTCCGGGGACGTTTTGCTTTCGTCCACGGGCGGCGCTGGAGCCTCGGGCTCAGGCTCGAAGGCGTCGATGCCCCCCGCGTAGCCCAGCTTCTTCAACATCTCAGCGAAGTCGACGTCACGCTCCGTCGTGATCATCTCCGGCTCGGGCATGCTCTTGTCGTACTTCAGCAACTCGTCCCAGAGAGCCTGCACACGGGCCTCTTGCTTGGAGAGACCGTTGTTTTCCTCTTCGGGATGTTCCACCAAGTCGTAGAAGCGCACCCATTGGGACGTGTCGTGCAAGGCGCTGGAGTCCGCCTTCGAGAGCAACTGACGCGGAACGATCAGCTTCGCCTCTGGACTTTGAATCGATAGAAAGTGGTTGTTCTCGGAGAAACTGAACTTCTTGGGAGTGTACGTAGAGCTCTCCCCCCGTTGGGTCCCCAGCAAGCGTCCGACCAAACTCTCGCCATCGATCTCCTGCACGTACTTTTCCTCGTTGCTGCCGTCCTGGAGCTTCAGTTCCTTGGGCCACTCGAGGCCCATCAATTCGCAAAGGGTCGGCATCAAGTCCACGGACTCGATCATGTCGTCCACGCGCAAACCGTGGGGCAAGAGCCTCGTGTTGGCCAGGATCATGGGCACCCGCAGGTTGGTCTGCCACATGTGATTGTGTTCCCAGAAGCGCGCGTCCTGGGTGGCGCCCTTGGGGCCCACGGGACGCCACTCTCCAAGGTCCTCTCCGTGGTCCGAAGTCAGGATCACGAGGGTCGAAGAGAGCATGCCGAGCTCTTCAATCTCCTTCATCAAGCGACCAATTTGGGCGTCCGCTTGGGCCGTTCCCGCGGCGTACAGGTCGCGGATCTGTTGGACGTCTCCGTCGTTGGGCACGTACTCCCCACGCTCGAGGGCTTCACGATCCCCCGCGTAGAACGACCGGATCTTGCCGTCGTAAGTCGGGTCCAAATACGGCTGCTGGAAGTGATGGGGCGGATCGTAAGGCGTGTGCGTCGAGTAGAGGTGCACCATGGCCATCCAACGGCGGCCCTTGCGTTTCTCCAACCAAGTGCTCGCGGTATTCACCACGATGTCGGAGTCCACCCGTTGGGTGAGCTTGTTCTTGAAGAGGAACAACAGAAGCTCCGAGCGGAAGGCGCTCCACTGGCTGTCGAGTTGCACCAGGTCGTGGCCCATCATGGCCTCGGAGTAGGCGTCAAAGCCACGCGCCAGCCCCGAACCGTGGGAGACCGCGCCGGTCATGAAGGTGGCCGTGTCGTAGTCCTCGTCGCGCAGGTGATCGTCCTTGCCCGCGATCTTCGCCGACTTCAGGTGCACGGGCAGGGTGATGTTGGGCTTCATCTGCACCCCGGGCTTCTGTGCCACCAAGCCGTGGCGCCGGGGGTACTTGCCGGTCAGGATCGAGCCGAAGCTCGTCAAGGTGTAGGGCGCTTGCGCAAAGCAGTTTTCGAAGAGCACGCCTCGATCTGCCAGGGCATCCATGTGCGGCGTCTTGATGCGATCGTTGCCGTAGCAACCCAAGTGATCCGCGCGCAGGGCGTCCACGATCACGAGCAAAACATTGGGCAGATCCTTGTTGCGTTCGTTGAGCGTTCCGCGGCCCATGACCAGGGCCTGCTCCGCGCTGATGAACAGCATTCCGCCGAGGATGCTCACGAAGGCCAATCCGCGAATGGCGATGTGAACAGGCCGCGGGATGTGCAGGATCGCTTTGGCAGCGATCCAAGCGAGAGCAAAGGCCAAGAGCACCTGCACCCCCAGCGCTCCCAATCGTTCGGGGGAGACGGAAGAGTGCCCGTAGAAAACGAAGGGCCGCGACCACCAGTAAACCTCCGCGAAGATGCCTGCGGTCAAGCCGAGCAGCAGCAGCCTCCGAAGGGGCCGCAATCGCATGGCCGGAAAGAACAGCAAACTGGCCGGCAACAAGAGCACCAGGTACAGGCCGCAGTAACTCATGATCGCGCCGGCGTAGCATCCCAAGTACCCCAAGAATCCCCGGGGTGGGCGCAAGTGAACGTCGGCGATGACCGCGTCCAAGAAGCCGAAGAGCACCCCACAAGTGAGGGCTACGGCGACCGCGGCGGAGAGGATTCGCCCAATGCTGGCGGGGGGCACCGCATTGGAATTGGATTGGGGTGTGCTCAAGACGCTTCGAAGAGTGTTCGGTGGTTCAGCGCAGACGGTAACGAATCTCGTCCCCGTCGCGCTGGACCTCGCTGGCCTGTTCGGGAACACGGTAATCTAGGGCGCGCACACCTGGGCTAGAAAGCATGGTTTCGCGCACCAAAAGTCCCCCGCCGTCGACTTCGAACTCCCGCAAGACTTGCGTGCCGCTCACGGGGCTTCCGTCGCGCCAGGCGAGAGCGCTCTTCATTCGCAGCAGCGCGCCGGGACCGCTGGAGACCTCGGGGCTGAGATGGAACGCGCTCGACACGCGCGGATGGGCGAAGGCCAGCACTCCGCGGCGGAAGGTGGCGAGCGGAGTTTTCAAGGCGAGGGCGCACCGCCCGGCACGCCAGTGCACACGGGCGATCCAAAGGGAGAAGCGCACTTCTTTGGCCCCCGCGCGCCAACCACGCCCCGGCCGAATGGGCCCGGATTTGCCACACCATTCGCCGGATTGATGTCCGCCGAGTCGGCAACGGGGCAAGAGCTCGCGCCCATCGGACTTGCGCAGCACGCGGATCAAGCCAGCCCCCTGGGGACTGCCGTGGGCCACGTTGCCGGGAGGGCGCGAACCGCGCACCCACGCCACGACGTGCGCATCCTCTAAACGGTAGAGCGACGCGTCTTCGCAAGCGATCAGTTGCGGCGACGTGCCTTGCTCGGTCCCTGAATCATCGCCTGCGGAATCCTCACTCGGGTGGCTGTCCAGAATCGTGAGGGCGCGGGCGATCCACATGGCGTGGCCCGCCCAAAAGACCGGGCACTGATAGCTGCGCGTGGTTCCGTGAGCGGGATGATGGGAATGGGGCATGCCCTGGGCATCCACGTGATCCGCCCACGCGTCCATGGCCCGCAAGGCTGCCACTCGATAGCGCGCGTCCCCATAGACCTTCCAACCATAAGCGAGAGCCGCCATGTCGAAGGGATGGGAGGCCACTTCATAAGTCGCTCCCCAATACCACGGCTTGGCTTCGAGCAAGCCGCACTTGCGTCCATCGGGACCTTGCAGGGTCAGCAGAAACTCAAGGCCCCTGCGCATGGGCCCGCTGAGTTCTTCGCTCTGCAGATCCAACCCCAAGTCCAGGGCTGCGTGCAGCACGAAGGCAGTCACTCGCGATTGGTAGTAAGCGGAGACATCGCTCGCTCCCGGATGCCCGGCTCCCCAGGACATCGGATGGTAGGGATAGCTGCCGTCGGCCTGTTGGATGTCGCGCAAGAGCACCGTCGCTTGCTGCGCGGCCTCATGCAGGATGGGATCTTGTTCCAGGGTGTAGGCGGAGCCCAAACCTGTCATGCCCCAGGCCCGTTGGGCGGGAACGCCCTTGTCAAGAATGGCGTAGCGCAGGTAGGTGCGCGCGTGAGTCAGGCAAGCGTGCTCGTAGGCTTGCAGGCGCTCCGCCGTGCAGCTCGTTCGTGTCTCGCGCACCAAAGCACCCAGGGCGTCCGCGGCCGCGCCCCCATCGATGACCGAGTTGGAGCAGTTGAAAGGATCGTGTCGGCCGGGGCGAAAGGTGAAGCAGGGGCTCGTGCCTTCGCGCTCCAAGCAAGCCACCAAGCGGTCTCCCTGCTGCCAGGCGACCTCGATCAGTTCAGCGCGCTGGGTGCCGCTCTTGCGCTTGGCCAATTCCAAGGCCATGACGATCACGCCGGCGTTCTTGCCGCTGTGTTCGACCTTGTGCTCGGGACACAAGATACGGCCCTGCCCGTCGCGCAGTTGAAGCATCCAACGCAAGGTGCGCTCCAGGGCGGCCCAACGCTCTCCGTTCTCGCCCGTCTGTGGGCTGGGCGGGACCTCGCTCGTTTGCGCGGTCATCAGGCGCTGCGCAGGAATTGGGTGAAGGCGCGCCGCACGTTGGTTCCTTCGGCGCGCGTCTCGGCGGTGCTGGGCTGAAATGCCCGACGTGTCCACCAGTCGGCAAAGGTCCAACTGACGCAAGCCTTCACGAGCACGCCTCCAAGGGCGCCGTGGTGCTTGCGGTAGAAGCGCAGGCGATCCGTCTGCCAGCGCTCCACGAAGTCCGTGCGCGCGACCGTGCTCGCGCCACCAATGTGCAGCAGGCTAATCTCAGGACGGTACTGCAAGGCCCCGCCCAGTTGCTTCAAGCGCAAGGTCCAATCCACGTCGTTGAAGAAGAGCTCCAAGCTTTCGTCAAAGGCCCCCACCTGCCGCCAAGCCCTGCGGCGCAGGAGCCAACAACTGGCTGGCGGTTGCACGTCCGCACGGGGACTCTCGTGATCGAAGTCCCGCAAGAAGTAACGCTGCATCTCATTCGAATTGGGACACCAGCGCTCCATGGGCGTGCCAAAGAAAAAGGCCGTTGCCAGGCGCGGCCAATCCATGCAGCTCGCTTGGGTGCGTCCCGCGCGATCCACCAGGCGCGGCGCGAGGCCGTCCCAGGTCTCGTTCTGCTCCAACAGCTGAACCATCTGCTGCAGGGCCTCGGCGCTGACCTCCGTGTCCGAGTTCAACAGCAGGAGGAACTCGCCTTGGGCAGACTCTAGCCCGCGGTTCGCGCTCACGGCGAAGCCGCGATTGAAACGGTTGCTCAGTTGCTCGAACTGCGGGAACTCTTCAGGCACCAGATCCTGGGCGCCGTCCGTGCTGCCATCGTCGACCACGATCACTTCGGCTTCCCCATCAAAGGAGACCAGGGAACTGCGCAGGCTCAGCAAGCAGGCTCGCATCAACTCCCGCTTGTTCCAAAGGGGCACCACGATCGAGAGCTTCACGCCAAGACGCCTCCCATTTCGCGCACCAAGCGCCCCATCAGGACGTCGACTTCGTGATCGCGCGCCACAATGCCGCGCAGTCTGGAGCCGAGTTCATCGCGCTGCGCTTGAGTCTTGGTGAGTTGTGTGCGCAGGCAATCGGTAAGCGCCTTCACATCCCCGGCGGGGAAGTAGAGGCCCGCGGCGTCCTCGCCCAATTCGCGGAAGAGCGCGGGGGCGGTGTCGTTGCAGGAGATCACCGGCCGCCGACTGGCCATGCCCTCGAGCGTCACCTTGTCCAAGCTGCCGGTCAAACTCGCGTTGACCACCAAGCTAGAACGTTGGTAGTAAGGCGGGATCTTGATGTAGGGCACGGAGCCGTGCAGGGTCACCCGTTCCAATAGCCCGAGCTGTTCGATTTCCCGCGAGACCTCTTGGCCGTAGTCGTCGTCCGCTTCCGTGAGTCCCGCACCGATCAAGTCCAAGTGCAAGTCCATGCCTTCCTGAACGAGGGTGCCCAAGGCCTTCAAGACAGAGATCGGATCCTTGCGCGGAGTCAAACGCCCGACGGAGACCAAGCGCCGGGGAGCTTCTTCAGGTGCAGAGTCGTGATCAAAGTGCTGCAGGTCGATGCCGTGTCCCGTCACCAACTTGTTGGACGTTTCCACTCGCAAGGACTCTTCGGTGGCGGTGAAAACCTTGTGCACCAGGCCCACGGCTTTGCGCAAGCGAGCGTCGACTCCCGCGTGGGTGTACCAAAGGTATTCGTTGACGCCCGCGCGCTTCGCAGGTCCCGAGGCCAGCAAGCTGTAGCGCGGCACCATGTGCCCCAGAACAGTGTCGAAGCCGTCCTGTTCGAAGGCCTCCTTCAAGAACTTCTTGTAGCGCAGGTAGCGACCGAGCTTGCCCTTGCGACCCACTTCGCGCCATTCCACGTTGGCCGGCATGTCCGAGGTGTCGCCCACTTCAAGGGCCACCACGCGCACGGTTTCACAGTGCTTCGCGAAGCCCTGGATCCAGCGCGAGACGAAGCCCAAAACGGCGTCCTCGCGATCCAGGGTTTGGGTCAGGAAGAGGAGTTTCATCCCGCGTAGGCCTCCTCGCCCACCAAGTCGATCAAGCCGCGCGCATAGACCCCGAGGGCTGCATGCTTCTCAAAACGTTGGGTGTCTCGATAGGCGCCCGCCGCCAGCTCGTTGCGCAGGTCGTTGTCCTCGAGAATCGGTTGCAAGGCGTCGCACAAGCCGCGCGCCGTGAAATCGCAAAGGGTTCCGGCGGTGCCGTCCCGCAGCAGTTCGGTCATCACGCCCACTCGCGTGGAAACCGCCGGTGTGCCGCAGGCCATCGCTTCCACGGTCACCCGCGGGCCCCCTTCGCAGGTCGACGCGCAGACGATCAAGCGCGAACGGCGGTAGATCTGTGCCAGGTCCTGGGGCGTGTCCACCCACTCCACGAAACGAGTTGAACCCGCGAGGCCCGCCTTTTGCACCATCTCGCGCAACTCCCCGGCCATGGGTCCCTTGCCCACGAACAGGGCGCTGTGCGGTTTGCCCCGGCGGCGCAACATGGCGAGGGCGTCGACGATGCGGTCGAGGCCTTTGTTGTTCACCATGCGGCCCACGTAGAGCACATCTTGTTCGTAGGGCTCCGGCGTGCTGGGCGGCTGAAAGACGTCCAAGTCGATGTACAACGAGGGCAAGACCAGGATCTTCTCTTGGGGCACGTCCCAGGAACGCAAGAGCTCCGGCATCTCCGTGGAATTCACCACGCGGAAGGCCAGGGTTTTCTTCAAGGCCCAAGCTACGTAGCGACGGGCAACGAACTTGTCAAAGCGCTCTCGCACGTCCGCGGGCATTGGATGGCCGGGCACGTGATGCAACTCGGAAACGTAGGGCACGCCCGTCGCCCGGGACAACTTGGCGCTGCCGATGCCGTTGTAGAACCAGCCGTAATCGTGGCTGACGATCAAGCTGTGCCCGTGTTGCGCGATCAGCTCTTTGCCCTTCTTCGCGATGTAGCCCACCATGCCACGGCGACCGCAGTCCGCCGGGTGGAAGTGCACATTGTCGTGGATCGTAAACACCCGCGGTGTGCCTTCCGGTCGCGGACAAATCACATCGATGCGTTCAAAGTAGTTCGAAAAAACAGACTGCATGGAGTCGAATGGACCCCGTTCGCCGATCGTGACCTGCCGATCACCACTCACCATCAAAAGCTTCACGTCCTTTCCTCTAACACCGTTTCATAGACTGCTTGCAAGCGACCGGCTAGTGCTCGTGCCGAGTGCTTGTCTCCCATGCGCACTCTCGCGCGCCGCCCCATTTCACGTCCCCTGACCGGATCACTCAACAGCTGATCCAAGCCGAAGGCCAACTCGTCCGTATCCTCCCCTAAGAAACCCGTGCGTTCGTGGGCCACGAGCTCTTCCACCCCACCCACATTCATCGCGACCACGGGCAATCCAGCCGCCCCAGCCTCGATCAACGCCACGGGCATGCCCTCGGTCCGCGACGTCAGCAAAACACCGTCCAGGTCTCCCAAGACCTCCAACATGTCTTCCCGCGCCCCCAGCAAATGCACACGCTCTCTCTGCCCCTGGTCGAGTTTGCCAATTCTCGACTCGAGGCTGCGGCGTTCCGGTCCGTCCCCCACAAAGACTATTTGTAGATTCGGGTGTCGCGCCGCCAACATTTGGAACACATCGACCGCCCGACCGGGGCACTTGACCTCCGCCAGGCGTCCGATCACCCCCAGGACAAAATCCCCGTCAGAAGCGCCGATTAGGCCCCGTAGGGCCCCATTCCGGCTGGAGAGATTTAGCAAAGAATCGAGCTCCGCCCCGGGGGGCACGACCACCAATTGTTCGCGCGTGGCGACTTCCAAACGCATCAGATCCAGGGCGGTGGCGTGGCTGACGGCCAGAATCCGGTCCGTTTTCGCGGCCAATCGCCGTTCGAGACGGATCAGGCGCTGGGAGATCCAGGGACTGAAGTAGCCCTCGAGCACGTGACCGTGAAAGGTGTGCACCCGGGGGCATTTTGCTTGGGGCCACGCGCTGCGGCCCAGGAGCCCGGCCTTGGAAGCGTGGGTGTGCAGAATGTCCGGGGCGAAGCTCGCGAGCTCCCGGCGCAGGCTCCAGAGCGCGCGCAAATCCCCGAGCCCGGTGATGCCGCGACCGAGGCCCGGCACGCGCACCACGTCCAAGCCGCGCCGTTCAAACTCCGGGAACAGATCCCCTTCACCGGGTTGCGGCTGGCCGCAAAAGAGGCGCACTTGCACGCCCCTCGCCTTGAGCACCCCATCCGCCGCCAAGGCTTGACGGGCCGGGCCGCCGAGGTTCAAGCGGGTCAGGACGCGGGCGACACGCACATCGATGAGCGCGGGTCGCGCTGGCTTGGCTTCGAGAGGAGCGAATGCTTCTGCAGGCTGTCCAGCACGATGTCTTCCAAACTCATTTGCGGAAGGTGCACCCCGAAACTCGCCAAACGTCCGAGGTCCGGCTCGCGATAGTGAATGGGTTCGAAGTTGGAGCCGCAATCCTCCAGCGGATTGGTGTTCATGATCGTGCTCGTCGAGCCGGAGAGTCGCAGCACGCAACGGGCCAAGTCGCCGATCTCGGTCAGCGCCACACCGCCCAAGTTGAGCGGGCCCGCGGGACAATTGCCCTGAACCACGATCTCCGCTAGGGAGCGCGCCACTTCGTTCACGTGGGCAAAGGTGCGCACTTGGGAGCCGTCCCCGTGCACGCGGATGTCTTGACCGGCGAGGGCTTGCTCGACGAAGTTGGCGAGCACCATTCCGCTGGCCGCATCTTGGCCGGGACCGACCACGTTGAAGAAGCGCAGGTGAATCGGGCGCTTGCTCGCCGTCCAACTGGCGCAAGCCTCGTCCAACAACTGCTCTCCACGCAACTTGGAACCGGCGTAGGCCCAGCGACCTTCGCCTGCCGTGGAGCGGGTCGCGTCCCCTTCGTGCAAAGGCCGGCGAGCTTCCCGGTAGACCTCGCTTGTGGAGGCCGCGTAGACCCGTGGGCGATCTGTGTCTGCCAAGCTGCTGAGGGCCTCGGTCAGAGCGCCGACTCCGTTCAGATTGGAGTCTCGACAACCTTCCGGATCACGCAGCACCGAACGCACGCCCACGCGCGCCGCCAAATGCACAAAGGCTTCGAAGGGGCCGCCGACTTGGATCTCTCGGCGCAACAAATCCCCCAGGGCGCCGGGCTCCGTCATGTCCAACTCGACAAAGCGGAAGCAGTCATGGCTCGGCAAACGTTCCTTCCAGCCCCCCGAGAAATCGTCGATGCCCAGCACTTCCCAGCCGGCCGCCAACAGCTCGCGGGCCAGCCGAGAGCCGATCAAACCGGCCACACCGCTGATCAAGAGGCGTGAGGGGCGTTTTTGGGAGGTGGTCATGGGGTTCAGAGCATGGGGGACGCTCCCGCACCCGGGTTCTTCCCGGGGGGCCGGAAGTGTAGCGCACGGACCCGCAATTCCTGGCCTGTGGAGTCGGGGAAAGCGCCCTGGAACCGTCCAGGCTCCCGATTCGGCTCAGTCCAGGTCCTCGATGCGCTGGGCCAGGTGCTGCATAACACGTTCCACGAAGTGGTTCTCCATGAAGCGACTGGCCCCCTGGCGTTCGAGCTCCAGCATGCCTTCCAGGTGGTCCTGATCCGCACCATCCACAGGGACCCCTTCGATCTGATCCAGGAAGGACGTCGTGAGCTCGGACAAGCCCTCCCGGTACTTCTTCGTCCCGTTGAGCTTCAGATCGAGGATCATGGCCTCCACGGCTTCGCGCTTGTTCGGGTCCGAGCTCATCTCTTCCAAGCGGTCGAACAGGGCGTCGATGCGTTGGCGCTCGAGCCCCAGGCGTTGTTCAAAGAAGGCGCTGCTCAAGTGTCGGTAGTGTTCAGCGAAGAGGGAGATGATCGTCTCCAAATCCTTGTCGGAGATTTCGATCTCGTCCTCGTCGAGTCGATTCCAAAGCCAAACGTGGGCACTCACCCGGGAGCTGGACCACCCGGCCCGAGAGATCTGAACCATCATCTCCCCGGAGCGGTCCACGGAGTCATCCGCCACCGCGGGAATCACGAATTCGTCGGAGAGCTCCACCTCCTCGGTCATCTGAATCAGGCGCAGGGCATGGCGCGCGGCCTCGCCCTCCCCCAACCAGGCGGAGCGCGGCACTCCATACTGCGGCTCGAGCTCCATGCGCAGATCCGTTCCCTGGCGCAGTTCGAAGGCACCATCCGCCAACTCGCTGACCTCGAACTCCGAGTGCCGCAAGCTTGGCAGCCAGGCGAACAGCGAAGGCGAGTTGGTGGTGTACTCAAACTTGAAGCGCACGGAGTCCTCCTCGCTCTCGGGCCAGATCAAGAAGGTCGGCCCGGGGACCCGGGGCCTGGCGGGCTTCGTCCGTGGCAGGCGTTCTTCCCAAGTGCACAGCCAAGCTTCCGAAGCCTCGAAGAGGTCCTCCAAATCGAGGCGGTAGTGCATCGGTCCATCGTCGCCGTCGGCGCGCACGGTCATGACGCCCCCATCGATCCACTGCTGAACTTCTGAGCCACCCTTGAAGTGCACGTGACAACGGCCCGGCGCTTCGTAGGCGAAATGCAGCTTGCCCATCTTCTCGTAGGAGGAAGTCACTTCGAAGTCCAACACGAGGCTCTCCAGTTGGGCGCTGCGTTCGATCCATTCCGACACGGGCAGTTCGGCGGATGGGGAAACGGCGAGCAGCGGTAGGGCGAGGGCGAGTTGCAGAAATGGACTGCTGGACATGAGGGCGCGGGGTGCGAAAAACTTGTGTGGATTGGCCCTAAGGGTACGCGGGGCCAATCGTCATCTCCAGGGAGGGCGGCCCCGTTCTAGGGCCGTCCTCCCGGGGAGCCGGTTCCGAACGTTCGAGTCGGCCGGACTCGCCATTCAGTTCACGCCTGCGGCGCGCTTGCGCGCGAGAACGGCGAAGCCTCCCTGGGAACGGGCCGAGCAACGTTGCGAGACCGACTCGCCGAAGATCGCAACCCGGCGCCCCCTCCAAGAAATCCGTCTCAAAGCCAACACATGCGCCCTTCTCGCACCTCAAAAGAGCAGATTAGAAACTCACGGGGGCCCCGCACCCACGGGGCATCAAGACTCGAGCGGGTCGAGTCGAACTCTGAAACGCACGAGCCCGGGTTGCCTGGCGCCGATTCCATGAACCCTCCGCCAACATCCGCGTTAACCGGGGGCTCAACCCTGACTAGACATTCCATGACGAAAGCGATTCGCCTCACGATCCTCGCCCTCCCGCTCCTGGCCCTCGGCCTGCTCTCCAGCCCTGGACGTTCCGGGCCAGCCAACCGGGCCCCGGCGCGGGCGGACGACGGCGGTCATGAGGTCGGATTTGCGGAGCGCTTCGCCCTGGCCGAAGATCGCGCGACGGCCCTGGCGGAACTGATCCCGGGGACACCGGAGTTTTACTACTACTCGTGCCTGCATCTCCAGAGCCAGGGCAAGCTCGATGAGGTTTGGGAGGTGATGAAGTCCTGGAAGTCCAGGCACGGGCATCGTTCCCCCGAATACAAACAAATCGAAGTTCGGCAGCGCTTGCTCGGCTTTGCAAGCGATCCAGCGGACACCTACAAGAGCTTGGCACGGGAGCTGAGCCTGCACTTCCAACACGAACGGCAGGTGGCCGGCAAGGTCTCGCCCTTGCCTTCGAAATTGGACCCGAACGCGCTCACCCTGGCCGCCTGGTTCGAGCGGGCCAAGAAGAGCCACGGGGACTTCTTGGACGGCATCGACGGTTCCCAGTGGAAAGCCCTGGCAGGCATGGAACTCAACTCCCGTCAGTTGCGCAACTTCTTGCAGAAGTTGGATCGTCCCGACGTGCCCAACCTGCCGGCCCTCGTGGTTCGCGACCTGCAACACAAGTCGAGTCGTGGTTTTGGCAGCGTGCCCGTCCACAAGCTCCTGCTGCAGAGTCAGCTAGAGCACTGCTTGAGCATGCGCCCGGAACTCTTGAACGAGCCCGAGTTCATTCGCGTGTACTTGACGCGCCTGCTGCCGAATGCGGATACCTCGTGGATCGACGATGTGCAAGAACGCGTGCAGTACTTGGAGCGCCTCGAGCAGTTCACGGACCGCTTGGCTCCCGCCCACAACTCCCTCAAGTCCCACGTTCTGCAACACCGCCTGGCCCACGATCTGACCCAGGGCGATTGGGACCGGGAACGCTTCTTGAAGTTCATCCGCATCCCGCGCCGGGCCAGCTACGCCAACTCGGAGTATTTGCGCAGTCACCCCGCCACGCAGATCGCCGAGATCGGCGACTTGCTGCCCCTCGGGAACACGGAAGATCCCGGCCAACTGGTCAAGGCCTACCTGGAACACTTCTTCCTCGGCGAGGCCAATTGGGAGGGATTCAGCGAGTTCCTGAGTCCTGACTACCTTCGGCGCGTCTTCGTCGAGACCAAGATTCTGGCGGGAGTCGGAGACCTTGAGCGCTGGTACTCCCTGCTCGACAACTCGGCCTACTACGAAGAACTGGAAGCACGCGTCGAGATTCAGTTCCCCCCCAACGCGCAGACGCACTACGCCGAAGGACAGGAGGTGCGCCTCGACGTGGACGTGAAGAACGTCGACACCTTGCTGGTCAAGGTCTTTGAAATCGATGCGGCCAGTTTCGCCCGGGCCATGGGCCGTGAAGTGGACGCCTCCATCGACTTGGACGGTTTGGTCGCCGGATCCGAAACGAACTACAGCTACGACGAACCAGCCTTACGCCGGGTTCGTCGCCCCTTTGCATTCCCTGGGCTCAATCGCCCGGGGGTCTACGTGATCGACTTCATCGGTGGTGGGCTCTCGAGCCGTGCGGTGATTCAGATCGGTGCCCTGCGCATGCGCCAACGTGCCGGCTCAGCGGGGCAAGTGATCCAGGTCTTGGACGAATCCGGCAAGCTCTGCCTGGACGCCAGCCTGCGACTGGGCACCCAACGTTTCGAAGCGGACGAGGATGGGGAAATCCACCTGCCCTACAGCAACGAATCGAGTCTGGAGACCATCCTCCTGGAGAGCGGCCCGCGGGTCGCCGTCCAGAAGCTGTGGCACATGCAAGAGCGCTACACATTGGCCTTGGGGGTTCACGTGGAAAACGAGGCCATGGTTGCCGGCGCCTTGGCTCCCCTCTTGCTGCGCACCGAGCTCAGCGTGAACGGATTCCCGGCGCACCTTTCCTTGCTGGAGGAGCCCGTGCTGACCCTGCGCGCCACCGACGTGCACGGGATCGAAAGCACCTCGGACATTCATGATCTCGAGCTCAGCAGCGACGCCGAGTTCCTGCACGAGTTCCGCGTGCCCGAGGACCTGGCCAGTTTGCAGGTCAGCCTGCGGGGTACGGTGAAGAACCTCTCAAAAGGCGAGGACGTGCAACTGCGCGCGGGCGCTTCTGCGTTCCAGGTGAACGCCATCGACCGCACTCGGGGTACGGACTGCCCCATTCTCGGACGGGATCAGCACGGCTACTTCGTGGATGTGCTCGGCAAGAATGGAGAGCCCCTTTCGAACCGGGTGCTCGCCGTCGACTTGCGACGGAACGGCTTCCGTGACAGCTATCGGGTCAACCTCAAGACCGATGCGGCGGGCCGCATCCGTTTGGGCGAGTTGCCGGCCATCGAACAGCTTGTGGTTTCGGGGTTTCCCCTAGCCGTGGGCCCCTGGTACCTGGCGGACGGACGACGCACCCTGCCCACTGAACTGCACGGGCTCGAAGGCCAGTCCCTACGACTCCCCTACCTGCCGCAGATGGGTGAGGTCTCCCAGGGAGAGGTCTCCCTGCTCGAGCTACGCGGCGGCGAGTTTCAAAAGGATCGTTCCAGCCACGTGGTTCTGACTCCCGGTTCCATCGAGTTGCGCGGCCTGCCGCGCGGGGACTACGACCTGCGCATCCAGGGAATCATCGGGAGCCTTCCCGTGCGGGTCACCGCCGGTGAACAGCGCGCTGGATGGTTCCTCGGCCAGTACCGAGAACTGGAGGCGACTCGCCGCCCGTTGCATCTCTTGAACAGCGAGCTAAGTGGCGTTGGGTTGTCCCTGGAACTCGCGAATTGGAGTCCGGAGACCCGCGTGCACGTGTTTGCGTCGCGCTTCACTCCCGCCAACGACGCCTATGAAGACTTGTTGCCCAGGGACGGGGCTGCATTGCGCGTCGGGTCCGTGCAGCGCGCTCGATCCACCCACGATTCAGGTCGCCAGATCGGGGAGGAGTATCGCTACATCCTCGAACGGCGCTTCGCCCAAAAGTACCCGGGCAACATGCTCTCCCAGCCGGGACTTTTGCTGAACCCCTGGGCGACCCGCGACAGCGTCAACTCCCTCGGCCTGGGCGGCGGATTTGGCGGCCGTTTCGGCGGTCGCCGGAGTGGAGGCGCTGGCGGAGGTGCACCCGCAAGTCCGCGCCGCAGCGGCCGGGATGGACTGTCCCCCGGGGCGGTCCCGAACCTCGGCTTCCTGGCCAACGCCGCCATCGTGCTCAGCAACCTGCGCCCCGATGCCCAGGGCAAACTGGTCATTCCCGCAGCCCAGCTGGGCACGGGACAACACCTGCGCGTGATCGTGACCGACTCCGAGGAGCAGATCGAGGTCCAACTCGCGGCACAAGAGCAACCCATCAAGCTGCGCGATCGCCGCTTGCGCGGGGCCCTCGCTTCGGACGGGCACTTCAGTGAACAGCGTCGCATCAGCGCGTTGACAAGCGGCGAGTCCGTCAGCATGCGCGGCTCCGCTTCGGCCCGTGCGGCGACCTTCGATAGCTTGCAGGATGTGTTCCAACTCTTCCGCACCCTCAACCCGAGTTCGGAGTTGGAGGACTTCGCGCCACTTATGGGCTGGGACAAGTTGGAGGCGACGGAGAAACAAGCCTACTACTCCAAGCACGCTTGCCATGAGCTGCACATGTTCCTGTTCCACAAGGATCCGGAGTTCTTTGAGCGCGTTTTGCGTCCCTACTTGGCAAACAAGGCCGAGAAGACGTTCATTGACCAATGGCTCTTGCAGGAGGACTTGCTGCCCTACTTGGAGCCCTGGACCTTTGCCCGCTTGAACTCCTTCGAGCAAGCCCTGCTGGCCCGGCGACTCACCCAGGCGAGCAGTAGCGTTCCGCGGCTCCTGCAGGATCGCGTGGATTTGAACCCCCTGGATCCCCAAGCCTTTGAAGCCCTCTACTTCGCTGCTTTGTCGGCGGGCTCTATGGATCCTGATCAAGCGGGAGCACAACTATTGAAGAAGTTGGGATACGCAGACCGGGAAGAGGTCGAAGCCGAGCCAGTGCTTATGGATCGCCGCAAGTCCAACCGCGGTCCCGGCAGCCCCGGCCCCGCAGGCCCAGGCGCGCCCGGACTATCGAGCGCCACGGATGCCCCCAGCGAAATGACCGAAACCGGAAGCGACGATTTCTTCCTGGGACGCGGAACCAAGTCGGAAGAGAAGGACGCCGACGAGCGCGTGCGACAACAACTGCTCTTCAAGAGCTTGGCCCAGACCCGGCAGTACGCCGAACACAACTACTACCACCAGCCGATTCATGCCCAGCTGGCCAGCCTGATCGAGGCCAACCAGTTCTGGGTGGACTACTCCCTCGCCGGGAGTTCGAAGCAGCCCTTCCTGTCCCCCAACTTTGTCGAAGCCGCTGGCAACGTGGCGGAGATGTTGATGGCCCTGGCGGTGCTTGACTTGCCCTTTGAGGCCAAAGAGCACGGCACCGAACGGGAGGACGGAATCGTCCAACTGACGGCCGCCAGTCCCATGATTCTGGTGCGCAAGGAGATCTCCCAGGCACAGGAAGCAGACGGGGCCAGCCGTCTGCTCGTCGGACAACAGTACTTCCCCATGTCCGAGCGCTACATGCAAGTGAACGGCCGGGAGAAGGAACGCAGCGTTGGGGACGAGTTCCTGCGCGGCGCCGCCTATGGTTGTCGCGTGGTGGTGACCAACCCCACTGCGGAAGCCGTGCAATTCGAACTGCTCTTGCAGCTGCCCGCGGGCTCGATTCCTTTGGACGGTTCCTACCGCACGAAGGGCAGTCCCTTGCAGCTCGCGCCCTACTCCACGCACACCGAGGAGTACGCGTTCTACTTCCCGCAGTCTGGCAGCTGGGGACACTTCCCCGCCCACGCCACCAACGAAGCGAATTGGTTGGCCGCCGCTGCGGGCAAAGAGCTCATCGTGGTGGACGAACCCACCACCCGGGACACCAGCACTTGGGAGTACATCTCCCAAGAAGCGGACCTGCCCCAGGTCTTGCAGGCCCTGCAAACGCGCAACCTCTTGCGTCTCGACCTGAGCCGGCTCGCCTGGCGCATGGCAGACCCGGCGGTCTTCCGCGCCATCACCAACCTCTTGGACTCCAAGCACGCCTACGACGAAACCCTGTGGTCCTATGGACTCAAGCACCAGGACCTCGAACGGGCCAAAGAGTACCTGCAAGCAGAAGGGCGCATCGTCAGCATGGCCGGCCCCTGGTTGAAGAGCCCATTGCTCAGCATCGATCCGATCCAGCGTCACCAGTTCGAACGTCTGGAGTTCCGGCCCTTGGTGCGCGAGCGGGCTCACCTGCGCGGCGACGTGCACAAAATCTACAACGACGCTCACGCCCAGCAGTACAGCTCCTTGATGGACATCCTGGCCCACAAGGACACCTTGGATTCCAAGGACTGGATGAGCGCCACGTATCATCTGCTACTTCAGGGGCGCATCGCCGAAGCGCTCGCAAGCTTTAAGCGCGTGGACCCGAGCGAGCTGAACCTCAAGCTGCAGTACGACTACATGCGCGCCTACATGGACTTCTATAGCGAAGAGCACGAACTCGCGCGCAGCATTGCCCAGGCCTACGTGAAACACCCGGTGCCCTACTGGCAAGAGCGTTTCGCGGAGATCTTGCGTCACCTGGACGAAGCCGAGGGGCGCGGCGACGCGGCCCAAGGATCTGATGCAACCACGGACCGCAACGACCTTTTGGCCAGCTCCGCGCCGACCCTCAGCATCGATGCCGCCAAGGGCAGCCTGACCATTCAACACGAGCGTCTCGACAGCCTGGAGCTGCGCTACTACGTGATGGATGTGGAGTTCCTATTCTCCACCAGTCCCTTTGTGCAGGAGAACGCGGGGTCCTTCAACTTCGTCTTGCCCAACGGAATTCAGAAGCTCTCAGTGCCCATGGACGGACGCATCACAGAGATGGCCTTGCCCGCCGAGTTTGCCCATGCGAACGTCTTGATCGAGGCCCGTTCCGGCGGGCTCAGCGCGCGCTGCACCTACTACTCCAACAACATGGGCGTGCAGTGGATGGAGAACTACGGTCAACTGAAAGTCACCGGGGCAGAAGATGGGAAACCGCTCTCAAAGGTCTACGTGAAGGTCTTCCGCAAGACGGCGAACGGCGAGGTGTTCCACAAGGACGGCTACACGGACTTGCGCGGACGCTTTGACTACGTCTCGGTTTCGGGGGCCCAAAACGAACCGATTGAGCGCTTCGCCGTGCTGGTCTTCGACGAGACCCGTGGGGCGGTCATCCGTGAGTTGCAGCCACCGCCGCAGTAGCCGCGCGCGAGGCGCATAGGAGGTCGGGAGGGGTCGCCCAGGCGGACCCTCCCGACCTTCTTGTGTTCCACAGAGCTTGGCTCCCCCCGCAGGCAGCACCGGTCATTCCGTTCCCGTGCGCGGACGGGCGATCTTGAGGGACTTCAAGCGCGAGGAAAGCGTCGCCGGGTTGACGCCCAGGAACTCCGCAGCACCGCCCGCGCCCGCGATCTTCCACTGGGCGTGGTTCAACACGGCGATCAAGTTGTCGCGCTCGGCAGACTTCATCTGTTCATCATTGAAGAGCCGCTTCTCTTGCTCTCGGTTGCTCGTGGAACCGGCGGCGGCTCCCGCTAATCCGGGGATGTCCAAGGCCAAACGTCCCTGCTGCGCCCCGATCAAGGCGCGCTGCATCACGTTCTGCAGCTCGCGGATGTTCCCCGGCCAATCGTAGGACTGTAAAGCGTCCAAGTCCCCTTGCCGCAACTTCGGGCAATGACCCGGAGGACCGGAGCAACCCTGCTCGAGGAAGTGCTGGGCGAGCAACGGAATGTCTGAAGTCCGTTCGCGCAAACTCGGCACGCGAATCGGGAACACGGTCAAGCGATAGTACAGGTCTTCGCGAAAGCGCCCCGCGCGCACTTCCGCCAAGAGGTCGCGATTGGTGGCGGCCACCACGCGCACGTCCACGCTGCGCTCGTGGTCTTCACCGATGCGCGAGAATTGCCCTTCTTGCAAGGCCCGCAACAACTTGCCCTGCAGGTCCAAGGGAATTTCGCCCACCTCGTCCAAGAACAAGGTGCCGCCGTCCGCCACTTGAAAGCGTCCAGCCCGGTCGCGGGTGGCGCCCGTGAACGAGCCCTCAAGATGGCCGAAGAACTCACTCTCGAACAGTTCGTGGGGAATCGACGCGCAGTTCACGCGCACCAAGGGCTTCCCGGCCCGCGGACTTTGTTCGTGGACCGCGTGGGCGATCAACTCCTTGCCGGTACCCGATTCTCCCTCGACAAGCACCGTGGCTTCCGTGGGCGCTACCACCTCGACCTGTTGCAGGAGTTGTTGAATGGCCGGGCTTTCGCCCACGATGCTGCCGAAGGACTGCACGACCTTGATCTCTTCACGCAAGTAATCGCGCTCGATTTCCAACTGTCGCCGGAGTTCTTCCACCTCCTCGAACGCACGGCTGTTGGCCAGAGCCGTGGCCGCGTGATCGGCGAAGGTGCGCAACCAACTGAACTCCGTTTCGTTGAGGCACTGGCGACTGAAGATCGCCAGCACACCCAACACCTCACCGCGGAAGATCAGCGGTTGGCCGGCGAAGCAGGTGATGCCTTCTTGCTCCGCCCATTGAGGGTCGCTGAGCCAATCCGTGCCTTGGGAGACGTGCAGCTTCAGGGGCGCGCCCGTGGCGCCGATCTGTCCGACCTTGCGCACGCCCAAGGGAAAGCGTTGAAAGCGTCCCCCCAAACTCGTGCAGCAGTGTCCGGGAGTCGCGGTGGATTCCCCGGCACTCGCCACCAGGTGCAGGCACCTACTTTGGTCCAAACACTCCGAACGCAGAGCGCAATCGTCGCAGCGATCCCCCGGGGCCAGCAACCAGATGCGCGCCAAGGCCACGTCGGGTTCGTCCGCCAGGTCCCCCACGATGTTGCAGAGCACTTCGCAGGGAGAGAGAGCTTGGGCCACGTTCAGAGCGGCTTTTTGCAGGGCTTCAGCATTCATGTGGCGAAGGTACGGAGATCTCAGGCCTTGGGACGTGAGATCTCAGGCTTTCCTGAAGTATCAGGGCCATGCGCAGCCGCCGACAAATCTCTAAGTCACGCCATCCAGGCAACTTAGAAGGAACGCGCAGAGCATGGCACGCCCTGTGCTTTCGGTAGCCAGTACTGAAGACCGGCGAGTCAGCTCCTGATTCTCCATGAGCCACTGACTCCCCAGAAGCGCCGGGGAACCCGGGCAGCGCGCCCGGGATTCCCCTGCAACTCCCTTTGACCATGACCAGAAACTACGACGCCATTCTCATCGGAATCGGCCCCTCGGCTCCGGCCCATCGCGAGGACCTGGGCGCGCAGGGCATGGAAGTCGCCTTGATCAGCAGCGAGCGCGACACATCCCCCGCCACGCACTACGACAGCGTGAGCGCTCGCGGGCTCGTGGCCAGCACACGCACCCTGTTCGTGGCCAAGCGCGCCGCTGGATTTGGCATACGCATTCCCGGCCCGCCGGAGGTGGACTTCCCGCGTGTCACCGCGCGCCTCAAGGAACTGCAACAACAGTCCCGCCATTGCCGCAACACATGGATCTCGCGCATGAACAACGTGCAGCTCCTCGCGGGGGAGGCGCGCTTCCGAAGGCCACAGTTCCGGGCCTCAACGGGGATGAAGTGGTGCACCAAATCCTCCTCGCTATGCACACCCGAACGCCACTTGGCGCAAAGCGCCCACATTCGCACCACCGTCTCCGCCCTGCTGCCCTCCACCTTGCACAACCTCGTGCCCCTCAACTAACGCACCCAAGCCCTCCACCATGTACACCACGATCCAAGCATCCATGCAGGCTTCCAGCTCCAGCGCCCCGGACCTCCTGTTCCGCAGTCAATTGCAACAAGGGCAGCCTCGGGCAACCCAGCAGTTCTTTGAAACCTACTTCCCGCGCGTCTACCGTCGCGTCCTGCAACAAGTCCGCGAGCAGTCCGTGGCGGAAGACCTGACCCAAGACATCTTCCTGAGAATCCAACGCTCCCTGCCGCGCTTTGAACCCGCGAAGCCCCTGGGGCCCTGGATCGCCACCATTGTGAAGAACCGCATCACCGATCACTGGCGTTCTCGCGGGCTCTCCCGGGACACACTCAGTTTGGATCAACTCGAAGTCTCTCGGGGCGTCGGTGCTGTGAGCTGCGACTCGCCCTCCGCCGGCCAAGAGCATTCGGAAGCGGTCAGCATTGTGCAACGTGCCATCAACGGCTTGCCAAAAAGTCTGCGTTCGGTGCTCCAACTGCGCGTGTACGAGGGTCTCTCTTTCGACGCCATTGGGGAGTTGCTCGAGCTCACCTCGCCCACCGCTCGCAAGCGTTACTCGCGGGCCTTGGAAGCCTTGCGCAGCAGCGGCCCCTTGGCGCAGTTGCACACGGGCGCGGACGGCTTGGGATTCGCGACCGCTCACTCCTTGAACTAGGAACCTGTGCCACAGATAGCGACCCGGGCGCAGGTTCCTGCGAATCCAACGCAGCGCACAGGCAGTTCAGTAAGGGTCAGGTAGAGGACGCAGGGAGCCACAAACAGAGCGGCGCTTTGTCGTACCGTCCCCTCAACCCCAGCCCCCTCCTCCTCGATTCATGCTGCGAACGACGACCCTTGCCTTCTCCACCCTTGCCCTCGCTCTCGCCCCATTGGCCCCCGCACTGCAAGCGAGAGAAGGTGCCGAGATCCCCAGCTTGGGGGTGCACTTGCGGCTGGAATCCGCTCCTGATCTGCGCTTGGCGGTGCAGGTCACTGTGCTCGGTGAGCAGGATGGCGAGACGGCCTTCGCGGTCTCCAAAGACTGGGGCGGCGTGCCTCCCGAGCGCATCGACTTGCTGGACGCCAGCGCCCAAGACTCGCTGGAAAAGGAGCTGCATGTGAAGCGTGACTCCAATGTGCAGTGGACCGTTCAACACGACCCCGGTGCGACCATCACCCTGACCACCTGGCTCTTGCCGGCGGAGCTACGCAACAGTGGCGACAGCGCAGATCACTACCGTCCCCTGTTGGAGCCTGACTTGTTCCAGGCTGTCGGCCATCTACTCGTGCCGCGTCCCATGCTCGAAGGCGCCGAGGATGAAAAGGTGCGACTCGACTTGTCGTTCTCTGGATTCGAAGAAGCGGGCTGGAGCGTGGCCCACTCCTTCGGGCTGGGCAGCGGTCCAGTGAGCGTCGAGGAAACCCGTTCGCGCATCTCCGGCATGCTGTTCAACGCGGGCGAGATCCAAGTGGGCACGCGCGAGATCCGTGGAGGCACCATCGCCCTGGCCCTGGACTCGACAAAGTGGAAGTTCGAGGGGGAAGAGCTCACCGAGTTGGCCGCGGAAGTCGTCAACCTGCAACGGGAGTTCATGGACGACGATGGGGCGCCCTTCTACTTCATCAGCGCGATCCGAGTGGGACCGGACAACAGTCCTGGATTCAGCCTTGGAGGCACCGGCCTCACCAACAGCTTCGCGCTCTTCATGCAGAGCAACACGGTCATCGCTCCGGATTCTGTCATGGGTCCCGAAGTGCTCAAGCTGCTCAGCCATGAGTGCTTCCACGAGTACAACGGCACGCGCATTCGCCTGGCCCAGCCAGACGTTCGGAACTACTGGTTCTCCGAGGGCTTCACCGAGTACTTTGCGCGTCAGCTCCTGCTCGAAGATCAGCTACTCGACCCAGGGCGCTACGTGCAATGGCTCAATGAAACCCTGCGGAGCTACCACGAAAGCCCCGTGCGCAATCTGCCCGCGGTAAAACTCGCCAAGATTTTCTGGAGCGACATGAACGGCCAGCAGCAACCCTACTTACGCGGGGAACTGGTGGCGATCTTGGCAGAACATGCCATCCGCCAACACACCGGCGGCGAAAAGACCCTCGCGGACTACATGCGAGTTTTGCTGGCCAAGTCCAGTGCGCAGCCGAGTTTGCGCTTTGACACTCAGCGCTTGCTGGAAGAGCTCGGAGCGTTCACGGGGCCCGAGATCCTGCCCACCTTGCGATCAATCTGCGTGGACGGAGCCACGGCGGTCTTGCCGCCGGACGTGCTCGGGGAACGCTTCGTCTTCGAAGCGACCCAATCCTACGCCTTCGAAGCGGGCTTCGATACGAACGCTAGCAGCGCGGCCCTCAGGGTCATGGGGCTAGTTGAAGACAGTGCGGCCCACAAGGCCGGGCTGCTCGAGGGCGATGCTATCTTGGCCCTCAACATGGAGGCCGGCCGCACGGACATCCCCATCGCGATCACCGTGCGATCCTCCCCCGACGTAGCGCCGCGCAAGCTCAGTTACTATCCCCGTGGAAAAGAGATCCAGCTACCGCGGGTGCGCTTGGCGAAGGAGTAGCAGCCCGGGTCCAACTCGAGGCGCTTAGAGCAACCAAATGTGGTAGCAGACGAGCAGGGTGTAGGTCAGCACCGCCGTCACCAGTCCGATGCGCGCCAAGAAAAAGTTCTTGTGGATCGCAAGCACCAGCAACGCGAGGGTGATCAACACGGCCTTGCCCATCACGAACCCTAGGCGCCCGCTGATCAAGAGCTGGGCCGCCACGGGGTTCAACTCAATGCCCCCGGCTTGCAGGTGATGGATGGTGAAGAACGAATCCAATCCGTTCATGAGCGCCACCCAGCCAATCACCAACAGAATCGAGGGGTGATAGATGTCCACGAAGGACCCTTCGCGCTCCTCGTCCCGGCGCACCGTCCTGCGGCGACCGCGACCGAAGCTGTAACGGGAAAGCCGCGGGGTGCGGTTACTCCGTCGATCTCCACCACGGGGCAGCGAATCCCCGGCGGCGTTCTGAAGGGCGGGGCTGGCGGATTCGGGAGATTGATTCATGCGCGGTTTAGCAAAGGGGCCCGGTTCCTATCGGAGCCCGGGCAGCCGGACTGGAGGCCACTCGGAGAACTCCGTCCGAGTCCGCCCAAACAGGTCGAGAATCAGGGATTCTTCGTGAGTTCGGCCACCAGGGTGGTGGCGTAGGCCCCGGGAGGAAGGGCGAATTCCAAGCGCAGTCCGTCCGCCTCCCAAGTCCACTGCAGGGTGGGAACGGGCACCACGAGAGCTCTGCGCGCCCCAGGCAAATGAAGTCCTTTGACGGGCAACTCGAAGCGCTCTGCGACGAGGCCCGCGCGTTCCATGCAGTTGCGCTCGATCTGCCCACCAAGTCCCGTGGCGAGGGGCGCGCGCTGTCCAGGCAAGGGGCCCGTCAAGGCCAGTTCGAAGGCAGCGCAACGGGTTTCCAACTCCCGCAAGTCCTCGGCCTCGTTCGCTTCAAACAAGCTATGGGAACCGTTCAACTGCAAGAGATCTCCGCTCAAGGGTTGCTTGCGCCCTGCGAAGCGTTCCGAAAGCACGGCGTTGAACACTCCCGCTTGCCAAGCGGACAAGTGCAAGGACAGGGTGCCGCGGTCCAAGGCGCGCAGAGCGCTGCGCCAATCCCCGGGGCGACGGGCCAGCTGGGCCGCCAGAGGAGCGAACTCCCGGGGCAACTCCCCCATCCATTCGGTCAGCTTGCGCTGCTCGGGGCGCTTGCCCCGGGCGATCACCTCGAGCAGTTGTCCGGTCGCTTCGGACAGCGGGGAGTGATCCGGGTGCAGGCGGCGCAAGAGGTACTGACGGGCGCGGCCCTGCAAGAGCAAGAGGCCCAACTCCGGCGCTCGGCCGCTGACCCCGAAGCGTTGGGCTGCGAAGTAATTGGGCAAGCCTTGCTCGCGCACGAGTGCCAAGACGCTTTCCGCATCCGTGCGCCGCTCGTCGGGGATGCCGCGCAAGAGCAAGCGAAAGCGATTGCCGGTCAGCGCTCCCAGACGCAACTTGCGATCGTTGCGCGTGTGCCTGAGCAGCTTGCAGTCGGGAGCTTCCAAGCGCTCAAGGTCCGCGCTTGGCGCACCGCGTACGGAAAACCATTGGCGAGTGACTCCGCGCGTGTCCTTGCGCCCGGCCCAACCCACATCCTTCGACTCCACTTGAAAGCTGCGCGCCAAGCTGCGTGCTAGATCCGGTGTGCTACGGCCGCGCTTTTCAAGGAACAGGAAAAGGTGTTCCCCTTCTCCGCTCGGCTCAAAGGACAGCTGTTCCTCCACCTCGAAGTCCTCGTGCTCCGTTTTGAAAGCGAGCTCAATGGGCGCGATCCGCGCGGAGACGTAGTGCCACGGCTTGCGCCAGTGCTCCCAAGGCAGCGTTTCCTCCGGGACGTCCCCCGCAGTGCTGCCCGCCTCGCCGGCTGCGTCCTTCAAAGGGGACGGTCCAGATCCGGCAAGACGGCCGGGTCTGGTGCGTCACCATCGACCAGCTCGCGGTAGATGCCGAGGGTTTGGTCCACCATGCGGTCGAGACCAAAATGCTGCGCCACGCGCCGGGCTCCGGCCTCAGCGAAGCGCGCGCACTGTTCTTTGTCCGAGGCCATGGCGACCATCGCCTGGGCCATGGGCTGCACTTGCGCCGGAGGCACCAGGCGACCGGTTTCCCCATCGATGACCACTTCCGGAATCGCTGAGACCGTCGTCGCGAGCACGGGCTTGGTGGTGGCCATCGCTTCCAAGAAGACGAGGCCCAGCCCTTCCCACAGGGAACTCATGATGAAGATATCCGTGGCGCCCATCAGGCGCGGCACGTCGTGGCGGATGCCAGCGAAAACGCAGGAACCGCCGAGCTGGAGCTCTTGCGCTAGCGCCTTGGCCCGTTCCTCCCCGTCGCCAAAGGGATCGCCACCGACCAGCAGCAGCCGAATCGCAGGAGCTTCCGGGGGCGCCGTGTCGATGGCCATGCGCAGGGACTTCAACAACACGTCGTGGGCCTTTTGCGCCGCGAAGCGTGCCACGCAGATGAAGACCACGTCATCCGCGCCGAAGCCGAACTCCTCGCGTACTTCCATGACCTCTTGGGCGCTCATGCGTCCGGCTTCCTCGAAGCGCGTGCGGTCGATGCCGTAGTGCACGCGGCGCATGGCGGAGCGCTTGACCTTGCCGTACTTGTGAACGAAACGCGACACGTGATCCGAGAGCGCAATGGTGCGCTTGGGCCAGTTGCCCAGGATGCCGTGAACGAAGGAAACGAGTGGCCTGGTCAGCACTTGCTCGTCGTTGTGCTTGCCCGAAATCAAGCGCGAGCGGCGACCTGCAAGGGTCGCCATCAAGGCCGTGAACATGTCGGCCTTCAGCAAGTGAGAGTGAATGATGTCCGCCCACTTGAGATGCGGAATGATGCGCGAGACGCCGCCCCCCAGGGGAATCTGCATCACTTCCTGGGCGCCGGAGCGACGAAAGTCATCCGCCAGGGTCCCTTGGCCTTTGAGGTACGCCACGCGCACTTCATGGCCCCGTTCCGATTGACCGCGCACTTGGCTCTCCAAGTGCTTCTCGGCGCCGCCCACGTCGAGCGTGGTGATCACATGCAGAATCTTCAACTTCGTTCGCCCTCAGGTGCGCTGCCCTGACCGAGCAGGGAGCAGTAGATGTTCAGGAGTCCGGCAACCATGGTTTCATCCGTGAAGCCTTGCAAGACCCGTTCGCGGGC
Source organism: uncultured bacterium (assembly GCA_937905825.1). GTDB lineage: Bacteria > Planctomycetota > UBA1135 > UBA1135 > JABACD01. The sequence continues at coordinate 54,928 of CALCXM010000025.1, forward strand.
TGCTGCCCCGGCGGCTTGGCGTTGCAGGGGGGAAAGGGCCAGGACACGCAGCAAACCCGTCGCGATGGCCTGGGCAGAAATGTCCGTGGTGAGCCAACCGCTGTGGCCGTCCACCAGCAAGTCCGTCGCCCCATCCACCGGGGTCGCGAGCACCGGCCGCGCCGAAGCCATGGCTTCGAGCACGATGTAGGGCATGCCTTCCCAACGGGAGGGCAAGAGCAGGAAGTCGCAAGCGGCCAAGATCTCCGGCACGTCCCGGCGAAATCCCGCGAAGGCCACGCGCTTTTGCACGCCCAAGTCCTGGGCCAGCTCGCGCAGTTCCCCGTCCAGCTCCCCATGGCCGACGATCAGGAGTTGCAGGCCCTTCAGTTCCGGCTTGGAGGCCAAGGCTTGGATCGCCAAGTCTTGTCCCTTGGCCACATTCAAGAGGCCCACGATGGCCGCCGTGGGAAGCTTGGGGTTTAGACCGAAGCTCGCCAGATCCAGCGCCTGAGCGTTCGCGTAGGGCCCAGGATCGATGCCGTTGGGCACCACGCGGATCTTCTCGGGGGACACGATCCTGGACGCTTTGAAAGTGCGTGCCTCGCTGTCGCTAACCGCCACGAGTTGGTGGGACATGCCGGCTAGTTGCTGCTCGAGCAGGTAGAACAGGGTGCGCTTCGCAGGGCCGAACATCTCGCCGAACAGGAAGGCCAAGGTGTGCGGCGTGTGCACGCGCTTGCCGACGCCCGTCAGAAAAGAAGCCAAGCGCCCCAAGACGCCCGCCTTCGAGCTGTGGGTGTGAACGATGTGCGGCTGCAACTCCACGATCAACTTGCGCAGCTTCAAGAGCTGGCGCGCGTCGGTTCCCGGGGAGATGGAGCGCAGCATGGGCAACTCGTGAACGGTCACCCCCTCACGCTCCAACTGCTCCAGGTCCTCGCGAAAGTCAGCCTGGCGCTCGACCGCCGCCACCAGATGCACGTCGACTCCCGAGCCGTTCAATCCTCGACAAACATCGATGATGTGGCGCCGAGTTCCACCGATCGTGCACTCCATGATCTGGAGCACGCGCATGGGCTCAGGCTTGGAGTTGCGCATGGCCTTCCTCCACTCTCTGGCCTGTTGCTAGATCCGGCTGGCTGTAGAACACGGCGCAGGTATCCATGGACCCGCGGGCTAAAACGCGCCGGTGCCTTTGACGACCGCCACACCCGTGAGCGAGATCACCACCAGGTCGAGCAGGAATGATTGGTGCTCGATGTAGTAGAGGTCGTAGTCGATGTTGTCGTGGATCTGCGACTGGCGCGCGTAGCTGATCTGCCAGAGCCCGGTGATGCCGGGCTTGACGCTCAAGCGCTCGCGCTGGAACTTGCTGTAGCCTTCCACGATGAAGGGCATCTCCGGCCGCGGTCCCACCAAGCTCATGTTGCCCAAGAACACATTCAGGAACTGGGGCAGCTCGTCCAGGCTGTAGCGACGCAGGTAGCGACCGATGGTCGTGATGCGCGGGTCGTAGGGGGAATCCGGTGCCGGGGCATCTCCGCTCATGTTGGTGTGCATGGTGCGGAACTTGTACATCGGGAAGAGTTTCCCGTCCTTGCCCACGCGCTTCTGAATGAAAAGCGCAGGGCCCGGAGACTCCCGTCGGATCAGGATCGCCGCCACCACAAACATCGGGAAGCCGAGCAGCAAGACCAGGGCCGAAACCGTGATGTCCAACATGCGCTTGGCCAGCATGCTGATCAGCGGGCGCCGACGATCGGCGCGCGTGATGAGCGGGATCGAGTCGATGTGCTGGATGCGGATCTTGTAGGAGAGCAGGTGGTGGAAGCGTGGCACGACGTGGTACTTGACCCCAATCCGCTCGCATTCCGCCAGGATCTCCATCACGCGGTCCTCGTTCTGATCGGGCAGGGCGACAAAAACCTCGCTGACCTTGTTCTCGCCCACCACCCGCTGAAGGTCGTCGAAGCCCCCGAGGATCGGAATGCGCTCGACCTGCTCGCCGATCCGCTTGCGGTCTTCGGTGATGAAGCCAACCATGTGCAGGCCGAGGGTCGGCACCAAGAGGAACTTGCTGCGCAGCTTGCGACCCCACTCGTCCGCCCCATAGATCAGGACGTTGCGGTTGCCGATTCCGCGGCGGTGCAAGCCTTGGATGTACTTGAAGGAGAAGAAGCGACTGGTCGTGGTGAAGATCAGGATCAGAAAGAACGAGATCGAGATGGTCACCCGCGAGAAGGACCCGGTGTTGATCGGCAGGGAGTCCAGATCCAAGTAGCGATGCAGCCAGGCCAGGGGCTGCACGAAGACGTTCTCGTTGGATGGATGCGCCTTCACCAAGAGGATCAGGAAGGTCCAGAAGACGAAGTAGCTGACCACCGTCGCCTTGGCGATGCCCTTGTACTCCTCCATGTTGAGCAGGCTCTTGACCGGGCTGTACATGCCAAAGGCATGGAACGAGACCAGGCACACGGCGCTCATCAGGGCCCAGATCTGGCGGTAGACCTCCAGCCGCTCGTGGGCCTCCGGGCTGCCCACTTCGCTGCCCATCAAGTAGCCGACCCAACAGGCAAGCAACAGCACCCCCAGGTCGATGAAGACCTGGGCGGAGAGGATCAGCGGCTCAAAGTTGCGCCGGAGAAAGTGGGCGAAGGATTGCATGGGGGAAGTTGGCACCGAAATCGCGGGGCGCCTCAGCAGTCCATGGGAAAAGTCTGTTCTGCCCGCGCCAAACGCGGGGCCCCGGGGAGTTTCCCGGGCGATCCACTTGCATCCACAGATCCACGCCGGCTCTCGGGAAGGAGCACCAAACGGGACTGGGGAATGGGGAACGGAATGACTGTTGCCACGGCAGATAGGACCTTTTGATAGTTGCGGCGCGAAAGATTACCCAAAGATTACCCCCTGACCGCACCCGAGAGGCGTTCTATTAGGGCAGAAACCGTATTCGCTGCACGGCCCGCCTGGATAGGGAAGTTCTGGCGAAAACTCGCGGGAGTCATGTGGCCGGCGCGATCGGTCACGGCTCGCAGGGCGGCCCAGGGAACCCCGGCTTCATGGGCCACCAGGGCCGCTGCGGCGGTTTCCATCTCTGCCACGCAGTCCCCGGAAAAGGCCCGCGCTAAGCGGATTTTGCGCCAGGTAGACATGACCGCCCGATCCGCGGTGAGAAACCAGCCAAGGCGTCCGGGGACCAGGGCCCGCCAGGCCTCCAGGAGTTCGAGATCCGGCTGCACCTCGCGCCCATCCCGCAGACCGTAATCCGTCTGGGCGGCCCGTTCGCAGTGCACCATTTCTCCCGGACCCAGGTGCCGCCGCAAGCCGCCGCAGGTCCCCACCACGAAAAGGCGCTGGATTCCCAGCTCTACAAGAAGGGTCGCCGCCTTGGCCGCGCGAACCTTACCGACGCCTCCCACGCAGGCCAGCACCGCCGGTCCCTGGCCGGGGACCGTTCCGGGGGAATCGGCGGCGGATTGATAGAAAGTCAGACCTTGGCGCTGCAGGGGCTGGCCTTCGATCCAAGGACCCAGCTCTTCGGGCAGGGCAGCTAGCAGACCAGTTGTTGGCGCGGCCCTGGCCGACGGCTGATGGGGATTGCTCATCGCCGTATTGTGCCGAGGAGGCGGGCTGCCTGTGGGAGGTTTCGTGCCATGAATGTGCCCGGGGTATGGGGAGGGTACGGGCCTTCGGCCCTATCTCGCACCCGCCACGGCGGCGGGCCAGATGGCCAGAGCGCTGCGGGAAGCGCAACAAGCGGTCGAGTGGCTGGGTTGTACCCAAGCACGAACGCCGCGGGTGCCAACTCTTGGTTCTATACTCGTGAGATGCAAACGAGGATCGAAGTGCGAGCATGGACCGGGGCACGCGCCAGCTTGCTGGCCCTTTCTTTGGGCACAATGGGTTCCGTGGGTCGCTTGGCCTTGGCAAGTGACGCAGACCTTGCGAGCGACCCAGCGCACGGGCATGAGCAAGCCGAAGGGCAAAAGCTAGTTTGTTCAGAGGACCCGCCGGCTTCGCGCGGCTTCGCGGGTTCGAAGGACCAAGCCGATTCACAAGACCCAGCCGGGTTGCAGGTTCAAGCCGGGTCGAATGTCGTGCCCAACTCGAACGACCAGGCCCCGTCGAGTCAGCAGTGGAACCAATTCCGTGGGGCGCAAGGTCGCGGAATAGCACTGGACGAGCTGACCTATCCCGACACCCTTGACCCCGCCACCAACCTGCTCTGGAAGTGCGACTTGCCCGAGGGCAACTCTTCCCCATGCCTGTGGGAGGATCGGATCTTCTTGACGGGCTACGAAGACTACAAGCTCTTCACGATCTGCATCGATCGCGGCAACGGTCGCGTGCTTTGGAGCAAGAGCTTGCCTTGCCCAAAGCTCGAACGGGCGCACCGCATCAACACACCGGCCTCGCCGACTCCCTGCACCGATGGAGAGCGGGTCTACGTCTACTTCGGAGCCTTCGGCTTGATCAGCTACGACCTTGTTGGGAAGGAAATCTGGCGCAGGGAATTGGAGATGCCCGAGAACACCTTCGGAACGGCAGCTTCTCCGATTCTCGCCAAGGGCCAGTTGATCTTTGTCAACGACAGCAACAAGGGGTCCTACCTGGAATCGATCGACCCGCGCAACGGTGAAACAAAATGGCGCACGGAACGCCAAGCGCACCTGTCCGGTTGGTCCACTCCCAGCCTATGGCGCCGGGACGGAGTGGATGAGCTTCTGGTCTATGGCAACTGGTGGATGAGCGCCTACGACCTCAAGGATGGCAGCATGCGTTGGTCCGTTCCGGGCCTTGCGGACGAACCGATCGTGATGCCAGCGGTGGGTTCCGGCTACGTGTTCGTCAGCTCCTACAACATGGGAGCAAACGACGAGGTCATTGGCTTGCCGAGTTTTCCAACGCTGTTGGAGCAACTCGATGCAGACGGCAACGGCGAGCTCGATCGCACGGAAGCGGCTCAAAACCAGAGCGTGCTGTCGCGCTTCGATGCCAACGGTGAAGGGGACCACCCCCTGCGCATCTTCTTCAAGTTCCTCGACGTGAACGACGACGGCAAGTTGAACGAGAAAGAGTACTCCAAACTGGCCCAGTGGCTCGGGGACTTCAAGCACGCCAACGGCGTCGTCGCTATCCTGCCTGACGATGGCAGCGGCAAGGCTCAACTGGCCTGGCAAAGTCCGCGGGGTGTGCCGGAGTGTCCCTCGCCGCTCTATCACGAGGGCCGCTTGTACCTGCTCAAGAACGGCGGCATCGCCACCTGCCTCGACGCGCAAAGCGGTGAGCGTTTGTTCAGTGGCCGCTTGGGTGCCCAGGGCCCCTACTACGCATCGCCAGTCTGCGCCGACGGCAAGATCTACTGCGCATCCGCCGAAGGTGAGGTGACCGTGATCGAAGCCGGTGCCCAGTTGAAGGTGCTCTCCAGCAGCGATCTAGCGGAGCGCATCATGGCGACACCGGCGCTCTCCGGGGGCGTGCTGTACCTGCGAGCCGAAGAGCACATCTTCGCCTTCGGAACGCGGGAGTAAGGGACCCGCCGCCGCTTGCGCGGCAGCGCGGGCGCCTACTCGGGCTTGGGCCTGCCTAGCTTCTCGTTGTGGGAGAGGGCCCCTGTGGGACAGGACTGCACCACTTTCTCCGCGACATCCACCAGCCCTTCCTTCAGGGTCTTGCCGAGGGAGATGGTCGTCTTCAAGTCGAAGCCGCGTCCGACGAAGGCGAAGCCAAACTCCTCGCCCTCTTTGTTCGTGACGTGCACGCAGCAACCGCACTTGATGCACTTGCCGGCCTCGTAGACAGCCCCGGCGTCCTGGTTCACAAAGGCGTAAGTGGCGCGTTCGGGCCCCTTGAAGTGCTTTTGGGACGCTTCGTACTCGTGGCTGTTGATGCGCAAGTCGCAGTTGGTCTTTTCGCGGCAGTCGCAGTGCAAGCAACGGGTGGACTCGAGTTGCGCTTCGGGAATCGCGAAGACCTCCGTCTTGCCGGCCGCCGGCGCTTGGCGTCCGACCTTGTTGGCGTGCTCGACGAAGGTATCGATCTCCCCTTCCTTGAGCTTGCCCATGGTGTGATCGTAGTAGTCCGGAATTCCGATCAAGGAGTGGCCGTTCACAAACTGATCCACGACGAAGGCGCTGTGCTTGCCGGAGGCGAATGAGCGAATCACGCGCTTGTCGGGCTTCAAGAGGTTGCCGCAGGCGAAGACTCCCGGGACGCTGGTCAAGCCGCTGCCCTTCTTGGTGACGAGACCCTTGTCGTCGACTTTGAGCCCCAAGCTCTTCAGAAATTCTGGATCGCATTGGCCCATGGCCAAGAGCAGGGCGTCCGAATCCCGCATGAGTTGGGAGGGGGAAAGCTCATCGCCCAATTCCTTGGACAGGTGAATCTCGACGCCTAGGGCCCGGAGCACTTTCAGCTCCCCTTCGACCACCCATTCGGGAAGCTCGCCGTCCCGGGTGTGCAACGAATCGAGCACCCGCGTGCCCTTCTCGTAGACCGTACAGGCGTGGCCTTTGAGCGCCAGGAAGTACGCGGCGGAAAGTCCACTGGAGCCGGCCCCCACAATGGCGATGCGCTTGCCGCTCAAGACGGCGCGCTCGGGGATCCAGGGGGCTTCGCGCTGCAAGTCGCGGTCGGAAGCGTAGCGCGTCAAGTCCTTGATGGCGATCGGCTCGTCGTACTGCCCGCGCCGGCAAGGGGTCTCGCAGGGCGCGTGGCAAAAGCGTTCGAGCACGCTCGGCAGGGCCATGTCCGCGCGCACCACTTCCATGGCCTTGTCCAAGTCATCCGCTTCCACGTGGCGAATCATCTGGGGGATGTCCATGCTGACCCCGCAACCCCGGCGGCACGGAGCTTCGCAGTCCCCCACGTGATCGCTGAGCAGGAGGTCCAAGGTCAACTTGCGGAACTTGCGCACGGCTTCGCTTTGGGTGGCGATCTCCATGCCGTCCGAAATTTGGGCGGTGCAGGCGGGCAGCTTCTGTCCCGTGCCTACGACCTCCACCGTGCAAATCATGCACGAGGTGAACGGGTCGTAGTTGTCCATGTAGCACATGGTCGGGATGTCGATCCCCAACTTGCGCGCCGCATGCAGGATGGTCAGGGGCCCATCGGCCTCGAGCGCCTGTCCGTCAATCGTTACTTGCATAGATCGATTACATTGATGGCATCCACCGGACACACCTGATTGCAAATATCACAGCGGGTGCAGAGACCCTCTTCGATGATGTGGTGGTTGTACGGATTCATGGGAATCGCGTTCACCGGGCAGAATTGAGCGCAGCGGGTGCAGCCGAAACAGGTCTCCGTGATGAAGTACTGGATCAGGGGCATGCACTTCTTGGCGGGACAGATCCCGTTGATGTGGGCCTCGTACTCCTCACGGAAGTACTTCATGGTCGTGAGCGCTGGGTTCGGTGCCGTCGTCCCCAAGCCGCACAAGCTGCCCTCGATGGTGATCTCCGCCAGCTCGTCCAGCAGCTTCATGTCGCCCTGGCGACCCTTGCCGTTGCACAGGCGTTCGAGCACCTCGCGCATGCGCATGGTTCCGATGCGGCAGGAGGTGCACTTGCCACAGGATTCGTCCTGGGAGAACTCGAGGAAGTAGCGCGCGATGTCCACCATGCAGTCCGTGTCATCGAGCACAACCAAACCGCCGGAGCCCATGATGGCTCCCACGGATTTCAGCGCTTCATAATCCACGGGCGTGTCCGCCAGGCTGGCGGGAACGCAACCACCGGAAGGACCACCCACCAGCACGGCTTTCAGGGTGCGGCCTTCGCCAACTCCCCCGCCGATGTCGTTGACGATCTTGCGCAAGGACATGCCCATGGGCACTTCGATCAAGCCACCGCGCTTGACCTTGCCCGCCAAGGCGAAGGTCTTGGTGCCCTTGCTCTTGCCGGTGCCCAAGGCGCCAAAGCGCTCGGCGCCGTTGCGGATGATCCATGGCACGAGGCCCAGGGTCTCCACATTGTTAATCAGTGTCGGCTTGCCAAAGAGCCCCGAGACCGCCGGATAAGGCGGACGAAACTCGGGCATGCCACGGCCCCCCGCGATGGCGGAGAGCAAGGCCGTTTCTTCGCCACAGACGAAAGCACCGGCCCCTTCGACAACGGTCAACTTGAGATCAAAGCCACTGCCCAGGATGTCCTTGCCCAGGTAGCCGCGCTCTTCGCTGACGGCGATCGCGTTGCGAATCCGTTCGGTGGCCAAGGGGTACTCCGCGCGGATGTACAGGTAACCCTCGTGCGCTCCGATCGAGTGCGCGGCAATCGTCATGCCTTCCAGCACGCGGAAGGGAAAGGACTCGAGGATCATGCGGTCCATGAACGCACCGGGGTCGCCCTCGTCGCCGTTGCAAACCACGTACTTGAGGTCGCCCTTCGACGCCGCGGTGATCTGCCACTTGAGCCCCGTGGGGAAGCCACCGCCGCCGCGGCCGCGCAAGCCACTGTCCATGACTTCCTTGACCGTTTCCTCGGGCTTGTTCTCTTCCAAGCACTTCTTGAGGGCCACGTAGCCGTCGTGGTCCACGTAGTCGTCGAAGCTCTTGGGATCGAGTTCGCCGGAGTGCTCCGTCACCAGGGGCACTTGGGATTCCATGAACTGTCCGTCGGCACCGGAGCGCACGTCCGTGGAAAAGCGCGCGGGGGGTGCCCAGGAATCGTCCGTGAGCAATTGTTCGAGGAAGCCAAAGAGCTTCGCACCGGTGCGGTGGAACCAACCTGCGGGCTGGAAGTGCTCCAACAGGATGCCGCGCACGTCCTCAGACTTCACGCGAGCATGCACGTGACGCCCACCATTGAACTTGACGATCTCCACCCGCGGAGCTTCGAAGGAAACGCCTGTGCAAGCCACATCCTTGACTTGAACGGGCAGGCCCATCTCCCGGGCGAAGTGCTTGAGCGCGCTGTGCACTTCCTTGGCACCACCTGCGGAACAACTCGAGCACAGGCAAATGCGTGCGACGCCGATCGGCGTGAAGTCCCTTTGCTCGCCTTGGTCCGCTCTCTTCGCTTTTTTGTCCGTGCTCTCGAAGTCGAGCAAAAGGTCCTTGACCCCGGCGGCGGCCACGTTGCCGTAGATCACCTCGTCCACTTGAACCACGGGGGCCAGCATGCAACAGCCCAGGCAAGCCACCTTTTCGGCCGTGTACTCGTTGTTCGGGGCCGTGTTGGAGCCCGCGGGGATCAACAACTGATTGCGGAAGGTGTCGTCAATCACCGGCGCGCCGGCCACGTGGCAAGCGGTTCCCGTGCAGGTCTTGATGATGTGCTTGCCGACCGGTTGCAAGCGGAACTGGGAGTAGAACGTGGACACCCCCGTGATCTCTGCCGGCGCAATCTCCGTCACCTGAGCAATGCGCTCCAGGGCGATGGGCGGCAAGTAGTTGTAGCGCCGCTGAACCGCTTGCAAGAGCGGCACCAGGTCCTGAGGACGCTGGCCGACCTTGGCAATGATCGCATCGATATCGCTGACAGAGATGCCGTCGGAGGGGGCAGCCGCGCCGACTTGTTTAGGTTCAGAGAGAGTCACGATCCGATTCGATAGAGGTTTTCTGGGCCGCGCAAGAAGAGAGCACCCTCGACGAAGGCCGGCGTGCAGTTCGCCTCTTCGGGCAAGACAGGATTCGCAACAGCGCTGAAAGTGGGACCGGGTTTAAAAATGTGCATGCCACCCACGCGGTTCAGCAGGTAGAGGTTGTCTCCGACCAGCACCGGCGAGGAGTAGAAACCATCGTCGGTGATCTCGAAGTAGGCTTCCTCACCCGTCTTGGCGTTCAAGCAGACGATGCCTCCCTCACTGAGCCCGGCCACCAGGTGCTCGCTCACGATGATCGGACTCGAAACACCCGGGGTCAGGTCCGAGTACTCCCAGGCGATTTCCTTGGTGGAGAGATCCACCGCGATCACCGCGGCGTAGTCCGCCGCCATGTAGACGAAACCATCAGCATAGGTTGGGGTGCAAGCCACTTCCGCTCCGTGCAGGCAGTCCACGTTCCAGAGCTCCTTGCCGTCCTTCGTGTCGTAGCCGATGAGCGCTCCTTCAGCGGCCAGCACCACTTGCTCCTGACCTTCATGCTCGATGATCAAGGGCGAGGACCAACTCGCCCCGTGCTCGCGCTGCACCTTCCAAAGCTCCGAACCGTCCCGCAAATCAAGGGCGTAGAAGCCAGCGTCCGAGCGCTGATCGTACTGCACAAACAGGGCGGGCCCCGAGAGCGCCAGGGAAGACGCGTGTCCGTAGGGGTTGTCCGGCACACCGAATTGACGGCTCCAGATCAGGTTGCCTTCCAGGTCCAAGGCCACCAGGGCACCGGTGGCGAAGATGGCAAAGACGTAGTTGCCTTCCGTGGCCATGGTGGCGGCCGCAAAGCCCGTGTCACCGGTCACCTTCGGCAAGGTCTTGGGGGCATCGGGCAAATCGGAGACCACGTAGCTCCAGAGCAGCGCGCCGCTCGTGGCGTCGAAGCAGTAGACCTCACGGGACTTCTCGGAACCGCCCGTCAAGAAGACCTTGTCTTCCCAAACGATCGGCGAGCTGAAGCCAGGCAAGGGAATCTGACTCTTCCATTGGATGGCCCCTTCGGCCTCCCAGTCGTGGGGCAACTCGCTGCCCGCGGCAACGGAGTTGGCGGCTCCCAAGAAGGAGGGCCAGTTGCGTCTCAGCTGCTCTGCAGTGGGCACGGCAAGCACGGGTAGGGCGGCCGCGACGGGCTCGGGCTCAGGAGTTGCCCCAGCCAGGGACCCGGCCCCATCTGTCCCGCTGCCCTGCGCCGTGGCGTCTTGCGAGTTCGCCACGTCCAAGGGGCTCTCCCACAGGATGGCAGTCACCAGCAAGAAACCGAAGACCATCAAAGTACCACCGGCGAAGGTGTTGCGCGCCACGCGCGCCTCTTCCACCAAATCGCGCTTGGGCCGGTTGGGATCGGGGTAGGCATCTTCCTTGGAGAGGTTGCCCGCGTACTTCAAGGAAGCCACCATCACCACCAAGCAGAGCACCATGAACAGAATGCCCTGTTGATTGAAGTTCTCGCCCTCGAAGTACGCTTGGCGGGAGAGTCGGTCGAGCTCGCGGATCTTCTCGATCAACGCCGGGTCATCGGTAGAGGGTGTCAGACTGGCCTTCATTTCCTCCAGGACCGCGTTGTTCATGGGGTCCGAGGAACGCAGCATGTTGTTGTTCATCAGAATCAACACGCAGGACAGCAAAGCGAAAATCCCAGCCGTCACCCCCACTACCCTGGCGATCAGGTAGCTCGGGGTATTCGTCTGGGGGATTCGCTCAATGACTCTCATGACTTCGCGGAGACCTCCGCGGGTTCCTGCTTCGGAACCTCCACGCGATCCAACTGGTGCACCGGTTGGAGATCCCCCAGGGCCACGAAGTTCGGCATGTGCAACTCATCGCTCGGGCAGGTTGGGCAACAGCGAGCGCAGCTATAGCACGTTGGCTTGTTGACCTCGTAGTCCCGCTGGTTGCGCACCATGGACATCTTCATCAGCTTGAAGGCCACCACGAGTCCCAGGAAACCACCGAGGATCCAGCCACCGAAGGCGAGTCGTTCGCGGACCAGATCCGCCGCAGCGATGAGCTCTTCCTGGGAGCGTCCCTCTTGGCCGAAGGCCTCCGAGTAGATGTTCTGCTCGAGGGTCGGGTCCTGTTGTTCGGCGAGCACGCGCTCGGCGACAAGCACCGTGTGGTCGAAGGAGGCCAGCGGCGGTGCCAACTGGTTGCCGATCCAACCGCCGATCCCCACCAAGAGCGGGAGCACCAAGAGAATGTGGCCCAAGCGGCGCACGCCAGTCTCGCGTTCTTCCCGATCGAGGCCCTCGTTGGGCATGTCGATGTGATCGAAGGGACAAGAGTCCTCGCACAGGCGGCACTGCACGCACTTGGTGGGCGTGATCGAAAGGTGCCACTTGGAGAAGCGTGACATCCAGCCGAGCAAGATCCCGTAGGGGCACAGGTAACGGCAATAGGGTCGACCGATGAACACGCCAACCAACAGGAATCCGGCTCCCAGCAGCAAGTACGGCGCGTTGCCGTTCATGCGGAAGAAGCCGATGAAAGGATCGTAGCGGCAGATGATGAAGCCCGTGCCCGTGGAAGCCAAGAGCACCCCGGCGCCCAAGTAGGCGTAGGGAATCACGCCCAACAAGTGGTTGATGCGCTTGGGCACGTTGACCGGGAAGAGCAACACCGCGTCTTGGATCGCACCAAGCGCGCACACGGACGAACAGAACACCCGACCAAAGACCGCCGCAAAGATCAGCGGCATCATGAAGAAGATCAGGGTCGTTAAGGGCACCGCGTAGGTCTCGTTGAACAACGAGAAGGCCACGTTCTGAATCGAGCCGATCGGGCAAACGCAGCCCTGCTTGTAGAAGCCGAAGTACGCCAGCGAGAACATCATCAGGGCAAAGATGCCCTTGCGCGAACGCTTCTTGACCGCCAGGTAGCTCGCGAGGGAGAGGCACAAGAACAGCACCAGCACATCGATCCACTGTTGCAGGGTCGTGGTGGGAGCAGGCTCCGTGGTGCGCGGGAAGTCGTAGCCCGTGATGAACTCCGGCTTCGGGAAGCGCATCACGTCCTGGGCCAAGGCCACGGAACCCAGGGCCACAAGCACACATAGGGTCCCCGACCAACGCAGGGCCAAACGCGCCGCCACGGATCCCGCGGCACGCAAGCGTTTCCCCATGGGCAGCCCTAGCTCCGTAGCAACACTCAAGCCAATAGCTCCTGATCGTGCTTCAGAATGTAGGGCTCATCCGCCGGAACTTGGGAGAAGGAGTCCGAGGGGCAGTGGCGCGCGATGGAACAGTCGTTGCAGTTCACGCAGACGTCGTGCCGCACCTGCAAGTAGAAGGAAGCGTTGCCGAAGACCTCGCAGGCCTCCACGCACTTGGCGCAGCCCACGCAGGCGTCTTCGATGATGTTGTACTCCCAGTAGGGATCCTCGACGAAGAGGCGCTCGATGGCTCCCGTCGGGCAGAGCTGGTTTTCCGCGGCGGAGGTCAACTCCGGCGCGTTGGGGGTGAAGTAACCGAAGCACAGTCGACAGTAGCCGCAGATCGGATAGGACTGCACGCACTTGACCGCCGAGGGCGAAACCACGCAATGGGTCGCGCACTGACCGCAGGAAACGCAAGTCATGGGATCAATCTGCCAGACCGTGTTTTTCTTGCGGCGGCGCAGCCAGCCCAGCATCCCCACAGCCCCCAAGGCTGAGACTGCCAAACGGCCCATGGTCAGGGACAGGAACTCCATCCGTGTCAATTTCGGCTTCTCTACTTTGTCAGTCATTGTTCCTTCGTCCCAGAGTTCGAAGCACCGACCCGCAGGTCGAGGCAGATCATGTGATGGGAATCACGCAGCACTAGCAAGCCATCGGAGATGGCCATGGGCGCCCAAGCGTCGTGTCCAGCGAGCGGGGCATGCCGCGCCAACTGTTCGTAGCCTTCTGTGGAAGCACGCATCATGGTGAGTTCCCCGTCGTCGTCGAGCAGCAGTATTTTGTCGTCAGCCACTAGGAAGGGTCCCAGGCCGAAGCGCTGATCCTTGCCACTGGTCCAGTTGATGGTTCCGTCGGTCTTCAGACAGACGAATTGGCCACGCAGGGCGGAAGCGTCCTTTGGCAGAATCGCGTACAGGTGATCCTTGAAGTAGAGGGGCGTCTGCTGCTCACAGCCGAAGACCTTCTTGCTCAACTCAAAGAGCGGGCTGATCACGATGCCATCCCCTTCTTGCTTGAGGCCCAGCATCATGCTGCCGCCACCGTAGCCCGCCGTCACAAAGATGCGGTCGTCTTCGATCGCGACGGGCGAGGGCGAAGTCACCGAGTTGGTCCAGACCGTGCTCGACCACAAGAGTTCTCCAACGGATTCAGGCTCCGCGGAAACTCCGAGGATGCCGCCCACCGCTGCGTACACGTACTGATTGATGCCGAGCAGTTTCATCGGCGTGATCGAGGAGTGCGCCATCAGCCACCCACCGGGGTTGGGCGTGCGCCACAGGACTTCGCCCGTCTCGCAGTCGACCCCCATCATGAGCGTCTCTGCTCCCACTGGAGCCAGGATCGCCACGCCGTCTTTGATGACCGGACATTGGCCGGTGTACCAAAGGGGCACTTCGGTTCCGTACTCCTTGACCATGTCGATGCCCCAGCGGTAGGCACCGGTTTCGGTGTCGACGCACATCACGAAACAGCGGGGACCGATAGCCACCGTGTACTTCTCGGAGACCGCGGGCACCGTTCGCGAGACTCCGTGGTTGCGCTTGGTCGGTGCGACGTAGGAACGGCGCCAGTACTCGCGCCCGTCGAACAAGTCGAAGCAGCGCAGAGCATCCCCGCCTAGCTCCTCGTCGTAGTCCATCACGAAGACGCGTCCCTTGAAGATCGCGGCACCGGCGTGCCCCTCTCCAAGATCGTGCCCCCAGAGAACCGGCGGCCCGCCTTCCGGCCAGGCTTCCGCCAAGGGGACATCTCCGACACTGATGCTGTCGTGGTTCAACCCGCGAAACTGCGGCCAGGGGGAGGACTCGCCCATGGGCGCGCTCTCAAACTCGACGAAGGTGCCTTCGATGTCCACCACTTCGGTGCTCACGGGACCGCCCCCCAAGGTACCGGCGCGGGTTTCGGCGACCATGTCCGTTAGCCGCAACCCAAGGTCCACTTGGGGCCGGGACTGCCACCAACGAAAAAGTCCGAAACAGCAAGCCAGGAACACGACCCCGCCTGCGATGACGCGGCTGATAATGGTCGGGTTGTTGCTCATGGTTGCTCCCCGTGTTTCAGGTGGGGATTCGGTGCGGGGGATTTGGTTGTCCTGGACTTCAGCAAAGGAGGGCATTGTCCGATGAAGTGGTGCCTAACGTCTCAAGCACGAACCAGGTATTGCACTATAGATTGCCCAGGTCCATAGTGAGTCTTGATCCTTGTCTGTTGAAGCAAGTTTCCTGTACTAGGTCTCTCATCATCGGCATTCCAGGAGTCCGCGGGTTAGGCTCTGCTCTGGGACTCGTCAAGTCCGGTACTCATCATGGTTGAAAAACAAAAGAACTCGCTCACTCGACGCGGCGCCATCGCTGGAACGATGTTGGGCATTGGCGGTCTTTTCGGCTGGGCAGTCACGAAGCTGAATGAAACCGGGCGCGGGGCGGGCATCGGCCAAAATGGCCCCAAACTGCCGAAGTCGGGCAAGAATCCCTTTGCCTACGACATCAGTGCCTACCGCAAAACGGATCCGGAGACCCTCCTCTTCAAGCCCGCCGGCGAATTCGCATCGGGCTTTCGCAAGGTTCACAGCATCGCCATCACTCCGGACAACGAGTTGATGATCACCGGCGACAAGGGGATCCGGATATTCGGAACAGACGGGACGCTCCGACAGGAAATCCAACTGGAACACACGCCCCACAACACCCATGTGTCCGCCGCTGGCGAATTGTTTGTGGCCTACGCCCGGCACTTCGACGTCCACGATGCCAAGGGCGAGCAATTGCACAGCACCGAACGCTTCTCCGAGCGCTCCTTCATCACGGCCATGGCGACCAAGGCGGACGACGTCTACGTCGCCGATGCGGGCAACCGCGAGATCATCCTTTGCGATCGCATGGGCGCCGTCAAAAAGCGCTTCGGCAAGATCGGTGCAAGCGAGGACACACCCGGCTTCGCGGTGCCCAGCCCCTACTTCGATTTGGCCATCGACGACCAGAACAAGCTGCGCGTGACCAACCCCGGTCGGCTGCGCGTGGAGACTTACAGCCTCGATGGCAAGTTCGAAGGATCCTGGGGCGAACCCGGCATGACGATCGAACGCTTCTCGGGCTGCTGCAACCCGGTGCATTTCACGATCACCAAGGACGGCGGCTACATCACCAGCGAGAAGGGTCTGGCGCGGGTCAAGCTGCACGACGCGGACGGCAAGCTTCTGGGTCTCGTGGCAGGTCCTGACTTCCTCGTCCAAGATCCCAAACTCGCTAAACGCGCTGGCGAAGCCGCCGGCGCCTTCGACGTGGCCCTCTCCGCAGATGGCCAGGTCCACGTGCTCGATCCCTACAGCGCCAAAGTACGCAGCTTCCAGCCCCTCGGCTAGGAGCCTGCGCCACAGATAGCGATCCGCGAGACACCGATCCTCGAACCCATCTCTGCGTCCTGCCAAGGTCCCCGATGGCATCCAACCATTGGGAACTTGTCACTCCTTGACCTGGGCCCGATGCTCGGTATCTCGCGAACCGCTATCTGTGGCGCAGACTCCTAGCCCGTAGAAAGCCCATGCCAGATTCAAAAGCCATGACTGATTCATCTGATCTGCAGCCGACGCCCCCAGCGCACCAGTCCATTTCCGAGCGCGTGCTCGCACGCCGGGACCTGCTGCACGGTGGAGCCCGCGTGGCCCTGGTGGGCGGACTCTTCGCTTACTTCTTGCAGCAGCGCAAGCGCGCCCTCCTGCTGGTAGACGACCCCTCTTGCGTGAAGCTGGAGACCTGTGCTGAATGCATCGAGTTCGGCGGATGCACCCTGCCGAAATCCGAGGACCATCGCGCGCACATGCACACCGGGGAGCACCCGAAGACTTCCTGAGCGCGCCCTAAGATCAGCGACAAACAAAAGCGCCCGGTAGCCCGATTCGTCGGCTACCGGGCGCTTTCGTCCCTTTCGGGCACCTTCGCTACTTCGCTTTAAGATCGTAACAGGACATGCTGTCCTGGTCGCGAAGGTACAAACGCCCACCGGAAACCACTGGATGGGCCCAGCTTTTGAACTCCGTGCGCTCGCCTTGTTCGAAGGAACCTTTGGCGCTGTACTCCTTCGCACTCGCTTCGACCAAAGCCACTTCGCCTTGCTCCCCGCGCAAGATCAGGAGACCATCGGCGCTCGTGAGCGAAGCGCGATTCAAACTGCGACTGCGCCAGATCGTCTCCCCCGTGCGCCAGTCCATGCAGATCAAGAGCGGACCGCTGGCCGCGAAGACGTGGTCCCCCAAGAGCAGCGCGCCGCCCTGACCATTCTTGATGGTGCGGTTCTGGTAGACCTCCGTTGCACTTTGTTTGCCGGCGTCCTCTTTGAGTTCATAGAGGTTGCAGCCGACCCCATAGCCGGACGTGACCCAAACGTGCGAGCCCGTGAAGATTGGCGTGGGCACCACCGCGGTCTTGCCGACCCGTTCCGTGCGCCACAACAAACTTCCATCTGCTGCGGAGATGCCCGCCACGCTCTGCCCGGTGAGCACCACGTATTGGGGTTTGCCTGCGAACTCGATCTTGATCAGGGAAGCGTAGGCCGCTGGGTCCTTCAGCTCCGTGCTACGCCAAACCAGCTCGCCGGTTTTCCGATCGAAGGCGGCCACGCAGCCCTGTGAACCGCCGGGCGTGCAGATCACGTGATCGCCATCCACCAGGGGCGACTCGGAGTAGCCCCAATCGCTCATCATCTCCCCCGCCAACTCCCCGCGTAGATCCTTGGACCACTGCAACTTGCCGCTCTCCAAATCAACACACACCAGGTTGCCCCCGGCGCCGAGGGTGAAGAGTTGCCCCCCATCCAAGGCCGCAGTCGCCCGCGGACCCTCGGGGAATTCCAGCTCCCGGAAGGCCGGCGCGACCTTGGTGCTCCAGACTTTATTGCCGGTGGAGAGCTCCCGACACCAGACGTGTTCCTCCTCGCCCAGGTAGCCCGATCCGTAGAATTTGCCGTTCAGAATCGCCGGAGCGCTGTACCCCCCGCCGAGTCCCGTGGCCTTCCAAAGCAGGGCGGGCCCCTCTTCAGGCCAGGATTGCAGGAGACCGGTTTCCGCTGAGTTCCCGTCCCGTTGCGGACCGCGCCATTGAGGCCAATCCCCCGTCAAAGCCGCCGCAGGCCCGGCTAGCAGTCCAACGGAGAGCAGGGCGAAAGAAGTGGTTCGAAGCATCGGGAGGACCATGGGCAGAGGGAGGGCAGGTGGATCGCGACCGCAGGAACGAGTCAGCGCGGGTCGGCAGGATAAGGGCTGACCTGGTCTCCCGCCATCCTTGCCTCGCGCCGGAAGAGCGCTTCGCCATTTTGCGTGCAGTGCATGGGCGGAGCTCCCCCATGGCCTGCGCGGCGGGAGGGTCTAGTTTCATGTGGAAGGCCAGTTCCTTGTGGAAGGCCAGCGGCAATTCGCGTGAACGGGCCCGCGAGGACTTACCTAGGAGTGACCCGCATCCGCAGCGCATGCTTTCTGCTGCGTGCCACTCCTCCTTGAATCCGGACGGGGCGGACGGACGGCGAATGCGCATTGTGTCCGCGCATCGCCAAGCTGCGCTGATCTCCATTGCCAAGCGCAGCTTCCGAATCGGGCCCCGCACTTGGATGCAGCATGGGCCTGCGCCGCTGCTCGAGACGTTCCGGATGACGGAACAATCTACTCTCCAGGGGGCCCTCCAAATACGCGCCGTGTTGAGCTTCAAGAGCACCGCTTTCTCTCCCAGCGAGTTGCCATCGATCGCGCTTTCCAAAGCTCGAATCTCGGGACCCACGGGTGGGCTATGCCCTCCAGTTCGCCACCTGCACGCCGATTGAGGTGAGATTTTTGTTAGGCCACTTCAACGCCTAGTGGTTAGGAGTACGATTGGGCCCCTCAACCCGGGCAACACCGCCCTCGACTCGTGCATCACCGAATGACACAAGTCCAAAGTACGCTCCGAACCCGCCCATCACGAACCTCTCCATGCCCGCCGGCAACGCCTTCCTGCAATTCCAGCGGGCCAAGTTCAAGACCAAGCTCCCCCAGGGCCAGCTCTACACCCAAAGTCACATGTGGTTGCGGGAAGCTCCAGGCAACGTTTGGCAGATCGGGTTGACGCGCTTCGCCCTGCGCATGCTCGGGGATCCGGTGGAGCTCGACTTTGAAGTGCAGGGGACGCAAGAGATCGAAACCGGAACAGTCGTCGGTTGGCTCGAAGGCTTCAAAGCCGTGACCGATCTCTACACCCCCATGCCCGGACGCTTCGCCGGGGGCAATCCAGAACTCGATGAAGGTCTCGATGCCGTCAAGAGTTCGAGCTACGACCGGGGCTGGCTGTTCGCCGTGCAAGGGACCCCCGGGGACGAGTGCTTGGATGCGGAGAGCTACGCGGACTTCTTGGGTGCTACGATTGATCGCATGCTCGGCGACGAACAAAAGCAGAAGGAGTCCAACGCATGAGCGCTTCCAAAGCACGCTACATCATGATCGGAGGCTTCCTCGGAGCCGGCAAGACCACGGCCGTGGCGGCCCTCGCCGCGCGACTCACCGCCCAGGGCCTGCGCGTCGGCTTGATCACGAACGACCAAAGCCGCGATCTGGTGGACACCTCGATCCTGCGCAAGCGCGGCTACGCGGTGGAAGAGATCGCCGGTGGATGTTTCTGTTGCCGCTTCCAATCCTTGAACGAGGCTGCCGAACGCCTGACCGCGGAAACGAAACCGGAAATCTTCATCGCGGAACCCGTGGGTAGCTGCACGGATTTGCTCGCCACGGTCAGCTACCCCCTGCGCCGCATTCACGGGGATCGTTTTGTGATCGCGCCCTTGAGCGTGATGGTCGACCCGGCCCGAGCCCGGCGCATCCTCGGCTTGGACAGCGGACGGTCCTTCTCCGAGAAGGTCATCTATGTCTACGAGAAGCAACTAGAAGAGGCTGGCTACATCGTCATCAACAAGTGCGATCGGTACAGCGCGCAAGAGATCGAAGAGCTGCGCGCGCGCCTCGCCGAACGCTTTCCAAGTGCGGACGTCTTGAGCGTCTCCGCCTTGGAAGAAAACGGACTCGATCCTTGGTTCGATCGCTTGCTCGAGGAGGAAGATCACTCGGCCCCCACCATGGCCGTCGACTACCAGCTCTACGCCGAGGGAGAAGCCCTGCTCGGTTGGCTCAACCTGACCGCCAGCTTGCGTAGCGCAGAATTGGTGGACGGCAACGCACTCTTGTTGGCCATCAGCGAGCGCGTCCTGGCCCAACTCGAAGAGCGCAGCCTGGAGATCGCGCACTTCAAGCTGACCCTCGACAGCCCCGGCGCTGGCGGCCAACTCGCGGCCCTCAGCGTGACCAGCAACCAAACCGGCATCGACGTGCGCGAGGCTTTGATCGACGGAGTGCGCGAGGGAGAGTTGATTCTGAATCTGCGCGCGGAAGCAGCCCCGGAGTTGCTCTTGGAGATTAGCCGGGAAGCTCTGGCTAAGGTCGCGGCTAGCATCCAAGGTCTATCCATGGAGATTCAACACGAGGAACACTTCCGTCCCTCGCCTCCGGTGCCCACCCATCGCATCGAAGTCCCCGCTGAAGGAGGCGCCGCATGAGTTGCGCAGGGAAAGTGCTCTATTGCGACTGCGCCTACTCGAAGGTGCTGCCGACCCAGGTCAAGAACGAGGTGCGCGCGCGCTTGGAGGCCTCCGGTCGCGAAGTGGAAGTGGTGGCGGACCTTTGCGAGAAGTTCGGCCGCAAGGATCCATCCTTGGCGGACCACGCCTCCGATCCCGACCTCACCATTGTCGCCTGCTACCCGCGCGCGGTGCGTTGGCTGTTCCACGGATCCGGCACGCCCTTGGACCCCAAGGTTCAAGTGCACAACATGCGCGAGGACAGCGCCGCACAGATCGCCGAGGCCCTGCAGCTTCCAGAACTCGATGGGGCTCCCGAACCCTCCGGTCTGCCCAGCAAGCCCGCAGGTTGGATGCCCTGGTTCCCGGTCATCGACTACGACCGCTGCACCAACTGCATGCAGTGCTTGTCCTTCTGCCTGTTCGATGTTTACGGCACGGACTCCGAAGGCAAGATTCAGGTTCAAAACGAGGACAACTGCAAGACGAGTTGCCCGGCCTGCAGCCGGGTTTGCCCCGACGTGGCGATCCTTTTCCCCAAGTACGCCAAGGGCCCGATCAACGGCGCTGAGGTCAAGGCCGAGGACATCCAAAAGGAGTCCATGAAGGTCGACATCAGCTCGCTCTTGGGCGGAGACATCTACGCCTCCCTGCGCGATCGCAGCACCGCGGCCCGCAAACGCTTTTCCACGGAGCGCGACGAATCCAAGGCCCTCTTGGAGCGCAAGCGCTGCCTGAAGGAGTTGAAGGAAGCCCTCGACATCCCCGACGAAGTGTTGATGACTCTGCCCTCTGCCGGAGAAATCGAGGAACGCACACGCCGGGCTAGAGAGAAGGCCGTACGACGCCGCGCCATCTCGCAAACTGTCGCCGATCAAGAGACCGCCATGCCGGCCCCGAGTACGGAGGAATGGGACATATGATGCTCACCATGGCCGGGCGCATGCTGCGCTCCACGGACAAGCGCGCGCTCTGGAAGTTTGCCTACAACTTCGGTTGGAAGGGCATGCTCAGCGTGCAACGTTTCAAGCGCCGCTTGAAGCAGGGGCAAGTCTTCCCGCCCTTCCTGTACGTGTCGATCATCAACTCCTGCAACTTGCGTTGCACGGGATGCTGGGTGGACGTGGCCGCTCCGCGCGAGATGATCTCCTTCGAGGACTGGGATCGCTTGGTGACGAACGCCAAAAAACACGGCAATCGTTTCTTCGGCATCCTGGGCGGCGAGCCGCTCATGCACCCGGACCTCGTGCGCATGTTGGAAGCCCACCCGGACTGCTACTTCCAGATCTTCACCAACGGTCATCCCTTGACCGACGAGTTGGCGGAAAAACTGCGGCGCGTGGGCAACGCGACGCTCTTGATCAGCGTGGAAGGCTTCGAGCAGGTCAGCGACCAACGCCGCGGCCGCGAAGGGGTTTTGGACAAGACCCTGCGAGGCATTCAAAC
This sequence comes from uncultured bacterium, assembly GCA_937905825.1. GTDB lineage: Bacteria > Planctomycetota > UBA1135 > UBA1135 > JABACD01. Next base: position 76,685 of record CALCXM010000025.1, read on the forward strand.
CAGCCTGCGCGCGCGCTTGATCACCGGCGTGGCCTCGAGCATCTGCCAAAGCAACTACGAGGAGCTGGTCAACGAAGAGTGGGTCGATCGCTTGATCGAACTCGGCGTGCACTACAACTGGTTCCACACCTACCGCGCCGTGGGCCCCGACGCGGCCCCCGAGTTGGCGCTTTCTCAAGAGCAGCTCTTGCGCGTGCGCAACTTCGCCGTGGAGATGCGCAACGAGAAGCCGATCGGTTTTGTGGACGCCTACTGGGACGACGAAGGTCGCGCCCTGTGTCCGGCGGCCACCGGCATCAGCCACCACATCAGCCCCTACGGCGACATCGAGCCCTGCCCCATCGTTCAGTTCGCGAATGAAACCATCCGCGACAACGATGGGGACATATTCAAAACAATGACGGAGTCACCGATGCTGGCGGACTTCCGTAAGACAGCCGCCCAAGCAACTCGTGGTTGCATCGTGCTCGAACGTCCCGACCTGTTGAAGGAAGTCGTCGAGCGCCATGGATCCCGGGACACCACGGTGCGCGGCGCGGCCATGTCTGAGTTGGAGAAGATGTCCAGCTTGCATAGCCAACACAATCCGGGAAACGAAGTCCGCGAAAAACACTGGATGTACCGCTTCGCTAAGAAGCATTGGTTCTTCGGTTTCGGCGCCTACACCTGATTCTTATGAGTGTTCCAAAAAACATGATGGCCTTCACCCCCGACCCCTTGCTCGGTTTCGACGGGGAAGCCTTGCACGGCACCTCCGCGGCAGAAACCTTGGCCGAAGCGCAAGCAGTGGCTGAGAAGGCGGAGGAGATCAAGAACCCCAAGACCGGACTCCGCAGCGTTTTGGTGGGCGGTCCGAATCCGATTCGTCTGCCTCCCAAGCTGCCGATGATGCGCGTGCGCCCGGCGCAGTCGAACATCCCCAACAAGCGCGCTGAGCGCGATGCGATCAAGAGCGCGGCAGCCCTACGTTGTGCGCGGGAAGGTCTCGTGGCCCCCGTGGCACTCGATCAACTGCGCGTGCAAGCCCTGGCTCTCTGCAAGGAGATCGGGCTCGATGTGCGCTTCGCCAACTACGCCGCGGTGCTTTTGAACAACGAGGTCTGGCGCGACGGCTTGGCCCAGGTCCCCTACGAGAAGCGTCTGTTGCTGGTGCCCAAGTGCCTGCGCGTGGAAGATCACTGCCCGGCGCCCTTCGACAGCTTCGGCATGCTCTGCAAAGAGTGCGGCCTGTGCTCGATCGAGGACCTGGCCCGGGAGGCGGAGGAACTCGGTTACGCCGTTTTGGTTGCGGAAGGTTCCGCCATCGTGCGCGCCATGATCGAGACCGGTTCGATCGAAGCGATCGTGGGCGTCTCTTGCCTGAACGTGCTCGAGAAGTGCTTCCCGCACATGGAAGCCGTGGCGATCCCCGGCATGTCGATCCCGCTCTTGCAGGATGACTGCCGCGAAACGAACGTGGACCTGGACCAAGTGCGCGATTTGATCCACCTCTCCGCCGAAGACAAGACCTACCGCCTGGACCTCGAGGGCCTCAAGGGCACCGTGCGTTCTTGGTTCGAGCCCGAGAGTTTGGAAGAGATCATGAGTCCTTCCCTCGGCATCGGCCAAGAGACGGACGCCATCGCCCGGGAGTGGCTGGCCCAAGCGGGCAAGCGTTGGCGCCCCTACCTCGCCACGTGCATGTGGGTGGCGCTCTCCAGCGAAGGCCGCAGCGAGTCCCCGGTCATGCCCTCCGACCTCAAGAAGCTCGCGGTGGCCGTGGAGTGCTTCCACAAGGCCAGCTTGATTCACGACGACATCGAAGACGGCGACCTCATTCGCTACGGCAAGCAAACCCTGCACGCCAAACACGGGGAGGCCATCGCCATCAACGTGGGCGACCTGTTGCTCGGCGAAGGCTACCGCTTGATGGGCGAGCTGGACGTGTCCGCGGAGACCCGCGCGGCCCTGATGGCGGAAGCGGCTCGCGGTCACGTGGCCCTTTCCCGGGGCCAAGGGGCGGAGCTGTACTGGACCCACAACCCGCGGGTCCTGAGCTCCGTGGAAGTGCTCGGCATCTTCCGCGAGAAGACCGCTCCCGCCTTCGAAGTGGCTTTGCGTGTGGGTGCGCTGTTTGCCGGTGCGGACGAGAATGTGCACTCGGTGATCGGCCCCTACTCAGAAGCCCTGGGCATCGCCTACCAGATCCGCGACGACATCGACGACTTCTTCGGCGAGGGCGATTCGGACGACCTCTCGGACATGCGCCCCTCCTTGATCATGGCCATCGCCCGCAAGCGTGCCCAGGCGCAGGAGCACGTGCAGATGCTCGATGACCTTTGGCTGCGCAAGATCGCCCCGGATTCCGTGCGGGAAAGCTTGCATGCCTACCTCGAGCAAGAGAAGGTCATCTCCAAGGTTCGTGAACTGAGCGACGCCTACGAGCACGAAGCCGTGCGCTCCCTCAGTCCCGTGAACCACAGCACCGTCAAGGGTCTCTTGCGTCGAGTGATCGGCAAGATCTTCGGCAACGAGAACCTCATCGAAGGGTACTGCAGTGAGTTTGAGGCTCGAAATGTTGCAGGTCGCGCGCCTAGCGCGAACTCTGCTAGCTGACGCCACGCCGAAAGTGGTGGCCTTCCTCGAAGGCCAATTGGCTGAGGACGGTGGCGCCTGCGACCGCTCGGGCAAGAGCGATCTGTACTACACAGCCTTCGCCCTCGATTGCTTGATCGCCTTGGAGCAAGAGCTTCCCGTGCAGCGCGTGCGGCCTTACCTGGAACAGTTTGGCGGCGGGCTCGACCTGGACCTCGTGCACAAGGCCTGTCTCGTGCGCTGTTGGAAAGCGCTCGGGGTGGGCTGGCCCAATGCGGAATTCCAAGGGGCCATGATCGAGGACTTGGAGAACCATCGCTGCACGGATGGTGGTTACTCCATGATGACGAAACAGCCCCAAGGCACCCTCTACCACGCATTCTTAGCCCTTGGGATTTACCAAGACTTCGGGGTGGAGATTCCGAACAAAGCGGCGCTGCTCGCGAGCTTCAGCGCCCTGCGTTCCGCGGACGGAGGCTACGGCAACTCGGCCGCCATGAACATGGGGACGACGCCCTCCACCGCCGCCGCCGCCGCGCTCATGATGCAGCTGCAAGCGCCCGTGGATTCGAAGGTCGGCGAGTGGATGCTCGCCATGCAACACCCCCAAGGGGGCTTTCGCGCCTCGCCGCAAACTCCCCTGCCGGACTTGCTCTCCACGGGCACGGCCTTGCACGCCTTGGCGAGCATGGGACTCGACATCGGCGAGCGGCGCGAGATCACCTTGGACTTCATGGACAGCCTGTGGAGCGGCGACGCATTCTACGCCTTTTGGGAGGACGAGGACTTGGATGTGGAGTACGTGTATTACGCGTTGCTCGCGCTCGGACATCTCTCCTTGGGTCCGGCGTGAGCTCCCCGGAGGCGATCCGCAAGACCCTCTCGCGCGGCCGCGAACGGCTGCTTGCGGAGCGCGAAGCTGGGGGCTGGTGGAAGGGCGAACTCTCCTCGAGCGCGCTCTCCACGGCGACCGCCTGCACGGCGCTCTCCATGGCCGGGGAAGCCGAAGACCAAGGCCGAGTGCGCGCTGCACAAGCGTGGTTGGCGGCCCACCAAAACGCAGACGGCGGTTACGGGGACACCGTGGATAGCCCCAGCAACTTGAGCACCAGCGCCTTGGCTTGGATGGCCCTTGGGCAAGGCTCGACCGTGGAAGGCGAGAGCCGTTCGCGGGTGGCCCTTTGGCTTCGGCAGCGTTTGGGCGGATTGGGACCAAAGGAGCTCGCCAAGGGCCTGCGCGAGGTCTACGCCGATGACCACACCTTCGCTGTTCCAATCCAAGTCGCGTGCACCGCAGGGGGTTGTTTTGACAAGCAGTCCAAACCCTGGCGCGCCATCCCACGCTTGCCCTACGAGCTAGCGGCCCTGCCCGGGGTGCTGTTCAAGTGGCTCGGCTTGCCGGTCGTGAGCTATGCCCTGCCGGCCTTGATCGCCATCGGTCAAGCGATCGAAAGCCAGCGTCCCAGTCGGAATCCGCTCACTCGTTGCTTGCGTTGGGCAACCCGTGGCGCGACCTTGAGGAAGCTCGAACGCATCCAACCCCACGGGGGCGGCTACTTGGAAGCCACACCACTCACGAGTTTCGTGGTGCTCAGCTTGGTCAGTTGCGGGCAGGCAGGTCACGCCGTTGTGCGCGAAGGCCTAGGGTTCCTGCGCAACTCCATGCGTGCGGATGGATCTTGGCCCATCGATAGCGATCTCGCCACCTGGCTCAGCACTTTGGCGATCAACGCCCTCGCCGCGAACGGAGACCTCGAGCAGCACCTAGACGAACACGCCCGCCAAGCCCTGGGAACCTGGCTGCACCAGCAGCAACACCAAAGGGTGCATGCCTACACCGGCGCGGCCCCCGGCGGTTGGGCCTGGACCCCCTTACCCGGTGGCGTGCCCGATGCGGACGACACTCCGGGCGCTTTGCTGGCCCTAGCGAACCTCGGATTGGGCACGGAAAAAAGCAACGCAGCGGCCGCCTTATGGCTCTGCGACTTGCAGAACAAGGACGGTGGCATGCCGACCTTTTGCAAGGGGTGGGGCAGGTTGCCTTTCGATGCCAGTTGTCCGGATCTCTCCGCCCATGCCCTGCGCGCTTGGCATCGGGTAGGAAGCAAAAGCTTGAGCGCGAAAGAAGTGCAGCGCTTGCAGGGCGCCCAGGCGCGCACCCGCGAGTACTTGATGGCCTGCCAAGAACCCCGGGGAACCTGGGTCCCGCTTTGGTTTGGTAACCAACACACCCCCCAACAAACCAACCCGGTTTACGGAACGTCTCGGGTCCTGCGCGCGGTGCACACGAGTTCCGATGGGCCCTGGAGAGCCGCCCTGCAACGGGCACTCACTTGGCTCTTGTCCGCACAAAATACCGACGGCGGATTCGGCGGCGACGTCGGCATCTCTTCCACCCTCGAGGAAACAGGCTTGGCATTGGAAGCCCTAGGGGAAGCCGCCAAAGCAGGTCTCGCTCCGCAGCCCTCTGCCCCCCACAACCTGCTTGAGGCCATGCGGCGCGGGGCCGAGTACTTAGCCGAAGCCACCTGCGAGGGCACGCAGTTTGATCCACAACCGATTGGTTTGTACTTTGCGAAGCTCTGGTACTCCGAACGGCTCTACCCGCTGATCTTCAGCGTCTCGGCCTTGGAGCTCTGCCAACCCTACTTGGTTGGAGCCACTGTTCCCCGATGACCCAACAGCCCATCTACCTGGACAACGCGGCCAGCACCCCCTTGGACGAGCGGGTGTTGGCGGCCATGCTGCCCTACCTGACGAGCGAGTACGGCAACGCGGCCAGCCGTCATCACTCCATGGGCCGCGCCGCCGCAGCGGCTGTGCAAACGGCCCGCGAGCAACTCGCTCAGCTGCTTGGCGCGGACCCGCGCGAGATCGTGTTCACAAGCGGCGCCACGGAGTCCAACAACCTGGCGCTCAAGGGCGTGGCCGGCGCGCGCGCCTACGCACAGCAGCCCAAGCACCTGGTCAGCGCGCGCACGGAACATCACGCGATTCTCGATCCCTTGCTCAGCCTGGAAGAGCAGGCTGGTTTTCAGATCACGCGCCTTTCCGTGAATAGCGCTGGCGCCATCGACCTGGCGGACTTGGAACGCGCTCTGCAGGACAAGCCGCGGCTCGTCTCCCTGATGCACGTGAACAACGAGATTGGCGCGCTGCATCCCTTGCGAGCGATCGGCGAACGCTGCCGAGCGGCGGGGGTGCTCTTTCACACGGACGCCAGTCAATCCGTCGGCAAGCTGCCGATCGATGTGAATGAAATGCGGGTGGACCTGCTCAGCTTGTCCGCTCACAAGTTCTATGGTCCGAAGGGAGTCGGCGCGCTCTATCTGCGGCGCAGCTCGCCACGGGTGCGTTGTGCGCCGCTCTTCGACGGCGGTGGCCACGAGGGCGACAGGCGCTCAGGGACCTTGAACGTTCCCGGGATCGTTGGGCTCGGTGCGGCCGCGGAGATTTGCGGTCGAGAGATGACAGCGGAAGCCGCGCGCTTGAAAACCATGGCGGAGCGTTTCGAATCAGAACTGCGAAGCCGACTCGGCGGAGTCCAGCGCAACGGTGCTTCGCAACAGTGCCTGCCTTCCCTTTTGAACCTGCACTTCGAGGGAGTCGATGCGGAGTCGCTTTTGAGGCGCCTCACCAGCGTCTGCGCCAGTTCGAGCTCCGCCTGCACCAGCTCGCGAATGCAGGAGAGTCATGTGCTACGCGCCTTGGGACTCTCTGAGGATCGCATCTCCGGAAGCCTGCGGATCTCTCTCGGACGCAGCACGAGCGACGACGACTTGGTGCGCGCACTCGACGAACTCGAGTTGGCCGTGCGCCAGGAACGAGCCCAAGGCCCCCAGGATCTTTGCAACCTCGACGCCCCATGATCGGACGATCCAGCAGTCAATGTCCCAGGCTGCCGCGGCCCCTGATCCTATTGCCGATGGCCCCATGGCCAAGGAATGAATGGCTTGCAATCGGGGGCCAGGAGCGTCCCAAGAAGCGCCCTGCCGCGCAAGCCTCCAAGCGCGTCACACTTCTGCACGTCTTTGGCGTGGGCCCGGGGTTGATCCTGGTCCGCCCAGGGCCCCGATGATACAAGTTCACCGACGGGCAAAATGCCCTGCAATCGCCCCCAGCCTGCCCCAGTGCTTTCCATGAAATCTCCCCTGACACTACTGCCCCTCGCCCTTCTTTGCGCCCCAACGCCGAGCTTCGCTACTCAGCAGGACTGGCCTATGTGGGGACGGGATGAAACCCGCAACATGGTGAGCAACGAGAAAAACCTGCCCGCCACTTTTGCACCGGGCGACTTCGTCGGCAACACCGATGAGATCGATTTGGAATCCGCAGAAAACGTCAAGTGGGTCGCCAAGCTCGGATCACAAACCTATGGCAACCCGACCGTTGCCGGCGGCAAGGTCTTCGTCGGCAGCAACAACGACTTCCCGCGCAGCCCGCGCTTCGAAGGGGACCGCTGCGTGGTGTATTGCTTCGACGAAGCGGACGGCAAGTTCAACTGGCAACTCAACATCCCGAAACTCGGCACGGGACAAGTCAGCGATTGGGACTACGTGGGCCTGTGCTGTTCGCCCTCGGTGGAAGGCGACCGCGTCTACATCGTGACGAACCGTTGCGAAGTCATGTGCTTGGACTTGAACGGCTTGGCCAACGGCAACGATGGACCCTTTCAAGACGAAGCTCAGTACATGGCAGGCCCGGGCGCGGAGCCGATTCCCCTGGAAGCCCAAGACGCGGACATCATCTGGGTGCTCGACATGATCGACGCCTGTGGTGTCGCCCCCCACAACGTCACCACCAGCTCGGTCTTGATCGCCGGGGACCAGCTGTGGGTCACCTCCGCCAACGGACAGGACGTGGACCACAAGGAAATCCCCAAGCCCGACGCCCCCAGCTTGATTTTGGTGGACAAGAAAACTGGCGCCTTGCTCGGGGAAGAGGCCTCGGGACTCTCCTCGCGCATGCTGCACTCGAACTGGTCCTCGCCTGCCTTCTTGCGCACGAAAGACACGGCCCTCGGCATCTTCGGCGGCCCGGACGGATTCTGCTACGCCTTCAACACCACGCCCAAAGCGGACGACTCCGGCCGCAAGATCTTGCAGGAAGCCTGGCGCTTCGACTGCAACCCGGCGGAGTACCGCATGCAAGATGGCAAGGCGGTGCCCTACTCGAATCGCAAGGGCCCCAGCGAAGTCATCGCCACCCCGATCACTTACGACGGCAAGGTCTACGCGGTGATCGGCCAAGACCCGGAGAACGGCGAGGGCGCGGGGCACATGACCTGCTTGAGCGCGGAAGGCAAAGAGCTGTGGTCCTTCGGAAAAATCAACCGTTCCATGTCCACCTGCGCTGCGGGCGACGGCCTGATCTACGCGGCGGACCTTTCGGGCTTCGTCTATTGCCTCGACGCCAACACCGGCGAGCAGTACTGGGTGCACGACACCATGGGCCACATTTGGAGTTCGCCGCTTTTGGCCGATGGCCGGGTCTACATCGGCAACGAAGATGGTTTCATGAGCGTCATCCCCGCGGGCAAGAAGTACGAGAAGAACAAGGTGCTCGAGATCGACATGCTCTCCCCCATCTTCTCCTCGGTGGTCGCAGCCAACGGGGCTCTCTTCGTCTCCACCCACACGCATCTCTTCGCCATTGCGAAGAGTGGAGAGTAAGGCCATCGCACGGCTGCGCGATCGTCGGTTCGGGGTCCCCGTGGCCCTCTTGGCCGGCCTCCTGCTGGGGGCCTGTGGGGACTCCAGTTCAGCGCAAGCGGACGGGCCGCCTGAGGACTCGGCAACGGGGACTGCCAGCGCTGAGTCCCAGCGAGCTTCCGAAGACTGGGCCCTCTTCCGCGGCACCCAGGGCCTGGGCGGTGTGGCAGCCGGCCGCCTACCCGACAATCCGGAATTGCTCTGGTCCTTTGAAGTGGCGGGGGCGATCACCTCCTCGCCCGTCGTCAAAGACGGCCGGGTCTACTTCGGAGCGGACGACAACAACCTGCATTGCGTAGACGTGGCTTCCGGCGAAGAGCTCTGGAGCTTTGCCACCGAGGACATGATCGAGGCGCCCCCCAGCTGGATCGACGGCACGGTCTACATCGGCTCCAACGACTTCTTCTTCTACGCCATCGACGCCATCAGTGGCGAGTTGCGTTGGAAGTATGAGACCGGTGACAAGATCATGGGAGCCGCCAACTACATCGAGACCGAAGCTGGCCTCTGCATCGTGGTAGGCAGCTACGACAACAACCTCTACGGACTGCGCGCGGACAACGGCGAGAAGCTCTGGCACTACGCCACGGACAACTTTCTGAATGGCACCCCCGCGGTCGATGGGGACATCACCTGCTTCGGAGGCTGCGACGCCATCCTGCACGTGGTGTCGGTCATGGACGGCAGCGCAGTCACCTCCGTGCCCCTCGGTTCCGATTCGCAAATCGCGGGTTCCGTGGCCATCGAGGACGGCAAGGCCTACTTCGGACACTACGGCAATCAGTTCGTGTGCATCGACCTCGCCACCCAAGAGACCCTCTGGCACTACGACAGCGACCGCTATCCGTTTTTCTCCTCTCCTTCCCTGACCGCTGATCGAGTGCTGTTTGGCGGGCGAGACAAGCACATGCACTGCGTGAAGAAGAGCGACGGCACTCCCATTTGGAAGTTCCGCACCGGTCGCAAGATCGACAGTTCCCCGGTGGTCTGCGGGGACAAGGTGGTCTTTGGCTCGGGGGATGGCCGGCTCTACATGCTCGACCTCAAGAGCGGGACCGAAACCTGGAGCTACGACATCGGCAAACCCCTGGTGGCCTCCCCCGCTGTACAAGGGGGCAAGATATTTGTCGGTTGCAACGACGGCAAGCTCTACGTCTTCGGGGAGAGCAAGGCTCCCTGAGCTGCGGCTCAAGCAAGCACGTCGAGCCCATGCGCATTCTGCTCCTGACTCCCGGCACCGGCAGCTTTCTGTGCGGTAGTTGTACCCGAGACAACATGTTGACCGCGGCCCTGCGCCGGCTCGGTCACGATGCGCAGATCGTGCCCTTGTACTTGCCTTTTCAATTGGAGAGCGCTTACGAGGCGAGCTCCGCCACAGGCACCAGCACCAGCGAGCCCGTGCACATGGGCGGCATCAACGTCTACCTGCAACAGCTCTTGCCCTTGCTGGCCCGCCTGCCCAAGTTTCTGCGCAACTGGTTGGACCGCGAAGCGCTTTTGCGCTGGGCCTCCACCAAGGGAGACATGACCAATCCCGCTGCCCTGGGCGGCATGACGATCTCCATGTTGCAGGGCGAAGAGGGACGTCAGAGCGCGGAGATCGAACGCCTGCTCGTTTGGCTCGCTGACCAACCGGTACCGGATCTCGTTTTGCTTTCCAACGCCATGCTCAGCGGTCTCGCGCGACGCCTGCAAGAAGAGCTGCACGTGCCGGTGCTCTGCACCTTGCAAGGAGAACAACCTTTCTTGGATGCCTTGCACTTGGCGGACAGCCAACGCTGCTGGCAGATCCTCAGTGAACGGGCCCGCAGCATCGAAGGCTTTGTGGCCGTCAGCCAGTACACGGCACAGCTGATGACGGAACGCATGAACCTCGATCCGGCCAAGGTTCACGTGGTTCGCAATGGCATAGAACTCGATGGATACGAAAGCGCGGCCAATGCGCCCAAGGCACCGACCATTGGATTCCTAGCGCGCATGTGTCCGGAGAAGGGTTTGGACACGTTGGTGGACGCCTTCCTCTCCCTGCGCAATGGTGGCCGGGTGCCCGGGGTGCAACTCGTTGTGGTCGGGGTGCAACTGCCCGAGGACCGCAAATTCGTGGGCAAGTTGGAACGCCGCATTCAGAAGGCCGGTGCCCAAGCGGACGTGCACTTTCACGCCAACGTGTCGCGCGCCCACAAAATTGCGCTTCTGCAAAGCATGAGCCTGCTCTCTGTGCCCGCCGCTTATGGGGAGTCCTTTGGCCTCTACCTTTTGGAGGCCATGGCCTGCGCAGTTCCCGTGGTGCAACCGCGCCAATCGGGCTTCATCGAGGTTGTACAGGGCACCGGCGGCGGGCTGCTCTATGACCCAGAGCCATCCGAGGGCCTGGTTCGTGCCCTAGAGGAATTGCTGCTCGATCCCGAGCGAGCGCGGCGCTTGGGCGTCACCGGACAGCAGGCTGTGCAATCCGACTACAGCGCCGATCGCATGGCCAGGGACGTGGCGCAAGTCTGCGCAAAGCTCTGCGCCGACTCGTCCCCCGCGACCTGATACCCTATTCCGCAGCAGCGCCCGCGCCGCGCAGACTCGCCGATCGCATCGCATCCCCTCTCACAGCACCGCAACACCATGAGTGACGAACCCACCCTGCTGAAACTCGAGCACGTCGCCAAGAGCTTTCGCTCCCCCGGCGCGGAGCAGCACAGCGTTCCCGTGCTACGCGAAGTGGACCTCGTTCTGCAACGCGGCGATTCCTTGGCCATCGTGGGACCTTCCGGTTCCGGCAAGAGCACCTTGCTGAACTTGATCGGCACCCTCGAGTCCCCTGACTCCGGCCGGCTGCTGTGGCTCGGCGAAGACCTGGCCGTACGCAACGAGTCCGCTCTTGCGCAATTTCGCAACCGCGAGATCGGCTTCGTCTTTCAGCATCACCATCTCTTGCCCCAATGCAGCGCCCTGGAAAACGTGCTGCTGCCCACCTTGGCCATGAAGGGCAGCCAAGTGCAGGGGGACGTCCGCGCCCGCGCCCAGCAGCTCTTGCAACGGGTCGGATTGCAGGAACGCATGGATCACCTGCCCGCGCAACTCTCCGGCGGCGAACGCCAGCGGGTCGCCGTGGTGCGCGCGCTCATCAATCAGCCAGCCATGCTGCTCGCGGATGAACCCACCGGTTCCTTGGACGCTGCATCCGCCGCCGCTTTGGGAGAGTTACTCCTGGAGTTGAACAGCGAAGAGAACCTGGCCCTGGTGGTCGTCACGCACTCCACGGAACTCGCCGGGCGCATGCGGCGTCAGGTGGAATTGCAAGCGGGCCGCCTGGCCGAATTGAGTCCCCAAGGATGAGTTTGCTGGGCCTCGTTTTGCGCGGCTTGCGTCACTACCGGCGCACGCACCTCGGTGTGTTGGCGGGCATGATCATCGCCAGCGCGACCCTGCTCGGCGCCTTGCTCGTAGGCGATTCCGTGCGCCACAGTTTGATGCGCGGTTCGCTCGCGCGCATCGGCGCCGTGCACAACGCCATGAGCAGCGGCGACCGCTTCTTCCAGGCCAGCTTGGCGGAGCGCATGCAAGTGCCCTGCGCTCCCGTCATCAGCATGCAAGCGGTGGGGTCCAGCAGCACCGGCGACAGGCGCTTGCACGACATTCAAGTTCTGGGAGTCGAGTCGCGCTTCTTTGAACTCGCACCCGAAACCTCGCAGATCCAATCCATCCTAGCCGGCGAAGCCTGGGTCAACGGCACCCTGGCGGCGCGCTTGCAATTAGTGGCTGGCGAAGAAGTCGTGCTGCGCGTGGAACTTCCCAGCGCTTTGCCCCGGGACATGGCCCTGGCCCCTGGGGAGGTGGCCGTCGCCTTGCGCTTGCGCGTGGCTGGGGTGCTCGATCGCGGCTCCTTCGCAGAGTTCGGCCTGTACGGCGGCAGCAGTGAACGGCCCAACGTGCTGGTGAATCTGGTTTGGCTGCAAGAACAACTCCAGGTGCCCGGGGCGGCCAATCTAATGCTCAGCCCCGAGGTTGAGACCGAGACCTTGAACCGAGCGCTTGCCCAACACTGGCAACTGGAGGATGCGCAACTTGAGGTAAGCTCCCTCGCGGATGGACGGCGAGAACTGCGCACGGACCGCATCTTCTTCGACGCGCCGATCTTGGAGAAGCTGGAAGCGCTCGGCGCTGCACCGCTCGAGGGAGTCTTCACCTACTTCGTCAACGGCCTGCGCAAGGGAGAGAACTCCATCCCCTACTCGATGGTCAGTGCACTCGGGCCCTTGAACCCCGTGACGGGTGCGGGCTCCGGAATCGAAAGCGCCTTGGTTCAAGACCTCGAACCCGGGAAGATCCTGCTGGGCGAATGGGCCCGTGAAGATCTCGATGCGCAGCCCGGGGATCCGATCACCCTCGACTTCTACGTGATCGATGCCTCCCGGCAATTGGTCGAACGCAGCCAGAGCTTCCTCCTCGCCGGTACCATTCCCATGCAAGGCCTGGCCGCCGATCGCAGCTTGATGCCGGCCTTCCCTGGTCTCGCGGACGCGGACAACTGCCGGGACTGGGAACCGGGCACGCCGGTGGATTTGGATCGCATTCGCGACAAGGACGAAGTCTATTGGGACGAGTATGGCGGGGCGCCGAAAGCCTTCCTGCGCTTGGAAGACGGACGCGACCTGTGGACCAGCCGCTTCGGTGCCTTGACCGCCGTGCGCTTCGACGCGGCTGCGGAGCCCGCCGTGCGCAACACTCTGCTCGGCCAACTCTCCCCCGCCGAGCTTGGCCTGTTCTTTCAAGACGTGCGCACGTCTGCCTTGGCCGGAGGCGATTCCGCCACGGACTTCGGCGGGCTGTTCATCGGGCTCTCGTTCTTCTTGATCGTCGCCGCCCTGCTGCTCGCCACACAACTGTTCTTGTTTGGCGTCGAGCAACGGGCCAGTGAAATCGGGTTGTACGCAGCCCTGGGCTTCGAGCGTAGTTTCGTGCGGAAGCTCTTGCTCCTGGAAGTCGGCCTGCTGGCCTGCGTGGGCGCCGGCTTGGGCGCGCTCTTCGGTTTGGGCTACACCAAGCTCGTGCTGTTTGGCCTCGCTAGTGTTTGGCAGGGCGCCATCGCCAGCGTGCACTTGGAGTTCCACGCGCAACCATCGACGCTACTGGTGGGCTGGCTGATCTCCGTCTTGGCTAGCCTCGCCACGGCGCACTTCGCCTTGCGCAAGACCCTGCGCCGCTCGAGCGCTCGCCTCTTGAGCGCGAAGGGCCCCACGGAACTTGATGAAACGCCCCTGCCAGGAACCAAGCCCGCGGGTCGGCCGTGGTTCGCGATCGGTGGACTCGGCGCCGCGCTGCTCGCGGTGCTGCTAGTCGATCCCGCCGGCGGACCCTCCGCTGCTGGCGCCTTCTTTGGAGCGGGCGCGTTGACGCTCACTTGCGGTTTGGTTCTGTGCCGCCGCCATTTGCGCAGAAGCGCAGGCCGCGGCTCGCAGGGTTTGGGCAGCGCCTTGTCGTCGAGCATGGGCCCGGGGGCCACCCTGGCCAGTCTGGGTCGCAGCAACACACGCCGTCGTCCCTCACGCAGTCTGGCAACGATCGCGTTGATGGCATCGGGCACCTTCCTCGTGGTGGCCATCGGCGCCAACCGTTTGGGCCCCACCCAGAACACCCTCGAGCGCGCTTCCGGAACCGGCGGCTTTGCGCTCTTTGGTCAATCGAGCTTGCCCGTGGTTCACGACATGAACTCCAAGCTCGGCCGCGATGCGCTCGGACTCGGTGACGCCGAGATGGATCAAGTCAGCGTGGTGCCCATGCGCATGCGCCAAGGAGACGACGCCAGTTGCTTGAACCTGGCACGCCCCCAGGCGCCGCCGCTCTTCGGGGTGCAAAGCGCGCAACTGTCCGAACGGGGTGCTTTCGAGTTTGCAGCCACGAGCACGGACACGACGAATCCCTGGCTCCTGTTGCAAGCACCCCAAGGGGACGGCGCGATCCCCGCCATCGGGGACGTCACGAGTCTCACCTGGCAAATGCACAAGGGCGTGGGTGACACCCTGCAGTACGTGAACGAACGGGGCGAGCCCTTTGATGTGCGCATTGTCGGCGCCGTGGCGGATTCCATCCTGCAAGGTGCCTTGCTGATCGAAGAGCAACACTTCGAGACTCTCTTCCCAACCCAAGGGGGTCATCGCCGGTTCTTGATTGACGCGCCTGCGGATCGGGCCGCTGAGGTTTCCGCGACGCTCTCCCGAGCCCTGCGCGACTTGGGCTTTGCGGCGGAACCCAGCGGGCAGCGTTTGGATGCCTTTCATGCGGTGCAGAACACCTACTTGACGATCTTCCAGGGCCTCGGCCTGCTGGGCCTCTTGCTCGGCACCGTGGGCCTGGGCATGCTGCTCTTGCGCAACACCCTGGAACGTCGCGCGGAACTCGCCTTGGCACGGGCCTTGGGCTTCAGCTCCGCGCGCTTGCGTTGGTGGGTGCTCAGCGAATACGGGTACCTGCTCCTCTTGGGACTCGCGTGCGGTGCCGGCGCTGCCTTGGTGGCCATCCTGCCCGCCATGCGCGCCCCGGGCTCCGAACTCTCTCTGAACAACTTTTGGATGCTGTGCTGCGCGGTCGCGGCCAGTGGCTTTTTCTGGCTGTGGTTGGCGACACGCGTCGCCGTCCGCCAAGCCGACTTCAACTCCCTCCGCGAGGAATAGTTCGAAACAACTGATTGCTAGCCATGATTCGACTCAACGCACTCTTGCTCTTGCCGCTGCTCGCCGTTCCTAGCTTTGCCCAGGTGGGTCCCTGGCCTTCCTGGCGTGGACCGCAACACTCAGGCCTGGCCCCTGGCGCCACCCCGCCAACCACCTGGAGCGAAACGGAGAACGTCGCTTGGAAGGCGGCGCTTCCCGGCACGGGCAAGTCCACTCCGATCATTCAGGGCGAACACATCTACCTGGTGAACGCTGTGCCCACCCGCCCAGCGACGGCAGAAGAACTCGCCAAGCGCAAGCCAATGGACGGAAGGGGCAGCGCTCCCACGGACGACATCTTGGCATTTCTGGTCATCGCCATCGACGCCAAGAACGGTGAGGTGGTTTGGGAGAGCAGCGTGACCGAGCGCTTGCAGCTCGGTGGCATCCATTCCACCAACGGCTACTCTTCCTTCTCACCGGTCACCGATGGAGAGAAGCTCTTCGTGTCCCTGGGCAGCAATGGAATCTACTGCCTCGACCTCAAGACCGGTGACGTGCTCTGGGAGTACGAAATCGGCCCCCAGACCATGCGACGGGAATTCGGTGAAGCGGGCTCCCCGGCCCTCGCCGGGGACCTCCTGATCGTGGTCGCTGACCAAGAAGAAGACTCGTATATCTACGCCCTCGACAAGAACACGGGCAAGCTGCGTTGGAAGCAAGCGCGTGATGAGAACAGTACGTGGACAGCGCCCTTTGTGATCGAGCAGGCAGGCAATCTTCAGATTGTCGTGAACGGCAAGACGGCCGTGCGCTCGTACCAAGCGCAGGATGGCGCCCTGCTTTGGCACTGTTCCGGTCAGACCACCAACCCGATACCCACTCCGGTTTCCGACGGCAAGACCGTGGTCGTCACCAGCGGCTACCGCGGTGCGGCCATGATGCAGTTCCCCCTCGACAAGCGCAGCGATCTGCGCGACGTGGAGAATGGCGTGCTTTGGGAACACAGCACGGGAACCCCCTATGTCCCCTCTCCGGTCCTGGTCGACGGCAAGGTCTACGTGCTGAGTGGAAACACAGGCCGCATTTCTTGCGTCGACTACGCCACGGGCAAGGTCCTGGTGGATCGCCAACGACTCGACCTCGGCAACGTCTACGCATCGATCCTGGCAGCGGGTGGCCACCTCTACGTCACCGACCGCGACGGCCTCACGGCGGTCTTGAAGCACGGAGAAGAGTTGGAAGTCGTGTCCATGAATCAGCTCGCTGAGCCAGTGGACGCATCCCCCGTCGCCGTGGGCAACGTGCTCTACTTGCGCTCGGACACGAGCCTGTACGCGATCAAGAACAAGTAGCGAGCGGTTAGGCGTGATACGGAACCGGTGATACGGAACCAGGTTCACTTTCACACCC